>DATFYE010000049.1:0-3306 GCA_035315185.1 Syntrophorhabdales bacterium | reverse complement strand
CTTATGTCCAGCGGGTAACGTTTTGACAAAGCTGGGAGCAGATTTCACCTACAAAGCCGCACCATCATCAGGCGATCAAAGGTGAGGATTACCGATAGAAAGGCGCAAGATCGAATAAAATAAGATTCTATTACAGTTCCTCACTTCAACCCCGCCTTGCGCAGGGCCGCCTCTCTCATGTGGCCTAGCTCCGCGTGGTCTTTGTAGAACAAATCCCCTTGAGCACGGTCCAGGGAGAAGGTGGGATCGATCCTGAGGATCTCTGCCGCCTCCTTCCTTGCGTCGTCCTCTCTGCCGCTCAACACGTACGCCACCGCGAGTAGGATGTGCGCAACCGCCTGATCCGGCTGTTTTTCAGTTATGCTTTTCAGTATCCTGATTGCCTCCTCGTATTGGCCCATGGCGGTGTAACACACCGCCAAATTCATTAACCATAACGGCAGGGGGCGGGGGCTGAGACGAAAGGCCTTTTTATAGTAAGGGATCGCATCCTCATAGCGTCCGGCAAAGGTTAAGGACATGGCCATTGACCCGTAGCTATAAGCTGAGCCGGGTTCAACGGCGACGGCGCGCTGGGCCTCTGCGATGTCTTTGTCCCAATCCTTCTTGTACAGTACGCTCAGTGTGCCCAGGGCAATATGAGACCAGGCCGAGGAATCGTCGAGTGCAACAGCCTTTTCCGCGAGTCCGTAAGCTCGTTCCAGAACTTTCTGAGGGTTGTCATAGACTCCTAAATTTACCTCACCCACGAGTGCCAAGGCAAGGTAACTGTATGCCAGCGCATACCCTGGATCCAGGGTAATGGCCTCTTCAGCCAGTTGACGGGCTCGCGCCTGGCTCTCCTTGTTCCAGATTGCCCTTTGCTCATATGCCTGCAATAGCTTGAGATAAGCCTCCAGGTTTCTCGTACCTCGTCCGAATGCACGCGCGCTTTCTCCCTCGGTCAGATTCACCCGCAAGCTCGTCAGTACCTTCATGGTGACATCGTCCTGTACGGCAAATATGTCTTTCAGGTCACGTTCGTATTGCTCGGACATGAGGTGGTTACCGGTGAGGGCGTCGACCAATTGGGCGGTAATTCTGACCTTGTCGCCCATTTTACGTACGCTCCCCTCCAACACATACTGAACCCCCAGTTCCTCGGCGACCTGCTGGACCTTCACCGGTTTCCCTTTATAGGTGAAGGTCGAGTTGCGCGCGATCACAAAAACGTTGCTGAGCTTGGATAAGGCATTGATGATCTCCTCAGCCAGCCCGTCGGCAAAATACTCCTGCTCCTTATCATTGCTCATGTTGGTGAAGGGTAAGACCGCGATGGAGGGTTTATCCGGAAGAGGAAAGGCCATCTTTTCTTTGGAAGCCACCGCGACGGATTTTGCTAGTGAGGCAACGGGTCGGGTGACGTAATGGGTATAGAGGGGCCAGACGGCACTGGCCGCAGCAAAGAGGGCGATGAGGATCTTGAAGAGGGGATGTATGCGTTTCCAATGGCTTAGGCCCCGGCGCTTCCAGACAAGCATGCGTGCGGCAGAAGTCAGGGGTTCCATCAGGACACGGTAGACCCGCAGTGGTTCTGCGATATTTTTTACCGTCTGTTTTCCGAGGTAGTCATACCGTAAGGTCAGTTTGTCCTTGACCTGGTCATACACCGTCCCGGATATGCAGATGCCTCCAGCTTCGGCCAAACTCTGCACCCTGGCAGCAACATTGACTCCATCCCCTAAGATATTGTCACCTTCTTCGACCACATCGCCAAGGTTGATCCCAATGCGAAACTCCATCCGTTTTGCTTCCCCTAACTCCTTGTTCCTGTCCTTAAGCTCCTCTTGGATCTCTACGGCACACCGGACCGCATCCACCACGCTGGGAAACTCCGCCAAGACGCTATCGCCCCCCGTGGCGACGAGTCGTCCCCGGTGCTGATGAATGAAGCCGGTTATCACGTCCAGGTAAGCATTGAGCGTACGGATGGTTCCTTCCTCATCCTCACCCATGAGGCGGCTGTAACCTTTGACATCGGCACTGAGGATTGCGGTGAGCTTACGTTTAAATGGTTCCGCGGTCACGGAGCTTCCTCCAACACTATGCTACGGAACGGAAGAGCTACCACGCGTCATAAGAAGTGTCTACTCGTCTATTGCTATAAGCATAGCCGTCCCAGATAAAAGCGTCAACAGAAAGTGTCGATTACCCTGAGGAAGGTTGTATGGTGGGACGAGATGGGAAAACAACACTTCCACGAAGAAGTCTCCAGGCTCGCTCGGGCGCCATGGAGGAGGGTAGCAGATACTACGGTCCCGACAAGAATAGCGAGCACAGTACGCACCCATCTCTGCGCGGGCTTCACTTTATCACATCGATCCGATTGCACCAAAAACCCAGGAGTATGCGATGCCCGCCAAAATTATGGCTTCAATCGCTTCTTCGGCGGACAGCATTCTGGCCTGTCCCCGCGTCTCTTCTGCTTCGTCATCGAGAAAAGCTTGTTTCACCCGGTTAAACTCTTTCACCAGTTTTCGGTAACGTGCGGTTCCGGGTTCGATGTCTGCAAGCCGCACGGCCTTCATCTCTTCCACAAACTGCTTGAAGGTTGTATCAAGGGTCACGTGGGGTAGCACAACGGGATCATAGCACCAGGACGCGTTACGTCAAATTAATTGTCTGTTAAGTATCTGTGAAGGCCGCCTGTGGACAAGATCACCCGTCGCAGCTGTTCACGAAGGCAGGTTGAAGAAACCGAAGAGGTGACCGGACTGGCGGCAGACGTGTAGCAAATGCTACAGACACGACCGGCTCTTCCCGGAGTATACTATCGGTAACCGGTGGAAAAGACCGGAACCCATTACTTCCAAGGAGGATACCATGTCAAAGGATTTGAAAGAGTATTTCAACAAGATGCCGCGGTTGGGAGTCCTTGCCACCGCGAGCAAAGACGGGAAGGTTGACGTTGCCTACTTCGGCTCAGCCCAGATGGTTGACGAAAAGACGATCTTCATGGGGTGCGGTAAGAACCGAACCTTTGGCTATCTCCAGGAAAACCCGAACGCCGTCTTCGTGATCATGGAGCCGGGGCAGACCCCTCCCGAATGGAAGGGCGTGAGAATCTATCTCAAGATGACCGATTGTCAGACGTCGGGCGAGAAACTTGACTCCCTCAAGGTCCAGCTGAGGGCAAAGGCCGGAGAAGCAGCCGCGAACATGATGCACGCGGCAATCACTTTCGCCGTGCAGGAGGTCAGGCCCTTCGCTGACTTCGGACAGCCTTGGGAGAAGTCCATATAGGATTGGTAGGCACACAGTGTCGGC
>DATFYE010000048.1:0-17240 GCA_035315185.1 Syntrophorhabdales bacterium | reverse complement strand
CTTTTTCTCGTCGATAGGTTCATCATTCTTCATGGGCGTATCCTTCCTCCCCTGCTTGCTACAGGGGATATGTTGAGATTTAACTGCTCTCAATTAGGATACGCCTTTCTTCTCTCCATCAACAAGATTTGATTATATCTCGGTAACAGAGGGGTCCAAGCATTTGTCACAAAGCAACGCTTTCAGAAAAACTCTCGATCAATCATAGGGTGAAATAACGTATGGCTGAAGCAAAGGTTTACATCGTTGGAAAAGATAGAAACGTGGGTGCTATGGTAAAAGCGTTGGCACGTGAAATAGCCGGTTTCCAGCCGGTTAGAGGAGCAACAAAGGAGTTTCTGAGCGGGCATGGCTACTATTTATTTGACTTCCCCAGTGCCCGCAGGGCGGCGGAGTTCAAGGAAGCCGTCCGGAAGTATCTGCCCGTTTCGCTGGCGACAATCGAGGAATGAACTCACGCTATCTTTCACTGTTTTTGCCCGAAAGATGGCCATAATCAGAGAAAAGGTTTACGCAGCTTAAACCCATTACACATTTATTTTTTTGTTTTATTTGATTTATTCATAAACCGTCCGCAAACTGGTCCAGCTACAGAAAGAATGTTATTATACCTGCGGCGTATGACGATACTCTATGTGAGAGATGACAATGAAAAAGTGTCCGTTCTGCGCTGAAGACATCCAAGACGACGCGATAAAGTGTAGACACTGTGGCGAGTTTCTGGATGCCTCTAACTACCCACGCTTTCCAGAGGAAAAGATTCAATGGTATTTCCGAAAGTCTTTCATTATCATGGCAGTCTGTTGTGTGGGCCCTCTGGCGTTGCCCCTGCTTTGGTTACGCCCACAAACGACGCGGGCATGGAAGATCGGACTCACCATAGGAATCCTTGTTCTCAGTTGGATCTTGTTCCAAACCACGATGGAATCCATCCGCACGCTCAGGGAGTATTACAAGCTCATTCAAGGAGTTTGAAATCATGAGCAGGGCGGAGCCGATTCCGCGAACCCGTTAATCTGTTCTCCGCTAGGAGACCGCGATCCTCTTTATCTCTATAACGTTAGGGACACCCCGTAGCTCCTTGATCACCTCATCGCTCACCTTCCCATCCACAGCAAGCAGCGCTATGGCAAGACCGCCCTCAGCTTCCCTGCCGACATACATACTGCCGATATTGATCCCCTTGTTCGCCAGCGCCGTACCGATGCTGCCCACGATCCCCGGTTTGTCCTGGTGATAGGTAAGCAGCATGTTGCCGGCCAGATCTGCGTCGACAGCGATCCTGTCCAATCTGATCAGTCTCGGCGCCTTCTTGCCAAGTAGTGTTCCGTAGGCAGCCCTCTCGATCTTCCCGTTGGTCAGCTTTATTCCGAGCAGGGACGTGTAGTCATCGTGCTCCTTCTCCTTCACCTCCTTGATTTTTATCCCCCGCGACCTTGCAACAGTCGGGGCGTTAACGTAGTTGACCCCTTCGAGATGACGGGCGAGGATATTCCTGAGGATAGCCTGGGTCAGGATTTTTGTCTCCACCTCGGAGATATCCCCCATGTACTCGATCGCTACTTCCTCTACGGGCAATTCACTGATGGAAGAGACGAAGGTTGCGAGCCTTTCCGAAAGGGCGATGTAGGGAGAGAGCTGCCTCTGCACCTCGATCGATACGGGTGGAACATTGACGCTATTCTTGATCACCCCGTGGACCGCATAGTCGACGATCTGGTTTGCGATGTCTATGGCGACCTTCGACTGGGCTTCTTTGGTCGATGCTCCAAGATGCGGTGTGCATACGACCTTCTCAGACAAGACGAGGGGATTGTCGGCGGGAGGCGGCTCCTGCTCAAAGACATCCAGACCGGCTCCGCTGACCTGTCCGCTCATGAGCGCTTCGTACAAGTCCTTCTCGTTGACGATCCCACCCCTTGCAGCGTTAATGATGATGACACCCTTCTTTGTTTTGGCGAGGGCATCCTTGTCGATCAGATTCCTGGTAGAGGGGAGCATCGGTACATGGACCGTTATGAAATCGCTGGTCTTGAGGAGGGTGTCGAGGTCGACCAGTGTGATGCCTTTCTTCATCGCGATTTCAGGTGAGACGTATAGATCGTGGGCTATAACCCGCATCCCCAGGGCAAGGGCCTTCTCCGCCACGATCATCCCGATGTTGCCGATCCCTATGACGCCAAGGGTTTTTTCTTGGATCTCGATCCCCATGAGGGCCTTCTTCTCCCACTTCCCCTGCTTCATCGTACTGTCCGCCAAGGTTACCTTCCTCGCCGCTGCAAACATGAGGGCCAGCGCGTGTTCGGCTGCAGCAAGAGCATTTCCCTGCGGGGTGTTCATAACGACGATGCCCTTTTCTGTCGCAGCCCCAACGTCCACGTTATCCACCCCTATACCTGCTCTGCCTATCACCTTCAGATTGTCCGCTTTTTCGATGATGTCCCGCGTCACCTTTGTCGCGCTCCTCACAATGAGAGCGTGGTACCCGCCAATGATGTCTCGAAGCTCTTCCTTCTTGAGGTCGGTCTTGACGTCCACTGAAAGATTGTGGGACCTCAAGATGTCAACGGCCTTGTCGGACATTGCGTCTGCGATGAGGATATTCATGGAACCTCCCTGTATAGATTTTTAGGACATTCGGTTGTTTCCGAGATGCCCTTTTTTATATCAAAGCTGTAGCCCTCCCGATTTTATCCTATTTCGCGCTCCGCGACAAACTTTTTTATCTATTCCTATCTTTCTTGTGATTGATTCAAGCTACGGCAATAGTGCACGTCGCCGCAACAGTTGCCAATGGCCCTTTTGCCTGAAGCCCTCTGGTCATACCATTGCCTATGCTGTTTCTCGTCACAAACAATAGTGTCTATGGAAATAAACTTGACAGATTCTAAACCCTGCTATAAGGTTTAAAAATAGTTGGTCTGCGTTCCGGCATAGCGGCAGATACCGCTGATACGTGGCAGTTTGCCGCCCGAGCCGTGGGCGGTCCCACAGCCGCTTTCGGCGCGATCACCTGGCCTCGAATGCCGTCTTCGGGGCATATCCGTTGTGGGCCTAACAAAAGGGGAGGTATCAATGGAATACAAGGTTTTTTTGGACGAGAAGGATATACCGAGGCAGTGGTACAATATTCAGGCCGACTTCAGCACGCCGCTACCGCCGCCGCTTAATCCGGGCACCGGCAAGCCGATAGGCCCGGAGGATCTGGCGCCCGTGTTCCCGATGAACCTTATAGAGCAGGAGGTGTCGACGAAGCGGTGGATCGATATACCTGAAGAGGTACTGGACAAACTTCTTATGTGGAGACCGACACCCCTCTACAGGGCAGCCCGGCTGGAAAAGTTCCTCAAGACTCCTGCACGCATCTACTATAAACACGAGGGCGTAAGTCCGGCGGGTAGCCATAAGCCGAATACATCTATCCCGCAGGCGTACTATAACAAGGTCTTCGGGATAAAGAGGCTGACGACTGAGACCGGCGCCGGGCAGTGGGGAAGCGCTCTTGCCTTCGCCTGCAACCAGTTCGGACTCGAGTGCAAGGTCTACATGGTAAGGATAAGCTTCAATCAGAAACCCTACCGAAAAATGCTTATGCAGACCTGGGGAGCGACCTGTATTCCCAGCCCGAGTCCTGAAACGAACGCGGGGAGAAAGTTCTTCGACGAGAATCCGGAGCATCACGGGAGCCTGGGCATCGCGATCAGCGAGGCCATAGAGGACGCCGTGACTTCGAAAGATACGAGGTACTCCCTTGGAAGCGTGCTCAACCATGTCCTCATGCATCAAACCATCATAGGTCTGGAGACAAAGAAGCAGATGGCGAGGTTCGGGGAATACCCGGATATAGTCGTGGGTTGTGTCGGAGGGGGAAGTAATTTTGCCGGTCTCGCCTTTCCCTACGTTGCCGATAAGATGAACGGGAAGGAAATGAGGGTCATCGGCTGCGAACCGACTTCCTGTCCCACCATGACGCAGGCGCCCTATGTCTACGATTTCGGGGACACAGCGTGTACCACCCCCTTGCTGGCCATGCATTCCCTCGGCCACGGGTTCGTCCCGGCGCCGATCCATGCCGGCGGTTTGCGTTATCACGGCCTTGCCCCACTCGTCAGTAAGGCCATTGTGGAGGGTCTCATGGAGGCAAAGGCCTACGGCCAGCTTCAGACCTTTGCGGCCGGCCTCACGTGGGCCCGGACCGAAGGTTTTATCCCGGCTCCGGAGACAAACCACGCCATTGCCTGTGTCATAGAAGAGGCGCAGCGCGCGAAAGAAGAGGGCAAGGAGAAGGTCATTCTCATGATCTGGAGCGGGCATGGACTTATTGATCTTGCCGCTTACGACGCCTATCTTTCTGGAAAACTCCAGGATACTGCCTTTCCTGTAGAGGAGATGAAGAGGCTCGTGGCGGAGCTCGAGAAGTTTCCGCGTCCCGCCGCCTGATCAGCAGCCTTGCTGCAAGACCGGACGGGATGAGTGATCATTATGTGATTCGGGCGAAAGGGGTCGGTGCGCAATCCCGATCCCTTTCGCTTTGATAAGGAGGAGACGATGGTGCTATCGGAGCGGGTGCGGAATGTCCGGCCTTCCGGTGTGAGAAAGATCTTTGACATGGTACGGAAGGTCAAGGATCCGGTCAATCTGAGTCTTGGCGAACCTGATTTTGATATTCCCTTGCCTATCAAACAGGAAGGGATCGACTGGATACAGAAAGGGTTCAATAAATACACGCCTTCGGGCGGTATTCCTGATCTGCGGGAAAAACTGCTTGGTCATCTCCGGTCAGACGGCATCATGTGCGAGGATGTGGTCGTCACGGCCGGGGTTACGGGGGGCATTCTCCTTGCCCTTCTGGTCACGTTGAATCCAGGCGACGAAGTCATCATACCCGACCCCTACTTCGTCATGTATGAATACCAGGTCATTCTTCTAGGTGGACAGCCTGTGTTTGTGGACACCTATCCTGATTTTAAACTCAAGGAGGAGGCACTAAGAAACGCCATAACGGAACGGACCAAGATTATCATTATCAACAGCCCCAACAACCCTACGGGGGCAGTCTATTCCAGGGAGGAGCTGGAGATGGTGGCGCGCGTTGCACGGGAAAAGGATCTACTCGTCTTCTCGGACGATATATATGACAGATTCAACTACGAACATGTGGGCCCCCTCTCCTATCTAGGCCAGTTCTACCCGAACACCGTTACGTTCGGCGGTTTTTCAAAAACGTGGGCCATGACCGGATGGAGGGTAGGCTTTGCAGCGGGACCAAAAGAAATCATTGACAGCATGGTCACCATGCAGCAATATGTATTCAGCAGTATCAATTCCATAGGGCAGAAGGCAGCCGTTTTTGCCCTCGATTACAACACAGCTGACCTGATTGAAAAGTACAAGAAAAAAAGAGACCTCATCTACGAAGGGTTGAAGGATAAATATTGTGTGGTGGAGCCGAAGGGTGCCTACTACATATTTCCGGAGGTTCCCGATGGTGATGGGGATAGATTCGTTGAGCGGGCGCTGGAGAAAAAGCTTTTCATTATCCCGGGGAGTGTTTTTTCCAGGCGAAAATCACATGTGCGAATATCCTTCGCCGCTAAGGAATCCGCCATCGTGAAAGGTATCGAGATCATGAGGAGTCTTGCCTGACCCATGCTGATCGATGTTTCGCGGCAACTCCTTGCTCACGGCGCTCAACTCGTCTACACAGCCACGAGGGAGACAGGAAAAACCCTTACCGCTTTTAGGCGGCAAGTGCGCTTTCTCGAATCTAAGCTCATGCAGTAATAGCAGGTGAACGCGCTGTTTTGAAGGATCGAGTGATTTAAGAAAACTCCGCGACGGCTTGATGGATCAAGGCAGCGGACCGCAGGGACGACTCAACGCATGCGGTCGGGTGGGGGCGGTTATTGCCATCCCAGATAGCCGAGCATATCGGCTTCGTTCAGGAAATAAGCCCTGCCGTAAGCGACCGTCCTCACATACTCGGGGTCGGCGGCCAAACGTTCCACCCATCGCGCCAGCTTTCCGTTGGACATGATCCTGTAGCAGGGGTCGCAGATAACGTCGTCGATGTACCGGTCCGGCAACTCGGCTTTCGCCTCTGACTCCTCGATCATCGATACGAGCCTTCCGGGGCCCCACACCCGGAGACCGTGCAGGATGGCGTTCCCCTCCGCCTTGTCGAGTATCTCCCCCAGCGGCTGATGGCGCAGGTTCCCCAGCACCAGCGGATGGTGCGTCGGCAACGCAATAAGGGCCCCGATGCAGGCGACCACCTGCCCGTTCGGAAATACGACGGGCGACCCCACCGCCTCGCAACGGGACTGGCACGGCGCCGGAGAGGTCCGGCAGCGCGTAGCGTCGATCTCGTCCACGGCACGGCCCGCAAGAAACGTCGTGACCGTCTGGATGTGCTCCTCAGGGCTCACCTCTTCCAGACACGCGCGCAACGCCCGGTACTCCGGGGAGGTATCATCTTCGCAGGTTACGATAATCCTATACTGGAGGCCGCACTCCCGGGCGGCCGCAACCGCGTTCCTCACCCTGTCAAAGGGGATGAAGGCCTGATGATGGGGATCCGCGCTGATGCCGATCATCTTGAGGCCTTCGAGCCTGGCCAGGACCGAGACGGCCTCGCTTACGGTGGTCGCCCAGAAGCCGTTCGTCACAGTCGTGACGACCATCCCCAGTTGCGCCGCATGCCTGGTAGTCTCCTGCAGCTTCTCAAAGCAGCAGAAGGGTTCCCCGCCGGTCAAGGAAAGCGCCGCGATGTGCCCGTCACGATACTCGGCCATTTGCCTTATCCAGCCGAGGGCTTCCTCGAGAGAAACCTCCTCCGTCCGGTGCGGCCCCGCCCCCACCACGCAGTGCGGGCAGGCCGCCTGACACCTGTAGGTCATCATGAGCCCGATGTTTCTCAAGAAGGCGACACCGGTCCCGGGCTCTGTCGACATTTCCGTCTCCCTATCCGACATGAGGGGTGAGTATGACATTAAGCAGGTCAACCGCCAGCGAAGAAGGACGCATGACCGGGCCCCTTCAACATTTTGCGGGAATCCGTGAGGTGCGGCTCAGAGCCGTACTACCTTAGGGCCCAACAGGAGGGCCTTAAGGGGAAGATCCCAATCCGCTTTCGCTGGCCAGATCCTTGCCTGCGGCCCTTATTCCTCCGCGGGTACGACCAGCACCTGGAATCCGGCTTTGGTGACGTCTCCAAAGCCCATCCTGGCAAGCATGTCCTCGGGGATCATTAAGATCCCCGCCACGGGGAGCCTGCGCATCATCATTGCCCCTTTCTCGGTCTGAAACTTCTTCAACAGGTCGGCAGGAATCGTTACTCGGGACGACGTTGCATCTTTCATGTTTCTTTTCCCCCTTTTGGTTTTATTTACTTACGTTGGTTAATATATATCCGACCCGGTGGATGTCAAGGCGCCGGTCGGGTTGCACTGGTTAAGCGGAGCAACAAAGTCCACTTGACTACCTGAGCCGCACGTGTCCATAATCAGAATGGAAGACAGATCGCAGACAAAAAGGAGGAACACGCTATGGATGTCGAAGATGCCATCATGCAAAGAAGAAGTATTCGGGCTTTCAAGCCTGACGGCGTCCCCAAGGAGAAACTGCGGAACATACTGGAGCAGGCCCTCAGGGCTCCGTCGTGGGCCAACACGCAGCCCTGGGAGTTTGTGGTCGTCACGGGAGAACGGCTTCACGAAATACAGAAAGCGTATCTCAAACGAGGCGAGCATGAGCCACAGTCAGAAATCGCCCGTCCCTATGAGTTTCCAGAGCCCTACCTGTCACGCCGGGAGGGCCTGACGCCTCAAGGCACGACGCAGACACCGGAGTACATGGAGTATCGCAGAGTGCAGAACTTCAAAAATTACGGTGCCCCGGTTGTAATCTACGTCCTCATTGATCGTTGCATATTCCATCAATCAAAGGGCACCAATGTCTGGTCGGTGTACGACTGCGGATCGGTCGTGCAGAACATCATGCTGCTTGCCACCTCCTATGGACTCGGAACCATAGCCCAGGCACAATCGGTGATCTATCCCGACCTCATCAGAAAAGTTGTGGACATACCGGAGTCAAAGCTCATCGCGCTCGGAATAGCGATCGGCTATCCCGACTGGGAGAACCCGGTAAATCAACGATCCAGTCAGCGAGAGTCGCTGGGCAGCATTACCAGATGGTATGGCTTTGCATAGATCAAACATAAAAGAGACTCGGTCTTGTACCGACGAGGATGGAGGTGGACGATGAAAACGGTTGGCATCTTAGGAAGTGCAAGAGAAGGGGGGAATACCGAGATCCTTCTGGATATCGCGTTGGAAGAAGCTCGAAACATAGGGGGCTCCATTTCTAAAATCACGCTCAGGGACAAGGTTATTGCTCAGTGTGATGGATGCATGGGGTGCGCCCAAACGGGAGAGTGCGTTATCCAAGACGACATGCAGCAAATATATAAGCAAATACGAGAGGCCGACGGGATCATCTGGGCGACCCCGGTCTACTATTGGAGCATGTCGGGCCTTACCAAAATTGCCCTCGATCGAACCTACGCGCTCAATTTCCCCACACTGCAACAGGCCGGGAAAATAGGCGGATTGATAGTCGTGGCCGGTGGCCGGGGCTGCATGAGTGCCGCCAATCCGTTTCTTATGTATTTCACTTATAACCACATGTTTTCGGCTGAGTTTGCCTATGCCTATGCCCGAGAAAAAGCAGAGGTCAAAAAAGATACGATCGCTGTCACGATGGCTAGGACGATGGTCCGCCAAATGCACGCTCTTTTTCAGGCGGGTCTCAACTACCCACCAGAATTTGATATGCCTCTGCAACGGCTCATCCGGGAAAAATACGAACCTTAGCCTGCTACGTTACCAGATGCAATGATGTGTTGCAGATCGAAAAGCCAGGATCACCGTTGCAGGAAGCAAGCAAGGCAGGAGAGTATACGGTTCCTCAACTATCCCGTTCGCTATCCAGATCCTGCATCGACGGTGGCGCATACCGTTCGCCGGCCCCGGCCCCGGATGGTACCGCCGCCTCGATGCGGGCAAGATCGGCCGTTGTCAGCGTAATAGCAAAGGCACCCAGAGCCTCTGAAAGACTTTCCCGCCTGCGCGCTCCGACAAGAGGAACGATGTCATTACCCTGCGCCGCTACCCACGCGATGGCGAGCTGCGCCACCGTGACGCCTTTCCCGTCGGCTACCGACCGGAGTGATTCGACGAGACCGAGATTGTGCTCCAGATTTGGCGACATGAAGCGAGGGAACCGTTGCCGCGGATCCCTGGCGCTCTGCTCCCTGCCCCAGTGGCCGCTGATAAGACCGCGCGACAACACACCATAGGCAGTTATTCCTATCCCCAGGTCGCGGCATGTTGGAAGTATACGTGCCTCAATGCCGCGCGAGATAAGGGAGTACTCTATTTGAAGATCGCAGATGGGGCACACGGAAGCGGCCCTGCGGATCGTCTCGGCACCGACCTCTGACAGGCCGACATGGCGAACGTAACCGGCCTTCGTCAACTCCGCTATGGCACCTATCGTATCCTCTATAGGTACGGCTCTATCAAGACGGGCAGGTCGATAAATGTCCACGTAGTCTACGCCGAGTCTCTTCAGTGAATAGGCGAGGAAGTTCCTGACCGCTTTCGGTCTGCAGTCATAACCGCTCCAGCCGCCTGAAGGGTCCCGGAGCGCGCCGAACTTCACGCTGAGTACTACGTCCTCCCGGCGCACGCCGCGCAATGCTTCACGGATCAGCATCTCATTGTGTCCCATGCCGTAAAAATCACCTGTATCGAGCAGAGTGATACCCGCGTCGAGAGAGGCCCTGATGGTCGCGATACTCTCTGCTTCATTTGTCGGCCCGTAGAGGCCCGACATGGCCATGCAGCCTAAACCGATTGCAGACACCCGCGGTCCGTGCAAACCCAGTAATCTGGTATTCATGAAGGACCTCCTTTAAAATAGTGTGGTACTGTCGAAATCCGCGCTGGCTTCAACCATTTCCTTCACGACCCTCTACGTGGGTACCCCGTGGTGCTCCGTCTCTCACTTGTTCTAAGTTCAGTAACGCTAAGGATGTCCTGCATCATAGCCTCCCGATGTTAGATAAGATTCGTGCTGAGGAACGTATGCAGGGATGCGCCATTCCGTCAGCTTTCTCTCACCGCCTCCACCTCAAGTCTGACCATTCCGACACGGAAGAACCCCTCCTCATCAGGCGGGTATCGCCTCTCGTAGGCATCGACGAGTTCTCTCAGGAACCGCTCGTGGAGATTGGCCGGCAGTCTCTGAAGATAGGGATGCCAGGTCGTCCTAATCCATCCCGAAAAACTCTCCCGTCCCTTATGCACCATCGTTTTGGGAAATAGCTCGATGCGCTTCGCGGCAAGGCCCGCTGCCTTAACCAGTTTCTTGTATTTATCATCGCTATAGAGCGTGTAGGGGAAGGGAAAATCGTGGAAGTAGGCACGCCATTGTTCCTGCCGTATCATTCCGTTTACTACTTCCACCACGTCGGACGCATTCCCCTTTCCTGCCATCTGGAGCAACATCATTCCGGATGGCCTCAGACTTTGTCTGATTTTCGTCAGGACAGATGCGTGATCAGCTACCCAGTGCAGCGTTGCATTTGAAAAGGCGATATCAAACTCCCGGGTGAAGGAGATCTGCCGCACATCAACACACTGGAAGGCTAGATTCACGAATTTGTCCATGAAGGCATCTTTGGCAAAAGCGATCATTTCCGGTGAGCTGTCGATGCCGAGGACTGAGCCCTGCGGAAGGGAAGAGGCCAGTTCAGCAGTCACCTTTCCGTCACCGCAGCCGATATCGAGGACTCTCTCGGTTCCTTGTAAATTGAGTTTCGCGATCAGCTCCCGAGCCCACTTCGCCTGTTCGGTTGAATGGCGCGAGTACTCCTCTGGATTCCAACGATACATACCCTATCCTTTTCCGTGACCCATTACAGCTTCTAATATCGCATAGCCTGAGGGTAAGGTAAAGTAGCGCGAAGCGCCCGATTATTTTTATGCAGCATTGCCGTCTGAAAGCCACACGCACACAGCAGGGGCAGTCTGGCAGGTGTGAGTCCTATAGAGTCAAAGGATAAAGAAGATCAAAACCTTAGGTAGTCTAGGGCCTGTCCGGGGCCCGTCTTTGGAGGAGGTCAAAAATTGTTATTGATATTACTATCGTGTCTTGGCGGAGAGACAGGGATTTGAACCCTGGGTACGAGTTTTAGCCCGTACACTCGCTTAGCAGGCGAGCACCTTCGGCCATCTCGGTCATCTCTCCGTTTGTCAGAGTATACTTGCTTGACTGTGAAAAATCAATTGATACCGATTCGCCTTCAAGCGCACACCTTCGTTGCCCGTCGGCCTGTTCTTACTCCTGCCACCCGCGAATGAAGAGTTCGGTTGCACGCGGGTGCCCGGCTAAAGCGATTGGTACCATTGTAGCTGGTACGCCTCCGTGGCCCATGCCTCGGCGGGCCCGGGGTACCCGGCTGAAGGCTGGGTCGTCCATCTTGAATGCAAATCGGTATAATGTCAGCTGACTGTGAAATCTATTTTACAATCAGTGATAGGTGCTTTAGACTAATCCTTCGTGAAGCGGTATGAGGTAGACCCGCTTCTTACTGCTAGCGAGTCATCACTCAAGGCTAGCGGTGGAGATAGAGATATAATGAGTCTCGATATTCTGAAAGCAAGACATGAAATCTTGAAAGCCATTCGGACGTTCTTTTACAGCAACGGCTTTATTGAAGTGGAGACAGCCTACCTCATGAGATGTCCGGCGCCCGATGCCCACATAGAACCACTCAGGGTATTTATGGCAGACCGAGGCCCTTTCTTCCTGCACACCTCTCCGGAGATCGGCATGAAAAAACTTCTTGTTGAAGGGCGGGAGAGAATATTTCAGGTCTGCAAGGTTTTCAGAGTTGAGGAATTTGAAGAGCGTCACAGCATTGAGTTTACCATGCTCGAATGGTATATGCCGGGTACGTACAGGGATGCGATGGCATTCACGGAGAGGCTGGTGAAATCTTTAGCTGGGGGGCTGCAGATACCTGATCACGGTCATTCAGAAGGACCTTGGAAATATTGCAATCTCGCCGATCTCTGCCTTGAAAAGACAGGTATCAACCCCATCATCCTTGACCGGCAATCGCTCTTTGAAGCCATGCGTGATAAGCAGATCTTCGGCGTCCAAAGTCATGAGAGTTGGGAGGATCTTTTTTTTAAGCTCTTCATTCAGGAAGTGGAGCCCCTTGGTGAGGAGGCTCCGTGCTTCATTCAGGACTGGCCGGTCAACCTTTCGAGCATGGCGAAACGCAAAGACGCACAGACAGTTGAGCGGTTTGAGCTCTACATGAGAGGGCTTGAAATAGCCAACGGTTATTCCGAGCTTCTCGATGCGAAGGAGCAGCATGCCAGATTTCTGCAGGAGAATGAGAAAAGGTGCAGGCTCGGAGAAGAACCATTGTCCATTGATACGGAATTTCTGACGGTGCTCTCCAGACTGCGGGGTCCCCTCACAGGTGTTTCAGTGGGCGTGGACAGGCTGATCATGGTGCTTCTCGGCAAACCAACAATAAGCGAGGTACTTTACAGTAGATTCCGGACGAACAGCCCGGCTAAGGGCTAAAAGCCTAACGGCTAAAGGCTAAGGGCTCCAGCCTTGCGCCTTTGGCCTTTAGCCCTTAGCCTTTAGCGTCAGCTTGTAGTACATGATCCCCAGGTATTCCTTTAAAGCTGTGGCAGTATCGGCCAGATTAGAAGCGTCGGGCAGAAAGCTCCAATAGTCGTAATTTCTCCGGAGGGTCTTGTAATCGGTGGGGTAGGGCACAATGCCGTTGAAAAACCTGTTGAAGAGCATCAAGGACCGTTTCATATGAAAGGCGCTGGTTACAAGCACTATCCTGCTCCAGTTTTTTTTGCGACAGATCTCTGCAGCAAACAGAGCGTTTTCGTTTGTATCCATGCTTCTTGTCTCAGCCAGTATGAACTGCTCTTTGGCTCCTAGTCTGCGAAGCACGTCCCTCGCGATTTCGGACTCAGCTTTTCTTCCTAAGACTGCTCCTCCGGCTACGATGATAGGTTTTTTTAACGCGGCATGGAGTCTGTAGGCGGATACTATGCGCTCCAGGCTGTCCCCGGAAAGCGCTCCCTGCCCGTCGATATCGGGCGCATTCTCGAGAGCCCCGCCACCCAGCACCACGATGGCGTCAACGTTCTGAAGCTCACTCCATGCGGGAACCGGATACCTATTTTCAAGGGGCAACAGAAGGAGGTCTTTTGTAGGTTCAATCGAGAGCATATAGAGAAGGAGGAAGAGGCCAAGAAGGAAGGACCGGAATCGCTTGGTCACGAAAAGCATACCGGCCAGCAACAGAACGAGAAAGAGGCCGGGAGGCAAAAGTAAAGCTGTCAAGGTTTTCTTTAAAAGAAAGCTAAAAGAATAGGAGTCCACGTGCACTTCACTCTATCAAAATTTGGCCCAGCTCTCCAGAATTTTTGACATAGGCTGGCGTGAGCCGGTGCTTTCCCGCGCGGGCACCCTCCTTAACCTTTATAGGTTTTGACTACAAGACCGTTGAGACTATCATATTCACCGTATGTCAGATTTTCAATCAAGTCTCCCGTATTGAGATATATTCTTTTGCTCTCGCCATTCTCATATTCGACGAAGTCAGGCATATGGGTGTGGGCAAGGACAACCACATGATAGCCCTCGTCCAATTTTCGCCTGGCATACGTGCGGAAAGCATCGCGCACCTTCTGATTGTAAAGCCTCCGTCTTTTTGAGAGAAAGATCCTGCATGCCATCGCGACTTTCCAGGTTAGCGTGGGCCCCAGGGCATCCATGACCGCATAGGTGAGAGGTGATTTAAGGACCTTTCTGAGTGCAGCGCTTGCGGCCTCATCCCCATGGGAAAGAAACATCTTTTTACCATCGATCTCAATCGTCAGGGTGCTTGCGCAGATTAAGCCTGTGTATGAGGCGAAAAATTTTCCCATCTCAAATTCATGGTTCCCCTCGATATAGTATACGGCTGTACCCTTTAGCGTAATATCTCTGAACGTATCAATGACATCTTGGTACCAGGGGTAAATGAATCCGTCGTAGCCGTGGTAGAACTCAAACAGGTCTCCAAGAATAAAGACCATGTCTGCGCCCACGCAGATCTCCCTGATAAATCTTGTTACGAACTCGTGGCGATCGTGATCCTCTTTCGCGAGGTGCGTATCGCCGAAGAAGATGCATTTCATGAAGGTTCCACGAGGTATTGCCGTAAGGCCTCCTGCCAAGGTCGCAGAGAGAGGCCGGTCTGCCGTTTAAGCTTCGAGCAGTCAAGCACGGAATAGGCGGGCCTCCTGGCCTTTCTCTGTACCTGGGCTGAGCTCATGGGCAGGCATGGTACGTCAATACGGAGTATCGAAAATATCTCTTTGGCAAACTGGAACCACGTGCAGGCCCCTCCGTTGGTGATGTGGTAGATGCCTGATTTATCCTGAGCTATGACAGCTCTTACGGGCTCTGCGAGGTCCTGCGCAAATGTAGGCGCGCCGGTCTGGTCGTCGACCACCTCTACTTTGCCCTTCTCTCTGGCAATCTTTATCACCTTGGTTATGAAATTTTCCCCGCCCTTGCCGTAGATCCACTCGGTCCGTATGACAAGGGAGGACGGGTGGCTCTCAAGTACCTTCTTCTCTCCGAGGAGTTTGCTAAGACCGTAAACGGACAGAGGGTTTGGCGTGTCTTCCTCCGTGTAGGGTCTCGTGCTTGTCCCATCAAAGACGTAGTCGGTGCTGAAGTGGAGAAGTTTGACCTTATATGCTCCGCAGAGAGCAGCGAGGACGCCTGCGCCCTCTGCGTTCACTCGGTAGGCGAGTTCAGACGCATCCTCGCATCCATCAACGTTGGTGATTGCGGCAAGGTTGATGAGCGCGTTGGGTTTGTAGGTATGAAAAATCTCCTCGCCCAGCTTCCTGTCAAGGATATCCCACTGCTCTTCAGTCATGCGTATGATCTCGAAGTGCTTGGAGAGGCAGGGCAGGATGTTTGTGCCGATCAAACCATCACTGCCTGTAACCAGTACCTTCATCCTCGCTTCCTTCAGACCTTAAAGCGGTTTCTCTGGTTTCTTCAGTTTATTTAGTTTCTTTGGTTAACAAACCAGATGAACCAGAGAAACCGAAGAAACCGGATAAACCAGATGGACTAGACAGACCAGATAGACCGCCCTTAGCGGTCTTTATACATCTTCTCGTAATACTTCAAATACTCACCGGTCCTGATGCTCTGCCACCATGTGCCGTTTTGCAGGTACCACCGAACCGTTTCCTCCAGCCCTTTCTTGAAATCCCTTCTCGGCTGGAAGCCAAGCTTTGTCCGTATTTTGGTGTTGTCTATGGCGTATCTGCGGTCGTGGCCCGGCCGATCCTTTACATATTTAATTAAAGAGTGCGGCCTCTTCAGGAAATCCAGGACCAATTTCACGATCTCGATGTTGGCCCTTTCGTTCTCTGCCCCTACATTGTAGATATTTCCTATCTCGCCTCTTTCAAGCACAAGCGCTATGGCTTCGCAGTGATCTTCCACGTGGATCCAGTCCCGTACGTTCAGACCATCCCCGTAAACGGGCAGTTCCAGGTTTTCGATGGCGTTTGTGATAAGCAGAGGGATCAATTTTTCAGGAAACTGGTATGGACCGTAGTTGTTTGAGCAGCGCGTGATAACCACGGGGGTTCCGAAGGTCTTGCAGTAAGCCATGGCCAGGAGGTCTGCCGAGGCCTTCGAAGCAGAGTAAGGGCTGTTGGGTGCGAGCGGTGTATCCTCAGTGAACTTCCCGGCCGGCGGAAGACTGCCATAGACTTCGTCGGTCGAAACCTGCATGAATTTCTTGACACCTTTTTTGCGCGCCGCTTCAAGAAGCATGTAGGTTCCGTATATGTTCGTCCCTATGAAAGCATCCGGATCAAGGATACTCCGGTCAACGTGTGACTCTGCCGCGAAATTAACCACGATATCGACGCCGTCCGAAAAGGCCTTCTCAACGTCCGAAGCGCTGGCGATATCTCCTTTGATGAATCGGTATCGCGGCTCTTTTTCCAGCCCTTTCAAGTTCTCAAGATTTCCGGCATACGTCAGCTTATCTATGTTTGTGATCGTATGAGGATACCTGGAAAGCATGTGCCGGACGAAGTTGCTGCCGATGAATCCACAGCCGCCTGTCACCAGAATCTGCATTTTATCCATCTTTTCTTTCCCATCTGTAGGTGATGTTGTTGTTGTGCGGGTCCAGCCGGTATTCATCAGGGTTCTCCCTATCATAAGGCTCAGTCGGGATATTGATGACGATAGCCTCCTCTTCAGACACGCATTTCCATCCGTGGTAGACTTTTCTGGGGACCTTGACGAGACCCGCGTTATAATCGCCGATGAAGAACTCGTTGATCTCGCCGCGCGTTGGGGAATCTTGCCGGTCATCAAAGAGTACCAGTTTCAGCATGCCCTTTACACACGTTATGAAATCGTCCTGCTTCTCATGGTAGTGCCATGCCTTGACCACCTGAGGATACGTGGTAGTCATATAGACCTGGCCGAATTTAACGAACATCTCGTCGTCGCAGCGCAGGATCTCCATGAGCCTTCCCCTTTCGTCCGGGACGACCTTGAGCTTCTTAACTACTACACCGTCAATCATAAACACCTCCTAAATATACCGATTTGCCTTCAAGCGTCTACCTTCGTTGCCCTTCAGCCTGTGCTTACTCGACGTACCGTCAGGTACGCCTGCGTAGCCCAGGCCTCGGCTCGCCTCGGTATCCATCTTGAATGCAAATCGGTATTTAGCATTAGCCGTAGGCTCTTGACGCTGCCAAGCATAAATCAGAACAACCCTCTTCTTGCTTCTCCTGACAACTGACAACCGAAAACTGAAAACGATCTTCACTCCATATTGTTGGCGCCTGTCTGAGACACAAGTATGGCTGCTCTCATCAAAGATTCGAATGTTCCGGCGTCGGTCCACCAGCCTTCGAGCATGTCCCACGTCATCGCTTTCCTCTTGATGTAGGCATTGTTGACATCGGTGATCTCCAGTTCTCCTCTGTCAGACGGCTTTAAGGTCTTGACAATACGAAAGACTTGAGGATCAAAGAGGTAGATACCGATGACCGCAAGACTGCTCTTGGGATGTCTTGGTTTCTCTT
>DATFYE010000047.1:0-2124 GCA_035315185.1 Syntrophorhabdales bacterium | reverse complement strand
TCCTCTCGCGTTCTCAGCACCCCATAGCAGAATGTGAGATATTTCATTAAGGGGAACAAGGTGTGGGGAAATGCCAAAATCGCTCAGAATTGTTCTCAGTGCGTTATACGCGGAATCTGGTCTATGACCAAGATAACGAAGTGCCGTCAGTGCCTTTTTAGGGGCAGTGCGTATGGACAGGTAGACAATTTCCAACATCAACCCTGATTGGACTTTCCCCAGTAAGGGAAGGCATTTTTTACAAATCGGTACCACCCTTATAATGTTCTTCCTTCCCCTGGGCTCTGCCTTCTCTGAAGGTAACAGATCCGCACAATTCCGGATTCTGCAAAAAATCGGACACGTCAGGTACGTAACGGTTCTACCCCGTTTATTCTTGACGGAAGCTCGCGGGGACCTATAGAGTGGTCCCACAGGGTTCTTTAAGCAGTGTTCCCTGAAATTGTCCGAAACTTCTTGAAGATTCTTAGATAGAGGTACACGGTGCAGATCTAATAAGGAACTCTGGCCCCCACGGAGGTTCTATTAGTGGGAGGATTGACAAGTCTGGGCTTTCGCGAAAACACTGCAAATGCTGTTCTGAACAGGTCGTTAAGACAGGCCCTGCCAACCGCTACGGACACATTTACTACCACGAGAGCGCAGGTTGTCGCGTCTCTGCCGATGGAAGCCTGGCGGGATAACGCCTCGGCAATTCGGATGCAGGTTTTGGGTGATCTACCAGCTCACCTCGATCGCTTATCTGCAAACGCCACCCGAGCGGGAGCCGTAGTGCATCGGGTGAAAGGCATTGAAACAGCGAGAGATATTGTCTTCAACATACTCAAGGATCATGGTGCAAGAAAGGTCGTGAAATCCAAGTCCATGGTCACCGAGGAGATCCACCTTAATGCCTACCTAGAGGCTCGTGGCATGGAAGTGGTCGAAACTTGCGTAGCCGCATTTTTCCCATTTCAAAGCGCACCTGCTGTCATGGAGTCCGTTCCAAGATTCAGCAATAAAATTAACATGAACTACGTGATAAATCAGGTTTTATCCGGCAATACAGTATCGAAGGGCTCATGGGCAGCGTTTATTTGGAAGCCTATCTGCCTGATCGCTCTGCTAGTGGCCGTGGGCTGTGCGAGTGTGCCCCACACAGGCCGACGGCAGTTCAACATGGTCTCGGACCAACAACTCAGAGCTCTTGCCCTAAAGGCCTTTAATGAGGTCGTTGCAAAGGAACCGCCGTGCAAAGATCAACGGCTCAACGAGATTGTCCGGAAAGTTACCGACCGGGTTAGCAAGGCCGCGGAAATGATCGACAAACCGAAGTTTGACTGGGAAGTACGAGTTATCGACAGGGATGTGCCCAATGCCTTTTGCCTTCCCGGAGGAAAGATCGTCGTCTGTACAGGTATGGTTTCGTATGCAAGAAATGAGGCCGGGCTGGCCGCGGTCATCGCTCATGAGACTGCACACGCTGTTGCTCGGCACAGCGGGGAGCGATTGAGCCAACAGCTCGCACTGGAGGGCGTGATGACGGTTGGGGGTGAGGTCTTGAAAAACGACGACGGAAGCCTGAATACCAAAGCCCGTGTGCTACTTGGGGCCCTGGGCATGGGCGGAACAGTCGGCATCATGCTGCCTTACAGCCGTCTCCACGAGTTTGAGGCAGATCGCATCGGTCAGCTCTATATGGCCGCTGCCGGCTACGATCCCTCTGAGGCGGGTCGTTTGTGGGACAGGATGGCCAGGATAAAAAAACCTCCCATACCGATATGGTTATCCACGCATCCCGCTGACGAAGAGCGCGTCCGCAAGCTTAGTGAAAGTCTACCGGAGGCGCAGAAGCTTTACGCCCAAGCACCCACGAAGTATGGCGTCGGCGCGCCGCTTTGACCAGCCGCACCAGGATTCAGAGCATTTAAGCCGAGCTTCGTGCAGGAGGCGCAACTCCCATTGGTCGTACATTGCCGCGCTGCGTTCGGGTAAGGTCCGACCGGAAAGATTACGCTTGACCGGGGGCAGTATGGAACGATATGCTCAAAAAAAGGATAAACAGGCTGAGGCTCTTGCAAAACCTCTTGGAAATGAAGGCCGGCATGGGCCGGTGAAACTCCGTGGGGTGGTTTTCTTGACCGA
>DATFYE010000046.1:0-11870 GCA_035315185.1 Syntrophorhabdales bacterium | reverse complement strand
GCCGCGGCGGACAGATAAGAACCGACCAGATTGAGATAGGCGAGCTGCACGTTCCGGTAGTCGCGCTGGGCCCCCAGAAAATCGAGCAAAGATGCCCCGCCACGCTGATACGAGAAGGTCATCGTGTCGCGGACGGCCGATGCCTGCTTCAGGTACTGCGCCTTGTAAGGTTTCAAAAGGGTCACGGTGCCCACAAGCGTTGCGTAGGCCGAGTCCACGTCACCGTAGGTCTGAGCCTCTATGGCATCCCGCACCCGTTCGTTGCGCGTGATGTCGAGCTTGGTGCGAAGCCGTTCCCCCTGGTTCCTGTCGAAGATGCGCAGGGGGATAGTGACGGCAATGCCCCAGTAGCCGTAGCCGTAGGTTCCTGCGGAGCTCTGGGGCAGGCGGCCGCCGTCCAAAAAGACGGTGGGATCGGTCGAGGCGTTCGCCTCGGCGAGTTTACGCGCACTTTTCGCCTGGTCGATCGCCTGCAGGGCGGCCCTCAAGTCAGGCCGCGTCTCAAGGGCTATCGCCCGGCATTCCCCAAGGGGCGCGACCGTTTCGGCAAAGTCAAAGGTTCCGGCCGCGTCAAACCGCTCCACCGGTGTCCGATCATTCAGGAGCGTGAGGAGCTGGATCTTTGCCGTCCGGAGGTTTACTGAGGCGGTCTGCACGTCCGCCTCATACTGGACGCGCTGGAGCTGCAAACGATCGAGGTCGACGCGGGCGATGTCCCCCGCCCTGAACCGTTCAGCGCTCACATCCAACACGTGGTCATAATAGGCGAGGTTCTCTCTCGCCAGGGCGAGGACCGCCTTCTGCTGGAGCACCTGTATGAACGCGCTCCTCAAGGTGAAGAGCAGCGTCCTCTCCTGGTCGGCAAGCTGTGAGACGGCAACCTGTGTCCCCTTCTTGGCGGTCTCGTACCTCAAGCCCCGCTTGTTCATCCGCTCGAAGAGATAGCCCACCGTGATCGAGGGCTGCGCGTCGTCGAGCGCGCCGTACGACTTGAAGGGATGGATGTAGTCGGTCAAGGCGGTGAGGGTCGGATTCGGCCGCAGGTTCGCGGTGATCTCCTGCGCCCGGGACTCCTCGATACCGAGCCTTCCAGCGAGCAGGGTCGGATTGGTAGCGATGAACTTGTCCCGGACCTCCTGCCAGGTGAAAGCCTGCTGGGCGAAGGACGTCGAGACAAGACAGACCAGAAGAATAAGCGGTACGGATCCGCTCCATAACAGGCGCTGCATGCCACCTCCTGAGCTATTCATCTCTCTCATGCCCCATGTACGCGATCTCAGAGCCCGCATAGTAACGTTGTGGGAATGATGGTCTTGCGAAGCGCCGTGGCCGTGCGCGTGGGGCGTAGCGATACGCCTATAAAATTTACACAGATGGTTACTGCGGGGTAAATATACCTTTAGTGTAGCAGGTCCTTTTCTTTAGTGGCCTCGTTCGTGGCCTCTTTCGTGGCTGTTTTCTTAAAGCGGTTCGTTGATTTGGGCAAATCCCTTGGAGGTGAAAAAAATTGGCTCTGGTGCAGTTATAGCAGAGCTCATCTCATGAACGAGGCGCTACCATTTTTTTTGAATATTTTTTGACAATCAGAGACTCGATCAGAGACTTTTCACTTGACATCCTCAGCATCAGAGCGTAAATTACCTGAAATTCAGAAAGGAGCGTACGGCGTAATGGAAGACGACCCGGGCGGTCATAGTTGTTGCGGTTGGAGCAAAGAACTGCTCCGGCTTGGGACGTCGTCGCTCAGAATCATCTGATCTTCTCGACCCCTCCTGAACCGGTTGCGGTTCTTGAGGAGCATCTTTACTTAAACGCCTCATTTTTGTTCCGGCCACAAAAAAATGCTACAGGTCTATAGCTATAAGAGGACGGGTTTGCTGAGGAAAGAGAACCTCTCTTCTCATGTTTAGCCTGCCCTCGCGCCCCGCTCCTGGAGCACCCAGGAGGTGCATCATGGCCGGAAGACGAAGCTCGTGCTCAAGAAGAACGTCTCAATCACCAGCGTGTCAGCGTGTGAGATCTTGTATGGCCTCTAGACGCGGCTTTCGTGGGCGTCTAACCTATAATTTCGTCATGAGAAGGAATCTATTCCTTTTACTTACCTTTAGTATACTCACCATACTGAACGGCCGATATTTTAGAACGAAGTCTTTTTTTGGTTATGTATTAATCGTTTTTTTTGTCTCAGCGCACGGAATGGTATGGGCAGCCTCCGACAACTCCGACACCAAGCCAACCTGGTTACCCCAGATCTTGGGCGCCCAGGCCACCTTCATCTATCAGAACGCACCCAGCTTTCACAGCCCCTACTCGGGCGAGAAGAGCTTCATCTTCGACCATAGCTTCAAGCAGCAGATGACCCAGACTTACGGCCTCTACCTGGGCTCGCAAGTTACGAAGTCCTTGCAGCTCTATGCGGATTTCGAGATGTTCCGCGGGTCGGGCATCTCGGACGGCCTCGGGCTCGGCGGTTATAGTAACGGGGACGTTATCAGGGCAGGCCCGGCCAACCTTGGCCCAGATCCCTACCTGGCCCGCCTCTATGCGCGCTATGTCATTCCTCTGTCGGCAGAGATGTCTGAGCCATTGCCCCGCGCCATGGGTCAGATGCCCGTCGCCCAACCCGTCGACCGGATCGAGATAAAGGCCGGCAAGCTCGCCCCCACCGACGATTTTGACCAGAACCGCTACGCAAATAACCAGCGGACCCAGTTCCTCAACTACGCGTTCATGTTCAACACGGCTTGGGACTACGCCTCCGACACAAGGGGTTACTCCATCGGTGCGTCTGTCGCCGTCGTCCATCCCACCTGGAGATTGATCTTCGGAAGCTACCAGGTGCCGACGCAGAGAAACGGCATAATCCTCGACAGTGAAATCTACAGGGCCCGGGGCGATAACGCCGAGCTGACCCTCGCGCCGTGGAAGGCGGGCCCGGTAATCCGTCTTCTTGCCTACCGAAACGAGGGACGTATGGGCGACTACCGTGATGCCCTGGCCCTTGGTACTGCCACGTCCACCGTGCCGAACACCGTCGACGTAGAAAAGCCTGGCCACGTCAAGTACGGCTTCGGGATCAATATCGAGCAGCCCCTCGCAAACGACGGAGAGACGGGCCTCTTCGCGCGAGCAAGCTGGGCGAACGGCACCAACTCGCCCTGGTCCTACACGGAGGTCGACAGCCACGCCAGCCTTGGCCTCCAGGTGAGCGGCCGGAATTGGGGGAGACCCGAGGATTACTTTGGTCTGGGTGTTGCGGTGAATGGGATCACGTCTTCCCATCAGCACTACCTCGAGCAAGGCGGCATCGGCATGCTCATAGGGGACGGAGCTCTTAACTACGGGCTTGAGGAGATATTCGAAGCCTATTACCGCATCCAGCTCGGTCGTTTCGTACAGCTCAGTCCGGACTACCAATACATTCAGAACCCGGGATATAACCGCGACAGGGGACCGATCCAGGTCTATAGTCTGCGCCTTCGGTTGAGCTATTGAAAAGAAGGGTATACTATGAATGAAGGCAACTTGGTATCAGCTGTAGTAGCCTTCACCGCTGCCCACCTTTCCCCTGAACACGAAGTAGCTGTAGGCGTCATAGCCGATCACGACAGGCAGGACAACGATCGCGCCCCACAAAATAAAAAGCAGGGTCTCACGTTGGGCCGCCGCGTCCCATACGGTGATAGCAGGAGGTATGACATAGGGATAAAGCGAGGTCATCAAGCCAAAGTAACCTGAGAGGAAGAGGCTGATCGCGCACGCGAGAGGCGCTATTTCGCGGGCCGCCTTCAAGCTCGCGAGGAGTTTATACGTGGCGATCAGGCCCAGCATAGGGAAGCACCAGACAAAATAAATCCGGGGAGGGGCAAACCAATGCTGCAAGACGAGCGGGTAGTGATACGGCGTCCACACCGTAACAACGGCCATAAAAAAGAGCACAGCGAGAGTTGACCAGAATGCGTGCCTGTAGGCCCGCACCTGGATAGCACCTGTCGTCTTGATGATGAGATAGCAGGATGCCAGCATGATGTATCCTGGAACCAGTGCAATGCCCACCATCACGGAAAACGGGTTGAGCCAGTCGAGCGGGCTTCCGCCGAATTCCTTTCCCGAGACTTTGATCCCTGTGAGGATTCCTCCCAGCATGATGCCTTGCGAGAGCACCGCCACGAGACTGCCCCAGAAAAACGCCCGGTCCCATGGCTTCTTGCTGGCGGCATCGGACCGGAACTCGAAAGTCACGCCCCGGAAGATGAGCCCCATGATAAACGTCATCAAAGGGATATACAGGGCACTGGCAAGCACGCCGAAGAGCACGGGAAACGCGGCAAAGATGGCTGCTCCGCCAAAGACCAGCCAGGTCTGATTCGCATCCCAGACCGGCGAGATGGTGGCCATCAATGTCGTGCGTTCGTCTTCGTTGGCCGCTGCTGGAAAGAGCAAACCGACGCCGAGACTTATGCCGTCCAGCAGCACGTACAGAATCATCGCAAAGCCCACCAGCGCGGCCCAGATGTCGATCAGAACCATTACTCTCCCTCCGCCGGCCCGGGAAGTCTTTCGAGAACCTTTATTCCTGCGGGCATGTGGGTGTGCGGTATCGGACTTGTCAGGTCAGGACCGACACGCAAGGTTTTAAGCACGTAATACATATAGCTCCCGCCGATTGACAGAAAAATGATCACGAAGAGTCCCAAGGACCATGCGACGTTACCCGCCGGTATTGGTGACGTTCCTTCCGAGGTGCGAACGAGGTTATAAATGAGCCAGGGCTGGCGGCCTACCTCAGCCGTGACCCAGCCCATCTCAACCGCCAGCCACCCCAGTGGTTGGATCGCAACAAGAGTCCGGAGAAAAGGGCGGCTCTGAAAAAGCTGACGACGTCGCCATAGGAGAGCAGCCCACAGCATCACAAAAAGAAATGTGAATCCTATGCCTGCCATCAGCCGGAATGCCCAATATACGACGAGGGAATTAGGGCGATCCTGAGGGGCAAACTCCTTGAGACCGGGGATGCGACCGTTACGCGTGTGTGTAACGAGCAGACTGAGCGCATCGGGTATCTCAACTTCGAAAAGGGTCCTCTCGTCCCTCATATCCGGAATCCCTACCAGTGATAAAGGGGCGCCGCCTTCTTTGTTCGTTTCCCAGTGGCCCTCGATTGCAGCGAGCTTTGCCGGCTGGTGCCCGAAGACCTCGCGGCCGCTTGTATCACCCACGTAAACCTGAAGAGGCGCGAGGATTGCAGCCATCAACAGCGCCACGCCCATGGAACGACGATAAAAAGGAACTTCGACCCCCTTCAGCAGGAAGTAGGCGCTGATCCCCGCTATGGCAAAGACGGATGTTTCGAAGCAGGCCAGGAGCATGTGGCTCAACCGAATGAAGAACGAGGGATTGAGGATGGCGGCGACAAAATCCGTTACCATGAATTTTCCGCCGACCAGGGAAAAGCCTGCAGGGGTTTGCAGCCAGGAGTTTGCCGCGATGATCCAGCCTGATGAGAGAATCGCTCCCCCAGCTACCAGGCACGTTGCCAGGAAATGAACGGCGGGACGAACCCGTTTCCAGCCAAAGAGCATGATGCTGAGGAAACCCGCCTCCAGAAAGAAAGCCGTCAACACCTCGAAAAAGAGAAGCGGGGAGAAAACGTTGGCTGAAGCTATCGCGAAGCGAGACCAGTTCGTTCCGAACTGAAACTCCATCACAACGCCAGTGACAACGCCCACCGCGAAGTTTATGGCGAAGACCTTTACCCAGAAGCGGTACATCCGATAGTAGAGCTCTTCCCTTGCCCGCAGCCAGAGCGCCTCCACAACCACCAGGTAGAGTCCGAGACCAATCGTTAGCGTCGGGAAAAGAATGTGGAACCCTATAGTCAGGGCAAATTGAAGTCGTGAAAGAAATACCGGACCGGCCAACGTTTCCATGAGTTCAGTTACTTCCTCTTAAAAAGATTAGTTTGCTGGGCTTAAAAGTCAATAAGCGCCAAATTTCCTGTGACAAAGTTCCCACTTTACTTCAGTGCCGATCTGCTTAATACTGAGTATAAGGAATGGAGGATATGTCTTTGCCGCCAACGCGCCTTCTGCGATCCACAGCTTTCCTTTTCTGTCTCGCAATTTCCCACGCTTCTGCAGAACTCCCATTGAGTGGCGAGACTCTTTTGAAAAAAATGGAGGCAGCCTACGCGCAGGTGAATGATTACACCACAAAGGTGGAGGTCAGGACTTACAAAAGAGATGGCTCATTCGAAACAGAGAAGTTCCTTTACAGTTTCAAGAAACCCAAATGGATCCGCCTTGATTTTGAGTCTCCCCACGCGGGGATGATCGTTGTCTATCCCGACAAGAACGGAAGGGTAGCAGTGCAGCCTTCAGGGCTGGCTCATCTGTTGAAGTTTCATCTGGCGCCGGATAGTCGCCTGCTGAAGGGTTCCTCAGGACAACGGATAGATCAGACAGACCTGGGCCTGCTGATCAGGAATATATCCCATAGTCTCACGGATCAGCAACGCGGCCCTGAGGAAATAACGGAAGAAAATGGCTATGCCCGGATCCGGGTGTTAGCGGCTGACCATTTTCGGGAGAATGTCAATACGCTCTACCAGTTCTTCATTGATAAGAAGCTATGGCTCCCAGCGGCAGTGGAAGAGTTCACGCCGGATGGCCGTCTGGAGAGAAGCATCACCTTTGGAGAGTTGAGAATCAATAACGGCATGCCTGACAGTTTCTTCCAACTCGATGGGGCGGCGAATCAAAGTGGCGAGCGGACCGATGAGAAACAATAAGGATCGGGCGTCGGAGTGGTTCGTGCCAAAGTTCGGGCCTGCAAAATTCAGGTCTTTCATTGGCCTTCTTTTTTTACCTTACACAGGCATGGTACTCTCTTTTTCGGTCATCGGCTCAATGCTGGCAACGCCACTCCACTGGGATCGGGTCGTCGCCATCCTGCTTATTTTTTTCTTCGGTCTGGGGATAGGGGCGCACGCCCTGGATGCCCTCGGAAGCAAAGGGGTAAAGCCGTGGGGTACTGTTTTCACGAGATTTCAATTGTGGCTCCTGGCAATCTTCGCTCTGATAATCGCTTACGCTATCGCCATCTATTACGCGGTCCTGTACGTTCCTCTTCTCTGGTCAGTGGCCCTTTCCGAAGGTTTTTTCGTTTTCGCCTACAATCTTGAGTGGTTTCGAGGAGGGTTTCATACGGATACGTGGTTCGCTTTTTCCTGGGGCGCACTCCCGGTTCTGTCCGGTTACATCATACAGACGAACAGCGTTTCTCTCGCGGCTCTTGCTCTGGCCGCGTCAATGGCATTCTTGAGTGTCATTGAGATAAAGGCGTCCCGCCCCTACAGAGCGCTTAAGAGGCGCTTAGATACGTTGCAGGAAGATGAACGTGCGCTGATGCTCAGGTTCGAGGCGATCCTCAAGAGCGTGAGCATCGGCGTTATTCTTTTGGGAGCGGGATTATTGATCTGGCGCACGGTGAATTAAAAACATTGTCACAGCGACCATGCCGTGTGCCGGAGTAAACGCGATGTTTATGGGCTTTCAAGAGTATTGGCAAACGCGAAAACCGGTGCTGGATAAAGCCTTAAACAGGGCCTTGTCCGGTTTACTGGGTGGCGTCACCCTGAGGGATGCCGCATCTCTTATGGCTTCGCTCGAAGCTGGCAAGAAGATCAGAGGAGGCCTCACCTGCATGGTCAGCGAGGCTCTGGGAGGCACGCTCGATTCTGCCGTTCCCAGAGCAATTTCTGTAGAAATGATTCAGGCTGCTACGTTGATCCATGATGACTTTGTGGACCGGGACACCCAAAGGAGGGGCAGGCCGGCCACGTGGACGGTTGAAGGCGCTCGACGTGCGGTTCTCATCGGCGATGTCATCTTTGCTTCGGCTATCAAAATGATGAGCGACCTGGGCAGAGAAGACGGAGCAGCAGTCTCCCATGCGATTGCACAGGTCTCTAAGGGCGCTTTGCATGAGCCTCTTGATCCGTTGGCCCTGGCCGGGGAGATAGAGTCCGGCAGGGTAGGTGGCCAGTTCTACGAGAAGATTATTCGTCTCAAGACAGGCATCCTTTTCGGCGCTGCCTGCCGTCTGGGAGCCATTGCTGCGAAGGCCGACGGGAAGCTGAGAGAAACATTTTATCAGTACGGACTATGCATCGGTGAAGCTTATCAGATAGCCGACGACCTTCAGGAGGTAAAGACACACCTCGCCAGTCGGGCCATCTACCCGGAACAGATGGTAGCCCTGGCGCCCGCGCTACTCCCCTTTGCCGGCGCGATGCGGCTTTACATACCAGACCTATTGAAAAGAAAATCTACAGAATTAAACCATCCTGTGTTGGAATTGTTCAGTACCGCTGCAGAAATGATGGAACATGAGATCGAACATCGTCTGCAGTCTGCAATATCCGAAGTAGAAGGGCATTTTCCTGATAACGGCTACAGCGAACTTCTGCGAAGCACCCCACGCGATATAATCAAAATGTTCAACGAATCGTGAAAGTTGCCTACGGCCTCTTCGCCCTGACCATCGCGGATGTGCCAAAGGTGAGGCATTCCAGGGTGGTCTCCGAAAAACCATTTTCCTGTAGGGACTCTTCCAGCTCGCCTGTCCATCTTGTCTCCCGCAGCAGGCCCGGCAGACCATCAAAAATGGCCTTCCACTGCGGGTATTTCAAGACTCCAATGATTTGCAGGAGCCTGAAATAGAGCTCCCAGACGCGAGAGAATGCTCGGTTTGAGGGATACGTAAAATCATGCATGACAAGGACTCCCCCACGGCGAAGCATCTTTTTTATATTCCGAATCAGACTCCCGAGTTCGGCATATTTGGCCAGATAGGATGATGCAATGCAGTCAAAGCTCTGATCGATCAGGACATCCTCGGCCCTGCCGATAATGAAATGGACGTTGTTCAGCTTCATGGCGGCGGCTTTCTCTTTGGCGATGACAAGATACTCCTCGGTCACGTCAACGCCTATTATCATCGCATCGGGAAACCTCCGCGCAATCTTCAATGTCAGTATCCCCGTGCCGCACGCCTGATCCATAATTCTGTTCGATCCTTCCGGTATTCGTTCAAGTATTTTGTTTTTCCAGTACCGATCGAACCCGATCGTACAGAGATTTACTATACGATCATAGGTGCTCCCTGTGCCGGGAAAGAATTGGTGAACAAGCGCTATGCCATGATCTTCAATCATCTAAAGGTTTCTCTGGTTTCTCTGGTTTCTCTGGTTTCTCTGGTTTTTCTGGTCTATCTCGTCTATTTGGTCCATTTAGTCTATTTCGTCCCTGTGAACGAAGAACACCCTGGTCTGTCTGGTCTTTCTAGTTTCTCTGGGTTGTCGTCACTCGTCACTCGACACTCGTCACTGTTCACTGGCCACTGTCTCACCGCAGGTGCTTTAATAACATTGCGGCTTCCTTAAGACCGACCTCCATCGCCATTCTCCTGGAATTCTTTTTCAGCACCCATGCATCGCTCAGCCCGAACGCTTCATTTCTTCTCAGCTTATCAATCACTCTTCGCTCACCTTGCATCCACCGGAATTCGCGCAGTATCGCTCTTGTGTACCCGGAGGCATCATCCCAGTGCTCCATCAAGATCTGTGCGCTCCTCATCCCCGGAATGATACCGTCTCCAGCAAGCGGGGCCACGCAACCGATCGCCTCACCCACACCCCAAATCTCGTGATCCGCCCCGTCCGCAACAAATGGCAGTGAGCATTGCGGCCCCGCAAGACGTATCGTGCCGGCACATGCGCAGACTATCTTCCTTCGGGATGCATCATTCCCCATCCAGCCAAGCGCCTTCAATATCGTGCGAGGGTCCGAAATGGGGCTGCCACAGCCAATATGATATTCGTCACCCGAGAGGGGAAAACACCAAGCGTAACCGATCCGGCCCAGTCTGATCCGATTCTCAAGCGGCCCGTCCGAGCGCACTCGAAACTGTACGCATGGCAGGATGAAATCATCCTTGATCAATGGAAGGAACGCCCTGGAAACCCCTGTGGCGTCGATAACCCGGTCGTAGTGCCTTGCATCCGGCCGTGAATGGTTCACGTCAACATCTTGCAGCAAGTCTCTGATGAGCATCTGCTTATCGATAGTCATCACGTCCGCCCCGATCTTCAATTCGTCTATTATCACATGGTCTGGACGTTTCAGGACATATCTGGACGGGTCGAGTCCCGAAGCCTTCACCAGCTCAGCAAAGCCTCTTGAAGTGCCCCACGCACAGGGTGTCAGGCCGCATCTGGTCCCAGGATTCCTGTCGAAAATATCGACGCTGTAACCTTTCGCGACCAAAAGCTTATACAAGTAAGCACCGGTCATGCCCGCACCGACGATTGCTATCTTCATTTGGTTACTCCCGGGACATTAGTATGACGTCGGGGACAGCTCACTAAAAATTAGAATAATGGTGATGAGCCATCCTGTCAATACGAACAATATAAAGAAATTTGACTCATGCGGACGGTTTGTGTTAAAAATCTGTCTTCTGTTTCAGGGAGGTGGAATGAAAGTTAGGGTACCGGCCCTCTTATCCGTCATTGCCCTCGTTGTCTTTTGTCTGTCGTCTCGCGCCGCAATGTGTAGTGAATTGGCTAATGTGCAGGCCTTTCTCTTCGGTCTGGTCAAGAAAATTCCGCCCAGGCCAGATCGTGCTATGACCGGTTCTCAGTTCGCTACATACGTTCACGATATGGACCGATCCGAACGAGAAGAGGCCATCGAGACGCAGCTGACCGAAGGCAATTTCCCGGAGTTCCTGAAGAAACTGAAACCCGTCCAGATCACGCGCAGGTTCGAAGATGGAAAAACAAAAACTGCAACCGTCTTCGCTATGCCGGACTATATATCAGTCGGCTCTGATCGGGACTACCTTCTCACTCCGATGAGCCTCTACACATCGATTGAAACAGCGCTTAAACTCGGCTTCACCCTCCCGACAAAAAAAATAGTAGATGCCATCTTCAATCAGTCTGAAGTCCATTGCGCGCCGGAACCGCTGCCTGCCGGTCCGCAGATGAGATCCACCGCCTACTACGTGAAGCATAATCAAAAGATCAAAGAGCAACTCGCGGGCCTGAGTTGCGCTCCGGGTACCCTGGTTTCAGGCCACAAGAAGGATGTTGTGCTCAGCAACCGCTTAATGAGAAACCACGGAAAGATCGCTATATATGGTTGGCATCGCCCTTCAGGCGTTCCTATTCAGCCCCTCAGCACAATTCACGGCGCGAACTATGCGGATTACAGCCACGGAATCAGGCTCGTGAGCGATATCGTCCTGATCGATGATGAGCCCCGCTCTATGTACGACGTCCTGGAAGACCCGAAGCTCGCGAACATAGTAAGTGATGAAGGCCCCATGCCGGGAGTAAGGCAGTTTATGAACCTTCAGCACCAGCAGTCGCCCCCGCACGCAAACGCCTCCCTCCACCGATAAGGCCGTAACAGCGTTCTCACAAAGTGGTCACGGAAAAAGAACCGTACAGAGTCTTATTCCTGCCCCTCAATATTGCCGAAACGCTTCATGAGAATGAGTGGTCGCACCGTTTAGCAATAAGGTTACACCCACCAGAAGTTTTTCCCGGCAGCCCTTTGGGCCACCTCCCTCTTATGGGTGCCCTCTTATGGGTGCAAAGCAATACCTTCTCTAAAGTCTCGCGCTTCCCGATTACCACTGATAATCGAGTATCCGCTCTCCTTTTTCTGGAAAGTTCTTTTCGTGACTTGAACGCACCACTCCGGGCTTTCTTCAAGCCCCGATTTTCGCTATACTATTATTTTGGAAGAAGCTGCCGATGGATGCCGGGGAGCCATACTACTTGCCTGAATATGCTCCTT
>DATFYE010000045.1:0-49443 GCA_035315185.1 Syntrophorhabdales bacterium | reverse complement strand
GCTCGAAAATCTGATGGTGGCCAATGGAAGGGAAAGACTGATCTATCCCGTTAACCCTGAAAGAAAGACTGTCCTCAACCTCGAGTGCTTTCCTGATGTAGCATCAGTACCGAGGTCCATAGATCTTGCCGTGATTGTCTCTCCGGCGCGCACAGTTCCGGCTGTGCTAGAGGAGTGTGGAAAGATAGGGGTAGGTGGTGTACTGATCGTTTCGGGAGGATTCCGAGAGTCGGGACCGGAAGGAGAACAGCTCGAAAAAGAGGTCACAGAGATCGGTAAGCGACATGGCTTGCGCATCCTCGGGCCCAACAGTCTGGGCTTGGTGCGGCCGCACGTCGGCTTAAATGCCACGCCTTTAAAAGCGAGTCCCGATAAAGGCAATATAGCTTTCATATCTCAGAGTGGTGCCTTCGGCAGAGCCTTGCTCGACTGGGGCATGGACGTGCAGATAGGCTTCAGCATGTTTGCTTCGCTTGGTTCCATGATCGACATTGACTTTGGTGACCTTATCGATTTCCTGGGTTACGATCCCTATACGCGCAGCATCATGCTGTACATCGAGGAGGAGATAGGCGATGTCAAGAAATTCGTCAGTGCAGCAAGAGGCTTCGCCCGCAACAAGCCGATTGTCGTTCTTAAACCGCCGCGGTCCGATGGCAACACGACCCAAGCACTGTCGCACACAGGACAGATGGCGACGCATGAGAGAATCTACGACGCAGTTTTCAAAAGGGTCGGCGTAGTCAGGGTCAAATCCGCCGCTGACCTCTTCAACGCTGCTGGAGTCCTCGTTGCGCGCCACATGCCCAAAGGGCCGAGACTCATGATCATAACCAATGCGGCCGGTGTTGGGGTCATGGCAACCAATGCGTTGAATGAAATAGGAGGGAGACTGGCCACATGCTCGGAGGAGAGTGAGAACAAATTCAAGACCAGCTTGCCTCCGTTCTGGAAGCCGGGGAATCCCATTGACCTTTTGAGGGACGCAGATGTCGAACGGTATGTGCGCGTTGTCAAGATGTGTCTTGCAGACCCTGGTGTGGACGGGATTCTCGTGATTTTTACCGCTCAGGGTGCGGCTAAGCCGGACGAACTTGCTCAGGCCATTGTAAGGGTCGCCCGCGAGGCCTGGAAGCCGATAGTGACAACATGGGTTGGAGGAGGAGGCGTCCAGGAGGCACGAAGGATTTTCCTTCAAAACAATGTCCCCACCTATGCTACGCCGGAAGAGGCGGTCAGGACCTATTTTTACATGTACAGCTACGAGCGGAACCTGGAAGCCATGCATGAGACCCCATCTGACCTTTCCGTTGATCAGTCCCCTCCCAAGAATAACCTGAAGACACTGATCCGCAGGATTGCGGGAACCGGCAGGATCGTCCTGACCGAGGAGGAATCAAAACGGTTCCTTGTCAATTACGGTATCCCCACCACCAGGACGTACGTGGCCCAATCGCCCGAGCAGGCCGTGACGATGGCGAGGAGTTTAGGGTATCCATTAGTACTCAAGGTAGCTTCACCAGACATCACGTACAAGAGCGACGTGGGAGGGGTGATAACGGGAATAACCTCTGAAGAAGAGCTTAGAGCTGAATATGAAAGGATGTTGAAACGGGTTGCGGAGAGTTGCCCTGAAGCAAAAATAATCGGCGTCACTATCCAGAAGATGATTGAGAGAATAGACTACGAAGTCATCCTCGGGGCGAAGAAAGACCAGGATTTCGGGTCGGTTATCCTGTTTGGTATGGGCGGCACCAGTGTTCAGATCTTCCAGGACTTCGCTGTGGCCCTGCCACCTCTCAATCAGACCCTGGCCCGCAGGCTCATGGAGGAAACAAAAGCTTACCGCCTGCTCAAGGGATATCGGGGCAAGAAGCCCGCTGACCTGAAGAAGCTTGAGCAGATAATCGTGAGCTTCTCCAACCTTATCATAGATTTTCCGGAGATAGCAGAAGTCGATATAAATCCGATCGCGGTGACGGAAGGAACAGCGTATGCGCTCGATGCACGGATCGTCATCGATAAGAACTGTATCGACTATGTCTCGGCCTATCCGCATCTCATTATCACTCCATATCCCACGAAATACATCATGAACTGGCGCATGACAGACGGGACCGAGGTACTTTTAAGGCCCATAAAGCCCGAAGATGAACCCATGGAACATGAAATGCTTTCCACTCTCTCAGAGAAAACTTTACGGGAGAGGTTCTTCCAGGCGATAAAGGATATCACCCACGACATGCACGTACGCTTTTGCAACATAGATTACGACCGGGAGATGGCAATCGTTACGGAATTGCGCGAAGGCGAAAAGAAAAGGATCATCGGTATAGGGCGATTGTTTATCGAACCCGATGGCAAGAAGGGTGAATTTGCGGTGGTCGTGCATGACGATTTCCATGGCAAGGGGCTGGGGTACAAGCTTGTTGACATGATGATCGGCATAGGACAGGAGAAAGGGCTTGAAGAGGTTTACGCTTTGGTACAGTCGGACAATACGAGGATGCTGAGCGTCTGCAGGAAGCTTGGATGCGAGGTTGAACAGCTGCCGGAGAAGTTGAGCCGGGTGAGTCTACGACTGACGTGAGCCGACTTGTCTTCAGTCGTATACCTTCGTTGCCTGCGCCCCGCCTCACTCCGACGTACTTCTAGTACGCCTCCGTTCGTCATGGCTTGAGCGCCTCGGTCTCCGGCCGAATACAAGTCGGATCGTCAATCGCTTGCCCGGAGCGCGAATCGTCGCTCTTCCTTGTCAGTATGTCGACAGGATAGAATTTTTTTACACACTCGGGGCACAGGCCATGCGTGAATTCGGCTTCGGTGCGCTCCCTGATATAGATTTCCAACTGGGTCCAGTATCCCTGATCGTCACGAATTTTTTTGCACGAAGTGCAGATAGGCAGCAAGCCCGTCAATGTCTTAACGTGGGTCAATCGTTTAGGAAGTCCTTTGGCAAAATTGATCTCACCCTGTACGAAACGCAGCTTTTTTTCCTGGGCATCCTCCAGTTCGGCAATTCTTTGACGCAGTTCAAGAAGCTCTTCAATCAGCTGTTCGCTAGACTTCTCCTCATCTCTCAGGATTTTCTTTTGCTTGGTGTCCTTGTCGGGAGTGCTCGGATTTACATACTCGCAAGGGTCCAATGATTCTCGATGTGCGCTCATAGTAGTTTCGCCTCCACCACGGTGAAGAGCGGATCGGCGATCGATTCACTGCGGCATATGGGACATTTACCTGGTCCTTTAAGTCTTTCTCGCTTTCGGAAGGTAAAACCACACTTTTCACAGGTGGCCGGCTGCACTATGAGGCGATAAGTTCCCGTATGCATAGTCTTCCTGATGTGTTCAAGGTGATCGTAAATCTCTTTTTCCGGTATCCTCAGTTCTGCTGATAAGTGTCGAGCCGTACCGGGATGGGCCGACAAAAGGGAGACTATCCTGTGGCGGATGGTGTCAAACCTCTCCACGGGCACAAGTGGTTCTTTGACCTTGGCCGTCATGCGGGATACACCTCTTCTGAGAGAGTTTATCATAAGACAGATTTCACTCGGATCACAAACCTGACTCACCCTATAGGAAGAATTGTGCCATACTTCGATGGTTGTCGCCTTGTGCAATGCGCTGGGTAGTGTCTACCTTACTCTATGAGGCCAAGCCGAGTGAAAAAAATTTTTAGTGGAGGAAAGAACCCATGGGACAGGTCAACCGGAGACCGGGAGGGTGCCATCCGTCCCGCGTAGGCGGAAACCTGACAAGCCGGTACAGGTAATAGTATTAGGGCATTATTTCGTTAAATTGCATGACATTTTTCTATTGGTATCAGGCAAATCAGTCATGTATAATCGTGGTTGCCTGCTATTGATGGAATCATAACTTATTGAAAGGAGGAAAAGAACATGGAGGAGAACGAAAAAGTCAGGACCGGGGAAGAGGAAGAGGGTGCCAGCAAACGCGATTTTCTCAAGATGCTTGGAGCAGGACTTGGAATTGCCGGTATGGGTTCTCTGATAGGAAACCCAGCCATGGCCCAGACGGAAAAAGGGGGCAAGTATGTGATTGTTGTTACCCACGGCGGAGATGACCCCAACCGGGCCATATTTGGTCTTCTGATGGCGCAAACCGTTGCGGACAAGGGCTGGGGAAAGGTCCACGTCTGGATGACCCTCGGCGGTGCTGATCTCGCGAACAAGAAACGGGTTGAGATAATCGATTCTCCCATTTACAAGAACTTCGGTACTGCTGCCCAGATCATGAAGAAGATCAAAGACAAGGGCGGATGGTTTGGTTGTTGCCCTCCTTGTGCCGAGTACTTCGGGTCTACCGGAAGCGATAAGATCAACTATGTGGAGCTGGCCGGCGGTGACTGGTTAATGAAGAACATCCAGGATGCCTGGGTAGTCTGGATCTGAAAGGCCGCACAAAGTGAGCAGTGATCAGTCATCAGTTAACAGTTAACAGCAAAAGAAGAGATCCTCCCGACGGCGTGTAGCTGTCTGTTCACTGCTCACTGCTCAGTATTCTCTGCTCACCACTCTTCGTTCGATTGGACATTCTCGCGGACGCCCCGTATAATAGTACGCCGATGGACAGTTTAGACTTAGCCATAGTTGACGTTGAGACTACGGGGACGAGCCCCGGTTATGATCGCATCATAGAGGTCGGGGTGCTGAAGGTAAAGGGAGGGACCGTCGTAGACAAATTTTCGACACTCGTGGACCCGGAGAGAGGCATCCCTTATCACATTGAAAGCCTGACCGGTATTACTAACAAGGACCTCTCAGGTGCCCCAACCTTCAGCGATATCAAGGAGGAGCTCATTCAGCTTCTCGAAGGCTGCGTGTTCGTCGCTCATAATGCCCGGTTCGACTACGGGTTCTTGAGAAACGAGTTCGGACGAGAGGGGATCGATTTCTCGGCGAAGTGTCTCTGCACGGCTCGCTTATCGCGTAAACTCTTTCCCCACGAGCGAAGACACGGTCTTGACAGTATCATCCGAAGGTTTGGGATATCCTGTCAGAATAGGCACAGGGCGCTGGATGACGCACAGGTTCTGTGGGAATTTCTCTACCTTCTCAAAGAGCGTGTGGATGCTTCCCGCCTGATGACTGCTATACGGGAGTTGCTCAAGACCACGACCCTTCCTCCCCAGATTGAACAGTCAACGGTAAACTCTCTGCCCGATTGCCCCGGCGTATATGTGTTCTACGGTGAAGATGGCAGGCCGCTCTACGTGGGCAAGAGCGTCAATATCCGCAGTCGAGTCCTTTCACATTTCTCCGGCGATTGCGGATCGGGTAAAGAGATGGCATTGTGCCAGCAGGTGAGAGACATTAAGGCAATCAGGACCTCAGGGGAATTGGGCGCACTCCTGCTCGAATCCCATACCATAAAAGAGCTATACCCCGCGTACAACCGTAGGTCTCTCTCCAGAAGAAAATTGGTAATGATAAAAAAAGTTCTTACGAAAGAAAACTATCTCAGCGTTGAAGTCGAATTGCTTGGGAGGCTCTCTCCTTCTGATTTGTGTTACATCCTGGGGATTTTCCGCACAGCAAAAAAAGCGAAAGAATTTCTCTGGTCTACAGCCGGCGAGCACGAGCTCTGCCCCAAGATTATGGGGCTGGAGAAAGGCAAGGGAAGCTGTTCTTATGTTGAGCTCGGCAAATGTCACGGAGCCTGTGCCGGTAAGGAGTCAGCACATTCATACAACGAAAGGTTCATGAGAGCCTTTGCAGCAAGCGGAATAAGAGCATGGCCGTTTTCAGGCCCGATTCTCATCGAAGAAAAAAATGGTTCTACTGAAGGGGAAGCCTTCTTGGTTGACCAATGGTGCATGGTGGGCTCATTCAAGTTCGATGGCACGGGGGCAGAAAGATTTCTGCCGGCTGACTATGTTTTTGACTACGACAGCTACAAGATACTGACGGAACACTTGCTAAGGCCAGGAAAGGGCGCGAAATTGAGACCTATTACCTACACCGAACTTCAGGTCCTCCTCGAAAAATATAACGCTGCGTAGTCTCAAGGAAGTGGAAGCGATGATGCGAGATGATGCGAACACCCGCAGGAGGGTACCCCGTGGTAGCGGGAATAATTTATGCTATACTAGTTTCTGTCCAATCTGTTGAGATACCAGGGAAAAAGGCCTAGCGACGGGAGCTTATGGAGGCCCTCTCAAGCCTTCCGTCAAAAAAGATACTTGAGGAGGCAGGCACAATGCAATTGAAGTGGTATGGTCATTCAGCATTTAAACTGACAACGGATAAGGGCTTGCGGATTATTGTCGATCCTTACGAGTCTGGTTTTGGAAACGGCGGGTTGACGTATGGAAAAATTGTCGACGAGGCTGATCTCGTGCTCACAAGCCACGAACACGGGGATCACAGCTATATCAAGGACATCAAGGGAAAGTTTGCCAGGATCGAAAAGGAAGGCTCCCATGATGTTTCGGGGGTAAAGGTGAAGGCAATACCCTGTTTCCATGATCCTTCACAAGGTAAGGAGAGAGGCAAAAACCTGATCTTTGTCATCGAGGCTGATGGCTTGAAGCTGGCCCATCTCGGCGATCTCGGCCACCATCTCAGCTCCGATATTCTCGAAAAGATGGGTTCCATTGATCTGCTCCTCCTGCCGGTTGGCGGCTTCTATACTATAGACGCTAAGGAAGCTACGGACATAATGAACGCGATCAAACCTAGGCTGACCATACCCATGCACTATAAGACAGAGAAGTGTGCGTTTCCCATTGCGACGCTCGACGAGTTTACCAGGGGCAAGAAAGGCGTGAAGATGATGGACGGGACAGAACTGAAGGTGACAAAAGAGAGTTTGCCAAAAGAGCCGGAAATTGTGGTATTGAAATACGCCCTCTAAGTATGACTGATACGTTGAAACCTCTTTTTTCCAGAGAGGAGATCAGGGAGGCTGTTAAGAGGCTTGCCGCTGAGATCTCTCGTGATTATAGCGGTGAGGAAGTAGTCTGCGTCTGCGTCTTAAAGGGCTCCTTCATGTTTACGGCAGACCTGGTCAGGGAACTAGAAATCCCTGCGATGATAGAGTTCATGCGCGTTTCGTCCTATGGCTCGGGTATGTCTTCCAAAGGCGAAGTGACCATCACCAAGGACATAGAAATGGATATCAGCGGCAAGAACGTGTTGATCCTGGAAGACATCGTCGATTCAGGCCTGACTCTCAAATGGATATGTAACGCGTTGCAGGCCAGGAACCCGAAAACGCTAAAGATAGTCTGCCTCGTGGACAAGAAGGCAAGAAGAAAAGTTGATATTCCGTGTGACTATGTGGGTCTTACTCTTGAAGATGGCTTTATCGTGGGCTATGGAATCGATTATGCAGAAAAATATCGCAACCTTCCGGACATGCTCGTAGTCGAAAAGAACTGACATTTCATTACGCACCATGAGCAAACCATGAGAAGGGTAGTGGGCATCGATACCTCCTTATGACGGGACCCGTTACGCCACGGCGCTTGTCACGTTCTGCGATGGGAAGCTCGATAGCATCAAATCAGACGCGGGCGAGCTCTGTACACCTCGCCTGTCGGCCCTTCAGCGATCTTGAAATGCAACCCGACTTATTCTAAGCTATCTCTGTTTATTATTCAGGAGGATGAGGTGGAAATTCGGATTTCGCAGACTTCACACAGCAAACTGGAGGAAGTTGATCTCGATGGCCTTGGTTTCGGTGAGATCTTTTCCGATCACATGTTTATGCTTCAGTACGCAGACGGCCTTTGGAAGTCGCCACGCATCGTTCCTTTCGGGAACATCGAGATTTCCCCGAGCCTTTGCACCTTGCATTACGGCCAGGCAGTCTTTGAAGGCCTTAAAGCATTCTACAGGCAGGATGGAGCGATAAGTCTGTTTCGTCCGCAACGTTATCATGCACGATTTAACCGGTCATGTCAGCGGTTGTGTATACCGCCATTAGACTGGGAATCTTTTATAGAGGCAATGAAGCAGCTCATCACGCTCGATCGGGGTTGGGTTCCGAAAAAGCGGGGTTACGCCTTGTACATTCGGCCATTCGTTTTTGCCACGGATAACTTCCTTGGCGTGCACGTGTCCAGTACCTACCTTTTCATGATCATCACCTCACCGGTCGGCGCTTATTACAAGGAAGGCATGAATCCGGTCAAGCTGATCACATCCGGCGAATATGCGCGGGCAGTGAAAGGGGGAGTGGGTGCTGCGAAAACACCGGCCAACTACGCGGCTTCTCTTCTACCCGCTGAAGAAGCCTACAAGAAAGGGTTTACACAGGTGCTGTGGCTCGATGGTTTTGAGCATCGCTATGTGGAAGAAGTGGGCACCATGAACATTTTTTTTGTGATCGATAAAGGGCTGGTGACGCCTCCTCTCGAAGGCTCCATCCTGGGAGGTATAACCAGGGAGACGGTGATGGAATTAGCCCGTGCCTGGGGTATACAAGTGAACGAGCGAAGAATTTCTATTGACGAGGTCATGATCGAGGCAAAAAAGGGGAGGCTGACCGAGGTATTTGGAACCGGCACGGCAGCTGTAATTTCTCCGGTCGGCTGGGTCCGACATGGAGATGAGTTGGTCACCATCAGCGATGGTAACACAGGATCATTTTCCCAGCGGCTTTATGACGAGATTACTGCCATTCAGTACGGAGACAAACCGGACACATTCGATTGGTGTTACCGGATAGAATAGGCTTTCACAGACCCAGCTTCGACAGTGTCGAACTGAGAGGGGTTCTGAACCCTGGGCGGAGCGCCATGCAACAAGGGCGGCGGCGCAGCAGCCTGCGGCGGCACCGGCGATCTCCGTTCGGTCACAGCTGGGTGCCTCTTTTTCACAGTCATGCGCTGTTGCCTCACCTTGAGCGTCTGCAGTGCTTTACGGGTGCTGGTCAAATCGGCGTTTACCGCTTCCAACTCCTGCCTGAGCGTGTCGTTTTCCGCCTTGAGATTGCGGCGATCTCGCTCTGTCTTCACCGTTCGGCCCTCCGTTGAGCTGATCTGTCTTGCCAGCTTGTTGACGTCCGCTGCGATGGCCGACATGCGTGCTCTAACGTCGTAGACCACAGCGCATTCAATCAGCAGGAGAAGTGTTAGGGCAATTGCCGCAATCCAGGCTCCTTTTGGAAGACCCGGGACCTTCGGCACTGCCGCATCGGTTGGTACGTCGGACCCATCGATGCGTCCGGCGACAGTTTCTTCTGTGTACTTCTCTTCAGCGTTTCTCGAAGGATTATCCTCTCTTGGCTCTAGCCTGAAACGCGTATATCGGGCGGGCGAGACCATCTTCACGCGCCATGCGGACGAATCAGGGGCAGGCTCGGCCGTGTGGATTTTCAATACCTTTTTCTGCTGATCCCTCTGCTGGGCTTTCTTCAACGCATCGAGAATGAATGACATGTTAGTGCTCGCTTCCCTGTCCGAGGGTCCTAATTCCTTTCCTCGGGTTCATACTATTATAGCTCCTTTTTTTCTCATTTCCACTAAATGATTTCCGGATGATCTATCCATGGGGCTCCGCTTAAAGATCCCATAATTATTTGTCTCAAAAGAGCCAAACCTATGATAAAATTCTGGGATAGTGGAAAGGTCCGGGCAAGGGTTTAGCGAGAAGGAATCAAAGTAACTGGAGGTTGCCTAATGGACGACATACAGCGTTTGGGAATCGTATTGAGACACCTCATCGAGCATAACGAGGGGCATGCTGAAGACTATGCGCGGTGGATTGAGCTGGCGAAGAATAATCGGCTGACTCGCGTTGCCGAGCTGATTAGCGAAGCGAACAGACACATGAGTGATGCCAGCGAGACTCTGAAAGCCGCCCTTGATGAGCTGGGTGGCGGGCCGGCTGATGACAAGCATCATCACCATCACTGAGACCGATTTGCCTTCAAGCGTATACCTTCCGGCGATCCGCGATTGGCCGGGTAGCGGCGCATCAAGAGCTACGTATCCAGCGTGGTGCTAAAGTAGAGATCTTCAATTTTGGTTGGTTTTGTGATCAGCCCCTGCTCCAGGGAACCTTGAATAGCTCTTTCAACGGTCTTTCGCATGGCTCTGAGACCCAGCGGGTATGGATCTTCTCCAAATACAGCTGCTTGCTCCTTCCAGTCGTGTCCCTCGAAGTACAGGTAGGTTGACTGAGCCCTTCTGGCCCGCTCGTACGCCAACTCCTTGGATTGCTGGAAGGCCTTGTAAAGTTCCATCGCGACCCAGGGGTGTTCACGGAGTATGCTGTTCTTTATGATCACATGGTGGTTCGGTTGATGGCACCCTGTCTTACGGAAGAATTCGTAGATAGCAGCTTTCCCTTCGTCGTTGAGGAGCCCTCGGATCCTCGGGTTGCCGGACATGGGTGTGCCGCCGTACCGGTCAATGATGGTGGCGTTGCCTGCCGTGATGCCGTCCGACGCGCTGGGCGGGAATATGGCGTCCAGTTCGCCCCTGTCCAGCATGACGTCCAAGGTCTGGTCAACGGTGAGCCAACGGTGACTGACACCTTTCGCCACGCCGTGTCCTCTCATGTTCAAACCAAGTTCTCCTCCGTGGCTGAGCTCTGGCGTACGTCCGTTGAACCAGATGTTGTCCCACGCCTCGATGCCATAAAGATCCTTCAGGGTTATCTTGAACCACAGTGCCGCGGTCATGCAGTAGTCAGGCACACCGATCCTCTTTCCCCTAAGGTCCGCAAGCTGCTTTATGCCCGACGAAGTGCTGACGTACAGGGCAGCCCAGAAGAGGCCCCTGCTCAGAAAAACAGGAATAGGGGTCCAACCCCACCTTCCCTTGCCAAAGGCCTCACTCCTTTCTTTGGCGAGGAGCGTTTCGGAGATGGACATTTCGGAAACGTCGAACTCCGGGCCGGAGTGCAGATTGCGGTAAAATATCTTACTGGGATTCAACGTCACGACCTCAAGATCTATATTTTGCGCCCTGACAGCACCCTCCTTGAGCGGTTGGACACGGGGATTGTCCGAGAAAGCCATCGTGAGTTTAAGTCTTCTCTTTGTTGCTTCGGCACCTGGTTTGCCCTTCGTACTCCCCTCGCCTGTAGCACCCGCGCTGGATCCGACGCCAGCGAGGCCAAGCGCGGCACCCCCCAATCCAACGGTTTTCATGAATTCTCTGCGGGTCACGCGGTTCCCTGTTTCTGCTTGTGGGTGTTTATCTTTTTTCATTTCTTTCTCCCTCGTTTTACTCATCCGCATATCTCCTGATCCCACGGTTCTGGTAGCAACAGATAGCTACGGCAAGGATCTGCTAGAGAAGCTGCATTGTGCAATGGACTACCTGCCGGGAAATCCATACCAGTGCATAAATTCTCCTAATTCGCGACGCTGAGAAACATATTGATTAACGGGTGAAGACAGGTCAGGGTAGCCAACCGATATACAGATGACGATCATCAGATGATCGGGGATAGCCAACTGCGACCGGATCGCAACAGCATAACCCGTGGGCACCGCCTGAGGACAGGCACCCAGGCCCTCTGCGTGAGCCGCGAGCAGGAATCCGTGCACGAAAGCGCCACAGTCGAAAACCGACCAGGACGTCAATCTTTTATCCATGGTTAACACCACGACGCAGGGTGCATCGAAAAACTTGAAGTTATTCCTGTAAGAAGCAATGACTTCGTCCTGCTGCTTTTCGGGGTCGATCCCCAGCGCCTTGAATCGCCGCATGCGGTGACGTGTAAATCGTTCTTCATGAGGCGGCGGCCACGTGGTAGGAAATGGCATGTCAGGGATCAGGGGAACTCCTTTCAGGATATCTGAAGATAGTTTTACAGCCAGTTTATCCTTCTCGTCGCCCGCGAGAACATAGAGTTCCCAGGGCTGAGTATTCATATAAGACGGACTTCTGTTGGCGATGTTCACTATCTTTTCGAGCGTGCTTTGATCAACCTGTTTCTGAAGAAAAGCCCTCCGACTTGCCCGAGATTGGAACGCCTCAATTGTATCCATAGTTGCCTCCCCCAATCGTTTTGTCGAATTTGTCGTGATGGTCTCCCATAATGAGGCATCACAAACATCACGTTATTACCCCAATGTCGTATCCCAGCTTTGCTTCCTTTTCTCTCAGCCTGACTATGGCTTTCCGGAAACGCAGGTATCTTTTTCCAGCCTCCACAATCAGGAGGGCTCCGATGATGATGAAAAACAGACCGGCACAGAAGTAGAGAGCGCCAACGAGGAACTTCATGATCACGAGCCCGACGGAACTGAAGGCCAGACCCGTCTGCATGTAGGAGTGCATGGTCCTCTCCCTGGAGAGAAAGGTTTGTTCCTCGGCGAGAAGGATCTTTATATCTTCATCCCTGTCCATCTGGAGTCACCTCCTATCATGGAATTGTACGAAAATGAAATAAAGCCGTCAATAGAAAGAACCATGCCTCACAGCGATAAGCCCGCTGCTTTTGTATTAATGCGCTCAATGGCTTTAAGAAGAAATGATGCCATTGGACCGAAACTTCCGGTGTAATGTGCGGACTAGCCCTGCGGCCTAAGTCAGAGAAAAAGTGTAAAGAAGTGAGAGAAACGTCGACATTTTTTACAACCGTCGCAAAACAGAGCTGCACGTAGATGCAAGAAGGGTTTTAAGCCAACTGGAGGCATCGTCATTGTCGTAAAAGCTTACACTTACGGGTTATGTTGTGAGCATCGCTTTTTGTTATGTCTAACAATTACAATTGCTTGCGTACACAAGAGATGTGGTATACTAATTGCTAGCATGGAGACAGGTTCACCTAGCGAACGTGAGGTATAAGGAGGAAGGGATGAAGCCACTAGTTGTATGCGTTGCCCTCGCCTTTTTGCTTTTTGGCACCGGCCTTGTGTACGGTATGGGGGGAGGAGGCGGTGGCGGAGACGGACGTATTGGATACGTGCAAACATCGAGCGGCAATGGAAACGCCAACGATGGCACCCATGCTCAGGTTGCGACCGGGGGGTCGACCGCTTGCTCTTGGGATCCTCCGGGTACAGACCCTGTGACTCTATATGAACCTGGCATCTTGGTTCTTCTTGGTTCTGGTCTTATCGGGGTCCTGGGGTTAAGGAGGACCTTTACGAAATAAGAATATCATCTCTTGAAAGAGCGAGGCAGCGTCAGCAATGGCGCTGCCTTTTTTCTTTGATGTTTATATCGGCAATCGCTAAGAATGGGCGGTACTCAAGCCAGCGACGCCACTTCGAGGCTGAATTTTGATGCGTAACGAGGCGCTCCGAGGGCTGGGCTGCGCAGGCGTACCTTGAGGTACGTCGAGCAGAACAGGCCGACGGGCAACGAAGTTGGGCGCGAAAGGCAGCCTCGAAGTGGTTACGTGCCGCTGATTTTTAGATTGGTGATATACAGCGTCGGCGAGCCGTAGGGGCCGTAAAACGTGAGATCATTCCCCACGGCCTTGACGTTCCTCAACAGCTCAAAAACGTTTCCTGAGAAGATCACGCCCTTAAAGGGGCTCTCTTGTCCGTTCCTGCGGAGGTGTCCCAGCGCCCCGACAGAAAAATCGCCGGTGATCGTGTTAGCAGTATGAGTGCCCATCAACTCCTCGATGATCACCCCATCCTGGAAGGCGTCAGCCACATCCTCGCGTCCTTTCTCAACGTAAAATCCACGCGGAGAGCATTTTGGCGGTTCTTTGACGCCCGGTCTCACGGCGTTCCCTGTGGATGGTCTGCCCAGCTTGCGGCCGTAATATACGTCGCACAGAAATTGCTGAAAATAGCCCTCTCGTACCAGCGTGTTTTCCTGCGATGGCACACCTTCACCATCAAAAGGAAAACTGCCCATGCCTGCCAGTCCTGAATCTGTGATATTCAGAAGAGGCGAAAAGCATTGCTGCCCAATCCGCTCTTTGAGCCACGTCTTGTCTTTATAGAGGCTCTCCCCGAGGAAGGAAGGCGCAACCACGGCCAGTATGTCGCAGGCTGCTCCTGGCGTCAACAGCCCTTCATACGCACCCGTCTGCAAAACCTTGCCATCAAGAAACGAGACTGCCTTTTCAGCGATCCGCCTGCCCAATGATGCAGCCTCCAGATCATTGAGTGCATGGCTCCACGACCAGTCGTACCAGGAGACTTCTTCTCCGTTTGCAGCAACAGCAAGCCCGCCCAACGTGTAAATTGTTTTCCGCGCTTCTGCCTGCAATCCATGCGCATTAAAGATAGCCGACTCGATGTTCACCTCTTGCAGCTCGCAGTTGCGTGTCTGCACGATCCTCTTGTCATAGTCAAGCATGCTCCCTTCCAGCGCGAGTACCAGCGAAGTTTTTTGACTGTCCTGCGTTTCGAGCCCGGCAGAGTCATGGGCATGGAAAGCGGGATAGGCGCTGTACTTATCGGGGAATGTCACCTGATCGTCCCGGTCCATAAACGGAACCAGCGCCACAGCGTTTTCGATCAGGGCAGTGGCAGCGTTTTCCCCTGACTCAAACGTGTACGAGAAGACGAGGCGGTGATCTTTAATGGCGCGAAGCGCGATCCCCTCTTCTTCCTTGAACACGAGACTGTAGAGCTCCCGCTCGAAGCTCTCATATTTTTTTGTCCGTTCCTTGAGAGAACAGATCTCGTAGCTGTCGAAAGCATTCTTCAACTTATGGATCAGATGCTCTTTCTCAATCATGATTACACTCCAAAAGCTTCGTGACCATCGCTATCTCATCACACATGGGGAACTTGGCACATTTGACGCAGTCCGTCCAGATCTTCTGGGGCAGCTCTAATTTGTCGATCAGACGGAAACCAAACTTGCCGAAGAATTCCTCCTGGTAGGTGAGGAGGAAGACTCGTTCCATACGTAATTCTCGCGCCTCTTTCAGACACGCATTGACCAGGTCCTTTCCTATGCCCCTTCGTCTGGACTCGGGGGCCACGCATAAGGAGCGTATCTCTGCCAGGTCTTCCCAGCATATGTGCAAGGCGCAGGTGCCCAGTACCTCGCCCCCCTCTTCATACACGATGTAATCCCTCATGTTGTCGTAGAGTTCAGCAAGCGAGCGGGAAAGCATCTCCCCTTTTGCGGCGCAATCATTGACGAGGCGGTGAACCGCTCGTATGTCGCTAATACGGGCTTTTCTGAGCATTCTCAAGCATTTCCTCGGCCTGGTCGACTGCTTTCTCAGTGATCTTTACACCGCCAAGCATGCGGGCTATTTCCACTATCCGCTCATCCCGCGCGAGCCTTCTAATAGTCGTTCTCGTTGACTCCTCTCCTTGATACTTCTCAACAAGAAAGTGATGGTCGCCAAATGCTGCAATTTGCGGGAGATGGGTGATACAAATCACCTGGCTGTTTTGGGCGAGCTCACGCAGTCTGCTTCCCACGATCTCGGCTACTTTTCCTCCTATGCCCGCGTCGATCTCGTCGAATATCATGGTCATCCCGACTGTCCCGCCGACTATACGTTTGATGGCCAGCATTACTCTGGACAACTCCCCCCCGGACGCAACCTTTCTCAACGGCCTGAGCGGCTCACCAGGGTTTGCGCTCAGAAGGAACTCAATATCGTCCTTACCATCCTCGTCGATGGTGCCTTTTTCCGAGATCACGATCTTGAAGCTTACGCCCTTCATGGAGAGCAGTTCCAGCTCCTTGGCAACCGCCTCTTCAATCTGTTTCGCTCCCTTTTTTCTGCCCGCGGAAAGACGCTCAGCCCGTTCCGCCACTTCTTTCTCTAATGAGACGCTTCTCTTTTCCAGTTCCTCAAGGCTCGACGAGAGCGTGGAAAGATAGGCGAGTGAGTTCCTGGCCCACTGCTCGTATTCCTTAAGCTCTCTATACGTTTTCCCGTACTTTTCGTGGAGGCGCCGGATTGTGTGCAGTCTATCCTCCATAGTCTCAAGTTGATCCGGGTCGTAGACAATTGCCTTCTCGTGCTTCTTTAGCTCCGCGGCTACGTCTTCCAGCTCGAAAAAGAGCGCTTCAATTCTCCCTCTCAGCTTTTCAAGGGCCTCGACCTTACTCAAGGGTTTGAGTGCTACAACGGTTGCCTTGAGAATACTGTGGGCAGAGCCATCATCCTCATAGAGGCCCTTGCTCACGCTGTCGAGGACAGAGCTGATCTTCTCGGCATCCTTGAGAACAGCCAATCGTTCCTTGATGATCTCCTCTTCATTCTCTTGAACGTTTTCTTTTTCTATCTCGGCTATCTGAAACTGTAGCAGACTCATCTCCCTTTCCCGCCCCTGGACCTCGTTTCTTTTCTTGTTGAGGACTCCCGTCACCTCTTTGAAGTCCCTCACCCTTTCCGAAAGCAGTCTCCGTTCCTTTTCGAGCGAAAGGAGGCCGTCCAGTATCGCCGGGTAGTGCTCTTTCTTCAGCAAATCCTGGGACTCTCCCTGGCCGTAAATGCTCGTCAATTCCGCTCCAAGGCTTTCAAGTTTCTTGCGGGTCACCGGCTGTTCATTGATGAAGGCCCTCGACTTACCCTGCTCTCCGATAATCCGTTTCAGAAGGTACTCATCATCCTCGCGGCAGTAATGGCCCATGATCTCAGCCTTGTCTGCATCACCCCTGACAACGTCTGTCGGTATCCTGGCATTGATGAGCGCAGACACAGCGTTGATGATGATCGATTTGCCGGCGCCCGTCTCGCCGGTGATGACGTTGAACCCCTCCTTGAACTCGATCTCCAGTTCATCGATGATGGCAAAGTTCTTCACTCTCAAGAAGGCCAGCATAGGATTATCGTTCTCCCCACTTTAGTTTTGTCCGGAGCACCTCGAAATATCCTTTTGAGCTGGAGGTTATAACGTTGACGGTGTAGGGTGACTTTTTGACCGTGACCTTGTCCCCGAATTCCAGAGGAAATCCTATCTGCCCGTCGAGGGTGAGAATGACCCTCTCGTCCCTGGAGAGCAGGATTGCCCGGAGCGCGGCTTCATCGGGTAACAGTATCGGCCGGTTGGTCAGCATATGCGGGCATATGGGCGTCACGACAATGTTTGTGAGAGATGGGTGGAGTATCGGCCCTCCGGCCGCCAGCGAGTATCCTGTTGAGCCTGTTGCGGTTGAGAGAATGAGGCCGTCAGCCCGGTATGTGGTCAGATACTCATCGTTCACGAAGGTCTCTATATCGATTATTCTGGCAAGCGCGTCTTTGGTAATCACGGCATCGTTCAGTACGGAAAGGTCAAAGACAAGCTCTTCGCTGCGCTCCACCGCAACGCTGAGCATAGTGCGGCGGGAAAGGTGATACTGCCCCCGCATAACGGATGCAAGCATATCCGGGAGTTCTTCCAGCGAAGTCTCGGTCAGAAATCCGAGACCTCCCAGATTCACTCCAAGGATTGGCACTTCTCTTCCCTTGAGCTGACGGGCTACCGAGAGCAAGGTACCGTCGCCTCCGAGCACAATGATGAGCCCGGCCCCTTCACCCACGTGCTCCAACTCGAACGTTTTCTCGTAACCGAGTTCCAGCGCTACTTCCTCGTTAAGAAGGACCTCGGTCGTAGAGCCGAATCTCGCCACGATCTGCTGTGCGACAGCGCGTGCGTCCTCCTTCTTTTGCTTGCAGACGATGTGGATGCGATTTACTGACGCCGTCGACGAGGCCGTCGAATCTGTTCGGTTTATCGGGTTCATGCGGTCTATTCGGTCCATTAAAGGTATCTCTCCTTCAGGTGTATCGACAATTCTTTGAGAAGCATAAATGCGTTGTCAATGGTTACGGTTCTGTCAACATTGAGGAGATTGCACGTAGCCGGGGCAAGCATGCTGTTTCGTGCGATCACAGATCGGTCGAGCCCCTTGGCCTCGAGCAGGCTCCAGATGCGTTCAAGCCTGTCAGCGAGGCTCATCAGGTCCTCTTTCGAAAATTCGTCGTAGTAGGTCGGTACAATCCCCCAGCTGATGATGTTTCCTTTTTCGAGGAAGCGCCGCACCGTATCATAGGTGGCAACCGTTTCTCCGAAAGCAAATGCATTAAAAGAGACTATCTCCACAGGTAAAGAAAAGAGAAAATCCCAGTCGGGCCTTCCGCAGAGATGAATGCCGCGAGGCCCTTCGATACCTCCGAAAAAGACGGTCAATTCATCCTTTGCCTTTACGTTATCATACCCGCACAGGGCACTAAATATAAACTCCAACCCAGGGTCGTCGACCCAGACAAATGCCCTTTCGTTCCTCTGCCGCAGCTCTTCCGCCTGTATGTTCACCTTCTTCTGGATAAAGGAAAAGGCCAGGCTCCGTATCTCATCATTATACGCGAGAGGTTTTCCGTTCTCGTCGCAAATCTTCAACGACAGGCTCACCGGGCTGATGAGCTGGCCCCGTACTGATCTGTAGGCAGAAAGATCAAGCGCAAGAAACTTACGAAAGACAAGGGAGAATTGCGGCGAGAGGGTAAAGCGCTCCGTCTCGGTCTCATCCTCCAGATACGCGGGTATGCCATCCATGAACTTCTCCGTATCCACGTAGATCCGTTGGTTCGCCTCATCGATCACGACACCCGGAAAGTGCTCCATCGCTTGGACATACATGTCTTCATAATAGGAGAGTTTCGGGAGCTGAGGCCAGAAGGGGATATCCATGGACAGCGCAAGGTCGAGCGCTCTGTCTACATCCTCATGGGGCATTATTCCCATGGCAGTCGTGGCCAGCTCACCTGCAAAATCGAGACGCTTTTCCACCATACATCCTTAACAGAAGAAAGCAGCACTGCCAAAGCCAACAAAGTGGCCCATGTATAGTGCTGTTACATTAATCCTCGCTCTTTGAAACTGACAAAGTCTTTGGTCGTAATGATGATATGATCCAGCACGTCTATCCCGAGCAGCCTGCCCGCTTCAGTCAGACGCTGCGTTAGCTTCACGTCATCCTCTGAAGGCTCCGGGTTACCTGACGGATGGTTGTGTGCCAGCACCACAGAAGAGGCGCCGTGGGCGATGGCTTTCTTGAATACCTCCCTCGGGTGAACCAGACTCGCGCTTACCGTGCCTACGGAAATGGTGGAAACATCCAGTATGCTGTTCCGCACGTTAAGCAGGACAAGCTTGAAGTGCTCTTTGGCTTTATCCTCAATGCTTGCCCTGACAGCCTTCACCACTGTTTGCGGGTTGGTAAGCTCGTATTTGTAATTGGACGGCTTCTCGACCGCTTGGTCCTGTCTTCTTCCCAACTCGAAGCATGCCTTCAACTGGGCGGCTTTTGCTAAACCTATGCCACTGATCCCGGACAGCTCCTCTAAAGTTGCCTCACTTATACCCTTGATGCTCTTGAACCGCCTCAAGAGCTCCTGTGCAATGATTAATGCAGATTTTCCCGCTATGCCGCGGCCGACAACCAGGGCAAGCAGCTCAGGACCGGACAGCGCCTGCGAACCAAACTTCTTGAGGCGTTCCCGCGGCCTTTCTTCAGCAGGAAGATCATGTATGGTGAAGGAACTCTCCAGGTCGGACATGGGTTCTTTGAACCATTATAGCCGATACCGGCTGAATTACAAAGGGAATTTCGCTATAATAGGTCATCTGTCAGTTTGAAGTGAGATGTCCGTCTTACCAGGAGAGCCTGTCGGAAAAAAATGTTGCGCTGAAAAAAATTTTCTGATAGTTTAGGCGAACGTTTGCTGTAAGTGAATTGCCTTCACCGGCAAATTCGTCTTTTAGCAAATAAGGAAGGCAGGCAACATCGGTTTCTTCTATCCATCGGAACCAACACCTCATCAGACAGCGATGCCGAGGCGTTCCGTTCGGAAACAAAGAAGAGGGTTATGCTGATTAATCAGGAAATCTGCATTGGATGCCACAAGTGTGCGCCCCACTGTCCTGTGGAGGCGATCTTCATAACCGATCAGAAGGCACGCAAAAGAAGGAAGCCTCGAGCCATCGATCTCGATCGGTGCGTTGAGTGCGGTACCTGCCTCCGTGCCGGTGTCTGCAAAGTCGAGGCAATATACCAGCAACCCATGGAGTGGCCCCGGACACTTCGCGCCTCCTTCTCGAATCCTTTGAAACCGCACGGACACACCGGCCTCCTTGGGCGGGGAACGGAGGAGGTGAAGACGAACGAGGTGACCCACCGTTATGTCAGAGGGCAAGTTGGTGTCACTGTGGAGATGGGACGGCCCGGTATCGGCACAAGCATGAGGGACATCGATCGGTTGACGCGTGCCATGGCCGATCGCGGTGTTGAGTTTGAGCCCCGGACACCGGTAACCGGACTCATGTCGGATTCCGTCCGGGGTATTTTGAAAGAGGAAGTTCTCAATGAGCGGGTCCTGTCGGCCATCATTGAATTCAAGCTTCCTGAAGAGAAACTCGATGTGATTCTGTCTGCGCTGAAGCAGGTGGCCGAGACGTTGGACACCGTCTTCTCGCTGGGGGTCATTAGTGTCCTTCCCCCGGACGGGCCTGATCCTACGGCAGAACGGATCAAATCACTCGGTTTCACGTTGCGACCAAACGGAAAAGTCAATCTGGGATTGGGACGACCACTGCCCAAACCGTGAGCAATATTTAGTGATCGATGACCAGGGATCATGGGGCACTGAAGAGGTTGACTTCGGAGGATTCGGATGACGCACACATTGCATCGAGCAGGGGACCCGGCCAGTCTGAGTGAAGATTATCCGATGCTCGCCATTCGGGCCAAGGGCTTCAACGATGAGGGAAATGACTGGAGGCTGAGAAAGATTCTGGAAATTGCCTCGCGGCACCCAATCGTAAATTTTTCGGATGTCAAGACTGGATCGAGATTCACGGCCAGCCTGGATGAGATTCTCAATTCCGACGTTGAGGACCTGCCGATGATTCAGATAGTCTTCACTAACAGCGAGGACATGACCCGGTTCATGAAGGATTTAAAAGAGGCCGATCTGGGCATCTCTGTAGTAGCGTCGGGACTGTTCGAAGAGATCTTCCAATGCTGTAAAAAGGCCGGCCTGAGGCCCCACTCAGTAGACTACTCCCTGGGGGTTTATGGCCGGGTTGAGAAGCTTCCATCCAAGGAAACCATGGAGATCACAACCATGTGCGGCCACGCACTGATATCGAAGAATCTGGTTGCAAAACTGGTGGCCGATATAAAGAAGGGAAAGGAGACTAGCTCTTCCGCGGCCGAGGTCCTTGCAAGGGATTGCATCTGCGGAATCTTCAACCCTGTGCGGGCTGCCAACATTTTGGAAGCTATTTCCGAACTCTAACAGGGTGTTGAAGTAGAGTCCTGTCCTTATTTTATTGGCTTGGAGAGTACTATTTGTCGTCTTAGCATGGTCTTACTTTGAAACGGGAGGTAATAAATGGGTGCGAGCGCTGAAGAACAATCCACCTACCAAACTCATGCCAAGGGAAAATTAGTGAGCGTGCGGACGGTGTGGAAGAGACGGGTTGCTCTCCTTGCCCTTATCTCGATCGTTCTGGTTTTGGGTCAAGGGGCATCATGGGCAGAGGAGTATCCGACACAGTCGATAAACATGCTCATCGACAGACCCCCGGGTGCCGGAACGGATGTTGTTGCTCGAGCGATGGCACCAACGGTTTCGAAGATCCTGGGCCAAGAGGTCATCCCCGTGAATAAACCCGGGGCTGGCGGCGCGGTGGCAGTAGGGATAACAGCTACCTCCAAGGGTGACGGGTATACGATCTTGGCACACACCACCAGTTCCCTTACCGTCATCCCTTACTTAGAATCTGTCTCTTACCATCCCCTCCAGGATGTAATCCCCGTTGTCCACTTTGGTACCTTTTACTGCGGCATCATTGTTCGAGCGGATAGCCCCTACAAATCTGTCAAAGACCTTGTTGACTATGCCCGGAAGAACCCCGGGAAGGTTAGTTTTGGTATCGTTGGGATCGGAAACGCCCCGCATCTGGATATCGAGCTTGTGATACAGCAGGAAAAACTGAATATGCCTGTCGTACCTTTGGGTGGAGGCCCTCCGGCCTTAACGGCCCTGTTGGGGGGGCATGTTACCGCGATTGGAGTGGGCGCATCGGCTTGGATGCAAAGTTACAAGGCGGGAAAGGTCAGGGTGCTGGCGACCACGACGGAAAAAAGAGTCATGCCGAACGTTCCCACGCTCCATGAGTCCGGGTATCCTTTTTACAATCTTTCTACGGAGTATTACCTGATATCAGCGCCCAAGGGAACCCCTGCGGCCGTGGTGACAAAGCTGGAAGGGACATTCCGCAAGGCCATGGAAGCGCCCCAGTTTCGCACCACAGCGGAAAGTTTTTATGTATACGATCCAAACCCTCTCTCCAGGCAGGCGCTCAAACAGCTCATTGAAACCCTGTATCGGAAGAATGGGGAGGTCATGCAGAAGACCAAACTGAACAAACAAGGGTGAGTGTTCCTTCGGTCAAGACCAGATAATCGTCGTTGCTTTTTCCCTGCACCTCTTCCGTTCGGCTGAAGGTTCGATAAACGCCGGATAGGGCCCCGAATATCCTGATGGACACAACCCGCGGAGACTTCCGGGGATCTCGGTCGAACGCCACACGAATCATCTCGATGGGATTTCCGCGGGTGCGGAGAAGGAAGAGGCAAAAGGGATAACTATTGAAGCGTACGGAGATGAGAATGAAACGACTAGGATCAGAGGTTGTGGGGAGTCTTTTTTGGTTGGCGGTAGGCGTATTCTTTGCGGTTGGCGGGATAATGCTGAAGCCGGGTACCCTAAGAAACCCGGGACCCGGATTGTTACCCTTGATTATGTCTTTGCTCTTAATCTCTTTCAGTCTGTTCGTTCTTGCGAAGGGGCTCATCGGGCCGGAAGGAATCTTGAAGGGAATTCAATGGAAGAGCCAGACTGTAGTGGTCGCTTCTGTGTTCTTGTATGGTTTGTTGCTTAATCTTCTGGGCTTTCTACTCTCCACTTTCGCTCTGATGTTCGTCCTCTATGGACTCTTCTTTGGAGGGAAGAATAAGTGGCCGAGAGTATTCTTTTGCGCGACAGCTACAGCCTTGGCTGGATGGTTAGTCTTCTCTGTGGCTCTAAAAGTCCCATTTCCAAAAGGCTGGCTGATTGTAGCTGGGAGGTAGAAGCATGGATTTCTTTGCAGACATCTTGATGGGATTTCAAACCACCTTTCAACCCACCAATCTCGTATACTGCCTAGTTGGGTGTCTGATCGGGACATTGATTGGTGTGCTACCCGGGATTGGCCCGACAGGGGCGGTGAGCATCTTACTGCCGGTGACCTTCAAAATTTCTCCTGTGACATCGATAATTCTTTTATCGGGCATTTATTATGGAGCCATGTATGGCGGGTCTATCACCTCTATCCTGGTCAACGTCCCGGGGGAGGCCGCCTCAGTGGTGACCTGCCTGGACGGTTACCAGATGGCGCGTCAAGGCCGAGCAGGCCCAGCCTTGGGGATAGCCGCTTTCGGGTCTTACATCGCCGGAACATTGAGCGTGATTGCCTTGATGTTTCTCAGCTATCCCCTCTCGAAGCTTGCCTTGGCATTCGGGCCGCCAGAGTATACCGCCTTGATCATTCTGGGAATTACCATCCTGACTTACCTCGCACAGAAATCGATGATCAAGGCAATGATGGTGGCGGCGTTTGGCTTTCTTCTCGCCTACGTCGGCATTGACATGCTTACGGGGAAGGCGCGCTTCACCTTTGGGATTTCAAATCTTATGGATGGAGTGGGCATTCTTCCGATCGCGATGGGGTTGTTCGGAGTGACGGAGGTCCTCGAAAATCTTGGCCCGTCGGAAGAACTATCGTTATCCAGGACCAAGTTGGGGCATCTCCTACCGAGCCGGCAAGACTGGAAAGACTCCTGGAAACCCATCACCCGAGGAAGCTTCATCGGTTTCATCATCGGTATCATTCCCGGAGGCAACGCAACTCTTGCCTCCTTTGTCTCATACGCGACTGAAAAGCGCTGCTCGAAGCATCCGGAAAAGTTTGGGCATGGAGCGATCGAAGGCGTGGCAGGTCCTGAATCTTCGAACAATTCTGCTTTCGCAGGCGGCCTGGTGCCTCTCTTCGCTCTCGGTATTCCCACCAGCGTGGCCACTGCCCTGCTTTTTGCTGCCTTGATGATGCACGGTGTTCAGCCCGGCCCCTTTCTCATCCCAGAGCACCCGGACATATTCTGGGGCTTGGTTGCCAGTATGTATCTGGGAAACATCATGCTCCTGATCATCAATCTACCACTGATCGCAATGTGGGTCCAGGTGCTCAGGATTCCGCAGCGAATCCTCATCCCTTTGATCCTTTTCTTTTGCATTGTGGGGGCGTACGCTGACAACAATTCCTTCTTTGATGTGGGAGTCATGATGTTCTTTGGCGTGTTGGGTTATTTGTTGAAGAGATTCGACTATGAACCAGCCCCCTTGATTCTTGCCTTCGTTTTAGGCCCAATACTGGAGAAGTCAATGCGTCAATCCCTCAAAATTTCCGGGGGAGACTTTGGGATCTTCTTCTCGCATCCTATCTCTGTCATACTTCTGGGATTGGCGGCCCTGGTCCTCCTTTCGAACTTATTCTTCAAGAAGCAAACAGGGTTGGCGGACGAGAAAGTCTAGCCGCTTCTCTCCCTATCCTACTCCACAAGAGGGAAAGAAGGTCCTCTATTACTGGGGCTCGCGTCGCCCCCTCCATCGGCAAAGCCGTCGGAGCCTCCCCCTCTCACTCGCCGTGCTCGCTAGATAGATTTCCACGGACGACGCGAGCCGCCGAGGGCCAAGCACTTGTGCGTGGGTGAAGGCGTCTTTTGTCCGCGGGACGCGTGGTGCACAGAGTACCACGGGCTTGCCCGTGGAAATCTATTCTTGAAGCCAAGCTGGTATCATGCGTCTGCGGTGGGCTGGAGCGCGGTTTTGATTCCGTCTGCGATCTTTCTGTTGAAACCCGGCAACCGGGCGATCAGGTCCGCATCAGCTTCTCGCATGGCTTGCAGCGAGGGAAATGTCTTCAAGAGAAGCATCATTCTCTTCTTTCCGATTCCCTTGATGTGCGGAAGGATAGAAGAAAGGTCTTCTCTACGTTTCCACTTCTTGTGCGAGCCGATGGCGAACCGATGAGCCTCATCGCGCATCCTGACGATCTCCTTGAAGACGGGCGAAGATTTGGGAAGGAGTAACGGATTCTTCCGGAAGGGCAGGTAGAGCACATCTTCCATTCTCTTCCTGCCTTGCCCTTTGGCGATCCCTATCAGGTCCGGGCTCATGGAGAGCGCCTTGAATACACTGATCGCGGCGGACAATTGGCCCTTGCCGCCATCAAGAATCACGAGGTCAGGTAACGGGCGTATCTTCTCATCATTCATCCTTCGCCTGAGCACTTCGCTCATCATCGCCACGTCATCATCGGGCTGCGCTTCCCGTATGTGAAACACCCTGTATGCGTCCTTACGCGCCTTGAACTCCTCAAAGACAACCATGATGCCGGAAGGACTCGTACCACCCGTGTGGGAAATATCGTAAACTTCAATCCGCTTCGGCGCCTTCTTTAGATGAAAGGTCCTTTTAAAAGCTTCGTCGGTCTCTATCGGTTCTACTTCGTGGAGGTTTTCCACAGCCAGCTTGATCATGTCACCGGCCCCGCGCGACTCCGGCCCGAGCACACGCAGGCCCGGTCTCTTCTCTCTCAGATGCTGCTCCAGGAAGGGCAAGTCTTCCAGCGATTCCGAGATGATTATCTCATCAGGAATCTGGCGGCTGTTGTAATACTGGAAAATGAATGAAGAGAAAGCCCCATCGGGATTGAGTGAAAAAGGCTCGCGAAAACTCCTCTTTGAAATCAAAACACCCTTACGAAAGCTGAGGAGCACAATCCTGAGCTTCCGCTCCTCCCTGAGCACAGCCCAGACATCTCTGTTTTTCCCCAGGTGTTCGTGGACGTGCTGCTTCTCCACCAATCTTTTGAGCGCGTGGTATCGCTCCCGCTTCTCCCGGGCTTTCTCAAAATCCCACTCCTTGGCTGCCTTATCGATCTGCTCCTCGAGACTCTTTAGCAGCTTCTCGTCCTTGCCCGAAAGGAAATCGGTCAGTTCTTCCACGATTGCCCTGTAGGAAGCTTCATCCGTGTAACCGACACACGGCGCAAGGCACTTCTTGATATCGTAGAGAATGCACGGCCTGCTCCTTCCCTTGAAGACCGCATCCTTGCACCGTCTCACAGGGTATAATGACTGCACAATCTTCAGGAAGTCCCTGACGTCCCGCGCATGCGGATGGGGCCCGAAATAGAGGGCGCCGTCATCCTTTATGTCTCTTGTGGCGGATAATGCGGGGAATTTCTCTTTGACACTCAGCCTCAGGGAAATATAAGTCTTGTCATCCTTCAGGATCACGTTATACTTGGGCTGATGTTCTTTTATCAGATTGTTCTCGAGAAGAAAGGCTTCCTTCTCATTGCCGGTGAGCACAAAAGAAACGTTCTCGATCCTGGAAAGAAGGCGCTCAAGGCGTCCCTCCTTGGGTCCCTCAGCAAAATAACTGCCGACCCGATCCCGTATGCTCTTTGCCTTGCCGACATAAATAATCTGGCCGCTCTTGTCGCGGAAGAGGTATACACCCGGACTCTCGGGTAAGTTGGCAAGGGTTTCTTCGCTAATCATTTACCTGGCACCAAAGAAAAACTTCAATCCTATCTCACGCCCGCTCGTTTCACTCGCTAGAGTCCGCAGAGGCTCAGAGGAAAAGCCCACAGAGAGTCTATTCCGTGCCCTGATGTGGGAGAAAGCGCACATCAGGGCACCCTGCATCGCTCCGCGAGGGAAGCAGTATTTAAACCCTTCCGGCGAAGCCGGACGGGGTTTGCCGCGAATTCGGCCTTCTCTCGAATTCGCGGCAAGAATCACTCCTAACTTACCTCTGTGCTCTCTGTGTGAGACCGATCTCCTGTCTTTCCTCTGCGCCTCTGCGGACTCGAAGGAGCGGAGCGACTGGGCGTGAGATCACTTGCCTTGTCTCACAGCCGTACTTCCATCTTCTCCAGCTTCAGCAGCCTGTCGCGCAACTGTGCGGCCCTCTCGAAGTCCCATTTCTTCGCAGCGTCGTCGATCTCTCTCTTCAGCTTCTTCATCACTTTGGTGAGCTTCTTGGGCTGAATGCCCTGCTCCTCGAATTCATCCAGTGGTATCGTGTAATAATCCTTCTCGTAGATGGACGCGAGAACATCGATGATCTGCTTCTTAATCCCTTCCGGCGTGATGCCGTGCGTCCTATTATACTTCGTCTGGACCTTCCTTCTCCGCTCGGTCTCTTCAATCGTCCTTCGCATCGAGTCGGTGATCCTGTCCGCGAACATGATCACCCTGCCGTTGAGGTTACGTGCCGCTCTTCCGCACGTCTGGACAAGCGATGTCTGAGAGCGCAGGAAACCTTCCTTGTCAGCATCAAGTATTGCGATGAGCGAGACTTCAGGTAGGTCGAGCCCTTCCCGCAGCAGGTTGACGCCGACAAGCACATCAAAGTTGCCGAGGCGTAGATCGCGCACGATGGCCACTCTCTCCAGCGTATCGATCTCCGAGTGGAGATACTTTGTCTTGACGCCGGCGTTCAGAAGAAAATCGGTGAGATCCTCCGCAAAACGTTTCGTCAGCGTTGTCACGAGGACGCGCTCTCCTCTCTCCACGACTATCTTGATCTCTTCCAGCAGGCTGTCGATCTGATTCTTTGCCGGTCTCACCTCAATTTTCGGATCGATCAGTCCTGTCGGCCGCACGATCTGCTCAACCACATGGCCTGCTGCTTTACCGATCTCGTAAAGGGCAGGTGTGGCGGAAATATATACGATCTGCTTGACCCTCTCTTTGAATTCCTCGAACGTTAGCGGCCTGTTGTCGATGGCCGAGGGGAGCCTGAAACCATACTCAACGAGTGTCTCTTTACGTGACCGGTCACCCTTGTACATGCCCATGAGCTGCGGTATGGTCACGTGACTCTCATCGATCAGCACGAGGGCATTCTTCGGCAGGTAGTCAAGGAGCGTAGGCGGCGGCTCGCCCGGCTTTCTTCCTGTCAGGTGGCGTGAATAATTCTCTATACCCTGGCAATAGCCGATCTCGCTGAGCATTTCAAGGTCGTATTTGGTCCTTGATTCAAGCCTCTGCGCTTCCAACAGCTTGTTCATTCCCCGCAGTTCTTTCAGTCGTTCGGCGAGTTCCGTGCGTATGCTCGCAATCGCTGTCTCCACCTTTTCTTTAGGCGTCACGTAGTGCGTAGCTGGGTATATGGTGATCCGGTTGAGTTTCTCACGGGGCTTCCCGCTCAAGGGATCGATTACGTAGAGGCCTGCGACCCTGTCCCGATCGAGCACGATCCGGTAAGCCTTGTCCTCCTCATAAGCAGGATAGACGTCAACCGTCTCTCCGCGGACCCTGAACCGGCCCCGGTAAAAATCGGTCTCGTTTCTCTCGTACTGGCACTGGATGAGCTTGTCAAAAAGGGCTCTCCTGTCGATCTCGTCGCCTTCTTCGAGATACACGAGCATGCCGTAGTAGGCCTCCGGAGAACCGAGCCCGTAGATACAGGAGACGCTCGCAACGATGAGCACATCCTCCCTTTCAAAGAGCGCGTTTGTCGCGGAGAGCCGGAGCTTATCGATCTCTTCGTTGATAGAGGCATCTTTCTCGATATACGTGTCCGTGGGCGGGACGTAAGCCTCCGGCTGATAATAATCGTAGTAGCTCACGAAGAAGTGGATCGCATTCTCCGGAAACAGGGTCTTGAATTCCGTGTAAAGCTGGGCCGCAAGCGTCTTGTTATGGGATATGACGAGTGTGGGCCGCTGCACCCGCTCAACCACGTTTGCCATGGTGAAGGTCTTTCCCGAGCCCGTGACCCCGAGCAGAACCTGGTGCTCCAAACCCTTTTCGACGCCTTCTGACAGCTTCTCTATGGCCTGGGGCTGATCGCCCGCCGGCTTAAATTCGGTAACCAGCTTGAATTTATTCATGATTCGATATTCTAATCTCTACGGGACGGTATGTCAAAGAGCGACTCCTCTTTCGATTGACGCATCCAATTGGGTTAGTCTACAATAGGTCTGACCTTTAATGACGGAACTCGGTCAGTTTAAAGTCGATGTTTTTGGTTACTCATTATGAATCAATAGTTAATGATTGCTTTTAGGTGGAGGTGCACCATGAGCGGTTATCACAAACGGGACTTAGAGAACTTTCCCATGCACAGGATAAAGAGGGTAGATCGGCCTACAACGATTGTACATGATGATGAGGTGAAGAGGGTTGATGAACGGGATAGTGGCTTCAATAAAGCAGCCGCCGGTCTGTATGGTCCCATTCTCGCCAGGGAGAGACCCCGGTTCGTGATGAAACATCCGCTCTCTGGCGCGCTCGGGACCATGCAGCTCTTCCTCAGAGAAATTGTTGACGGAGTGGTAGCGAAGCAGAAGGCTCCGCTTCCTGAGGATCCAGCGGTGTTGTCGCGCCATATCAAGGAGACCGCATATTTTCTCAGGTCAGACGCGGTCGGAATCTGCAAATTGCCGCCCTATGCGGTCTACACGAACTCCTTCCCCGACGGTGAACCAGTCGAGTGTAACCATAAGTACGCCATTGCCGTTATCGTTGACCAGGACTATCGGACCTCCCACGCCACGAACGGCCACAACTGGATCAGCAACTCTATGAGCTTTCTGGCATATTCGTCGTCGGGCTTTATCGCCTGCATCCTGGCCGACTATATCCGGAGACTCGGCTATCCGGCGCGGGCACATCACGCGCGAAACTACCAGATCGTGGTCCCGCCTATCCTCCTGTGGGCCGGCCTCGGCGAAATGTCTCGGATCGGAGACTGCGTGCTCCACCCGTTCCTGGGGCCCAGGTTTAAGGCCTCTGTGGTCACGACAGACCTCCCCCTTGAAGTCGACAAGCCGATCGATTTCGGGTTGCAGGATTTTTGTTCAAAATGCAAAAAGTGCGCCCGTGAATGTCCTTCCGGCGCCCTGACCGACGGAGGCAAGGAGATGTATAACGGTTACGAGCACTGGCCGAGCGACACCCGGAAGTGTACCACCATGCGGGTGGGCAATCAGCATGGTTCCGGCTGCGGCACCTGCATAAAGGTTTGCCCGTGGAACAAGCCTTACACACCCTTCCACCGGGCAGTCGGCTGGATGATGCGCAACTCGGGCCTTGCACGAAGCATGGCTATCCGGGGCGATGATCTGATGGGCTATGGCAAAGCGCACCCCGAGGAGCAGTGGTGGTTTGATCTCGAGGAGATCGATGGCGTGGTGCAGCTACCCAGGAAGCACGCGGGTAAGCACCTGTGGGCAGCCGATGAGTAATACTGATTCGCCTTCAGAGGAATGTTGATGTTTGAGCCGCTTAAGAAACCGCGCTACTCGGAGCGGAAGGCGCTAGAGGCCATGAAACTGGTAAAGGACGATATTCTTGACGTAAGAAAAAGGCTGAGCAAAGCCTTGCAGGGGGGCGACAAGGTGCGGGTCCTGTCGCTTAAATTAAAAAAATAGGGGGTAGCCATGAAACAACGCATCTGCATGAAAATGATCATGCTAAGCTTTGCGGTGAGCTTCGTTCTGACTGCGTATCCGGCCTTTGCGCAGGAGGTGATCACGCTCCGCTACGCGCATTTTATGCCGCCGCTAACAGCACAGGCTATCAATTCGGAGCAGTGGTGCAAGGAGGTGGAGAAGAGGACGAACGGCAAGGTAAAAATAACCTTCTACCCGGGGTCCACCCTGATGCCGGCACCACAGACGTATGACTCCGTTGTAAAAGGGATCGCCGATATCGGCTGGTCTATCATGAGCTACACCAGGGGCAAATTCCCGCTGACGGAGGTAATCGACCTGCCCCTCGGCTACAAGAGCGGCTATGTTGCGACCAAGCTCATCAATGCTTATTACGAAAAGTTTAAACCGAAGGAGTTCGATGAGACAAAGGTACTCTACCTCCATGCTCATGGGCCAGGCATCCTGACGACCAAGAAGGCCGCCTACAAACTGGAAGACTTGAAGGGGATGAAGATAAGGTCCACCGGGTTAAGCGCGAAAATAGTACAGGCTCTCGGCGCCGCCCCGGTCGGCATGCCGATCACCGAAACGTACGACGCCCTTTCTAAAGGGGTGGCCGAGGGCGTGCTCATGCCGGTGGAAGGCCTGCACCAGTGGAAGCTTGCGGAGGTAACGAAATTTACCACGGAAAACTACGGCTCGGCATACTCTACGGGTTTTTTCTGCGTCATGAACAAGAGCAAGTGGAACGCTTTGCCCCCGGATGTTCAGAAGACCATCGAAGCAATTGACCTGGAGTGGATAGAGAAAACAGGCAAGCTCTGGGATACCATAGACGTGGAAGGCAAGGAATGGGCAACGAAACAGGGGCACAAATTCATTTCGCTGCCAAAAGAAGAAGATGACCGATGGACCGAGAGAATGCGGCCTATCCTGGATGAATACGTGAAAGCAATGAAGGATAAGGGTCTACCGGGCGATCAGGCTTTGAAATTCTGTCTGGACTATTTGAAACAAAACCAGAAATAGAAGTCTCTAAAACCAGTATGCCGGGTATCGTCTCTTCCCGGACAAGTTATTAACGATGAGCCCGACGACAAGGAGAATAGATACACCCAATGCGATAGGTACCACGACAAAGAAGAAGCCCAGATCGTAAACCGTCTTGCCGCCAATAACAGCGGTCAACGCGGTCGCGCCCCCGGGCGGATGGACCGTCCTCGTGAGAAGCATTGCCATGACGGAAAAAGAAACCGCAATCGTACCAACCAGCCAAACATCGAGACCAAGCCACTTGTGACAAACCACACCGATGAAAGCAGATATGACATGGCCGCCCATCACGTTCCTCGGTTGAGAAAAAGGGCTCGCTACCACACCATAGACGAGCACTGCTGAAGCCCCAAGAGAGCCTATCATCAAGGTGAGGGCCCTCGGTTCGAGGTAGTACGACGAGACCCAGCCGCACATGCCTATTCCGAGCAGGGCACCAAGACCTGACCAGAGCACCTCCTTAAAGGGAACCCTTGGAGGGCCCTCGGCATCACCCCTCATCTTTGAGAAGTATTCCTGGAAATTCACCTGTTGGCCATCACCTTAACAATATCTGCGCGCGTGACAACCCCCACCAATCTGTTTCTCTCATCGACTACCGGGAGCCTCTTAATGCGCTTTTTCTCCAAGAGCCTGGCAGCCTCCAGCGCATCCTGATCGGGCCTCACAACCACTGCGGGGGATGTCATGAAATCTCTGACCTTCCCCTCCTTTTGTTGCTTGAGGCAAGACTCTCCCAGGACATGCCTTATCAGATCCTTGAAACCATGGGTCCTCTCAACGCCCAACATGCAGAGCACGTCTGCCTCCGTGATGACCCCGACCACTTCATTTTCATCATTGATAACGGGAAGACCACCCACGCCTTTCTCTGAGAGAAGACTCGCGGCCTCATGTATATCCGCATCCGGTCTAACCGACACAACATCTGTCGTCATCACATCAGCGATGGGGACCTGTTGAGAGCGCCTTTCCTGCGCGAACTTAAGAGCCAGGGAATAGATCTTCATGAGGTCTTCTTCAGTAACATCAATATAGGTTTCCAGTTCTCTACGCGCTTTCCTCAGATCGTCAGCGATAATCTCACACACGTCGCTCATATCTTCTCCAAGGGCTCTTGGCCGGTTAGGTTATGCGTCATTAGAAGGGCTTTGCATAAAACGAATTACCAATTGGCACAAGTGGTGTCCTGGCCACCAGATTCAGTATACTATAATTGTAGTCATGGAAAGGACAGCGGGCAACGAAATTTTTCTTATTCATCTTGGCGGGTTGGGAGATGTATGTCTCTCAGAGTCTACGTTTCACTCTCTTTTTTCGCACTTCGGAAGAAACATATGTGCGGTTGGCTACAAGAGGTTCCTTGGTCTTTTTCCGGAGTATTTTGAGCAGATCCTGTCTGTGGAGGAACGCAGCTGGCTATGGCTCTTCTCCGATCTGCCCTCCAACAAGGGATGGAAGCAGGCCATCCTGATCGGAAAGGACAAGAGCGGCGAAATGAGAAAGCGGTTAAGTGCCGTCTCGTCAGAGTCGCCTCTATTCATCGACCTGTATCCTGAGGAAAAGGCGCTCCACGTGGAGGCCTACCAGCTCGCTCAACTCCAGAAGCTTGGCATAAGGCCCTTAAAACAAGAGATCGAGGAGCTGAGCGGGAGCAGGATCATTCTTTACCCTGAAAGGAGCTACGCAAAGAAGAAATGGCCATATGAGCACTTTATCGCACTTTACAAGGAGCTCAAGGATATAGACATTGATGTTGTACTCCTGGAGGCATACGATTCAGAGCCACAGCTAGACGATTCGCGGAGGTTCGAGGATTTGGAGGAGACTGCACGTTTCTTCACCGGAGGCGGACTTTTTTTCTCGAACGACTCAGGTGTTGCCCACCTCGCCGCAGCCTGCGGCCTGGCAACGATCACGCTCTTCTGGGACCATGACCCTGCTATCTGGCACCCAAGGGGGAGAAATATCGCGATCCAATGCGCCACGCATTCACCCAACGTGGCAGAGATGGCCTCCCTCATTCTGCAAGTGAGAGAACAAGCATAGAGAAGCGTGTTAAGTGTTATGTGTTAAGCCGCCACTGCACTGCAGGCGAGTCATACCAAGTTGCATTCAAAAATAGAGCGAGGCGCTCAAGCCGTGGCGAACGGAGGCGTACTTAGAGTACGTCGGAGTGAGACGGGGCGCAGGCAACGAAGCTATATGAATGAAGGCAACTTGGTATCACTTCACTGTCACATCTACCTCGTGAATTCCTGTTGACCCGGATGGGAACGATCCCGTGAGCCTGCCCACGAGGGAACCCGATTCCTGCACCTTGCCCGACCTGTCAATGCCTCGCACCTGTATGGCGTACTGACCCGCGCGCGATGGCTTCCAATCATACTCCCACAGCGACCACGCCCATTGCGACAGCGGCGATTTGACGCTGGCATCGGCCCAGGTCTTGCCCTTGTTAAGCGATACCTGCACCCTGCTTACGCCGTACCTCCCGGCAAAGGCAACACCCCCGACCATATAATTCCCGACAGGAATCGATTTACCGCTCATGGGCATCAGGATCTGTGATTTGAGAGGCATTATTGCCTCGTCCGACCATCCCTGTTTTTCCCAGTAGCCTTTGAAATTGTAGTTGATAAGCTCGATCTTTGAAATCCATTTCACGTTTTTCATCCCGTAGATGCCCGGGACGATGGCTCTCAGCGGATATCCGTGCTCGCGGGGCAACGGTTCTCCGTTCATTTTGTACGCGAGGAACACATCGTCAGATTGGACCAGAGCGTACGGTATACTGTCACTGTATCCATCCTCCGCAAAGAATGCCGCTTTGACAATGGCCGGCTTTGGTTGGGCCTTGTCAAGAATATTTTTCAGCGTGACCCCTTCCCACAGGGCATTTCCGATCGAGTCTCCACCCACAGGGTTACCGATGCACTGGAGGGTCACAAATTCTGTTGTATCCTTCATCGCCTCCAGCTCTTTCATCGTGAGCGCATAGGGCTTCTCGACGAGACCCTCAACGCGTAACGTGTGCGCGTCATAGTTGATCGCAGGTACCTTATCTGAATAGGTGGTGATGTAAAACTCGTTATTGGGAGTGATCTCCTTGGCGCGAAAACCCATGAAGTCAACCGTCCCCACCGTGAGAAGCATGTGCTTTCTCTGCTCCTCGCTGGTGTCGCCTCCCTCGGCGTACTGAAAAATGGAGTCAAATATAGAAACACCGAAGCCAAGACCCAGCGTGCCGAGACCCATCAGCTTGAAAAAACCCCTCCGGCCGATGGTGCTTCTGATCTGTTCTTCCTTTTCCCTGTCCCTTGCGCTAAGCCGCCTCGTTCCGGATGGATCCGCCGGCGTTTGTCCGCCCATTCGGCAGACCTTCCCTGGGGCGATAGCAGAACCCTTTGTCTTTCTGTCTTCTTTTCGCATACCCGGCGCCTCCTTTTACAGGTTACGGAACCCAAGAACTCGGCCCTGCACCGCGCTCCTACTGTTTGGCAAAAAGGCTGAGGTACTCCCCGTGGCCCTCTTTTTCGAGATCTTCTTTGGGGATGAACCGTAACGCTGCTGAATTCATGCAATACCTGAGGCCCGTAGGTTTCGGCCCGTCCGGGAAGACATGGCCGAGATGCGAATCCGCGTGCTTGCTTCGCACCTCGACACGCTTCATGAAGAAACTCCGGTCTTCCTTCTCAACAATATTGTCTGGCTCAAGAGGCTTTGTGGAAGCTCGGCCATCCGGTGCCGGATTCGAATTTGTCGATCGAACTGAAGAGAGGCTCACCAGAAACGATGTCCACATAGATACCCTCCCTATGGTTATCCGCATACTCGTTCTTAAAGGGCGGTTCAGTTCCTTCCCTCTGGGTCACATCGTATTGAATCGGCGTCAGCATTTTTCTTAGCGTTGCATCGTCCGGTTTTTTGAAGTTTCGCCAATCTCGTGCGTGCGAGGCTTCCATCTGTTTCCCCCCTGTCTCCTTAGAGGCTTGGTCGGTAGCGGCGCCGCCAGGCCGTGGTCCCCGCTCGTCGAGTGCCGGGGCTTGACATCCTGCGAGGATCAGCAGAATCAAGCCCGCTACGAACACACTATGGCCTCTTTGCATCGTGCAGCATCCTCTTCTTATCAAGTAGTACATCGGATAGGCTCTGTCAATCTTCGTACTTTCCATAAAACTTTCTCCTTCTCTTCTTACCGTCCGTGCTTTTTCACGAGCTCAAGCAACCTGCGCTGCGCCTCCGGGGAGAGGCCAAGCCTGTCGATCTCCTCCTGAAGCGTTGCGGAACTGCCAAAGCCGCTCAAATAGCCGTTCACACGGGCTGCTGCGGTTGAGTTCATAAACGCCTCGCCGGAAGGATAGATGCTCCGGAATTCCCTCATGAACTCATTGTGGCCGCGCAGGCCATACTTCTGATGGTACGCCTCCGCAACGTAGAACCGGGAGAACGGCAAAATATCCGTCTGCACTTTTATCTTCTGTGTGGCCTCGATCATGTCCCGCGTCTCTTCAGCCAATTTCTTCTGCTCATCGTTGTGATAGAAAATCGCCGCCTTGTACTGCGTTGACCACGAGCGCGAGGTCGGATCGTGCCCCTCCCAGAACAGCTTGAGCAGATCCTTGTAGGAGATCACTGCCGGGTCATAATCTACCTGGATGCTCTCCGAGTGATCTCCCAGGCTGTGGTACGTAGGATTCAGTTTCGTTCCTCCTGTATAGCCTACTCGCGTACGAACAACACCTTTGATGCTCCCAAACTGGGCATCGGGACCCCAGAATCAGCCCAGCGCGAACGTCGCGGTTTCTATTGTTCCCGGCCGGGATGCATCTATGGGCGGGGGAGCAGTCATCCGATCCGCCGCCGCGCTCTCCATGCCTTTTTTCATATTCACATCCCTCCCTCTGACAGATTCGTAAGCGTATAACCCCGATATGAGCCCCAAAGCGACAAGGCCTACTCCTGCCACCAGCACCCGTTTTTTGACACTCAGCCGTGCTTTATTCTCCAACGCGACCTCCCTGCGCTTCATTGGTCGATGATTCGACATGATGAAGTTTAACAGCTGACCATAAAGAGGGTACAAAGGGAATGTAAAGAGTTTGTAAAGCCTGAGCTGCCTTCACCTAGACGTTACGGGCAACGAGAACCAGATGCGGATATACCCCTGCAACAGTTCAGCACCCACGTGGCCCCCATGCGCCTCGATCAGCTCCTTGACGATGGCGAGGCCGATGCCCGCACCTCCATGCTCGCGCGAACGGGACTTCTCGCCGCGATAGAACCGCTCGAAGATGAATGGAAGTTCTTTATCCTCCAGTTCCCCTCGCGTATTCGCGAAGACAAACAGGACCGCATCCGGCATCCGTTCTATCGAAATCTTGAGCGCTCCATCCGGAGGCGTGTACCGGCAGGCATTCTGAAGCAGGTTTGTCACGACCTGCGAGAGCTTTTCCGGATCGGCCGACAGCCGGATATCGCGCTGCTTCGGGTCTACCTTCACATTGATATGTTTGGCTTCGAGCTGCGGCCGAAACGCATCAAGCAGCTGTGTGATTGCACCGTGAGCCTCAATCTCAACCCGGTGAAGGTCGGCCCGCGCCGCATCGGCTCTGGCCAGCCTCATGATATCCTCGACCAGGTTCGTCAGGCGGAGCGTTTCCTCCTGCAGCAAGAGAACCGTCTCCCGGGAAGGAGTCAGGACATTGTCCGCCAGCGCTTCTAGGTAACCGTTGATGTTGGTCAAGGGTGTCCTCAGCTCGTGGGCAACGTCGATCACCATCTTCTTCCGCAGTTGCTCCGTGTGCCTAAGGCTGGCCGACATCCGGTTAAAAGCCTCAGAAAGTCTTCCAACCTCATCACGGGATATAACCGGTACCTCGCCGGTGTAGTCACCCTCCGCGATCCTTTGCGCAGTGCCGGTCATTTTCGAAAGTGGGCCAAGCAGCCTCCTCATCAGTACCACGCTCAGGGCCAGTGCGAGGACAAAGGCCGCAACGCTCGCCCCTATAAGATATCGATGAACGGCGCTGACAAACATCTGATGGCTTGCTTGAGGAGCTATGTGATACTTTTCCATCAGGGTCATGAAGTAGCCGGCAGCCAGGTAGTTGATGGCGAGCCACACAACGCTGATCACGAAGGCAATGACCAAAGCGTTGACGCCGAGAAGTTTCCACAGAAGGCTTTGTCTCAAGGTCTAACCCCTCGTTTGAGGCTCCTTGCCGTCTTCTTCCGTAAAGCGGTAGCCGGACCCTCTTACTGTCATGATAAATCCGGGGTTCGACGGGTCTTTCTCGATCTTCTGCCTGATCTTTCCGATGTGGACATCCACAACGCGGTCGATGACCACGGCTTCGTGCTTAGGATAAAGGGAACGGAGAAGCTCGTCGCGGGTAAAGACCTTGCCCGGCGCTGCCATGAGCGCATGCAATAAATTGAATTCATGGTGGGTCAGCTCGATCCGCTGTCCGTCCAGTGTCAGTTTCTGTTTCTCGGGGTCCAGAACAAGACCAGCATGCGCCAAAACAGGTTTGGATTCAGTGGTGGGCCGGGCTTGCGCCCGTCGCAAAATCGCTTTCACCCGTGCAACCAGTTCCCTGGGGCTGAACGGCTTGACCACGTAGTCATCGGCCCCGAGGGTAAGCCCCGAGACACGGTCTATCTCTTCGTCTCTTGCGGTCAGGATCAGAATGGGTAAGTCGGAAGCCTTTCTTAGCCGCCGGCAGACCTCCCAACCGTCCACCCTGGGAAGCATCAGGTCGAGCACCACGAACAGGGGTTTGCGATCCGCCGCCAGTTTCAGGGCTGTCTCGCCATCGTGGGCAACGACCGTGCGAAAACCTTCCCTCTCGAGATAGAGGGATATCAGGGAGGCAGTCTTCTTATCGTCCTCGACGATCAGGATGGGAAGCTGGTCAGATGGAGCAGTCATGTGGCCTCGCCCCGCAGTGGTCTCATGTACTACCGGAGTGACTTGTATTTCTTCCACACGGGTTCCGGTTCTTCGAAGTATGAAGGCACCTTACCGGGTTGGAACTTCCCGTAAAAAAGCTTCTCGGCGCGGCTCATCCACCAGCCCGCCTTTTTCTTCCTGGTCGCCAGAGCAGCAGCAAGCCGATGCAACCCTGTTCTGGGTTTTGTCCACGGGCAGGAAGCAACGCAGACCCCGCAATCGGTGCCTGTTTCCCTCCAGGTCTTGAAACACGCCTCGGACGTGATGGCCCATTTCTCCACGCCGCGCACGACCTTTTTATCGCCGAACGGTATGGCTGCGCTGGGGCAGCTTTCGGCGCAGATCTTACAATCTTTGCAGAATGCATCAACACCGATATCGGTCGGAGGATCATAGAGCAGGGGAAGGTCGGTGGTGACGGTGGTCAGCTTGAGAGCGCTCCCCAGTTCCCTGGTAAGCATGATGCCGTGGCGACCCAGTTCTCCCATGCCGGCATCGATGGCAACGGGCACGCAGAGAATCTGGTAGTTACTCACGATGTGGGCCCGTGCAGGATAGCCCAGGGACCGGATGTAGCCAGCAAGAAATGTGGATATCATGGCAAGCCTGTTGTAAACCTTCATCACTTCGGCGGCCATAGGGAGGGTAGGGCCCGCCTTCATGAGAGAGGGATCAAGCCCGATGGCTATGCTGACCGTGTGTTGGTGCGTGAGCCTGATAGGAGCGCCGTAGGTTCTCGCCGGATCTCCGTGGGTTTTTCCGATATGGGTGTAGACAAAGGCAGGGTTCAAAGGCCCGATGCGCACCAGGTCGGCGCCAAGGAAACGGGCAAATCCCTTAAGCTTCTCTGTAGCCCTTTCTGGAGAGATGATGGTTTTGCTGGGCGCGGGAGGCCCATCTACCAAACCCTCTGCACCGTTTTTCATGACGTTTATTATTTCCTGCAGAAAGAAAGGATGGTCGAGGTGACTTCCCGTAAATTCCGGAACGGCTCGAATCTCGTTGTCCCTGGCCTCCCATTCAGGATGGCGCTTATAGAACTCAAGGAAGCTCTCCGATCCCGGCTGCAACTGACCTCGGGCCTGTATGTTGTCCCGTTCGTCGTAGCGCTCGATTCCGCCGATCACCGCATACCGTTGTTTTGAAAGCATGACTTTCTCCTTCTTCGATCGCGGCTTCTTTGCGCCGGGAATGTGATGCCAGCCATCTCTTTTCCTCCAGTTTAACCATACCATGCACTGCCGGTCCCCGGCAATCTGCATCTTTGATTTGCAAGCATGAGTCGCAGACCCCTCTCTTTCGCGAGTCTGAGGAGATTCACCCGCTTCTCCTGAACGTCACCTCAGAAGCCGGGAACTGTCCCGCCAGTAAGTGGGCGCGTTCGTGTGACATCATTGCAGTTTGAGGCTGGACTTAAAACCGGCTTTCCAGCGGATGGGAGACGGGAATTTCTACCTTCTGAGGAAAGGGGCCGTGAAGCTGACATAATTGCCGCTCCGGGGAAAGGAGATTATATTATCTATCATTAAAGGAGATTTCCGGTTTTGTGAAGTAACCATGGTGGAAGCCCGGGAGAAGGGTGAATCCGCAGAAGTGATGGAGGATGGTCTTATCTGACCGGCATCGATCCCACGGCGAGTGCGGGCAGAGGTGTCATCGATAGTTTGGACCCGGCCAAGCATAGCAAAAGGGGGCATGAGGTGAGCAAAAATATCGTCAAGAAGTTATTGATTGTTGCGGCGATCATCGGCATCCTCGTCGCTTTCTGGGCTCTCAGCCTGGGTCACTACTTCACGCTTTCTTACTTGAAGGGCTCGGCGGACACGTTCAGGGCGCTCTATGCCGAGCACCGGGCGTTGGTGATCCTGGTCTATTTTGTCGTCTACGTGGTCACGACGTCCCTCTCCTTGCCGGGGGCTGCGGTTTTGACACTTGCCGGAGGCGCACTCTTCGGTCTCCTGACCGGTACCCTCATCGTCTCTTTCGCCAGCGCGATAGGTGCAACCACGGCCTGTTTCGTTTCCCGGTTCCTTTTGAGGGATTGGGTGCAAGGTAAATTTGGTGACAAAATCGCGCGGGTCAACGAGGGGATAGAAAAAGAAGGGGCATTTTATCTGTTTACGCTGCGCCTGATCCCCGTATTTCCCTTCTGGATGATCAACCTGGTGATGGGCCTTACCAAGATGCCGCTCCGGAGGTTCTACTGGGTGTCACAGCTCGGCATGCTCGCAGGCACTGTCGTCTATGTGAATGCGGGGAAAGAACTGGCAAAGATCGATTCCTTGAAAGGGATCCTCTCGCCAAGCCTGCTTATCTCGTTTGCACTCATCGGGATTTTTCCCATACCGGTAAAAAGATTGATGGCCCTCTACAGGGCCAGGAAGGAGAACCGGAACAGCGAGCCGTTACTGAAGAAAGGAGAAGGACATGGCAAATTATGATTTCGACATAGGTATCATAGGTGGTAGATAGCCACCGGTTCTTCCGCGGCCATACCGCCCATCGAAGATATGAAGGAAACGCCTCTCAAGGGAAGGGCGTGCGGAGAGGATGATACGCGCGGAAAGAATGATGGGTAAGCCGGTCTTCTTATACCGATTTGCATTCAAGATGGAGACCGAGGCGGCAGCGAGGAGATGACGCAGGCGTACTTAGAAGTACGTCGAGGAAAGCGACGTAGCGACAACGAAGGTATACACTTGAAGGCGAATTGGTATTACCGCTTGCCGCCGTGTTTGATAAAAGTCCCCTTGCGATACTCATCGAAAGCCACCTGCAATTCTTGCTGTGTGTTCATCACTATGGGTCCGTACCACGCAACCGGCTCACCGATTGGTTTCCCTGATACAAGCAGGAAACGAACGCCTTCGGAATTTGTGGAGACCACTATTTGATCTCCATCATCAAAAATGACAAGACTGTTGTTGCCTATGGAAGCAGTTCTCTCCATATCAAAATAGTTCGCTCCTTCGATCTCGTAGGTAAATGGATCCTTCTCCTGACAGAAATAACCCGCCCCTGCAATAACGTAGGCAAAGGCGGTGTGGCCCGGTCTGGCGGGATGAATGAACTCTGCATGGGTAGGGATGGTCACATCAAGGTATTGAGGATCGGTGACAATATCTCTCACAGGTCCCTTCGTGCCTTGAACCTCACCGCAGATGATCCTGACCGTCACACCGTTTCCCGTGGAGACCTCCGGTATTTGATCCCTGGTCAAACCGCGATAGCGCGGGTCCATCATTTTACGGGACGCCGGGAGGTTGGCCCAGAGTTGAAAGCCTCCCATGTAACCCTTGTCGTCGCCCTTTGGCATTTCCTGGTGGATGATGCCGCTGCCCGCCGTCATCCACTGAACATCCCCCACGCCGATGACGCCTTCATTTCCCATGCTGTCACCATGTTCTACTCTGCCGCCGAGAACGTACGTGATAGTCTCGATTCCGCGATGCGGATGCCAGGGGAAACCTTTAACATAATGGCGTGGATCGTTTGAACGAAAATCGTCGAGGAGCAGGAACGGGTCGAGGTCCGGCACTTCACTGAACCCAAACGCACGTTTGAGATGCACTCCTGCGCCTTCGATGGTTGGTTTGCTCTTAACAACTTTCCTGATCTTTCTGTTTTTTGACATAGTGTTAGTCCTCACATAAACGTACAATAGTGCCGGCAGAAAGGCATGTCAAGGAGGATAGAACGTGACCAGGGTAGAACGTGTGAAAGAATGGCTGAGCCGGAAGGCGAGTTGGCATTATATCGATTTGCATTCAAGATGGAGACCGAGGCGGCAGCGAGGAGATGACGCAGGCGTACTCAGAAGTATGTCGAGGAAAGCGACGTAGCACACCCGCAAGCGGGTACCCGGAAGGTATACACTTGAAGGCAAATCGGTATTAGATATTGTTTGAACGCAGGTCGATTCCTCCGTGACAGCCGCCGGTTTCGATGACAACGGCCATCGAGTGGCGGACGATTCAGGCGGCCTTTTGAGGACCCAGGGCTGGACGGCAAGTAAAAAGCTCCAGGTGCGAGGAGATCCGAAGCGGCGCGAACGGAGGCGTACTAGAAGTACGTCGGAGTGAGAGACGGCGATGGGCGACAAAGCAGATGGACTTTTGACGCCGCCGGCCTATCATATTGGGACGAGCGGCTGGCAATACAGCCACTGGAAGGGGATATTCTACCCCGAGCAGCTGAAGTCGAAGGATTGGCTGCAGTTCTGCGCGCAGCACCTGAATACCCTGGAGTTGAATGTCACGTTCTACAGACAGGTGCGTTCCTCGACCTTTCAGAAGTGGTACGATACGGTTCCCGCAGATTTTCTTTTCTCGGTGAAGATGTCGCGTTTTATAACACACATCAAGAGACTGAACGTTGAAGAGGAATCAGTCAGGCGCTTTCTGACGGATGCGATCGCGCTCAAAGATAAACTCGGCGCGATTCTCATACAACTTCCTCCATCCCTGAAATATGATCGTGCGCTTATCACCGATTTCTTCAGCCTGCTTGATCCGGCCTTGAAATACACGATTGAGGCCCGTAATAAAACATTTATCAACGATGACTTCTTCTCTCTGCTGCATGACAGGAATATAGCCTGGTGCATTGCCGAGAGTGCGGGCCGCTACCCGTACCATGAGGCGCTGACAGCCTCCTTCGTCTATCTCAGGCTTCACGGCAGGACTCAACTCTACGCCTCCAACTATACCGATGAGGAGCTGCACGACCTAGCCGCAAAAATTCGAAGATGGGCCCGTGAGACGTACGTCTACTTCGATAATGACTTCAGCGGCTACGCTGTGCAAAACGCCATAACCCTGAGCAGCATGTTGCTCAGGGTGAAGGTCTGATTTCCAAGCACCACCACCCGCAAGCGGGTACCCGGAAACAATCTCAAATCACCAAGTGTCGAATGTTACAAAACGGCGCCTATCGGTCGAGTTATACCGACTTGCATTCAAAAATAGAGCAAGGCGACCAGGAGGATAGCGACGGAGGCGTACTAAGTAGTACGTCGGAGTCGTGCCGACGCAGGCAAAGCAGCTATATGAATGAAGGCAAGTCGGTATTAGTCTGAAGTCAATGAACTCTTTTGGAGCGGCCCTTCCAGTATCTGTCCCTGAGTTCCTTTTTCTGGATCTTTCCCGAACCCGTTTTTGGCAAGGCCTCGATGAATTCCACGGTTTTGGGCGCCTTGTAATGGGCCATCCTATCCTTGCAGAACTGGATGATCTCGGCTTCGGTTACCTGCTGACCGGACTTCAGCACGACAACCGCCTTGACTGCTTCGCCCCACTTTTCATCGGCCACCCCGATGACCGCGCACTCAAGGATCGCGGCATGCATGTAGAGTACGTTTTCCACTTCCGTAGAATAGACGTTCTCACCTCCTGTCAGGATCATATCCTTCTTTCGATCGACGATCGTAACATACCCTTCGCTGTCGATGACCGCCAGATCACCGGTATGGAGCCAGCCATTCTTCAGCGCCTTCTGCGTTTCTTCCGGTGCCTTCCAATAACCGGCCGTCACGATGTCTCCTTTCACGATGATCTCTCCGACGTCTCGCTCGTTGGGAGTCACATCCTCTCCCTGATCGTTGACCACCCGCAGGTCGACGGCGATAAATTCCCTCCCGGTTTTTGCCTTGAAACTGAGTTGCTCGTGGTCGGATAGATTCTTCAAATGGCCCTTAAGGAGGGAGAGGGTCAGATAGGGACTCGTTTCCGTCATCCCGTACGTCTGAACATATTCGCACTTGAAGGTCTCGACAATCTTCCGGACGATCTCAGGAGCGATAGGAGCGCCTCCACTCAAGAGGACACGCAGGCTTCGATAGTCGTAGCTGTCGACATCCGGGTGGTTTACCATGAGGTTGAGCATCGTGGGGATCAGATTAGTAATGGTCACCTTCTCCCTCTGGATCGTTTCGAAAACGGTTTTTGGGTCGAAGTTCCTGACGATCACGTGAGTGCCGCCCACCCAGGTGATAGCCCAGGTGGCCCACGCGTCGGCGAGGTGGAAGAGGGGCGCCACGTGGACCCAGACGTCGCTATCGGTGAGGTGGAGCTCTGCGATGGTCCCCAGAGCGTGGACGTACACATTCTTGTGGGAGAGCATAACCCCTTTCGGTTTGCCCGTTGTTCCGCTGGTATAATAGATCTGGGCCGTATCCTCATATCCGATCGCAACATCGACCGGTTGGTCGGTACCATTCTGCTGCTCAAGTACCGGGTCGTAGGTCAGATCGGCGTCTATGCCTTGGCCTGTCCAGAGGATCCGTGTGACACCTGGAATCTCTGCCCGTATGGCATCCACCTGATCCTTGAACATTGGATCGACCACCAACAACTTCGACTCTGAATGATTCAGAATATAGGCGATCTCAGGCGGCGAGAGTCTGAAGTTTATGGGAACAGAGACAGCTCCGATCCGGGCGGCCGCATAATATGTTTCGAGAAAGTAGTGACAATTTGGGTGAAGGATGGCAATTTTTCCATCATAGCCTATTCCTGAACTTACAAGAAAGGACGAAAGGCGCTTCACTCGTTCGAAGAATTCGCCATACGTCCACCGATGGTTGCCGCAGATAATGGCTGGTTTTGATGCATAGAGTTTGTATGCCTTATCAAGCGTATTTCCCAGGACCACGAACTCCTCCTCACTACCGTCTATAGATTTGCAGGGTCTGTATTACCTGATCCACGCTACGGATCTGCCGCCCGGTTCCCATCAATTCTTGTCAAGCTCTGGCCCCATATCACCAGGGCAGCTTTCACGCTGCCGGGGCAGCACGGAATTCGCCGCATACCGCCCCTAGACAGGTATGGTCGGCTCCTTCACCTGCTCAGCCGCGGGCCCCTTTCGAATGAGCTTCTGCGAGATCGTAGCAAGGATCAGAAGGCCGAACCCGATACCATCCCCCATGGGCGAAGGATAGACAAGAGCGAGTCCCGCCGCGATCAAAATCACTCTTTCCACAATATTCGCGCGCCGGAAGAACCAGCCGTCCACGCCGGCAGCCAGGCAGAAAATGCCTGCAAATGCCGTGAAGCTGACCCAGAGCACATTCAGCACAGGACCCTTCAAAAGCAATCCGATACCGCTTGGATCAAGCACGAAGGTGAAGGGAAAGAGGAAGGCGGGAAGGGTGTACTTCCAGGCCAGCATGGTCGTCTTGTAAGGATTACCGCCGGTGAGGGCAGCCGCGGCAAAGCAGGATAGCGCGGTAGGAGGAGACACCTCCGACAGGAGCGCATAATAGAAGATGAACATGTGCGCGGCAAAGTCGGGGACCCCCAGCGTGATCAGGGCCGGCGCGGTAATGACAGCAGCAATAATGTACGAAGCGGTAACGGGCACCGCCAGGCCGATGATCCAGACGATAAGGGCGGAATAGATGGCGGTGAGAAAGAGACTGTGGCCGGCATATGCGAGGATGATCGAGCTGAATTTGAGCCCCAGCCCCGTAAGGCTGACAGAGCCGACAATGATACCGGCTGCGGCACATGTTGACGCCACGCTCAAGACCCCGAGCGTGCCTGCTCTCAACGCGGGAATCAGTTTGCTGAAGCGGAGGGCTGTGTCCTTCCTGATGAAGCTGACGGCAAAGCCGATGACCGTTGCCCAGAAGACGGCGAAGATGGGTGTGTAGCCGATTACCATGATCACAACGATGGCGATGAGAGAGATAAAGTGAAATCCGTATAACTTTGTCAGCCGGCCGAGCGAATAAGTCCTGTCAAAAGGGATGGCCTTCACCCCATGTTTCTTTGCGTCGAATTCTACCATGAGGACGATAGACCAATAGTAGAGAAGGGTAGGCACGACAGCCATCACGATTACGTCGAGGTAAGAGATCTTCAGAAATTCGGCGATAAGAAAGGCGGCGGCTCCGAGAGTCGGGGGGGATAGTATGGCACCGATACCGCCGGCCGACAGAAGGCCGCCGGCCGCGTCCTTGCTGTATCCCGCCTTCGCGAGCATCGGGTACGCGACCGACCCGAGTGTTACCGTGGTAGCAACACCACTTCCCGAAGGGCCGCCCAATAGAAAAGAGGCAAGCGTTACCGTCCTCCCCGCGCTTGTGGGCTTTCCTCCCATTGCGGCAAAAGAGAAATCGATGAAGAACTTGCCCGCGCCAGAGTATTCAAGAATGGCGCCATAGATAGTGAAGAGGATGATGAAGGTAGAGGAGACATCGACGGGGACCCCGAAGATCCCCTCCAGGGTCATATACATGTGACCGACAACCCGGTCGAGATCATACCCACGATGGGTCCAGGGCGATGGAAGCGAAGGGCCGACGAACGTGTAGATGAGAAAGAGCATGACAACGCCCGGCATAATCAAGCCCGTTGTCCTTCGGCACGCCTCGATGACCAGCACGATGAGGATGATGCCGAAGACCTTGTCCCACAGGGTTGGTACGACCGCCCGGTAGATGAACTCATCGAACTCCACGAGCATGTAGACGATTACTGCCAGTCCCAGGAGCGCAAGGATCACGTCATACCAGAGAACGCGGCTCTTACGCCCTTTAAGGGCAGGGAAGACGAGAAAGGTGAGGAAGAGGACAATGCCAACGTGAATACCGCGCAGAACCTGCGTGGTCACGACCCCTACCGCGGCATAGAGATGGAAGAGGGTCGATGCAACCGCCGCCCACGTGACAAAGGTATCGAGCCAACCAGAGAGCCTTCGGGAAGGGCCCTCCTCTTCTTCGATATATTTTTCGGCCTCCCTGAGGGCCTCTTCGCTGATGACAACTTCCTGCTCGATCTCTTTCTGGTCTTCCATGATCTTCCCGGTTGATTCCTTTTTGCGACTTCCAGGCTGCTGCGGGGAGCTACTTAATCTTCAGCCCCTTCTCTTTGAAATAGCGCAGGGCACCGGCGTGGAAAGGGATAGGCGAACCGCCGGAAGCCTGGTTTTGTAGCGTGATGTAACTAGCATCCTTGTGAACCGCCGCGAGATCGGCCTGGTGCTCAAGGAGGGCCTTCGTTAAATCGTACGCCACATTCTCGGGCAGACTCTCGTGACAGATAAGTATGTTCCATACTACGGCTATGGAGACTTCTTTAGTCTGGCCGGGATACGTCTTTGCAGGGATGCTGCCGGTCACGTAGATGGGTCCGTATTTCTCCCGCATCTTTGCCACGAGGTCACCGTGAGGGACCAGCTTCATCTTGACACCGGGCGTGGCTGCCAGGTCAAGGACGGCAGCAGTGGGGACGCCGCCTACCCAGATATACGCGTCGATCTTGCCGTCTTTCAGCGCTCCCGACGACTCGGATACGCTCAGCTTGTCACGCTTTACGTCCTTATCCGGGTTGAGTCCGGCAGCCTCGAGAAGACGGAGACCCATGACTTCCGTTCCACTTCCCGGCGCACCGGTCGAGACCCTCTTCCCTTTCAGATCAGACACCTTCTCGATCCCTTTTCCTTCAAGCGTTACCAGATGCAGGTTGTTCGGGTAGAGGGCCAGGACAGTTCTCAACGGCAGCTTCTCCGGGAAGGGTTTCCCTTTTCCGTTATACGCGTCCCAGCCGGTATCGGCCATGGAGAAGGCCAGATCGGCTTTCTTCTTCCAGATCAGAATACAGTTGTCCACCGATGCCGCGGTGACTTCCGCTGTCGCTTCGGCATAGGGCACGTATTTGGAAATGACAGCGGCCATGCTGCCACCCATCGGATAGTAGACGCCGCCTGTTCCTCCTGTTGCGATAGACAAGCGTTCAGTCTTTGCTGCCCAGACAGCAGAGGTGCCGAGAATAAGGGCCAAAGCGATCATGGTAATTAGGGCTCGCTTCATTGGGAAACCTCCTGATTCTGTTTTCGTGCTTAGCTATATTGCCTATCATAAAACAAAAAACTACGGTTGTGAAAATAAAAATTGATGACCCGGCGCTTTTCATACTTCGAGCCCCAGTCTATGCATCCACGCGAGAATCTTTTCCTCCTGACCGGGGGGCAAGCCTAGGGGCGCGGAAACTGTACGTCCACATATGCCCAGTTTATCGAGACCGAATTTGATGACGGCCGAGTTTGGGCCGAACCCGCCCATAAGCGGGATCAGTGAGGCGATTTTCTGGAGGGCGATGGCGTTCTCCATGTCACCCTTAATGAATGCATTATAGACATCGGCACATAGCTTGGGAACCAGGCTGCACCCGGCAAAAATACCTCCCTTGGCGCCGAGCTGATAAGCGGAAAGTCCAAGAGCGGGTGTGCCGGACATTACGGCAAATTCAGAGTCGGCTGTTCCTTCAATGTAGCGTTGCATGCTGATAAAGTCGCCCGCACTGTCCTTGACGCCGATGATGTTGGGGTGACCAGCCAGTTTCGCGACAGTATCAGGGGCCATGGTTATCTTGGTCATCTGGGGGAAGTTGTAAAGAACGACGGGTAACTCTGATGATTCGGCCACCATCTCATAATGGCGAATCACCGCTGCCTGATCCAGGGGAAAATAGTAGGGTATCGCAACCAGCACACCGTCGGCCTTGGTCCGAGCTGCGGCTCTTACCTGCGCAATGGTACGTTGGGTGCTTGGCTCACCGCAGCCGATCAGAACCGGGACTCTTCCCCGTACCTCGTCGAGCGTTGTTTCGATCGCATCCTGGCGCATGGTTTCGGTCATTGCCGGAAATTCGCCGGTGGTTCCCAGGACCAGCACGCCGTGCACGCCTCCATCCAGACAATACCGTACAACCCTGCGCATCGCGGCCTTGTCTACGTTTTCTTCTGGTGTCAGCGGGGTCACCATAGCCGGAAAAACACCTTTCAATCTCACCCTTTCCCCTCCTATTTTCGTAATTCAGTGCCGGTTTCATTGGACATCGTACTCCTGTCCCGCACGCAAGGCAACAAGAAAATGCCAAGTGTAAAGCCAAAATAGAAATGTCCTATTCTTACCAAAATAGAAATGTCCTATATCCGTGGTAGCTGTTCCGGGGCCTCTTCCTTCTTCCGGTTTGGGAACGCAATCCTGAATCTTCTCCACGGATGATCGGCAGGAGCAGG
>DATFYE010000044.1:0-21771 GCA_035315185.1 Syntrophorhabdales bacterium | reverse complement strand
CGACGAGTTAAACAAAACACTGCCATTGAGCACCTCCATTCGATAACAAGATATATTTTGGGCAGTATAACACGACATGACACGATTCCGTCAATAGAACTCCTGCCATGGCAAGTGAATTTGTGTGGTGATACCGTAGCTTCGTGCAGGCAAATCGAGAAGACAATAGGATTAGCAGAACAAGTTTCGATTGCCAGCTGGAAGGCGGTGCATTGAGGGCAAACATCAAAAACAACACTTCAGTAGGAAGTACTCCAGCATCACCCGGAACCTACCTACAGTCCACATTCCAATCCTGCCGGATCAGTATAACTACCTTACGGGAAGATCAGTCGATGTAAGCTAACGTAATACAATAGACTGTAGCAGTAATACAAAGCAGTTATCTACTATTGTTAGGATCAGGGCAGGATTACCTGAGACTAGGAGCCTCACTTTGATGAGCAGAATCTAAATAAAAAGAGCCCAAGGGGGCATTATCACTTTGCTGGGCAGTCACGCTTCCTGTTGTGGCAGTTGTGTTTAGGTAGCTTGCTGGTGCCTCTCGGATGGGTTCCGCTGTCTGAGGAGCTTGTCCCTGATACTGTTGCTCACTGGGACGCGTTTGTGTCTCTGGTGGTACCGAAGGGGGAGTCAATGTCTCAACTTCCATATTCCTTGCCGCCATAACCCTTTGTTCCTTTATCAGATCTACCCAAGCCTCCAAGTATGCAGCTCTCTGTTTCAGTGCTTCAATAACGAAAGCTCGCCCGTGACCAAATCCGTTTAGATTTGTCTGCCTCTGCCATTCCTGCTGGTCCTTTCGCAGTGCTGCTTTCCCCTGCTCGTCGAGCATAGATAAAAGCTGGCTGGATTGACTGTTAATCTCCCTGTTATAGTAACCGAGAGCGTGTGCATACTCTCCGTCATTCATTGAGTAGTGAAAGCAGAAGGCGGCTGTAAGAATAAAACAGGCCAAAACCAGACTCTTAAAGGCCATATCATCCACCTAGACTTGTGATAACAAGCTCTCATTATTATCGGTCGACTGTACTTTTTCTTAAACAGGCGTACCGGGACCGAAGCCGTCTGCAGTAGTGCTTTCGGTCATACAGGCCAACGTAATATCGCTTGCCTGTCAGGCATAGCCAGGATACACCTATGAGGATACCTCTTGCAGACAATGAAGGGGTTAGACCCGACCCCGCTTTTACAAGCCGTTAACCGCAGAGGCAGAACAAACAACGTAGTTTCTTTGGATAGAACCTAAATAGAACCGGATTATGGAAAAAAATAAAGCTAGGTTATTGATATATTGGCGGAGGGAGTAGGATTCGAACCCACGGGGCGCTTGCACGCCCAACGGTTTTCAAGACCGCCGCTTTCGGCCGCTCAGCCATCCCTCCGCGCGTATATTGTACGGTTAAGGCGGTTGCTTTTCAATAGGATTTAGACGTGCTTGCAAGCGAGCATCGGATGGCTCTCGTTCCGAGTTGCGCGTCACGAGTTATAGGTTATGACAACCCTATGTTCGTAACCGGCTTTCGTTTGTAACTCGGGACTCGTAACGGATCTCTGCTTGTAACCCGCAACATTGTAGAACCCATCAGGGCGAAGCGCCTCACCACCGTATGAGACTCGAACCCCAGGTCAGGCCGCCGCCAAAAGCGGTCAAGAGCACGAGCTTTCCTTTCGTAATAGTGCCGTTTCTCACCGCTTCGTCGAGTGCAATGGGCACTGTAGCTGAGGATATGTTGCCATACTTATTGATCGTCACATAGACCTTTTCCATGGGGGCCTTTAATTTACGCGCCACTCCTTCCATGATCCGGATGTTTGCCTGGTGGGGGATAATGAGGTCAACATCTTCCATCTTGTAACCATTGGTGGTTACCGCCTCCAATGCAGCCTCGGCAAAATGATTCACCGCAGTGCGCAAAGAGGTATTTGCGTTGATCATCCTGAGGAAATGAAGCCCCTTGTCCACGCTCTCATGGGAAATCGGCGTTGTGAGCGAACCGCCGCCCGGCATAAGGAGCTCACTCCCGTTTTTACCGTCCGTGTGAATGTGCGTCGACAGCACCTCGGCGCCCTGCGAGGTCTCTGTGACCACCACGGCTCCCGCACCGTCACCCCACAGGATACAGCTCTCACGTTCTTTCCAGTTTACTGTTCTGCTCATGATCTCTCCGGCGCAGACAAGAACTCTTTTGTTCATGCCGGCCTTAATGAGCGCGGATGCAACATGGAGCGAAAAGATAAAGCCCGTGCAGGCCGCAGTGACATCGAAGGAAACAGCATTATCACAACCGAGCTTTGCCTCCAGCCAGTTTGCACCGGCAGGGCAGTGCGTGTCAGGGGTTATAGTACCCAGCACTATCAGATCGATATCGGAAGGCTTGACCCCGGCAGCCTCCATTGCCCTTTCGCAGGCTACCTTGCAGAGCTCAGATACCCCGACTCCCGGCTCTGCGATCCGTCTCTCCTTTATGCCGGTTCTTGTATAGATCCATTCATCGGAAGTGTCCAGAATTTTTTCCAGGTCAAAATTGGTAAGAACTTTTTCTGGAACGTAAGAGCCAGTTCCGACAATACCTAATCGCATTTTCCGCCCCTTGCTAATAAGACTCCGTAGTGGATGCACTAATAGAACAGAAAGACCGCCCTATTGTCAAGGACGCGGGGGACCGGCCCATAACGGGCCTTAAGGACCGCCGGCGAGCCGGCTCGAAGACCGGGAGCTGCGCTCCCTTGAGGACCACTGACGCTTGAGGCAACTGCCTCGAGGGCGAAGCCCGGTCCTTAAGCGAAGCGGTCCTCGAATCAAGCCGTAGGCTTGATGGTCCTCAAGGGCGAAACCCGATCCTCCAGCGAAGCGGCCCTCAAGCCACCGCAGGTGGCAGTCCTCAAGGCCGCAGGCCGGTCGCTTAGACTTTTATCGCGGCGTGCGGACATAATTCCTGACAGCAGTAGCAGCGTATACACTTCTTGTAGTCGAAAACAGGGAATTCTTCATCGGTGCGGATCGCGCTCGCGGGGCAGACCTCTGCGCACACGCCACACTGCTTGCAAAGGTCCGGGCTACATTTCGGCTTTCTGACGAAGAGCGTCTTCATACTATGACGCACCGCCCCCGGCAGGTTCCAGCCCACGTCCATCGTCTTGGGCAGCAGGAAATCTTTGATTGGCGGCATACCCAGGTCAACCACCTCTGTCTCTCCAACGAGACCCGTCTCCAGGGCGAGTCTCATCAGAGGCAAGGGCGAAGGAAGTGCCAGGGCGCTTTCAATAAATGCATCCAGCGCAAACACGTCGCGAGAAACCGCCAGAACCCCGAGCTCACGGGGTCGCCCGCTGGATGGCCCATCTCCATCCATCGCGAGAATCCCATCGAGGATGGTCACTGAGGGATTGACGAGACGGCAGATATCTATAAGTATTTTGGCAAAAAGAAGGGCATCGCGTCCTGCCTTAAGATGCCATTTCGCCTTCTCGAAACGGGGTACGAACCCGAACATGTTTTTTACCCCGAGCGTCAGGCCCATCATGGCATGGGTCTTCAGCTTCGGAATATTGACGATGAGATCGAACGATGCCGGGTCCTCGCCGAACAGTAACTCTCGGTAAGGCGAAATACCCTGTGACTTCTTGATCACTCTCTTGTCGAAGGGTGCCACCTTCAGTCCAAGGTTACGTACCACCTCCATGATACCCGAAGCCTTGAGCGCCCGCTCTGTTGACTCATAACCCGGGCTATCTCCTACATAAACATCGCAGGCTTTTTCAAGGAAGATTTCTCCCAGGACCCTGACAAGCTGGGGATGGGTGTTTACAGCCTTCTGAGGTGATTTACCGGAGAGTAGGTTAGGCTTCAGCAGCACCCTGCAGCGATCGAAGACGAGGCCAACTTCCGCGAAAGCACGATCAAGGAAGCCGCGCAGCTCACGAGGGTGGTATTCGTCACATCTTCCCGCCACTATCTTTGACATTGGGTTCTCCCTGGGTAAAACTCACCTGTGTGAAAAGCAGCTGCATGGTGCCATCGGGCCCTTCCCAAGTCATCTTCCTTCTTCCTTTGCGGTCCTGATTATAGATTACACGATAGTTCGATCTATCGATGACGATCGATCCATCAGTCTGTCTCTTGTTCCCCTTCATCGCCAGGTCGTCCATGAAATCCTCGACTCGCAAGCCATATCTCTCTTCAAAGGCCCCCTCGTCTGTGCTTTTTTCATCGCCAGCCACAAGAAGAAATTTTTCGCCCTCCTTCTTTATGTAGGCTATCGTTTGCCCGAACGCGCCGTAAATCTCCAGTACAAACAGGGAGGGGTAGTCCATCTGCAAACTGATTGTGCCGGAAAAATTGACTTTGCGCCAGGACATGGAGAGATCGCCCGAAGCCTCAATGTATTGGAGCCTATCGGGCCATTCAACGGCTGCCTTTTGTGGAATCGATACGCATGCGGAGAGAAGGAACAGTGAGAGTATTGAAACCCAGACTCTCTTCACTTCTTCTGTTCGAGGCCTTTCAACTTCTCTTCCAGGATCTGCTTGCGCTCGCCTTTCGTGTCAAGCTTCAGCGCCTTTTCCAGAAACTCGGTAGCGTGAGTGCGGTCACCGAGCTTCAGATACGCGTCTCCGACGTGTTCTGCTATAACCGGATCATCCGGCACCCTCTGATGCGCCTTCACAAGCTCGTCCGCTGCTTTCTTGTAGTCACCCTTTTGATAATAGAGCCAGCCCAGACTATCCTGTATGTAACCGTCTCCCGGTTTAAGCGCCAACGCCTTCTTTATCATTTCCTCGGCCTTATCGAGGTTCATTCCTTTTTCGGCCCACGTATAGCCGATGAAGTTGAGAGCATTCGCCTGATCAGGGTTCAGGCGGAGTACCTGCTCCATGTATTTGAGCGCCGTATCAGTATCCTTGTTCTTCTCATACAGTACGCCAAGCTCGTAGAGCACATCAACGTTGTCCGGCTCCACTTGACGTGCGGCATCCAGTACCTTGATACCCGCCGGATAATCCATTTTTTCTTCATAGAGCCCGGACAAGGTCAGATACAGGTCGACGTTCTGTTTGTCGCTCTCAATCATCTCTTTGAGTTTTTTTATGCCTTCATCGACAAGCCCGGCCTTGACGTAAAGCGCCCCGAGATTTCTGTTCCCGGTTTTCGCTTCTTCAGTTCCCGGCTCGATCTTCAGGATCTCATCAATCGCTCTCTTCGTATCCCCTATCTCTTGCAGCGCAAGGGCCAAATAAAGCCTGACCTTGTTGTCCTTAGGTTTGGACGCGAGTACCAGATTGAACTCTCGTATCGCCTCTTCGTAACGGCCTCGTTCGAGGTGCAGCAGGCCTATATTCTCTCTGACCCAAACGTCTTCGCGGTTCATATCAGATAGTTTCTCGAACTCAAAGATCGCCCGGTCATAGTCCTTTTTCTGCACGTAGATAGCAGCCAGCCGCGATCGGGCCCTCTTATTTTGCGGATTGATCGCAATCACTTTCTCATAGAGCTCTTTTGCACGATCGACCGCACCCTCAATCTCAAATACGGCCCCCAGGTCAAAGAGCGCCAGCTCAAAGTTCGGCCTCAGTTCGAGCACCTTCGTATAATACTCTTTGGCCTTTGCATAATTCTTTTGCTCTGCATAGAGCCTTCCGGAATAGTAGAGCGCCATTATATTATCGTCGTCATATTTAAGAACGGTCTGGTACGTGCTGAGTGCCTTTTCGTAATTTTTTTGCGCGATATAAATGGAACCGAGGTAGATATACGCGTCGATGTCCTCGGGATCGACGCTGATGCAGCGTTCGTAAAGCTCTTTGGCTTTGGCGGTCTCCCCTTTCGACGATTGCAAGCCGGCGAGCAACTTAAGCGTAGTGCAGTTGTTCGGATCGATCCGAAGCGCTTCCCCCAGCTGCTCTTCGGCCTTTGCCAGTTCCCCCATGCCCGTGTAAAGCAGGGCGAGCTCGCTCCGTATGCTCGAGGAGTTCGGATCGCTACGCAAGGCTGCCCGATAATTTTCCACCGCCTGGTCGTATCTTCCCTCCTGTGCAGCTCTGTACCCTTTCAGGAAGCTGAAATAGGCGGATCCGTTCTCTGCACCCACGAATGACGTACCGATGAGCGTGCTGACAAAAATGGTGAGAAGAAGAGTAATCAGTCTCTTCACGTGTCCCCTCGAAGATGCATTTAATTTAATCATACACTTTTTTTGCCGGAGAACCAAGAGGCGAAAGCCCCACCCATGACCCGCTTCGCGGGTACCCCCTGGGTACCCGGCCTCATCGTATCAGGTGGCCGATCCGCGTCCAGCGAATATAATGGAAAAGATCCGGTGAATTGCCATTCCAGGAAAAATAGATGATGAGTGCCCTCCCTACGAAATCATCATACTGGACAAACCCCCAGAAGCGGCTGTCCAGGCTCCGATCTCTGTTATCACCCATGACAAAATAGGAATCCTTCGGGACAGTTACAGGATCGAGATTGTCCCGCGGTGAATAAGAGCCTGGAATAATGGTTGCCTCGGCAAAAACCGCCTGCGGATAATCGGCTCGCTGCCCGTTGACATAGACCACTTTGTCCTTAATCTCAACAACGTCTCCTTCCTTGGCGATGACCCTCTTTATGAAGTCTTTGGTCCGGTCTTCCGGATACCGAAAGACTACGACGTCCCCGCGGCTGGGCCCCTTAATGTGGAGCAAGACGATGTCACTGAAAGGTACCTTGACCACGTAGCTAAGCCTGTTGACCAGCAGGTGGTCTCCGATAAGCAGCGTGGGCTCCATCGAAGAGGACGGGATTTTGAATGCCTGGACCACGAAACTCCGTACAACAAACGCGATGAGTGCTGCAATGATCAGGGATTCTGCGTATTCTCTCCATTTACTCTTCACCGCAGCCTGGGCAGCGACCACGGGTTTGGCCATCGTTGCCGAACCTGGATTATTCGGTTTCTTTGGTTTCTCTGGTTTTTCTTGGTTCCCTGGTTTGTCTGGTTTCTTTGGTTCGTTTCCTTTTTTCATTTCGGTCTGCTTCGCCTCAACCTTCGTCTTTGTCGTCTCTCAACCGTAGCTCTTGCCCTTGCGTGTCTTTTAAACCCGTGACCCTGGACACACCCGCACGCGGGTACCCGCCCGGGACCCTGATCTTCACATCCGTTCCGGTGCGCTCACGCCAAGTATTTCCAGCCCGCTCCTTATCGCCTGCTGGAGCACGTAGAGGAGCATAAGGCGAGCTCTTGTAAGGTTCATCTCATTTTTTAACACACGTACTTTATTATAATAACTGTGGAAGCTGCCTACCAGTTCCACCAGGTAAAAGGTCAGTCGATGCGGCTCAAGGCTCCTTGCACCGCCCTCAATGACAGTATAAAATCTCAAGATACCTTTTATAAGCGCAGTCTCTTCCGGAAGCACCAATAGACTCGCATCCACCTCAGGACCACTAGCAATATCTATGCCCTCCTCTTTCGCCATCCGAAAAATCGATTCGATCCTGGCATGCGCATACTGCACGTAGTATACAGGATTCTCGTTTGATGTCTTCTTGGCCAAGTCCAAATCAAACTCCAGGTGGGCATCACTCTTTCTCATCAGAAAGAAAAAACGGGAAGCGTCTCTGCCTACCTCGTCCATGACCTCTCTCAGTGTTGTGAACTGACCTGCCCGCGTTGACATGCCCACCGGTTTCCCGTCCCTCAGAAGGGTCACAAACTGTATGAGGATGACCTTCAGGTTCTCCTTATCTTTACCGAGAGCCTCAATGGATGCCTTGAGCCGCGGTATGTACCCATGATGGTCGGATCCCCAAATGTCGATAAGTATACCAAATTTCCGCGCAAATTTTTGACTATGGTAGGCTATGTCCGATGCGAAGTAGGTCTTCTCCCCATCGGACTTAATGATCACCCGATCCTTTTCATCCCCCGTTTCGTCCATCTTGAACCAGAGGGCGCCCTCCTGCTCGTAGAGATAGCCTGCCTTTTTAAGCATGTCAATCGCCTCATCCACATGCCCTTCGTCGAAGAGCGTCCGCTCATGATAGTAGTTGTCGAATCTGACGCCGAAGTCCTCAAGATCCTTTCGAATGCCTGTCAGCACGACTTCTGCCGCGTAACGGGCCATGAAACGAACAGCTTCGGTCTCATCTTCGGGGATAGCAACTGCTTCGGCAATTATCCGGCCGGCTATTTCTTTAATGTAGGCCCCCTGGTAGAGAGTTTCCGGGTACGTAACACTTTCCCCCCGGGCCTCTTTCCATCTCAGGTAGACAGACCGGCCCAGCGTTTCTATCTGCCTGCCTGCATCGTTCACATAATATTCTGTGACAACGTCAAAACCTGCTTTCCGCAGGAGATTGGCCAGAACATCTCCCACGGCCGCACCGCGACCATGCCCCACGTGCAATGGCCCTGTCGGATTGGCGCTCACAAATTCGATCAGCACCCTCTTCCCCTCCCCTACGTCAGGCAAGAAGGATTCTAAGCCTTGTTTTGCGAGGTCTTGGAGGGTAGACCGGTAGACAGCGTCGCGCACATAGAAATTGACAAAACCCTTAGCGGCAACGCCTACCTTCGCACAGACGCTTTCGAAGTCCATGCTTTCGATGAGCCTTTTTGCGATCTCTTCAGGTTTCTTTCTCAGGGTGCGTGCGAGCAGAAACGCCAGGTTTGTCGAGTAGTCTCCGTGTTCAGGTTCTTTGGGGATTTCAATGATGGGCTTTATCTCTGTCCCAATAGGGAAGATACCTCTTTGAATGCAGCGCTCACCTGCCTCCTTAACTAGAGCCGCTATCTTTTTCCGTATCATGATACCAGTCTGCCTTCATTCATATAGCTTCGTTGCCTGCGTCGGCACGACTCCGACGTACTATAGTACGCCTCCGTCGCTATCCTCCTGGTCGCCTCGCTCTATTTTTGAATGCAGACTGGTATCCAGAATCTGCGTCTGCCTTGACTTCGGCTCGCCTTGAGTCACACGCCTGTCAAGATTTCGCCGTAGAGATCGGGTCGTCTTTCCTTGAGAATAGGCCATTCCCTGCGTATCTCTCCCAAAGAGTCCAGGTTCACGTCGGCCAGCAGAATGCCATCCTGACCACCGGTCGGTCCTCCCAGGAGTTCACCTTCTGGATTCACGCAGAAGCTCATGCCGTAGAAGTCCTGCGCTTCCTCGCTCCCCACCCGGTTCACTCTCATCACAAAAATGCTGTTGGTGATCGCATTCCCTGTGATTACGGTCTGCCAGATATGCTGCGATTTGAAAGCACAGGCTGTCGGTGCAAATACGATATCAGCCCCCTTGAGGGCGAGAATGCGGGTTCCTTCAGGGAAGAGGTTGTCCCAGCAAATCTGGATACCTATCTTCGCGTATCTCGTTTCGAAGACCGGGAGGCCCCGATCGCCCGTAGAGAAATAAAATTTCTCCTCCCAGAGAGGGATGTCCGGCACATGCAGCTTCCTGTAAGTACCCTTGATAGTGCCATCCGCGTCAATTACCACGGCGCTGTTGAAATAACGGGAATCTGCTTGCTCAAATATGGGGAGTATGATGGCGACGTCTGCCTCAACAGCCTTCTTTCTCATCACCTCGACGACAGGGCTATCGAATGCATCTGCGGCAGCGAAAGCTTTTGTATCCCTGCCAGTCGGAAACCAGGACTGGTTAAAGAGCTCCTGGAAGCAAATAATGCGCGCGCCGGCTTCAATGGCCATCTCAGCCATTTTCAAGCCTTTTTCTGCGTTCTTCTCCTTATCCTTCGAACATGAGAATTGAATCCCAGCGATTTTCATTTCACTTATGGTTGGTAGCGATGATGATGGACCAGGGGTCCAGCCTGGTTTTTTTGAAAACCTCCTTGATGTGGAGGCTGCAGTGGTTGGAGAGCAGATTGATCGAGACATCCGATCTCCATCCCCATCTCTCACAGAGAGGAGAAAAAAGCTTTTCCAGCTTTAAAAGGATGCCATTGTTGGCGCAAAAATGATTCAGGATCACAATATTCCCGTCCTTCTTGGTTACCCTCTTCATTTCAGCAACCATCTTCTCAGGATTGGGGACCACCGTTACCACAAAAGCTGCGACTGAGTGGTCAAAACTGTCATCCGCAAAAGTAAGATTCTCTCCGTCCATCTCCAGAAGCTGAACGTTGTCAAGCTGCATCGCTGCCTTTTTCTCCTGGGCTTTTTCGAGCATCTTGCGCGTCACGTCAACCCCTACAACGGTGCAGGACTCTGGATACAAACCAAGCGAGATCCCGGTCCCGACTCCGACTTCGAGTACCCTGTCGCCTTCTTGAATGTCTGACTTACTTAATCCCAGCTTAATTCTCGGCGAAAAAAGGTGAGAAAAGATTAAATCATAGACAGATGAGTACTGGCCGTATATAGTGCGTACCTGTTCCCGGTCCATGCGCAACCCAAAGGTAGCAGATAGATACCGGCATGTCAAGCAAAAATCTGATAGCAAAATTCTGATAGCACTCTTTTTTGAACGTATGCGGTCCCGCAGTAATCAAAGCATTTTGACGGGCAGATCAGGGTTATCGAGTCGAACCCCTTGCCCATCAAAACACATAGAGACGGCTCTGATGTCTACGCCCACGCCCGCAGCCTTCTTGAGAAGCGCAGCAACCGCCGGGTCGCCGCTCACATACGGACGGAAAGCAGCCGCGCCCTTGAAGGCCGCAATAAAGCAGATAGCCGCCTTCTCTCCCTTTCGGGCGTGATCGATAAGTGTCCGAACGTGCCTCTGCCCCCGGAGCGTGGGACAGTCCGGGTACATCGCGTACGATCCACGTCTCAGGGCAGCGCTCTTGACCTCCATGTAGAGCTCACCCGGACCCTTCTCTTCAGCAAATAGGTAGTCAAGCACGCTCTCGCCGAGCCTGGGGTTTCTTCTTTGCATCCGCCAGCAGGCGAGCCACGGTATTTTCCCCCACCCTACCGCTTGCTCAAAAGCGCGCATCTGAAGCTGGGTATCGATAAGCGCCCAGGCAGTCTTATCCCTTATCGCAAAAAGTCTGTAAGCTGTTTTTCCGCCATGCGCCGGGAGACAGGCTGCTTTTCGTCCCTCAACGAGAAATTCAAGCAGTCGACCCGTATTATTGATATGGGCACGTTGCGTTCGACCCTCCGCAGAAATCTCGACGACAAAGCGATTGATGCGCCTTTTTATGGAACACTCAACGTAGTCGGGGATGTCTAGTAAGTGTTCGTCGTTCCTCGTTCTTGGTTCTTCGTTAGCATGCATAACAACCATAAAGTTCCTGGTTATCGGCTAGAAGTGATCCTCACTCCTGGTAACCAGGAACAAAGAACGAGGAACGAGCATGTCTGAATCTCTTATGCTTTCCACAACCCGTGCAAAGTGCAGTATTCTCGTGCTGTCACCGTACCTTCCTCTACTATGAAGGAGGCGTTTGGATTCTGTCCGGGTTTCAGGTACTGCCGCTGAATCGTTCCGTCCGGGCCATCAATTGCGATTTCAATCCACTCGATGTAATGTTTCTCATCCATAGGATGAGGCACACTACCTACCTTCACTGTTACCCCGTCCCCACTCTTTTCCACGACCGGCACGTGCTTTTCCAACGAAGCCTCAACGGTGTTCTCGCTCATCAGTTTCATGGGCTGGTTGCAGCATGCCAGCACACCCTTACCTGCATGCACTACTTCAATGATGTTTCCACAGACCTCACATTTGTATACCTGCATCCGATCAGCCATTCTCATCCTCCTTTTCTAAAGATCTTCTACCGTGGGATGGTCCCTGCGCTCCATCAAAGTGCTCAAGAATTTTCACGCGCTGATACGATGCGTTCAGTGCGCTTGAAGCCAACGCATCTTTAGGAGATACGGTTTTATACTCATTCATGCTTTAGATTAAACCTATTCTTGACCTGTATCAAGAGAATCCGAGAAAATTTTGTTTGCTTCTTGCGTTCTCTCACAACATGCATGACATTTAAGAATACTAGTGAAGAGGAGGAGCCAAACCATGAGTGAAGCAGAGGGGAAGGAACCGCAGGTAGCACAGCTCGTTGGTTTAATCGCGTATCAGGCAGGGTCCATCGTCAGCCGCGAGATCATCAGCCGTCCGACCGGCACGGTGACCCTGTTCGCGTTCGACGCCGGCCAGGGGCTGAGCGAGCACACAGCACCTTTCGACGCCATGGTCTCCGTACTTGATGGCGAAGTGGAGATCACGATATCAGGCAAGAAATATGCGCTGAAGTCAGGCGACATGATCATTATGCCTGCCAATCAGCCCCACGCGCTGAAAGCAGTATCAAGGTTCAAGATGCTGCTCACGATGATAAGATCATAGAAGCCGACTCAAGACCTCCCTTTCAAGACCGTGGTTCGATTGGTACTATCGGTTCGAATGGGTTTGAGCAAATAGAGTGAATGAATTTCCGGGTGCTTGCCCACGAAAATTTTGTACTTGACTTTGGAAACTAAAAATACTATAAGAGTTTCCTAGGTATATGACTGCCCGCAAATCAGCTTTGATTGATGAAGGTTCGAGCGGAACTCTGACGGCTCAATCTCTTCGCCGCCGGATCATCGCAAACGCCAGGCGTCGTTTTCTGGCTCACGGGTTTCGAATTGTCACCATGGATGATCTGGCGACGGATCTCGGCATGAGCAAGAAGACACTTTACACGCATTTTTCCGACAAGGTTGCCCTGCTCGAAGCGGTGTTGCTCGACAAGTTGCATAACATCGACAGAGATCTGGGGCGTATAGCGTCCCGCGACATTTCGAACTTTCCGGCCTTGCTGCATGATCTCTGCGCGTGTCTTCAACGGCACCTGGAAGAAATTCAACCCTCCTTTCTCTGGGACATCCAAAGGGAAGAGCCCGATATGTATATGCTCGTCCAGACGCGACGGCTGGAGATGGTTCATCGTTATTTCGGGAAAGTTCTGGATGAGGGACGAAAAGCGGGATTGATAGGTAAAGACATCCCTGCAAACCTCATCATCGAAATCTTGTTGGCAGCAATAGAGGCGATCCTGACTCCGCAGAAGATGAAGGAGACGGGGCTCACGCCGCGTACTGGATTCTTAACCATCATCAGGGTAGTCCTCAGGGGCGTAATGACCGAGAAAGGACGGGAAAGAATGTCAAGGTATCGGGGGCGGCACACGTTGTACGGCAATAGACGGTCTTTAGAGGGATAGATATGGTCACGCTGAGTTTCGCCAGGGAGAGGCCAATGGCGTCTCTCGCACTCCTCATTGCTTTTCTACTTTGCGGATGTTCCGTGGGTCCGAACTTTACGAAACCCAAGGCCACAGTATCGCCTGCCTGGCTCGATGCGGATGACTGGCGCGTCAAAACAGGCCCGGCTGAATACAGAACCTGGTGGAAGGCGTTCAATGATCCGGTGCTGGACCGACTCATCGACCGGGCCTACCAGGGGAACCTCTCTCTCAGGATTGCCGGAGTGCGGGTGCTAGAAGCCCGTGCCCAGCTCGGGATAGCCATCGGAAGGCTTTATCCGCAGAGTCAGCAGGTTTCCGGCTCGCTCCAGGACGTCGGTACGAGCGAACGGTCTCCATTGGGTGCGCTCCTGGGGTCCAGCCCCTTGCCTCGCGTAAACAACCTTTTCGATTACTGGCAGGACCAGGTCGGGGTCAGTGCCAGCTGGGAGATTGACTTCTGGGGGAAATTCAGACGCGCCATCGAGTCAGCCGATGCGAGTCTCGCTGCTACGGTGGCCGATTACGACAGCGCGTTGGTGAGTCTCACAGCCGATGTGACCAATTCCTATATCGCGATCAGAACCCTCGAAAAGAGGCTTGGCATTGCCCGCCAGAATGTCGAGACGCAAAAGGAGAGCATGAAGATTGCGGAGGACCGGTTTCACTATGGCATGGCCTCCCGAGTGGACGTGGAGCAGGCAAAGACGCTGCTCAACGACACTTCGGCTTCCATCCCCGCCCTTGAGACCCAGTTGCGGCAGGCCAAGAACGCGCTCAGCCTCCTGCTGGGTACGCTCCCGAGCGACCTGACGGATCTTCTGGAAGGCTCTTCGGAAATTCCCGTTTCGCCGCCCGAGATCGTGGTAGGCATCCCTAACGAACTCCTTCGCAGGCGCCCCGATGTGCGCAGTGCCGAGTATCAGGCGGCGGCGCAGAGCGCGCAGATTGGCGTGGCCAAGGCTGATCTCTATCCCTCTTTCTCTCTGACCGGAATGTTCGGCTTTCTCTCGACCAACGTCAACGATTTCAAACTGAGCAATATGTTCGACTGGAGCAGCCGCACCTTCCAGTATGGTCCCTCCATCCAATGGAACATTTTCAACTATGGCCGGATTACGAATAATGTCCGGGTGCAGGATGCCCGGCTCGAACAGCTCTTGATTGCCTATCAGAACACCGTGCTCAAGGCCCACAAGGAAGTGGAGGATGCATTAATCGCGTATCTTAAGGCTCAGGAACGGGCAGAGTTTCTTGCTCGGAGCGCTGCAGCCGCCAAGACCACGCTCGATCTCGCAATTGAGCAGTACCGTGAAGGGCTCAAAGATTTCACCGCGGTCCTTATCGCACAGCAATCCCTCCTGAATGAGCAGGACAACCTAACCAATACTCTCGGCAATCTTTCGAGTAATCTGGTGGCAGTCTACAGAGGACTCGGCGGCGGATGGGAGATACAGGAGGGGCGCGAATTGGTACCGCGTCAAATCACTGAAGAGATGGCAAAACGGACTAACTGGGGCACGTTGCTCGCACCGGCATCTTATGAGAAGTTTGCTCCCGAGGAGCGGAAATCATCCGTCCGGCTCCCCGAATGGTGATGAGCCTATATAGTTCGGAGGAAAGGGTCTGGCAGCCATGAGAAAGAAGATTATTGCTTTGCTTGTTCTCATCGTAGTGATCGCTTTGATCATTCTCTTATATGCACGCTGGACCGGGCACAAGCCTCCATCGAACATCCTGCTGATTTCAGGCAACATCGAAGCCCACGAAAGCCTGGTGGGATTCAAGGTCCAGGGCCGTCTCGACGAGCTGCTCGTTGAAGAAGGTCAGTCGGTCAAAGAGGGTGAGCTTATTGCGCGGCTGGACGGAAAGGACTACCTGCAGCAGGTCAGTGTCGATGAAGCATCACTCGCATCCCGCGAAGCTGAACTGGATCTCGCGCTGGCGGGAAGCCGCACTCAGGAAATTAAAGCCGCACAACAGGCGCTCCTCGATGCTCAGGCTGACATGGAATTGAAAAAGATTGAGTTCCAGCGCAATCAGGCCCTTTACGAGAGGAACGCCGGCGTTTCTGCTGAAGCGCGGGATATTGCAGCCACGAACCTTAAACGGGCCCAGGCTACTTACGAGCGGAGCAGACAAACGTATGATGAGCTTGTGGAAGGTACTCGCAAAGAGCAGATTGCGATAAACCGGGCGAATGTGAACACGGCGAGGCAGAACCTGGGTCTGTCGCACATTCGACTCGATTACACGTCGCTCTTTGCGCCGAAGACGGGAGTTGTGGCCGTGCGGCAGGCCGAGCTTGGCGAAGTGCTGCAGCCCGGAACGCCGGTTGTTACGATTGCCGATATAGACCATCTCTGGTTGCGCGGCTACGTGAGCGAAACTGATCTGGGCCGGGTCCGCTGGGGGCAGTCTGCTACGGTGAGAACAGATACTTTTCCGGGTAAGACCTATAAAGGCCGTGTGTCATTCATTTCGTCCGTGGCTGAATTCACGCCAAAGAGCATCGAAACACACAAAGAACGCGTCACCCTGGTCTACCGGATCAAGATCGACCTGGACAACCCCAACCATGAACTGAAGCCCGGCATGCCTGCCGACGCCCAGATCGATGTGACGGATCGTTGATCGTTTATGTCTGACACCGGCTACGCCATAGAGGTAAATGCATTGACCATGGAATTCTCCGGTGTTGTCGCCGTAGACCACCTGAGTTTCGACGTGAAGCCAGGCGAGATCTTCGGTCTTGTGGGACCCGACGGCGCGGGGAAGACAACCACGATGCGCATGCTTGCCGGTGTGCTCACACCGAGTTCCGGTACAGCGGCCATTGCCGGGTTTGATGTCGTGCGCGACCCTCAACGTGTCAAACATCACATCAGCTACATGTCGCAGCGGTTCGGCCTGTATGAAGACTTGACCGTAAACGAGAATATTCGCTTTTACGCCGGTATTTTCGGTTTGTCCAAAACCGACAGAGAGCGCCGCGCCTTGACCCTGCTGGACGCCGCAGGCATGAGCCCTTTCGGCAAACGGCTCGCAGGAAAGCTTTCCGGAGGTATGAAGCAGAAGTTGGGGTTGATATGCGCGTTGATACATACGCCGCAGGTGATCATTCTTGACGAACCGACCAACGGCGTGGATCCGGTCTCCCGCCGCGATTTTTGGCGTATACTCTATTCTCTGCTTGGTGAGAACGTTGCAATACTCATCTCCACTTCTTATCTCGATGAGGCAGAACGGTGCCACCGCGTGGCGTTATTGCATCAAGGGCGACTCCTCTATTCCGATACGCCCGCAGAGTTGAAGAAGAAAATATCCGGAGATGTTGTTCTCGTGATCTCACCTGAGCCAAGGCGGTTGAGGGATCTGCTCAAGGACTCCGAAGGGGTATCGAATCTGGTCCTGGTGGGAGATGGGTTGCGTCTCATCGTGGACGATGCAAAGAGGCGAGTTCCCGAACTGCGTGGCAGGATTGAGTCTGAGAATCTGCCCGTTGACCGCATTGAAGAGGTCACTCCGACCGTAGAAGACCTTTTTGTCCAGGCGGTCGAGAAAGCAAGTGTGAGGGCTGCAAGTGGATAACGCCGTTCCGTCCGTGTTCGTCAAAGATCTAGTGAGGAAGTTCGGCGATTTCGTTGCCGTTGACCATATCTCATTTGAGGCGCAACCGGGAGAAATATTCGGTTTCCTGGGGCCCAACGGCGCCGGTAAATCAACGACGATACGGATACTGTGCGGTTTGCTGCGCCCTACGTCGGGTGAGGCCATGGTGGCAGGCCTTGACGTCGCGCGCCAGTCTGAAGCCGTGCGCCAGAAGATAGGTTATATGTCTCAGAAGTTTTCACTCTACAACGATTTGAAAGTGATAGAGAATATCAAGTTTTTTGCGGGTATGTACAGCGTGCCCGAGCCAATAATCCCGGAACGCGCCGATTGGGTACTGGAGATGGCGGGATTGAAAGGCCGGGAGTCCGCATTGACAGGCACCCTGGCAACGGGATGGAAGCAGCGTCTGGCTTTAGGCTGCGCACTGCTGCACCGGCCTCCCATATTATTCCTCGATGAACCGACTTCAGGTGTGGACCCGGTATCAAGGCGACAGTTCTGGGAGTTGATTCATCGTATGGCTGCGGATGGCGTTACCGTCTTTGTCACAACCCACTATATGGATGAGGCGGAATACTGCGCACGCCTCGTCTTGATCTATCGCGGTAAGGTCGTCGCCTCCGGTTCGCCGTCTGAACTTAAGTCAGGAGCAGTGAAGGGTGAGCTTCTCCTCGTGGAGTGCGAGCCGTTGGGAAAAGCACTGGAAGTTCTCCAAACCGGTCCGTCCGTTCTGGATGCCGCTATTTTCGGCAATGCGATCCATGTTGTTGTGACCAAGGCGGCAGAGGCGGTTCCAGACCTCACGAAGTATCTTGCCGAGCATCAGATTGCCGTCTCCAAGATCGAGCCGATCAGCCCCACGCTGGAGGACGTGTTCGTGGCGCTCACGACGAGACAGGCGGAATCAGTGGAAGAGAAGAAAGTGCGATGAAACTGCACAGACTGGCCGCCATAGCGATTAAAGAAGTGCTTCAGATTGTGCGCGATGCCAGGAGTGTGGGTATCGTTGTCGCGATGCCGGTCGCGATGATGCTTGTATTCGGCTACGGTATCAGCCTTGATGTTAAGCATATGCCGGTATACGTCTTTGATCGCGAAGGCAGCCAACAGAGCCAGGACTTGTTGAAGCACTTCCAGGCATCGGAGTATTTCGACGTAAAGAAGGCGGTGAATAACTATCCGGCGCTTGTTCGAGCGCTTGACAATGGAATTTGCAGGCTCGCTATAGTCGTTCCGCATGACTTCTCTCTCAAACTCAATGCGGGCAGACAGGTGAGCATACAGGCATTGATCGATGCGACAGACAGCAACACTGCAAACATTGCAATTGCTTACAGCCAGGCTGTGATCCAGGCCTATTCCCAACGGGTTCAAGTCGACTGGATCCGGCGTCACGGGCAAAAAGAGATAAAGCCGCCGATCAGCGTGGAGGCGCGAACCTGGTTCAATGAGGGTCTTGAGAGCATGCCCAACATCGTCCCCGGTGTTGTTGTCATTGTAATGGCGGTCATCGGGGTGTTTCTGACCGCCCTGACCATCGCGCGCGAATGGGAAAGAGGCACCATGGAGCAGCTCATCTCTACTCCTGTAACCGAGCTCGAATTGATGCTCGGCAAGCTGGCTCCTTATTTTGTTATCGGCATGCTGGATACCTGCCTGTGCGCCGGGTTCGGCATCTTGTGGTTCGGCGTACCCTTTCGGGGTAGCTGGAACGTCTTCTTTATCAGCTCCGCTCTTTTTCTGATCGTGGTTTTGTCCCTGGGATATTTCTTCTCCGTTGTGGCAAAATCCCAACTGGCCGCCAGCCAGATTTCGCTCTTTGCCACGTTCCTTCCGGCGTTTTTACTTTCAGGATTTCTCTTTCCAATAGACCAGATGCCAGTCGCGATACAAGCGGTGACGTATTTCGTGCCGGCACGGTACTACATGGAGATCATCCGTAATAGTTTCCTGAAAGGGTCGCCGATCACGATACTGCTGAATGAACTCCTTGCCCTGGCGTTTCTGTCCTGCCTTCTCGTTTTTGTCGCCACGCGCATCTTTAAGAAGAAGCTGACCTAGCGAGGAACTATGCTTGGCCGATTGCGCCATATGCTTATTAAAGAATTTCTCCAGGTCCTTCGCGACAAGCGGACCCGCTTTGTACTCATCTTCCCGCCGATGATCCAGATGCTGATCTTCGGTTATGCGGCGAACCTGGAGATCAAACATGTGCCCACCGCGGTAGTCGATTACGATAACACTCAGGCGAGCCGCGATCTTATCTCCCGCTTTGCGGCAAGTCGCTACTTCGACGTGCGCCGGCTATCGGCGGACCAAAGGCAGATCCCCTTACTGATAGATCGCGGTGATGCGACGCTGGCAATACAAATCAATGCAGGCTTCGCGCGTTTACTCGGCAAGGGGGAGACCGCGCCTATCCAGGTGATTGTGGATGCCTCAAGCTCGAACACCGCGCTTATAGGCCTCGGCTACATTAACGAGGTGGCAGGAAACTTTGCACAGGACTTTCAGGGGTCTCGTCTGCAGCGCGTGGCGCCCTTGATTCTATCGGGTATACCGCGCGTTCTCCTTGATCGCAGACCCTGGTATAACGTTGACATATCGGACCGCTGGTTTTTCATACCGGGCGTGATCGGTAACCTGATAATGGTCATCGTGGTAAACCTGACCGCTTTTGCGGTTGTGAGGGAGCGTGAGATCGGAACGCTCGAGCAGATCATGGTTACCCCCATCCGACGAGTCGAATTTATTCTGGGGAAAACGGTCCCTTTCTTCCTTATCGGGCTCTTTGATGCGATCCTGGTTTCAGCTTTCGGCACACTTTGGTTCGGAGTTCCCCTGCGCGGCAGTATAGGTGTGCTGGCCCTCGGCACGATTCTATTCCTGATGTGCGTGCTTGCCATCGGCCTCTTTATCTCCACGGTATCCAGGACACAACAGCAGGCGATGGTTACTGCATTTTTCTTCATCATGCCCGCTATTATCTTTTCCGGATTCGGGTCGCCCATCAGCAGCATGCCCGAGGCACTGCAGTGGCTGACCTACCTGAACCCTCTCCGCTATTTCCAGGAAGTCTTGCGGAGCGTCTATCTTAAAGGAAGCGGGCTGGATGCGCTCTGGCAGGAGATGGCTGCAATGGCGTTGCTGAGTATCATCATGCTGACGATCAGCGTTCTTCGCTTTCAGAAATCCCTTGATTGATCGACAAAGGGTAAAGCCACGACCGGCACCACAACAACGACGACGGTAATCAGCTTCTTCTTCATCCCGGCCGTCCTCCTTTCCATCTATTCCTCCTGGGGCTCGCGGCGCCCCCTCTACCGGGTCAGGTTTTGATCATACGGTCAGGGTGCCAGAGAGATACGTTACGGCCCTCCCCCCAATACCTACTCGCTCACCTTTATCCAGGCAGAAGAGTTCCCCGCCGCGCTCGGAGAGCTGCAACGCGTGCAACTGCTTCTTGCCTAACCTCCCCGACCAGTAAGGTATGAGCGTGCAGTGCGCGGAACCGGTAACAGGGTCCTCGGGAACCCCGACGCGAGGTGCAAAAAACCGTGAGACAAAATCACTCTTCTTTCCCGGAGCGGTGACGATCACGCCCAGGTATTCAAGCGCGGCAATTCCTCGATAATCAGGGGTAAGCTCGCGCACCTCGTCCTCTTCCTCGTACACGGCCAGCAAGTCTCTCGCTCGCATAGTCCGGACGGGAGGAAGTCCCAGAATGCGGGCAAGACCAGGTGGTGGATTACAGGGTCCAGGAGGCCGCGCCGGAAAATCCATCATGAGCAGATCTCTCTCACGCTCGACCGACAGGAGCCCGCTTTTCGTCCGGAAATCCACGCGCCGGATTTCAGACCTTTCTCTCTCGAAAATTGCGAAAGCGCTCGCCAGCGTCGCATGGCCGCAAAGATCAACCTCAACCTTGGGCGTGAACCAGCGCAGTTCGTAGAGGTCGCCTTGACGCACCAGGAAGGCCGTCTCGGACAGATTATTTTCAGAAGCGATGGACTGCAGAAGGCGGTCTTCCGGCCACGCATCAAGAAAGCAGACGCCCGCAGGGTTTCCGGCAAACACCCGATCGGCAAAAGCGTCGATCTGGTAAAACTTGATGTCCATGGTACCCCCTTTGTAGAGCTACACTCATCTTTTCCGAAGGCCTGCGCCGATAGAATGCGCTTTTCCCAGCGAACGACCGATCGCGTAGTAGGTGCGATTGCCAGGGATATAGAAAAATGGGTCTATCCCCTCGATGTCGAGGGCTCCATCCTTGGTGAGCACCGACTCCTCGGCCTTCACGTCCAGGATTTCCCCTATGAACCGCGTGTGGAGTCCCAGCTCGATGGCATGAAGAAGCCTGCATTCGAGGACAAGAGGAAACTCTTTCACGTAGGGCGCATCAACGATATCGCTTCGCACCGGCGTGAGGCCTGCGATCTGCCATTTATCCGTATTCTTCCCCGATGCTATACCGACGTAATCTGTTTCCTTCACATAGTTCGTGGAGGGAACGCTCACTGTAAAGGCATTTCTGGCCTTGATGCTCCCATAGCTGTAGGTCGCTTTCCTGAGCGAAACGCCGATACAGGGCGGATCCGAACAGCATACCCCTCCCCAGGCAGCGGTCATCAGGTTCGGCCTGCCTTCCTTATCATACGTTCCCACGACCCACACGGTCGTGGCACCCACCAGGATTTTCGCACCGACAGACTGTTTCATTGTTCCACCTCCTCGTACGGGTCGAGTTTTACGAAAAATGCGGAGCGCGGCCCAACCTTTCCTGAGCGAAGCATTGCGGGAGTCTCTCGGGACCCGTCTTATGTTCGGAGGGAGCGTTGCGCGGTGTGGGGCGCATGCCGAGGACTGTCTGAGCGGTAAGCCTGCTGTCGACAGCAGGCGTGCGCGAGTTCCACAGGCAAGCGGAAGGAGAACTTAGAACGGGTGAGAGACGGAGCACCAGCAAG
>DATFYE010000043.1:0-12921 GCA_035315185.1 Syntrophorhabdales bacterium | reverse complement strand
CTTTTTCTGGAAAGTTCTTTTCGTGACTTGAACGCACCACTCCGGGCTTTCTTCAAGCCCCGATTTTCGCTATACTATTATTTTGGAAGAAGCTGCCGATGGATGCCGGGGAGCCATACTACTTGCCTGAATATGCTCCTTGCGTCCCTGGGAGGCGTCTTCAACAGCGCGCATTCGGCCGGGCGGCTGAAGTTGTACGTCCACCTGCTCGCATGGCACGCGAAGGCGCTCACCGAGGGGTACGGGTTGGGATGGAATGGGCAGAAGATACTTCATACGAAAAGAGGACGCGCCACTCCGGAATCTGGTGCTCTCGCTCTTCCGGAAAGAGACTCTCGACTTTCCCGATACGGTCCTCCTGGAAACTTCATCCGGCTGCAACGGTCTCTGCGTGTTCTGCCTCTATGAGGCGACCCGGGAGAGCCTCCCCAATGGAAGAATGGACGAGGCCCTCTTTACCAGGATCATTGATGAACTCGCGGAACACCGGGTGAAGAAGATCATTCCCTGCTTCATCAATGAACCGCTGCTTGACCCGCGTCTGTGCGACCGGCTCGCCGCCATCAGGAAAAAATGTCCCGATACCATCATCTCCCTGACGACAAACGCCTCGCATCTCACCAGCGAAAAGGCGCAAAGAATCCTGGAGGAGAATCTCGCCGACGAGGTGAACATCTCCTTCCAGGGACTGAGCCGGGAAAGCTATGAAGCCTCGATGCGCGGGCTTTCTTTCGAGCGCACTCTGGAGAACGTCAAGTCCTTCCTGAACATGCGGGGCAAGAACCGGCGGCCGGTCGTAACGGTGACGACAGTCGAGACCAGCGTTGTCCAGGCAGAGTTCCAGAAGGCACCGGCGTTCTGGAAGTCGCTCGGCGCGAAATTCAAAAGCCTCCCGTTCGAGACCCGAAGCGGCGATGTACGGCACTCGCTAAAGCGGACCGACCGGGAACTGTCCCCGGTCGTCTTCTGCCCCAGGCCCTTCAACACCCTGGTGGTCACTTTTGACGGGAAGGTACCGATCTGCTGCGCCGATTACACCCGGAAGTCCATCCTCGGCGACGCGAATACCGAAACGTTCGAGACCATATGGAACGGGCTGGCCTTCCGGGAAGTCCGCCGCGCGTTTCTCGAGGGCAGGGCTGGCAAGATTCCTGCCTGCCGCAACTGCAAGGTCGCCGAATGAAAATCTGTCTTGTCACGCGGGGGCTCTCGCTCACGTGGGGCGGGGCCAAGCGTGAAATAAGCCCTTCCGGGACCTCTTCGTGGTAATGATTTGTTATTCAGACAAACTCGCGTCGCTTTTCGGAGCAATCTCCTAACATTGTGCTTGAGATAGAAACAGGTCCATGATTAGAACCTACTCGCCTTCGTAGAACATTGCCGTGTATAACCGTGGATGGTGAAGGAGACAAGCAAATTCCGGATTCCAGTTATGCGTACCATCGCGGCGGCCCCGCATTAGAGCCGTCGCGGCACCTTCTAACCTCGGGTCCCTACCTCCACTTGTCAACCGATGCGGTTTCAGGTATGTAAAACTTGAGCGCATCCATCTGCGGGTTGGCCTCCCCTCCCACGACAATCACGTGGACGTCTTTGCGGGGGTATGCCTGTACAATGGCGTCGTCGGGAAGATTCAGGTATTCGGCAGGCCACGTACCTTTTTCACCGTACATCTCTTTGCCTTTCAGGATGGGCTCTATAAACCAAGTATAATGAAAGTCCGACGTGAATTCCTTTTTCGTCAACGTAGCATTCTTCCAGATATACTCCTCCACATCCTTCTTGGTGTGCCCTTTCTCTGCCTGCAGCTTCGCGGCGGGTGGCGCAAAGAGCACGACAAGGCCGCGGGTCCATTCGAAATAGCGCACGGCTTTTATAAGCCGGTCCACGTTTGCGTCGAGGTAGTTCCCCGCAAGGGACCTCCCGTCGGAAAATATGGTCACCACACTCTCACCGGGCTTATACCCAAGATCAACGGAGAGAGGCTGCCACGGGCTTGCCTCTTCATTCTCGGGAAAGCAGAACGTATAACCCAAGGGACTGCCGAACGTGCCCATCAGGTTGAAGCCAGCCTGCCCGCCCCCGAGATTGATGATGAAGAGCCGCAGCGCCCTTCCTATCGTAGCATTTGCGTGATTACCTGGGCCGAGGGCGTACGTGCCTGCGTTCATGTTGATCTCTTTGCGGATGGGGCCATTCACCACCAGCATGTAAGAAAAGGAGTTCGTCGAGAGGACATTGGTGAATACTCCTTTTGACCATGCCTCGATTGTGGCAAGCAACACCGGCATATATTCGGGTTTGCATCCCGCCATTACCCCGTTGATGGCCACCTTCTCCACGGTGGCGATCCATTGCTCGGGCCATACCCGGTTACCCGCGACCTCTCCAGGGGCATGCTTTGTGCCTTTCAGCATCTCCCTTACTTTCTCTTCTGTAGGCGGCACTATGGGAAGCCCGTCTGTCCACCCCTGTTTGTAAAAGGCATCCTGGACCTGGCTGTAGATTCCCTCCATGGCGATCCGGGGAGGCGTCGGAGGCACGTAGACCCCTGTTTTTTTCTCATTATCGTTCAGAGGCTCGGTTAAGGCTTTTATGATGTTGTCCGTCATCACTCCCATCTGCTGCTCGGTCATGGATTGCGGGGGATAGGTGACGGTGGCCCAGCGCACAGGAACGCCTTTCATCAACGTCGTGTTCTTGGCCGTATCCACGAGCTTCTCATACATCACGACGGTGCCGGGCAGACCTTTTTTCTCCAGTTCGCAGGCCCAGGTGAAGCCCCAGTAAGTCGAGGTATTTGAAGGAGCCGCACCGTAGACGAAGGCGTTCCCGTTTTTTACCATCTCGTTCCACAAATCGGGATCGTCAGTCATATACGGCGAGGGCTTATGTTTGAAGATAACCTTGACGTTGGGAAATCGCTTCTTTAGAGCTTCTCCGATCTTTTCGAGGGCAACCTCTATGTGGGAGCCTTCCTGTTTGGGCGTCACGAGATAGATCACTTTATCGTTCAGATCAGCGACGCGCGGAGCAAGCGGCGTTATCTTCACTTCTTTTACAATGCCCCGCGGGTTCAATACCTTGTAAACCGACTCCTGGCAGAAGATGGGGGATGCAAGCGCAATAACCAAGGCCACAACCGTTGCAACAAGACCCGGCAGACAGAATCTTCTCATTTTGCTCCTCCTTCGCGACGGCTGCGCATGAACAGGCACGCAGGCTGTAAGAGCATTGAAACCAAGCGAGCGTTTTTCCCTTCAACAAGCATACCCCACTCTCGATTATTGTCAATACTTAAGTAGCGGTGCCTCATCGATCATGCATCCGTTGCGTGGGTCGCTTGAGAAGCAATATAGATCAGCGTCTTTCTTTCCATTGTAATGGCGAAAAGAATCATGCGGCCGTAGAAGCTCTATTCAGGAAGGAACAAACAGTGGCATCAAAAAGACCTTCGATCCAATCCAGGCAGGGTTTTCGGCTTGTAGAGAGGATATCCAACGGGGGCTTACGCCGATGAAAGCAAGGCCATCCAGTCCCCGTCGCTATTCAAACCTTCCCTCACGGAAGGCCGTAATGTAGTCCATGCAGTATTCGTCCTTACCGGTGATGAGCAGAGCGGCCCTCAGCGCTCCGAGAAGCTGCTTGTCCGTGGGGTCTGCAATGACGGAGTCTAATCCACGAACGATGGCCGCGACGAGGAACGTCCGATTGACGAGTTTCCTGTTGGGCAGTCCATAGGATACATTCGTCAGACCGCACGTGGTATGAACGCCGGGAAATTCTTTCATGATCTGTTCAATGGCATTCAGCGTGGCCAATGCCGACTTGTCATTGGTTGCAACGGGGTAGGCCAGGGGATCAATATAGAGCGCTTCAAGAGGAATCGCAGCTGCACTTGCTTTCTCTACGAGCTCTCCCGCCATCCGGACCTTGGCTTCGGTCGTATCGGCAACGGCATCTGCCGACTGACAGAGTGCGATGACCTTCGTCTTATGCTGTGCCACCAGTGGCAAGATACCTTGTAACCGAGAAGCCTCCAAAGTTATCGAGTTGATGATGGGCGTTTGTTTCACCAAGGGCATGATCGCTTCGATTACAGCAGGATCGGGGCTGTCGATGCACAGTGGAAGGTCGCAAGCTTCCTGCACGGTCTCTATCACCCATTGTAGATGCTTCGCCTCCTCGCCCGCAAACGTCCCGGCATTGACATCGAGATAATGAGCCCCCGCCGCGGCCTGCGCCTTTGCCTCGTTCTGCAGGAAGAGCGCATCACGCGAGGCGATGGCCTCCGCGATCAATTTGCGGGAGGCGTTTATCCGTTCACCGATGATCAGCATACTAGGTGCCCCACCACGAGTCTAACTTCAACAAATTGGGATCGAGCGGGTACTTTCCATATTTTTTAACGGCCCGGGCCATCGCCCACACATTCTCCGTCTTGCAGTAGTCGGTGAGGCTGTTGGCGCTCGTGACAATGTAGCCGCCATTGACTCCGGTCGTGGCAATCCTTTCCTTCACTTCTTTATCGACCTCTTCGGGCGATCCCAGGGTAAGTGTATAATCGAGATCTATATTACCGAGGATGCAGACGCGGTTTCCATAGTTCGCTTTTATTTTTTTGATATCCATGGCGGAAGGCTGAATCGGGTGAATGCCCGCCATTCCGAGTGTGAGGAGGTCGTCCAGGATAGGCAGGAGGTTACCGTCGCTATGGAAAACCCATGGCTTCCGGATCGCATCGGCCACAATTTTCTGATACGGGAGGAAGAATTCCTGATATTGTTCACGGCTCATCCACGTGGATCTCGTATCCGCGTGGTCATCATTCACCCAGTAAAAATGAAAGTCCATTTTGTTGAGGTGCTCCACGACTTTGGCCGACCACTCGGAGAACCGCCTGTGAACTTCCTTGATCAGGTCAGGGTTGTCATAGATGTTATAGGCAAACTCGACGATTCCCATGCTCTCCAGCATTGAAGCAGAACCGAGGCGGATCCTCGCGAAGACCGCGTAGTCGCCCTTGTATTGATCGATCCATTTGGAAACCTGTTCGTAGCGAGCCGGATGATCCGGGTCGGGAAGGTATTCATCAAAGAGCTTCAGAGAGTCGTTTGAGGTGAGGAGGCCCTTCTTGACAAAGGTCCTTCCCGTTTCAGGGATGACACCCATCTCCGCAATCCAGGGAGGAACGAAATCGAATGTAACTTTTTGGGGATAGTAATACGTCTCCTTGAAACTGCCACCCGCCTGTAACGCCTGACCCGCGACAGCCTGCCCGCCCATGGGAAAGTGGTAGCCGAAACCGTCCATACCGAGCTTTTCGCAGAGCTCGCCTGGAGCAAACTGAGTCGTGCCCATGATTCTTTCCTGGAGTCCCTCTTCGATGTCATTCTCCACCCAGGGGACCCGATCCGGAGTCTCCCTTCGTAACGCGCTCAAAACCCTTTCCCTCGGCCTCATCTCCTTCATACGTCCCCCTGGAGTCTATTCTTTGAGCAGTTCATTGCATTTGGTCACGGCAGCGCGTGCATCTTTGCCGTAAAAGTCAGCTCCGATCCGGTCGGCGAAATTCTGCGTGAGAGGAGCGCCCCCCACGCCTATCTTCACCTTATCGCGCACCCCCGCAGCTTTGAACGCTTTGATCGTATCTTCCATCGCGATCATGGTCAACGTGATGAGCGCAGACATCAGTACAAAGCGCGGATGATGCTCATTGAGGGCGGTGATAAACTTTTCCGGCGGCACATCGATGCCCAGATCGATCACTTCATATCCGGCACCCTCGAGGACCATCGAGACAATATTCTTCCCTACATCGTGTATGTCGCCTTTCACTGCACCAATAACGACCTTTCCTTTCGAGGGCGCTCCCTTTGCAGTGAGCATGGGTTTGAGAATAGCCAACCCGGTATTCATAGCCCGTGCGGCAATCATCATCTCGGGAAGAAAGATCTCACCGCGCGAAAACTGTTCTCCCACGATGTCCATGGCAGGGATCATCATCCGGTCCATAATCTCTTCGGGGCTTGTGCCCTCCGACAAAAGCCGGCGTATCGATGGCTCGACGACATCCCGCTTTCCCTTGATAACGGCTTCCTGGAGTTCCTGCTGTAGGCGCTCTTTTTCAGGCATGCTCTAACCTCCTTAGCAAGCTTGGATCGGAGCCACACCTTGGCAAACTGCGCCAAGGAATGGCACCGCTATCCTTTTCTCTTATGCCGCGCCGGCGACAATTTTTAATACTGCCTTGTCACTCAGTAACTCTTCCGGTTTTCCCGAGAAGACGATCTCTCCTCGCTCGATCACATAAATCTTGTCAACAAAATCAGGCACGTGATAGATGTTCGACTCGGCAAGCAGGATAGAATGACCCATCTTGGCAATCTCATGGATGCTCTCCGCAATCTGCGGGATGATGGCGGGGGAAAGCCCCTCGAACGATTCATCGAGCAGCAATATATGGGGATCCATCGCCAGCGCCCTCGCGATAGAAAGCATCTTCCTCTCCCCACCGCTGATTTGCGTGCCTCTGCGTGCCTTGTATCGTTCGAGCGTCGGAAAAACGGAATAGGCAAGTTTGATCCTGTCCTCCGCCTGCCGTTCGGTCTTCCTGGTCCACGTTGCTATTTCGATATTTTCCAGCGTTGTCAGATCGGCGAAAATCTCACTCTCTTCCGGAGCATAGCCAATCCCCGAAAGCGCAATCTCGTAAGGGGCGCGACCCGTAACCTCCTTACCCTCGAACATGATGCTGCCCGATTCCGGTTTGTGAAAGCCCATGATGCTTCGTAAAAGGGTGGTCTTGCCGGCGCCGTTTCGTCCGATGAGCGAGACAACCTCCTTCCCCGCCATGTCAATGCTTACATTTCTGAGTATATGGCTGGCTTTAATATAAACATTCAGATTCTTGACTTCGAGCAGCATCGCATCGTCCTCAGCGTTCCCCGCTTTGCAGGGAACTGAAGATTTTGAAGCATTCCTTCTGACCCATGACCGTGCACACGACCTCCTCATCCTGCTCGATCGTCGCCGGAGTGCCGTCCGCAAGGATTTTTCCCTGGTGAAGAGCAATGACGCGGTCCGAGTATGAGAAGACGAGGTCCATGTCGTGTTCCACTTGAAGGATCGATTTTATGCCGATCTTTTTTGAAGCTGACACGAGGGTCTCCATGATTTTGTTCTTATCACTCGTGCTCACGCCGCTCGTCGGTTCGTCGAGCAGGATTACCTCGGGGTGGAGCGCAAAGGCTGAAGCGACGTCCAGCATTTTCTTTTCACCCTGAGGCAGATTCTTCGTCAGCATATCCTTTTTTGCGTCCAATCCAAAGAGTTGCGCCACCTCCATCGCCCCTTCGGTGATCTGCCGGTCACTCAGAAGAGAGGAGAAAAATCTGGTCCCTTTCCCAAGCCTTGAGACCACGGCGACCATCAAAAATTCGAGAACGGAAAAATTCGGGAAAATGTTGACGAGCTGGAAACTCCGGGCCATGCCCATTTTCGAAAGCTTTTCGGGGCCTATCCCCGTGATATCGGTGCCCTTGAAGACGACGTTTCCCGCATTCGGCCTCACCAGTCCGGTCAATACATTGATCAGCGTGGTCTTGCCTGCACCATTGGGTCCGATGATCGATACAAATTCCCCTTCGTTGATCGTAAAGCTCACTCCATCAAGAGCACGGAAATCGCCGTATGATTTATGTACATCGGTCGCGGAGAGAATAACGTTCCCGTTATCTTTACCCACCTCGTGCTCTCCTTTTCGTTAAAGAACTGACTACACCGGCAATTCCGCCGGGCGCCGCGATGACAACAAACGTCAGGATGGCGCCGAAGATAAACCTCCAGTACGATGTGAGCGACATAACCTTGTCCTGAAGCAGGATATAGACGATGCCGCCGATCATCGGTCCAAAGAAGTGTTCGAACCCACCCAGAAGCGACATGAAGACAAGTGTTCCCGACTGGGTCCAGTACGTGAGCCCGGGATCGACCTGGCCCACTGCAGGAGCTAGAAGGGCACCGCCCACCGCAGCATACGCGGCGGAAATGACGAATGCATACCACCTGTATTTTTTGACGCTCACCCCCAGATACTCAGCCTTCTCGGGGTTATCCCTGATCGCTTTCAAACAGAGACCGAAGGGCGAGGAGACAATCTTCCACATGACAAAGGTAAGGATCGCTAGAATCACAAAGGCGTAAAAATAATAACTGCCTGCAAGAAATTGCATTTTCGGCGTCTCGGAAAAATCGATCCCGAGAAGAAATGGCCTCAACACCCGCATGCCCTCATCACCTCCCGTCATGTAGTAGAACTTCAGCAGGAAGGTGTAAAAGAGCATGCCGAAGGCGAGCGTCAGCATCGCGAAATAAATCTTGATATAGCGCACGCAGATTGCCCCGATCAAAGCGGCCAGGAGCGTAGAGACGATCACGGCAACGACAAGAATCAGTTCCATATAAGGAAGCGAAAAACTACTCGTCAGAAACGCCGCTGTATAGGCGCCAACTGTCATGAAAAGAGCATGGCCGAACGACAGAAGCCCGGTATATCCGAAGAGCAGGTTGAATCCGATGACCGTAATTGCGTAGGCAAAGAACGTTAACATAAGGTAGCTCAGGAACTGGCCCGCGAACAAAGGCAACCCAAGCAGAAGGAGGCCGACTATGATGACCAGCGGTAGTCCCAGGTTCTTGAGGCGCGTGATCCCAAGAGCATTTTCCATCAAACTCTGGAACCTCCGAATAATCCTTCCGGCTTGATCACCAGAACAGCAATTACGATGATATAGACAGTGAGCATCTCCAGTTCAGGGTAGGTAGAGATCGCGATCGATTTCAAGACACCCACGACGAGAGCGCCAATGAAAGCCCCTTTCATGCTTCCGAGGCCGCCAATCACCACTACGGCAAACGCGAGCACGATCAGCTCCACGCCCATTTCTGAAACGGCCGCGCCAGCAGGAATCACCAGGGCGCCGCCCAGCGTCCCGAGAACTGTACCGAGTGTGAAGACCTTGATGTAAACGACTTTCATATTGATGCCCAGGGCCTCGCTCATCTCCCTATTGTCGGCCGTAGCCCGGATAATGCGACCGAACTTCGTGTTCAGGAGAAGGTAACCGATCAGGCCGGCGATAATGAGGCTGCAGAGGATCACGATGAGGTTGTATACCGGAACGGTGGCGCCCAGCACATTCAGCTGGCCGTACATGAGGTCGATCCCGCCCATGCTTTGCGGAGACGTCCCCCAGATGAACTTGATAACGTCTTCAAGCATCATGACGATACCAAAGGTAAGCAGCAGTTGAAAGGTTTCATCCCTGTCGTAGACGAATTTCATCAACCCGCGCTCGATGACGGGACCGACGATGAGTCCCAGCAGCAGGCCGGCCGCGATCAAAGGGGCGATAAAGAGCGGTTTGGGGAAGCCATGGTCGACTAACAATTTGACGACCGTGATACCGAAGTAGGCTCCGAGAGCGTAAAATGTGCCGCAGGCCAGGTTGAATACCTTCTGAACACCGAACACGACCTGAAGCCCTGCGGCCACCAGGAAAAGCGTCGAGGCGTGAAAGACGCCGCTGAAAAGTACATTGAGAATTGTTTCCATTACCTCACGATTTCCACCCTTTGATCCAATCATACAACTTGGCGCTCGCAAACGGTTTCATGATCTGCACGGGAGTGAGGACTTCCATCTCACTGATGGTAACGAAATCGTAAGGGTTCTTGTGAGACGTAAGGCCCATGAAGAAATTGCAAGACATGATATTATCCTCTCTGTAGCCTCGGAAGCCCGAAAGGGACGGCACCTGAATGCCGCTGAGTACTTTTCCGATCTCTTCCTTGGTCGGCCATCTGCCCAGAATCTGATAACATTTCTCCACCGCCTCTTTATACGCCTGCAGGACAAAATATGCATGGTCGCACTCATAGACAGGGTATTCTTTGTACTTCGTATAATAGGCATTGACGAACTTTTTGAGCAGAGGCCAGGTGTCGGTCCATCTGAAATAGAAGCTGTTATAGCCGAGAATGATGCCTTCCGGAGTAAACTCTTTCTTCAGTGTATAATGAGCGCCGCCCCCCGTAGTAAAGCAAGCTTTCGATCTTTTAAAGAGACCCGCTGCAGTCGCCTGTTTCATGAGGATAGGTACGTCTCCCGACCAGAAGCTGGTCATGATCAGGTCGGCGTTTGCTCTCTTCAGCGCGGCGATATGTGAAGTAAAATCGGTTTCGCCCAGCTTCGGCCATAGAGCATCCACAAATTTTACGTTGGGATTGAAGTTTTTGAGGACCGCCTGGTATGCATCCCAGCAGTCTCTGCCGTATGAGTAGTCATTGTTGATGCCAACCACTGTCTTGATGTTGGGAAAGAATTTGGCCGTCAGTATGGCGCCACCGATGGCTTCTGCCTCGTTATCCGTACTTTTGAACGAGAATTTCGTCTTGGGCATCGTCTCCTCAACACCCTTCTGAGTCGTGGCATCCCAGGCGAGCCACAGCTGGCCCAATTCCTCCGCCAGCGGTCCGACGGCAAGGCCATTTCCCGTTGACATCAGACCTACAATGACATCGCACTTCTTTTCCAGCGTCAGTTTCCTGAACCGCTCGACGCAATCTTTCGCAGTCGTCTCCTCTTCCATCGACAGCTCGATCTTCCTGCCGAGAATGCCGCCCGCTGCATTAACCTCTTCCACCCACATCTGGGTGGTGCGCCAGGCTGCAGTACCGGGAACAGCGATAACGCCGGATAGCCCCGGCATCGCCCCGATCATTACGGGTTCCGACGGCACCCCTTTGACGGGTTTGGCCTGAGCCCCTGCCTTACCCCGGCCGGCAAGCAGCATCCCTGCGCCTACGGCCGCCCCTCCCACCAATTTAACAAATTCACGCCTTGTCTTCTCCATGCTTCTCCCTCCCTCCATGCAGTTTTTCTGTCAAAAAAAGCATTAATTCCGGTTCCCGATGAATCGATTGTGCGACTATTCTTACGACCATTTTACCCGGACCGATCATGATGAGCCTGTCCCTCACTATTCAACTATTCATACGTGTGATATGGACCCCTTGAACTGTGCGGATCCGGAAGTCACTCCCGGACCGTTCTCCTAATTCTAGAGAAAAAACGCTCAAGAATGCAAGAAAATAGCATCCTACTCGTCGGCACGCCGAACTTCTTCAGGTCTTGTGTGGAGAAAACCTTCGCATCCGCGCAGAGCGGCCATCCATGAGAGCCCGGATGTCGCTCTTCTACCGCTTCGGGGTTAACTCTTTTGCACAGCACGTAAACGTGCAAGGGCAACGGCACTGTGATGAGGGCACAGCGCACGCTGAGCACTCGTTCATCATCTGCAGTTGGAGCCCGCAGTCCTTGCATTCCTAAATCTGTCCTCTTTCATCTCTTCACAACTCGGCATCATAGGCCTCGGCTTCCTACTAGTCAAATGAGCGCCGCCCCGCTGACCTGGGAGACGAGACGGACTCTAATCGAAGATAAGGTCAACCTGGGGAGCTGTCAACGTGGAGGTCAGCAGAAGGGACCCTTCTCGCCGGCGGATTATTCGATCGGGCAAATACTGCGGTCACCATTACCACAAGCTATCTTCAATTTATCAAGAAATGTTCGGATTGCGTCTTTCAGGAAGTGTCAAACGAGACTGCGTGGGCTATCGCGTAAACACAAGTGTATGCATGGAATCATTACGGGGGATCAAGCAGTACAGAATGGAATGTGCCCTTCGCTACGTTGCTAAAGGCAAAGTGAGCACCTATACTGTAAATTAGGATAGAGAAACTATGGTGATCTGTGGAACAACGGAATCAAAACTTTTTATTATCTCTTGAGTCAACGAGGATTCGGGCTCGCGCCTTCTTCTTGGGAGCGCGGATAGACATTCGTGAGCTTGAGCGGGGTGAAACGGTTGCTCTTTCGCCCCTTACCGTGCGTGCAGGAGAACGTGGTTATGCTTTTGTCTTTCGCTTTGGCGTGGTTGTCCTGGTGGACGTCGCTGCAGAGGAAGAGACCGCGTTCCTCCAGACCATGGTACCCTTTGTATCCAGTCCATTCAAGAAGCCCGAGACGGAAGAGGCCGAAATTGCAATCGACCCGGAGCAGACTGAGCGGGTGGATGCCAATGGGATTCTGAAACTCAACATAGCTACCGTGGAGCGTCTTCAGGTGGTATCCAACGTGCTCGCAAAGAGCACTGTCCTTGCCCATTATGAGGGCCGGGTGGCAAATGTTTTTGATAGGATAGAGAGGCTTGCAGAGGATCTTAAGAGAGGTATTCAGCCAGCCCGGGGAAGGGAACTCTTGAGCGAAATTGGTGATGTACTGCTCATCCAGGCCAAGACAGTAGGCAGAGTCGAGGTGACAGAGAAGCCTGAGATCACATGGGATCAGCCAGAGCTGGATCGTCTTTATGGGCGCCTTGCTGCAGAGTATGAGCTCCACGATCGAGACCTCGCCCTGTTGAGAAAACTTGAACTCGTATCCAGAACAGCCGAGACTTACCTGAATCTTTTGAATAGCCGCCAAAATATTCGCCTTGAATGGTACATTGTGGTCCTGATCCTTGTTGAAATAGGACTGGCGCTCTATCAATTTATCATTAAGCGCTGAAACAGGCCGAGACTAAGAATCGGTGGCGTTTGGGGAGACAATAGAAGGCTGTGCAGCCGGCTCGCCGGATCATCCGAACGTGATCGTAAAGCTGGTCCCGTTTCCTCTGTCAAGTTTGATAGCGCCACCGAGCTGATCGACCAGCGAGTTTATCAGGGTCAGCCCGAGAGAGGAGGAATTCCTGAAGTCCACGTGCTCCGGGAAACCGATCCCGTTGTCGCTTACCGTAAGCGTAAAGGAGCCGGCATCCCCTCGTGTGAGTTCGACCGTGACCTCTCCGTGCCTGCCTT
>DATFYE010000042.1:0-8561 GCA_035315185.1 Syntrophorhabdales bacterium | reverse complement strand
CTCTTGCTCTACCTGTTTCTCAAAATCCGTTAGTCAGTAATATCTCTTGTAGTGGCTGTGGATCAATAATCTAATTCAACTCTGCCGTTGCGAAGGGATAGCTGCGTCCTGGTTGCGCCATAGAAAAATTAAATCTATTTTACGTCTACCTATCGTTTACGGTCGTAGTGTTTTCTACTTCACCGCAGTCTTAAGGTCACTGCCAGCTTTGAATTTCGGAGCCTTCCTCGCAGCAATCTTTATCTCCTTACCAGTCTGCGGGTTTCTCCCTTTCCTTGCTTTTCTCTGCGTGACAGAGAACGTACCGAAACCGATAAGCGTGACCTTCTCGCCCTTCTTCAAGGCTTTCTTCACACCATCGACAAACGAATCCAGCGCCTTGCCTGCGGCTGCTTTGGTGACTTTTGCGTCCTTCGCCATCTTATCGACTAACTCTATTTTTGTCATACATCCTCCCCTTAAGCGGTTATATTTTACGAGCTTCTACAAGCGTGCAATCTTATAATACCACGTCTTTACTACTTGTACAAGTGTTTTCTCTCATAGAACCCATATTTTTACCCAGTATTGCTGAGGTGGCGCAAAATGATGCCTGGTCAAATGGCGTGTTCAGCACTAGTCGGTTAAGGGCGCTACGTTCGGTCAGTAGGTCAGCCAAAGTACGGTAGGGCGGTACACTAGGGTCTGATTCTTGGGCGCAGAGGGGGCGGGAAACTGGCCCCTCTTTGTGTTCAGGCGTGGTGTTGCTTCCACCTACTAATGCTCGGCGAGTGATAATTACTGAGATTGGCGATTACCAAGAGGAACGTTCAAAAAAAGGTGGGGCCCGTTTCTGAGCCTACCTTTTCTCTTTTAATACTAAAGAAAATTCACCTGTTAAAAGATTTCTTTCTTCCATATTCTGCAAGGCCAATCAAATATCTTTTTTCTCTTTCAAGCTCCAGCCCTCGAGAAGATGTCCCGAATGGGTTTTGCATTGAAAAAACCTTCTCGAAGATTCGGGTCAGACAGCCCGCTTGCTGTCCTGCGGATGGCGTCGACTGCGGCGCCCCAGTGCTGTCTCGCATCGCTTTCATGCCGTACCCTATCGTAAACCGATGCCAGGGATGCATGTGCCTCCCAAAGCCGTCGTGGGTTACCTACTTCTTTAAGAATCAGAACAGCTTCGTTCAAACTCTGAATGGCATTATCGGACTCGTTGCGTTTCATCTGAACCTCGCCAAGGAGCATCAAGAATCGCCCTTCGATCTTTTTCGTATGTTCTCTCCGTGATATTTCAAGGTGTTTTGTAATTCTGGCCCCCGCTTCATCAACATTCCCACGCTGCAAAAGGATGAGAGAGGCCAGGAAATCCAGCCGGCCCTCCCAACGGTCTCGTCCTCTGTAATAGTCAGGGGTCTTCGCTTCTTCTTCAAAAGCCTTAATCCGGCCCCATACCTCTTCATTGCGCCCCTGGTCGAACAGATTCTCCATCAAGTTGACATCGGCGTTCGCAACGCTCTCGGCCGCGATGTGATTGCCCGTCATCAGTTTACGTGCAATCGCCTCGCTCTTCAGGTTCCATTTCCACGCCTCTTCCGGGTTATGAATCTCGCCGTAGCAGTAGCCCACAGCGTTGTAAAGTCTTCCCAAGAGAAGTGCGCCACCAAATTTTTCACAAAGATCAATTCCATACTTAAGGGCCGCTAAGGCCTCCTCTATGCGGCCAAGTTCAGCAAGAGCAGTTCCCCTGACGAATATAAGAACTGAGAGTAGGCTCAGGTTAAATATCTTGCTGAGGGCATCCGTCAGCCCCTCTGTTAATTCGACTGTTTTGCCGGGTCTGCCAAGCCATCTCTCCGCACACGCACGCGCGACACGATTATAGCCGATTGACCGTTGGTTCCCCGTCTGAAGCGCCATTGGCTCGGCCTCGACGACGATTGGATATCCCTCAGCTCGATGCCCCAGGCTACACAAGTAAAACCCCTCGATCGATCGTATGTGACTTTCGGCCGCTTTATCCCCGACCTCTCTGGCTCTGGCGATTCCTTCTTCATACCATTTGATTGCTTCTTCACGCTTCATACGGGTAAACCACTTTGCCGTGGCAAACCCCGTCAAAATCTCCATTTCATCTGCGGCCGTCCCCTGTCTTTGGCTGACTTCCAGGGCTTTTTGGTAATGCTCCAGTGCCGTCGTAAGATCACCGACATCAACGCTGGCCGAGGCCAGCCCTCGATGAATCCTTCTCTCTTTTTCCGGATCCAGTGAAATGTGGGCGCTATCTACCACTTTTAGCGCTTGCCTAAAAAAATCATAGGCCACCTGGACGGCCTTATTCTGGTTGGATTTTTCAGCGGCCAAGATTAAATATTCGACAGCCTTCTCGGCATTCCCACTTCGCTCGTAATGGTGGGCAAGCAGCTCGTAGTGTTCGGGAAGCCGATCCGCATACAGTTCTTCGATCGTCCGGGCAATGCGGCTGTGGATCTCCTGGCGCCTCTGTTTGAGCAGGCTCTCGTAAGCCACTTCCTGGGTGAGAGCATGTTTGAAGATATACCCCAACTCCGGGTAGAGGGCCTTTTCATAGAGGATCTCAAGCCCCACTAAGTTCGTCAGGCGCACCCGCAGCTCCTCCCCGAGCTCCATAATACTCTTGAGGAGGCGAAAGGCAAAATCCCTTCCAATGACACTCGCCACCTGCAGGGTCTGTTTGAGGTCCTCACTCAAACGGTCCATGCGGGCGGCCAGCACGCCCTGAATCGTATTCGGGATCTCCAGCTGATGGGCGGGACGGGAACAAAGGTACCGATCACCCGACCTCACCAGATCCCCTCGATCGAGAAGATCTCGAATTATTTCCTCGACGAAAAAGGGATTCCCCCCGGTCTTCTCCACGATCTTCTTCTCAAGCGCCGGGTCCATGGGCAGCCCGCCCAGAATGTTCCTCACCAGCCGAATGGAGGCATCGAAGCCGAGGGTCTCCAGCCCCAGCCGCTGATAATGGGCACCCTGGGTCCAGGGCGGAGCCCCCTCCGGACGCATGGCTGAGATCATCAGGACCTTGTGGCCGTGCATGCAGCGGGAAAAGTACGTAAAAAACTCTTCGGAGATCTTGTCCATCCAATGGACGTCCTCCAGGAACATGACCAACGGTTTTTCCTCGCTCATGGCTAGAAGAAGGTCTTTCACCGCCTCGAACGTCCCATACTTGCGCCCCTCGGGATCAAGGGTGTTGAATCTCGGGTCCTCTACCTTGAGGGATAGGAGATTCCTGTAAAAAGGAATCATAGGCGCGAGGCCATTGTGGGCCCTCTCCATGATGCGATTTCCAACTTCCTCCTCACGCATGCCTTCTCTGATGCCAAAGGCTGTCTTGACCACGTCGATCACGGGGAGAAAGTTGATGTTCCGACCGTAAGGGACGCAGATGCCGGTGAGAAAGGTCTCGTCGCCCCCTAAAACCTTGTGAAACTCATAGACCAGCCGGCTCTTGCCGACCCCCGGTTCACCAACCACGCCCACCACTTGAGCCTCGCCTTCTTTCACCCGCTCATACGCCGACTGGAGAGCTTCCATTTCAGGCCGACGGCCGACGAGATCAGTCATCCCTTTAGCCAGACCTACGGCAAACCGTGTCCGCACATCGGGCAGGTCAGAGATCACCCGGTAGAGATGCTGCGGCTGGGCCTTACCTTTTAAAGGCATCTCCCCCACTGATTCTTCCTTAAAATACCCCCGGATGATAGTGCGTGTTTCCTGGCTTACCCAGACTTCTCCCGGTTTTGCCGCCTGCTCGACACGGGCCGCAAGATTGGCCGTATCACCAATCGCCGTGTAATCCATGCGTAGATCATCTCCAATAGAGCCCACAACCACAGGGCCTGAGTTGAGCCCCATGCGCATCTTGAATTCCAGCCCCTGTTCCCTCCTTACCTTTTCGCCATACTCCACCAAGGCTTTCTGGATCGATAGGGCAGCGTAGCAGGCCCGCTGAGCATGGTCCTCATGAGCAATGGGTGCTCCAAAGAGTGCCATAGCTCCGTCACCGGAGAACTGAGTAATTATTCCTTCCCATTTATGGACTTCATCCATCACGATGTGAAAGCATCCATCCACGATCTGGCGCACTTCCTCAGCATCGAGCTTCTCAGAGATGGAGGTGTAGTTGGCTACGTCCGCAAAGAGGACCGTCACCAGTTTTCGCTCCCCCTCAATGGAGCTGCGGGTGGTGAGGATCTTGTCAGCCAAAAACCTGGGGGTGTAGGACTTTGGCTCTGCATAGTTAATAAGGGGAGCTTCTCTGGGCTTCTCAAGAGCAGTGCCGCACTCACCACAGAATTCGTCTCCTGGAAAGTATTCAGAGCCACACTGAGGACACTGCAGCGAAAGTCTTGTGCCACACTTACGGCAAAACTTTTTTGTCTCAGGATTTTCAGTCTGACATTTCGGGCATTTCATGGTGGAGCCCCCTCTCTTACACGGCTGAGTCGAGAAGGCCTCCAAAGGATTGCGACAACTCCCCTGGAGGACATCCCCTCCTTCCTCCGTGGGTTACGAGGAACACGCAGCACCGAGGCCCGTGCCCCCTATTACCAGAAAGTGACACCAGCTTTCCCTTTCCAGTCACGCTCAAACTGGTCGTCAAAACAGGTGCCCAGTTTCTCCAGGAGTCGCATCCAACCTGCCTTATACTCCTGGGCCAGGACAATCTGAAGCACATCTGCACCATACTCTCATTGTACCAGCAGTGTGCGTTTTGTCAAGCAACGATTCCGGATTAAGCTCAACGGTTGTCTAAGGACTTGTCATTGACTGCGGTATGCGATACGCGACGCTTAAGTGTTACCGCGTGTAATGCTGAAAATGAATGCGGCAAGGCAAAATTCAACACTACAGGAAGATATCCACACTTTTGCTTGCACGCCTGATTCTCAGGCGATAGCTTTCGGAAAAGTATCCCAATACCTTACCCGCCCTTCGGCTGCAAGGTCTTTATGAGCTTCGACGTGTCGTACGCTTGTTCCTTTTGAAGCCGCTCCAGGATGCGGTTGTAAAGCGCGTCATCCATGGAGGGCGTGCGTGAGAGTATCCACAGGTAGTTACGCCCGGGGTGACCTACGACCGCATACTCGTAGTTCTCACCCAAGTCGATGATCCAGTAATCCCCGTAGAATGGCCAGAAAAACGTAACTTTCAGCTTCGCGTTGCTCTTCTCATCCACCACCCTGGCTGTGCCCTTCGCCATCCTGACCGGCCCATCGATACTCTCTGTCCGGCATTCGTTCAGCACGTCCACTTTGCAGTCCTCCCGCAACGCGTAGGTCGCCTTCGTGGCCACACAGCCTTCCTGGAAACGGTGAGGAAACCGTGCGATCTCGTACCACGTACCCATATAACGGCTGAGATCGACCTGCGGCACGACCTCGAGCGGCGGGAGCGACTCCCGTACCCCCATGCCAAGCAGGGCCACCGGTGCCGCGGTTAGCAAGGTCGCAATAAACAGAATCTTCATACTCATGCTTTGCCCCTTTCGATGATGACCATGCCGAGATACCATCCCCGGTCACTAGGTCTCCTGTTCCGATCAGGCTCGTCACGTCGTGTAGGCTCGTCGCACTGGAAGGCCGTATTCCCTGGCGATGATAGAACCGTGAACCATACCTGACCTCTTCACCCAACATACACGCTACTGATACCCATCTTCATCTTTCCATGACTATCCTCTTAATGAGGCTCGTCGGACCTGACACCAAGGATTTCCCTCAGCGCCTTTCTCGCGGCAAGGTACCCGCACATGCCATGCACGCCGCCCCCCGGCGGCATTGAGGAGGAACAGATGTAGATGCCCTTCACGGGGGTTGCATAGGCTCGCCATTGCCCCAACGGTCTCACGAAAAGTTCGCGAAAGCTCTGCACTCCCCCCACGATATCCCCTCCGACGTAGTTCGGATTGTACTCCTCGATATCAGCCGGCGACATGACATGCTTGGCCAGGATTCGTTGACGGAAGCCGGGAGCAAAGCGCTCGATCTGGGCCTCGATGCGCTGCGTCATGTCCACGCTACAGCCGTTGGGAACGTGGCAGTACGCCCAGGCCGTATGCATTCCTTCGGGCGCCCGGCTCCAATCAAAGAGGCTCGGTTGTGACAAAAGGACGAAGGGTTTTTCGGGCGGGACTCCCCGCCAAACATCAAGTTCCGCGGAAGTGATCTCCTGAATGGTGCCGCCAAGGTGAACCGTACCCGCCTGTGAGCAGGCCGGGTCCCTCCATGGGATAGCGCCATCAAGCGCCCAGTCTACCTTGAAGACTCCTGGTCCATACCGGTATGATTCGAGCCGTTTTCGGTAGTCAACCGGAAACCGAGAGCCGGCGATGCGAGCGAGTTGCCGGGGGGAGACGTCGAAAAGAAAGGCACGTGCCTTTGGAAGATCATCAAACGACGAGACGGGAGCCTCGACATTGATGGTGCCCCCTAAAGAAATGAGGTAAGAGGCCAGCGCATCGGCGATCGCCTGAGAACCACCTCTGACTATCGGCCAGCCAACTGCGTGGCCCAACATAGAAAGCATCAAGCCGAAGGCGGCCGTCGACCAGTGTTCCAATGGAAGGATCGAATGACACGAATTCCCGGCAAAGAGGGCCTTCGCTTGTTCGCCCTTGAACCAGGTCCCGGCCAGTCCCACCGCGGACCGCACGGCTCGCGGTCCGAATCTCAGCAGCGCCAAAGGGTACCTGGGCAGACCCAGGGGCTTGAGCAAGTCGCGGACGAGCTTGTCCCAGTCTTGAACGGCAGGACCCACGAGCCGGCGATACGCGTTGCCATCCCGGCCAAGTCCTTCTGCTGTTGCGTCTAATGACCGCTGCAGTAAGACCGCACTCCCGTCGTCCAGGGGATGGGCGAGCGGGATGGGTGGGTCAATCCACTCAAGGCCATGGGTAGTACCGAGGTCGAGTGAGCGGAAGAACGGCGAGGCGAGCGCCAGAGGGTGTATGGCTGAACAGACATCGTGATGATAACCGGGGAGGGTGAGTTCGCGAGTGCGCGTGCCGCCCCCGATGGTTTCTCGGGCCTCCAGGAGAAGCACGGAGCACCCCATTTGAGCGATGGTTATCGCTGCGGCCAGTCCATTGGGACCGGACCCGACCACCACCGCATCGTATTCCCTATTACGCGGAATCTGCCCGCTTGCCACTGCGACCCCTCCACGGTGCGGCGAGCCACCAGATAGGCTCATGCAACAAGGTTCTGATCTGCGCATTGCGCCAGATGTTGCCGATCTGGGACCACCGCGTTTGGGAATCCACACACGTCGACTCGGCCGTGATATGCGCCGGGACCCCAAGATATGCGGCCAGCGACGTGAGCACATGGGTCCATATCCGGACCTGGACCTTCGAACCGATTATGCGCAGGCCTCCTTCGTAAACAGGGTCACTGGCGCGAGCGAGGCCCAGTATCTCGGCAATAGTTCCGCCGCCTGCTTCATAGGAGCTGAAACTCACCATGCCACACTCGGGATGGCCCTGCGGCGTGATGAACGTGAATGATCGCTCGTCCGCGTAGACGACCATGACACCCGCGGAAACGGGCCCGCCGGGCGTTAACGAGTCGAAAAGGACGATCTCGCCCGGCTGGATGCCTGCGGGAGAAGGAAAGAAACGGTTGTACCAGGGCTGAAAGGCGGGGAAGTTCTGCTTGAGGGCGGCGACGGCCTGCTCAGGTGCTATGGCGGGATCGCCGATATGCAGCCGATAGATTTTCTGCCACAACTGGCCAAACCCGTTGACCGGACCCACGGCGCGGCGGCCATGCACATTCAGGCTCCTGGCCTCTTTCGGCCTGTGGGTAGCCTTCAGTTTCATCACAGGTTTAGCCCAGTATCTTGTATCTACGACGACGCTGGACTCCAGCGGGCTTTCGAGCGAAGCCTGTCCCGCGACGACGCTGGCAGCCGAAAGAGCCTTCGTTTTGGTGTCGTAGATCTGGATGGCCTGATCGAGCCCGGTCACACGAAGGACCTCCCGGAGGCCTTGCACTACACCGAACGCGCTCAGGCGCTGGCCCTTCCTCCGGGCATACGCGCTGAGCTTCACGAGCATGCTGGCCCCCAGGCCGTTGATGCGTCGGACGCTGAAAAAGTTTAGAATAATGTGCTGCAGACCCTTCGAGCCGTCGGCGAGGGCGGCGAGTATCGGCGCCTCGTCATGGTCCATAAGATCCGTTGGTAAAACGATGACGCACGCCTTGCCATCCCCGCACGTTTCGGTCTCGATAATCACATCGGGTCCTGCCGGTTTGACACCATAGGTTGTTTGCTGCGTCTCGGCCAGACGCTCCCGCGCAAGATTCAGCCGGTTGGCACAGCCCGGGAGTAAACCGAGGGCCTTCCTTACAAAAAAGTTGCTGCCCATTCTGTCCAGGTACGCCAGTTGGCTTGCCCGACCCACCAGCGCCTGGGCATACGTGGGGTAGGCATGTGTCACGGAATGGAGCTTGTACAAGGGTTGATTTAAGGCCTTGATCACCTGGGCCTCGTGAATGACATCCGGGGCGGCTTCGCCGAGGATGTGGGCG
>DATFYE010000041.1:0-8288 GCA_035315185.1 Syntrophorhabdales bacterium | reverse complement strand
GATTATCTACACAGGAAAGCTGACGCGGGAAGCAATCGAGTAGTTCTGGGACGCGAGGAAGCGAGGAAGCGAAGATGCGGAAGAACATAGGAACAGACGTTGTATCCCCGCTTCCACGCTTCATCGCTTTAACTTTCGTTGAAAGGAGAAACCATGGAGCTCAAAGGCGTTTACACGGCTCTGGTCACCCCATTTAAGAACAGTACACTCGACGAAGCAGGCCTTAAGAGATTAATCGAATTTCAGCTACAAGGAGGCGTGGACGGGATCGTGCCGTGCGGCACCACAGGGGAAGCCTCTACGCTTTCTTACGAGGAACATGAGCGGGTCATAGAGCTTACCGTAAAGTTTGTGAATGGGAAGGTACCCGTCATTGCCGGAACAGGCTCCAATAGCACCCATGAAACCGTCGATTTGACGGAAAGAGCCAAGAAGCTGGGTAGCGACATGGTTCTTCTTGTAGCGCCGTACTATAACCGACCCACCCAGGAGGGTCTGTACAGCCATTTCAAGAAGGTTGCAGAGGACGTTGATATACCGGTAGTGCTCTATAACATACCCACGAGAACGGGCGTGAACATGCTGCCTGAACTGGTTGCAAGACTGGCGGAGATTCCAAACATCGTGGCGATTAAAGAGGCGTCGGGCTCCTTGCAGCAGGTAGCAGATATTTACAGGCTGACAAAAGGTCGCTTCACCATACTGTCGGGCGATGACAACATCTTCCTGCCCATGATGTCGCTGGGCGCCAGAGGTGTGATATCGGTCCTCTCCAACATTCTGCCGGAAAAGATGAAGATGCTGTCAAAGGCTTTTCTTGATCAGAAGGACATTGAGAAGGCACGGGCCCTTCACATGGAGTTGATGCCCCTGTTCCAGGCTATGTTTGTCGAGGTCAATCCTGTTCCGGTCAAAGAGAGTCTCTATTACATGGGTCTTATGGAAAAGGAGTTGAGACTCCCCCTCGTCCCCCTCGCGGATAAGAGCCGTGATTACCTGAAAAACGTGCTGCGCGAGTTCGGCTTGCTTAAACGGGAGTGACCAGTAGTCAGTGACTGAGTAATCAGTAATCAGTGATCAGTAATCAGTGATCAGTAAACAGTGAGAGGACGGCAAATGAATACGAGTCAGTGGTGTCCAAGGCGGAGACGTGATCGCGTGACTGGAAGCCTCGTGTATTGCAGGATACTGCCATTTCGTGTAGTCACTGATAACTGATAACCGATAACTGATTACTTTGGTCACTGTTTGCGGGAGGGATTATGATTAGGCTTGCTATCGCCGGCGTGTGCGGAAGGATGGGCAGTACCATTCTGAAACTCGCTCTGTCCGATCCCGAATTCGAAGTAGCCGGAGGTTCGGAAAGAAAAGATCATCCTATGCTCGGGAAGGGGCTAGATGCAGTACAGCCGGGAGCCTCCACTCTGTGCAGGATAGGTGAGGACTTGGCCCCGATAATTGACCTCGCCGATGTTGTCATTGACTTTACAGAACCCGCCTCAACGCTCGATCACTTCAAGCTCGCAGCGGATAAAGGCAAGGCCATAGTGATAGGAACAACGGGACTGCCTCAAAGCGCGCTTCAGGAGATCTCGAGAGCGGCCCATGCAAGGGTCGTCATGTCGCCTAACATGAGCATAGGCGTGAACCTGATGTTTGAGCTGGTGCGGCGCGCTGCGTCCGCCCTGGCAGCTGACTATGACGTGGAGATTCTGGAACTCCATCACAAGTGGAAGAAGGATGCCCCGAGTGGCACCGCGGTCAGGCTCCGGCACGTAATAGAGGCAGCTCGGCCCGGAACCTCGTCGTACCAGGTTTCCGGAAGGGACGGCATGATTGGTGAGCGCAAACCCGAAGAGATCGGCGTCTTTGCCATCCGCGGCGGCGATATCGTTGGAGAACACACCGTTTACTTCGCCGGCCTCGGCGAACGCCTTGAGATTACCCATAGAGCATCTTCACGCGACAACTTCGCCCGTGGGGCTTTGCTCGCGGCAAAATGGCTCTTTCACCAGCCGGCCGGCATCTATGATATGAAAGACGTCCTGGGTCTCATACCATAGCTATACAAACCAGTTTTATTTGTTTCATTAGTTTGATTCGTCCTATTGGTTCACCCTACAGAGTCCCACAACTGCCCCTCCTGTTACCTGCCCTGATGGTACCTTCACCAATCAAACCAATAGAACGAATCAAACTAATTAAACGGTATTTAAAGTTTGGCGGCTTGATAAAATTTTCTCTTGCTCAACCGAGAATTAGGGTGTAGAATGGCAAACAGTTTTTCGCTTGATAAAATTTTCTCTTGATTTTATAGTATACGGGACCAGAGGTGAAAAAGTGGAACAGAACCCGCCAGAAAGAAAACTCGGGAAAACGGCAAAATACCCAAAAATCCCGGAAGCGACTATCCGGAGGCTTTCCAACTATCTGAAAGCCCTGGATGACCTGGAGACGAAAGGCGAAAAAGTGGCTTCAAGCGCACTGATCGCTTCCATATGCAGCGTCAACGCAGCTCAGGTGCGCAAGGATTTCGCTTACTTCGGCGAGTTCGGCATAAGAGGCATGGGGTACAACGTTAAAGACTTGCGGTACCATATAAGGGAGATACTGGGCACAAACCGTGAGTGGAGGATCGCAATTATCGGGATCGGAAATGTCGGCTCGGCACTACTGATGTACAAAGAATTCATGAAACAGAATTTTAAGATCGTGGCTGCTTTTGACCAGGATCCAGTCAAGGTGGTCGGCAACATCTCTGAAAAAATGGGCAAGCCCATCGAGATCCTCCATATAGACAGCCTCAAGGAAGTTGTCAAGGCGCGGAATATAGAGGTCGGCATTATTGCCACACCGCCGGCAGCGGCTCAGGCGGTTGCAACGCAACTTGTTGACGCCAACGTAAAAGGGATCATGAATTTTGCGCCAACGCAAGTAAAGGTTCCACCGAATGTTGTTCTGCGAAACGTATTCTTCACATCAGCGCTGGACAATCTCGTTTACTATCTCTCGCGGTGAGGAGCGGACAAATGTGGCGGATGCTGGGAAACATCGTAGAAATGTTCGTCTACGCTTCGGTCTACCTTATCGTAGTCCTGATAGCGACAAAGATTGTGGGCGCAAGTTTCTCAGCCGATTTTGAAAAAAGGATTTCTGATGAAGGCAACCTGGGCTATGCCTTGATCTGCGCTGCCATTTGCATAGGTATGGCCATTCTGTTCGCTTCAGTTATACGCTAAATGCAACCGATTTTTGTCACCGGCACTGATACCGGCACCGGCAAAACCGTCGTCACGTGCGCTCTTTCCGCCTTTTTCGCGTTATATAAGGGGCTTGACGTTGGCGTAATGAAGCCTCTCGAAGCCGGGCTTACGCTGCACGGCAAGGACCTCCTTCCATGGGACGCAATCGCGCTCAAAGAAGCATCCGGCAGCCAGGATGATCTTTCACTCATAAATCCTTACTGCTTCGAGTCTTCCGTGGCTCCCGAGACAGCGAGCGAACTGGAACATGTGCACGTCGACCTGGAGCTGCTCGACCGAACTTACAGCCAGCTAAAGACCTCTCACCAGATTCTTTTCATAGAGGGTGCAGGAGGCATCCTCGTCCCCATCACAAGGAACTTCTTTTACGTTGACCTCATGAAGCGATGGGATACGAAGGTCGTGATTGTGGCAAAACTGGGACTGGGCACGATCAATCATACGCTGCTCACGTGCGCCCATCTCAAGCATGCAGGCGTTTCGGTCGCCGGCGTTATACTGAACGATAGCGAAGGCAAAAAAGATCTTGCCACAAAAACGAACCCGGAGATGCTCGGCCGCTATCTTGACGTTCCACTTCTCGGTCTCTTCCCGCATCTGAAAAGTGTGCGCCGGGCTTTGCCGGATCGCGCCTTGCTGGCAGATATTGTGGAGAGGCATATAGACACGAAACCTCTGCTCGTCTGATACCGATTCGCCTTCAAGTGTATACCTTCGTTGTCGCTACGTCGCTTTCCTCGGCGTACTTCTTAGTACGCCTGCGTCAGCTTCTCGCTGCCGCCTCGGTCTCCAACTTGAATTCAAATCGGTATAACACGTTGTTGGACCCTCGGTCACGCCGCGTTCCGACATCCCACAAAGTTCACTGCAACACGGCTCATCACTACCTCGCGATTTTGATTCATCGCTTCCACCAATGATCGGACTATACCCCGACCTGGCTTGGATTGCGACAGCCTGGCTTCCAGAACGGTAACTCGTATCGAAAGCTCGTCGCCGGGACGCACCGGCTTGAGCCAGCGCACCTCATCCAAACCAAGAGAACCCAGGCTTGCCACGCTCGAAAGGTAATGGTCAACGATGAGGCGCATCGAGACCGCGCCGGTGTGCCATCCGCTTGCGATCAGGCCGCCAAATACGCTCTTCCGGGCAGCCTCCGGATCGACGTGAAAGGGTTGCGGATCATAGCGCGTGGCAAACTCGATCATTTCCTTTTCTTCCATCATGATCGATCCGAACTCGTACACTGAGCCGGCCACATAGTCCTCAAAGTAGCGATCATCAGCCGGTGGATTAAACGTGGAATTAGTCATATGTTTCCAGTGAATACAGTTGCCGGTTACCGGTTGTCAGTTACCAGTTAAGAACGTTTTAACCGTCAACAGTAAACTGTAGACGCGTTCTTATCTCTTATTGTATATCGCTCCCACCTTATTCCACGCCGGCCTGGATCGTTCTATCAGGTCCAATTCGCCACAATAAGCGCACCTGAAGTATCCGCCCCTGCCGAATCCGATACCGGGGACCGCCAGGATGTGGTTCTTTTGCAACTCCCTGATGAATGCAACGTCATCGGGGATCGGAGATTTAGGAAAGATGTAAAAGGCCCCTTGGGGCTTATTCACTTCGAACCCGGACTCAACAAGAATGTCATAAATGGTGTCCCTCTTGCGCTGGTAGCTCGCTATGTCAACACTGTTCCTCTGATATCTGCCTACGAGCCTCTGCATCAGGGCAGGGGCATTGATGAAGCCGAGAATCCTGTTTGCAAAGATCATCGCACCGATAAGCGGCCTTTCATTCTCGATTTTGGGAGAGACTGCTATATAACCGATACGCTCTCCTGGCAACGCAAGGTCTTTAGAATGAGAGGTCACCACGATGGTATCATCGTAAAGGTTAAAGGAATCAGGGAAAGGCGTGTTGTCATACAGAAGCTTTCGATATGCCTCATCCGAAACGAGATATATCCTCTGTCCCTTATTTCGCCTTTCATCAAGCAGATAACAGAGCTCCTTCAGTTCCGCCTCGTTGTAAACCACGCCGGTCGGGTTATGCGGAGAGTTGAGCAGTACCGCCCTGGTTTTCTTGGTGATGGCGTTGCTGATATTCTCAATATCCAGGTGGAAGTCGGACTTGGTCTCCACGAGTTTGATTACACCACCGTGATTGCCTATGTAGAACATGAACTCCACAAAGAAGGGGTTAGGCACAATCACCTCATCTCCGGGATCGAGAATAGATTTAAAAACGACGTTGAGGGCGCCGGCGGCTCCGACCGTCATAATGATGTGGTCACGCGTGAAGGGCATGCCCGTGTTTTCAGTGCAGAATTGGGCTATCTCCTCGCGCACTTCGTCATAGCCGCTATTCGGCATGTACCGGTGCATACCTATCGTGTCTGCGCATACCATGCGGCACAGCTCCTCTTTCAGGGCCTGCGGCGGCTCGGTTATCGGGTTACCCAGGGCAAAATCGAATATATTTTCCACCCCGTGTATTCTCTTCAGTTTCTCGCCCTCCTCGAACATAGCCCGTATCCACGAGGAGTTCTCCATCAACTTTGTAATAGACTTTGAAATGGTCATACTCACCTCTTCTTTGTATAGCGTTTGCCAACCCTCAAAAACCCCGGTCGCGCCTTATATATCGTGTCCAGCGGAACGCAGTACGCAATCCTTATGTAGCCGCTCCTGCCAAACCCGCGGCCGGGCACCACGAGGATTCTCTCCTCCTGCTGCATGATCGTGACAAACTCCAGCTCGTCTTTTATCGGTGACTTTGGAAACATGTAGAAAGCGCCGGTTGGCTTGACACACTCGAAACCGGCCTCCATCAGCGTTTCGTAAAGTACATCCCTTTTTTTCTCATACTCGGCGATGCTGACAGAGGTGTTCTGGAACCCGGCAACCAGGCGCTGGAACAAAGCCGGGGCGTTGACAAAACCAAGCACCCTGTTGGCGATCACGAGACTGGAGACGAGAAGCTCCATGTCTTTAACCTGTGGCGAAATGGCAACATACCCGATGCGCTCACCCGGCAGTGCGAGATCCTTCGAGTGCGAGGTCACTGAGATCACCAGGTCATAGATAGTGAAGAGCTCGGGCAGCTTACCGTCTGAGTAAACCAGCTTTCTGTAAGCGTCATCGGAAAGGATAAAGATTTCTCTTCCCTTCTTTCTCTCCTTGCAGAAGAGGTTTGCCAGCTCTTTCAGGCTCTCCTCGTCATAAACCACGCCGGTGGGATTGTTAGGGCTGTTGATCAGGATGGCTTTGGTCTTATCACTCAAAGCAGCCTTTATCTTCTTTATATCGAGTTGGAAGTCGGGCTTCGTCTCAACGAACTTAGCGACGCCGCCAAAATTTTCTACGTAATTCTTAAACTCCCAGAAAAACGGGTTGGGGATGATCACCTCATCGCCGCGGTTAAGCATACTCTTCAAAACGATGTTCAACCCGCCCGCACAGCCAACGGTCATAAACACGTGATGCGATGTAAAGGGTAACCCTGTCCGTCCCTCGAGGTAGTCTGCTATCTGTCCTCTCACGTCCTCGTAGCCGGGGTTGGGCATATACCTGTGCATCCCGCCGACCGGGTGCGCCACAACCTCCAGGAGTTTTTCCTGCACCTCGGGTGGAGGTTCGACGTCCGGATTACCAAGCGAGAAATCATAGACGTTCTCTGCGCCGTACGTCTTCTTCATCTGGATCGCGGCTTCGAACATCTTTCTCGTCCAGCCCTCCTGGGCTTTGATGAGACTCATCATCTTCCGGGAAACAAGCATCTAGTCCTCCCTTATAAAAAAAGGCCATGAGGCGTTTCGTGGCTTCTCATGGCCTTTCTGAAAATTAAAAGGCCATGAGTTCATGCACCCATGGCCTTCCTCTCTCCCTGTTACAGGGGCGGAGTACCCGGGTACACGCTCCTAAAGTAAAAATAAAAGAATTGAATCCTACGATACACCCGGTTCATGTTCAATAATGTAAGCAATCTACATGCCATTTGTCAAGGGAATTAGCGTTGCTAGCCGACCGCTTCGCTTAAGGACCGGGAGCCAGGCTCCCTTGAGGAGCGTCGCCTCCTGCGACTTGAGGCAACTGCCTTAAGGCCGAAGGCCGGTCCTCAAGCGAAGTGGTCCTCGAATCAGGCCGTAGGCCTGATGGTCCTTAAGGCTCGTCAGGGCCGGTCCTTAAGCGAAGCGGTCGATCTCAGACTTTGCCGAGGGTGCGTCTGGCCCTCCTGACCCTCTTGGGAAGCTTACGAGCCGTGCCTTTCCGCTCGGGGCCGTGCGCCTCATCCTGTTCAGCCTCACCCGCCAGCGCCGCCTCGAGCCTTCCGGGTACCATGAAGACTACGCCGTATCTCTTGGCCTCATCAATGAGAGCTCTGTCAGAGCTGACGACCACGAGCCCTGTCGGCCGGGCCTGTATCATCTGCCTGATCACATCGTCGGCCGTTTCATCTCTGCCGGAGTATATGACCTCGATCCCCTTGTAGTTCGTGCGTGAACGCGCCAGATGTACCCCGGCGTACGCGTCGAAGACCACGGTTATTTTTACATGTTTCTCATTGCGGTATTCGACGAGTTGATTAAGCAGGTATTCACGCGCGGTTTCCGCGCCCGCAGGACCGAACATCCCTGCAAGCGACGTTCTCCCTATGTAATTGTAACCGTCTATGAGGAGATGAGGAGGCATTGCCAAACCTACGGCTAAAGGTGAAGGGCTAACGGCTAAAGGTTAAAGCATAAAAGCGAGAAAGTAAAAGTTACGGGATTTCGCTCCACCGTTTGCCTTTAGCCTTTAGCCTAATGCCGGCACTTAGAGATATGTCAGCCACTTATGATACTCCGGGTGGATTCACCTTGACAATCTCTTTGCATACCTGCGTCAGTTCCTTCTTCTCAAACGGGATCTTGAGATCAGCGATGTGAGCTGAATCGTAAAGCCTCTCTATATGTGCGTCGAGCATCAGGATCGCGCTTCTCCCGTCTTTGCATTTGTAGCAACGGATACCTTCAAAAAC
>DATFYE010000040.1:0-22918 GCA_035315185.1 Syntrophorhabdales bacterium | reverse complement strand
GAAATGTACTGACCTTCTTGTCTGAAGGATAGAGTGTCAGGGATTATCACGGACAACTCCATTTCGGCTGTTGGCCTGAAAAACGGTTGCACCATTACCTTTTGAAAGCTGGCACCGGCGTGAGAAAAGGTGGATGCAACAGGAAGTAAGAAACGAAATTTACCGTCACGGATTTTTCAAAATCTTTACATCGCAAAAATACCGCTTCCACCTACAAGTCGAGCATAGGTGCTCAATCGCGAGATTGCGGATTAGGGGTGGAAATGTGCATTGGACTTATCATAGAGGATCCTGAAAATCATTCAGAAGGGGCAGGGCCATCACCGCCCTGCCCCATGCACTATATCCTTACTTGGCGGGTTACTCTATTCTATGACGTTTTGTATGTCCTTCCCCTTCAAAAAAGACCGTCCGCACGTTGTGTCATCTCCTGCCGACGAACGATGGGGGCCACGAGCCTTGCTCGCCAGTTTCAGTGTCCGTCCTCGTGGCATTCGCCTCTATCGTTTAAATAGCTGTAAGGAAGGCCCGCCAGGTGTCCGTCATATCCCAACTGCAGCAGGTCCCGGTTGTGTGGATCGCAACTCCAGTTCGTCGCGCTGCAGATATTGCCCGAGCCTTTGTAAGTTGCTACCTCAGGGAACTTGCAGAGTGGCATGCTCATGGCCGAGCATTTCGGGGTCTGGCCGCCGGTCGCAGTGATTGCGTCAGGCGCTATACCGTCCTCCACCCAGTTCTCAAGGGCGGTAAGCATGTCAAAGGCGTTGGGACCTGGACCGCCCCCGCAATGCAACATTCCGGGCACCATGAATAAGCGCACGTTCTCCTGCAGACGTGGATACCCGCCACGGGTGACCGTGGCCATATCTTTGTACAGTTGCACGGTCTGGTAGGGAGTGATCAGGGGATCACTGAATCCATGATAGAGAATCATCTTGCCGTCCCCGGCAACGAAGCGATGCATCAGTTCCGGGTAGGTGGCATCCCCCAGGTTAGTTCGAAGGTCGTTCAGTTTGAGCGCCCATTCCTCGATAACCCCTTTATTCTTGAAGAACTCGATCGGGAACTGGTTCTGATTGTAGCTCTCCGTGAGGAAGACGAAGTAGGGAAAGGTCCCGTCGGACGCTCCCCAGTGGACTGGCAACCCGGGTGGCGTCCCGGGCAACCAGGGTTCGGGATTGTTCCGATCACATGACGGCTGAGACAATCCCGAAGTCATGATCGGAAACCCCCCGTCGAATCGGTTCAGGTCGGTCAGCGGGTATCCCGGCATGACCACATTGCCGCGCTCGTCGAAAAAAGCTCCTGCGTACCGGGTGAGCCCGTTGACCTGATCCTCGGTGAGGCAACTCCCGGCATTGCTGGTGTTACAGAGCAGGCTCTTGGGATCGAATGAGCATGCCGGCGGGTTCTGGATAACGCCGACGTGATTGGGGTCACATTTCGCGTAGACTGCGGCGTCGATTGCTGGCAGCAGCGTCGGGGGAATCCAGCTCGCACTGAGGCCTCCAGCCGCGCACGGGCGCAGGAAGCCGAACTCGGCGCCGGTCTGGCTCGGCGCCTGGTGGGCGAAACCGGCCACCGGATCGCCGGCTATGAGTCCGTCAAAGTCGTCAGGGTAGCGCTGCGCCTCCACCAGGCCCTGCCGGCCGCCTGTTGAGCACCCCTGGTAGTAAGAGCGGGAGATCTTGCCGCGGCCGTTGTTATACTTGTCATAGTACGCCTTAACGAATTGCCTGCCCGCAAGAGCCGTCTGGTGGGTAGCGCGATAGTAAAAGTCAATGAGGGCCGGGGTGTTTGGAACACCGGGAGCCAGAAGCGCCCAATTGCCGTAAAAGGGGCTGGTGGAGGGATGGCCCATATCCGTGGTTGCTACGGCGTAACCTTTCTGCAGACCTTGCGGACTGGCACCAGGAAACTGCGAGAGCCCCGTGCCGAGGCCGCCGTTTCCAAGAAACAGGTACTTGCCGTTCCAGCTGCCGGGGGCCGGAATGCCAATCTCAAAGCCCGCTTGCCCGGGACCAGCGCCCTCCCCATTCGTCGTGACATAGCCGACGACATCGCAGTATTCGGGCGTGGGGGAAGCTGCTGCCGTGTCAGTGGCAGACGTAATCGTCAGGGGCCAGGGGGCGGTCGGGGCAAGGGCCTGCATGCTGGCTTTGTCGCATCCGGGCATTGTGGCAAATGCTGATGACCCGCAAAAACCTACAAAAAATGTCATCAAAATCACCGCTAAACATGCGAACTGCATCGTTCTATTCGACATATGTCCTCCTTTTAGGAGCCCGAACACAGGATAGGTTCTTGGTGTATACGAGAACATGCCACTGTTGCACTTTCCGACGACGGATCACCAATCGAAATAAGCTATGTCATCTAGCAATCACCCCCCTTCGTTTTCGGAACATGCCGGTCAGGCCGGCTGCCGTGCTACCTGTGGACCGAAGACTCGCGACGACCACGAAGGCTGCCGGGCTCCGACACCCGCCGCTCGTTCAACGTGAGATCATCGACGAGCACCTCTCTGCAACTCTCCGACGCCTTCCCGCATGAACCTTGCGCACTCTGATCCCTCCTGCTTTCATAACTGAATGATATTTGGATAGAGGTGAGCTATGGGCCTCGCTTTTACCCTATGGTTCAATTATTAAATGGTGGATACGTGATGTCAAGAACTATTCGGGATTAAGAAGTGGCTTAAGTCAAATGCCTACCATGTTTGTTCAAGGGTGTCGTTATGAGGATGCTATTTGAATCAGATGGCTTGCTATGGGCATGATTGCCATTAGTACTGTTGTACACAGAGCGGCTATAGCAAAAACAATAGTAGGAAGTACTGGTTAAGGCATACTCACCCCAAGGCATAAGCGTGTGACGAGGCTCGGGCGAAGGAAAGTCATCCTGTGCGGCTCTATTTTAAATTTATAAAGTTGTCTTTCCAGGGATCCTCTCTGAGGTCGAGCAAAGACTATATGCCGGGTTGAATTTTGATGGAGAATTTTCGCGCGTAGAAGGAGGTAAACGAGGTGAAGGACAACGAAGTTAGGCGCGAAATTCGATCCGGATAGGGGACGTTTGACGAATTCCTCAGACTTCGCTGAGGTGGATGCGGAACTTCTCCACAAAGTGATCCGGGTTGTAAGATAACTTGGCCTCTCTCAGGCCGGGCTCTCCCAAATCCTGCTCTCTGTTGACATACGGCACGTTCTGCCATTGTTTCTCTAGGAACTGCTGGTTAATCATGGCATAGAGCCCGCGGATATCCATGTTAGCCTTCTCAATATGAACCACCACGGTCTCTCTGTTGAGCAGCTCACCGATGGTGAAAGCCTCTACCCTGCCATGAACAAGGATTACGCTTCCCGCGACATCGAGCTTCTCCAAATTGGCCAGAGCTTCCTTGATAGCTTCCCATTCGCTTGACAAGCTCAGGTCATCCTCGCAACGGCGCATTCCACACCACGTGTCCATCAGGTCCAGGCAAGCCTGCCTGTGTTTAACGTCGAGGGGCTCATAACTGAAGTTGTAAGAACGGAGAAAATAGTTGATGTGGTTCCTCTTGGCACGATAATTCCCACCTTGCAGCTGGATCAGATCATCGGTCCGATAGACATAATCGAAATGGTCGCGCAAAGGCTCGATGACAAAGTGCGGACTCCCTTCAAGCTCTGACACCAGCCTTTGATCAGCCCTTTCCATGGCGGGTCTATGCACACCCTTTTCATTATGAAGCCAGGCCAGGAGTGCATCAACGACAGACGGCCGGTTCGGCGGCCCCATGGGCGTCAGCAGATAAGGCTCGCCATTAGGATCTGACCCGAGAATAACGAGCCAGTCTTTGTAAATTGACCATAGAAATCCATAGTGGTTCCGCCATATAAACAGGTTGGTAAAGGTCAATTCCGAATTCGTGGGCTGGTATGCCCACAGCCTGTCGTGGATCGTGTCGCGATCGTTAATCTCAACCGGCTTGAATGTTGGGAACTCAGGAATTGTGCTCATCGGTAGCCTTTCATTATACACATTCCGGCTGCCTTCTGCCACTGTCCCAATCGCGACAATCCGCCATGTCTTTCTATTTACAGTGCGCGCCAGGTATGATAGCGTGTCTCAAAGCAGCGGCACAGAGAAAACCTAGAGGGGGAAAACGAATGGTATTGAAGGAGAGAGTAGCGATCATCACTGGTGGGGGGAAAGGCATTGGCAGGGCTATTGGTCTGGCATTCGCAGCGGAAGGGGCAGCCGTGATGCTTGCGGGCCGCACCCTGTCGAATCTGGAGGAGACCGCCGAAAAGATACGGAAGAAAGATGGACGGGTTGTCACAGTTCAGACCGACGTCAGCGACGAAAAGCAGGTGGGGCGCATGGTGGCCGAGACCATCAAAGCATTCGGCAGGATAGACGTACTCGTCAATAATGCCGGGATAATCGGACCCACAGTTAACGTTGTTGATATCGACGTGAACGACTGGAACGAGGCTCTGGCAATCAACCTCACGGGCAGTCTGTTGGCGGCGAAACACGTGCTCAAACACATGATCCCCCGAAAAAGCGGAACCATCATTAACATCAGCTCAGAGCGAGGCAGAACGGGTGATGGGAAATCAGGCTCGCCCATGAGAACCCCTTACTCCTGTTCGAAAGCAGGCATGATAGCGTTGACAGAATGCCTTTCGGTCGAGGTGGGCCCGTACAATATCCGCGTAAATTGTGTAACTCCCGCGGCGGTCAGGGGAGAGCGCATTACCAATGTGGTAAAGGCAAGGGCCCAGGCAACGGGTGCTTCGGTTGATGAATTGATGAGCAGACTTGCAGATAACTATTCTCTCGGGAGGGTGGTGGAGGAAGAGGAAGTGGCTGCGGCTGCCGTTTTCCTTGCTTCAGATGCGGCAAGCGGCGTCACGGGCCAGACACTGCCTGTGAGTTGCGGCCAGCGCATAATCTTCTAATAGCTTTTTGCCTGCATTGATGCAGCTAATGTATTACATTAATAACTTTACGATTATATAATAAGAAACATATAGATATCTATTTGCAGCTGAGCGTCTGAGTCGGACACCAGCTTAGTGCTCGCCCGGCTCAAACTGTAACCTGGCTTTTTTCTTTAGCCGGCCGAACTTGGTGTATTCATCCGGGCTAAAAAAGGATGGACAGTAGAGGTCTATGTCGGCCTGGTCTGAAAAGGCTAAGGATTCATCCTCCTTCTGAGTCACATGTGCATGGAGCCAAAGCCTGTAGTTGCCCATCGTGAACATGAGTACGTTTCCCTCGACAGATACGAAGTCGGAGCGGCGCTTCATTCTGGAGATGGTTAGGACAAGGCACACCCTATAATTATGCCTTACCCACGTATCGGAAGCGTCTTCCACATAGTGCCTATCCTCATCACTCAGGGAAAGACCTTTGTATGCCATGACGTCCTCGATCGTTCTGTAGGGATGGGTATGGAAATCACCGAGAAACTCATACTGCGGCCAGAAGGAGGTCACTATGTCTTTTTTTAGGGTAAATGTCTCAGGATAGGGTCGGCAGAAAGACTTGCCGAACTCGGCGGATATGTCCATGGAGACCAAATCCACGCTATAAAGTGTTCTTCCGTCTGCCTGAGTGACCTCGTGACCCCAGACGAGCCCGAAGGTCTCGGTCATTGCCTCCATCCTCTTCTTACCCGCCTTCCGGTAAATGGTATATGCCTCTAGTCCGTGAAGGCACATCTGGATCGCAGCACTTTCGGACACTCTGATGACGTACCCTTTTTTATTGAAATCTAAACTCATGACGGCCCCCCAAGCTATCTCCCGCTCCCGGGCTGGTGCTAAATGTGTGTTCCGATCGTGAAGATACAGAAATCCCTCTGCCCCAGCCGCTCAGCTTTGGTTGGCTTTCCCGAGGCGATGGCGATTATTTCCTCAAACAGGCGCTGACCGGCCTGTTTCAACGTCTCTGTTCCTTTAAGCACGCGACTCACATCTACGTCGATCGCGTCCCTCATATTCCGGTACAGCTCTCCGTTGGCAGTGATCTTAATCACCGGTGCTATCGGCGACCCTATGGGGGTTCCACGACCTGTGGTAAAGGCGACGATCTGGGCTCCACCCGCAACCATGCCCGTCAGCTGCTCGATGTCATGTGCCGGTGTATCCATGAAAACGAGTCCCTTTTTCGTGGGAGAGTATCCGTACGGAATCACTTCTTCCAAGGGTGCCGTGCCCGCCTTATAAATGCATCCGAGAGACTTTTCCTCGAGCGTCGTGATGCCGCCCACTATATTACCGGGGGACGGGTTGGCATCCCTGATATCCTGGCCGGCGGCAATCGCTTCTTGCTCCCACCATGCCGTAGCCTCCACCACCCTTCTGCCTACGTCCTGGGTTCTGGCACGCCTGGCAATGATATGCTCGGCCCCTATCAGTTCGGGGGTCTCGGAGAGAATCACCGTGCCCCCCTCCGCTACGAGAAGATCGCTGGCCACACCCAGCGCCGGATTGGAAGCAAGCCCTGATGTATAATCCGATCCTCCACACTCCGTGCCCAGAATAAGTTGACTCACCGGTACTGGCTCACGATTGACACGTCCGGCATCGGCGAGCATCTCTTTGACCAGTCGTCTGCCTACTACGCCCGTCTTTCTTGGTCCGCCGCTCGATTGGATCTCTAGAAACTCGACCCGCTTGCCACTCCCGGAGATGGTCCCCGCAACCTCCCGGGCCGGCACGCTTTCGCATCCCAGGCCGACTACCAGCACCGCAAATACATTAGGATTGGTGCCAAACCCCACCAATGTCCTCTTGGTCTGTTCCCGGTCAGCGCCTATCTGGCCGCAACCAAGGATGTTGGGGAGATAGACCGCACCTTTAAGGTTGCGGGCAACCGCATGAGCTACATGCTGGGCACAGCCCACGCTGGGAATCACGAGAACAAGGTTTCGAGTTCCGGCTGTTCCGTCTGGCCTGGGGTATCCCTGAAAGGTCATTGAGCACCTCTCGCTTTCTTTCCATGACTCTCGATGTTGTGGATATGGACGTGTTCTCCTGGCCTGATCCGCACCACAGCCTGACCGATAGGCTCACCATACTTGAAAACGTATTCACCCGCACTGATCTCGCAGAGTGCGAACTTGTGGCCGGCAGGGATAGGTGACGGAAGGGTAATCTGCTCGGTTTTGCCCCGATACTGAACAGAAACGGTGGTACCCTTCTCTATCGGTTCAAGCGCGGTAGCGACGTTGTCTTTCTCGTGTATGATGATTGCTTTCGCTTTTCGAGCCATCTTAAACCCTCGAGCCTCGCCGTCTCGGCTCAGCTCATGATCGGAACGATGAGCCCTCCCGCCGCGAATATGGCCACGCGCGCACGGGGAAAGCTCTTCTTCAGTCGCGCCAGTCCTTCTTCAAGAGATGACGCATGCTCCATGCCCATGACGGAAGCCTCTTCTTCGGAAACGTTTTCGGACACAAGCACTACGCGCATTTCCGGCCGTATGAACACGTTTGTCATGGCCATGTTGTAGTCCATGGGCTTGTCAGGGAGAAAGGCTTCCCCTTTTTCGAGCGACTTCCGTATATACTCCGCAGGCTCATTGCGAGAAGCTTCGCGTATTCGTTTGAGAGAATTAAGAAACTCTGCAGGTATCGGTTCTTCTAAAGGAGCAAAGAGGAGCACGCCACCTCCTTCCTTTGTGACCATGGACGCAGGCATGAGCCCCTTGAAGAGTTGGTTTCCGTGAGCATGAGGAAAAGCCGATGCAATGGTAATATCCACCTTTTCTCCAAATCTGTGCCCGAGCTTCTCGAAGCAAAGTTCCACTGCCTTTGCAAAGGCGCTGGCCGGGCTACCCGCTGTTATGTTCGTGATAGCGCCGCTGGCATCATACACACAGTTTATTGAAAGATGGAGCCCCGCTGCGCGGGCCACAGCTGCAATCTCTTCATGAAATGGATTATCTTTCGTTATCCCCACTGCAGCCCGCGGGTGGAGTACGTTTTTTGGGTGATGTACTTTGATCGAGTCAAAGTCGGCTACCCCCGGGAAGACGATTTTGGGGCCGCCTCCAAATCCGGCCATCGGGTGAGGAAGGATTGAGCTTATGCCGATTCTCAGGTCAGCATGGGCTACCGCGGGATTGATCCTCACCACTCTGTCTTTGCCTGCGACCTTGACAGGAACGAGGTCGTTCTGCCAGGCATTGTGCTGGAGTACCTTATGTGAGGAGAGAACCCTTTTGCCCAAACGTTTTTCGAGCTGCTCTTCGGTCAAGGCAGGGTGCGTGCCAAGCGCGACAACTATAGTAACGTTCCCCCGAGCATAGCCTTTTCCATCGAGGAAAGGCAAAAGGATTCCAAGAATCTCGGTAACCGGCGTAGGGCGCGTGAGGTCATCCACAATGATGGCAACTCTCTTGGACGGTGACCCCGGGCCGCTCAGTTCCGGCACATCATCAACGTGAGCGAGTGCATCACGCAGCATCTGCTCAACGGTAGGTGCTTTCTCTCCGCGCGCCTCTGACCGCACGAAATGAGCGCAGACCCATTCTTCAGGCAGGGAGAAAAAGGCTTTTCTTTCTCGGTCAATGTGCAGATAGTACTTCTCACTTACTGACGTTTTGGATGTTTTTGATGAACTGGATGCCATGGATGCCTCCTGAAGTCTCTTTGCAGCCAAAGACCTTCGGGCCTTAACGAGTCTCGCGGATCCCATCTTCCGCTAACTGCATAATTTCATTAAGATTACCTCGTCTGTTTCCAGATGGACCGGGCTCGAACAAGACAGACGCGGACGTCTACCCCTCCCGGCAACGTAGAAGCAGAGGTTTCTACACTGTTGGTATCATTCCGAACCGCTCCTGTCAAGGAAAATCGGACCTCACATAACCAGGCTGCACCGCGGACACCACTTGAATCGCCGTGGCGAACGGAGGCGTACCAGCTACCGAGGCACCGATTGTTTTAGCCGGGTACCCGCGTGATGCCAATTTAAGGTCGCGGGTGGCAGGGAGTGAGACGGGGTGCAACACCGCACCCGCAAGCGGGTACCCACGGGTCTATGAATGAAGGCAGCCTGGCATCAGGTTCTGCGACGTGGCAGGACGTCCGGGTTAATCAGGTTCGGTGGCACCTTACCCTCGAGCCCGGCGCGGAGATTCTCAGCCGCCACTGAAGCCATTCTTACGCGAGTTTCGAGAGTCGCACTTCCCACATGAGGCAGTAGCACAACATTCTCCAGTTCCACCAGCCCCGGCTCTATAGCTGGTTCGTTTTCGTACACGTCGAGGCCGGCTCCTGCGATTGCCCCTGACTGCAGAGCCTGAACTAAGGCCTTTTCGTCAACGACCGGCCCGCGAGCAGCATTTATCAGGTAACCTGTCGGCTTCATGAGGACAAGTTCGGCCTCGCCGATGAGATGGCGCGTTTTCTCGTTCAGCGACGCATGGATGGAGACGAAGTCAGCCTCACGCAGCAGGCGGCCGAGGTCGGCGTATTCTGCGTTCAACTCACGCTCCTGAGCGGTGTCGAGTCTGCGCGGGTCACTGTAAAGCACGCGCATCCGGAACCCTTTCGCCCGCTGAGCCACAGCCTGTCCAATACGGCCAAAGCCCACGACGCCGAGGGTCTTACCCGTCACTTCACGCCCCAGGAAGAGCATGGGAGCCCAAAATTTAAATTCGCCCCGCCTCACACAGCCGTCGAGCTCAACAATACGCCTTGAGAGCGCCAGAATCAGAGCGAAGGCAAGGTCGGCGGTCGCGTCCGTGAGCACATCCGGCGTGTTGGAAACCGGAATACCTCTCGTGGTTGCGGCCGCTAAGTCTACGTTGTCGTAACCTACTGCCATCTGGGCTATCATCCTTAGCCGTGGCGCACGATCGAGCAATTCGCCGTCGATGGAGTCCCCAACCAGGGAGATGAAACCCTCCTTATCGGTTAAGGCCCGGAGAACCCGTTCCCTGGCCATTGGCCTGTCTTCCAGGTTTGCGTCCACCTCGAAGCTTTGCTCCAATTCGCGCAACACCACATCCGGAATGTGTCCTGTGACGAGTATCTTTGATTTGCTTCTCTTTACCGGCATAGTAGACGATATGTTAACACGGTTCGGAGCAGCGCCCAACTGGATTGGTTCGGTTGCCTCCACCAATCCGATAGCGCTCCTGCCACGCAAAAAAAAGGGAGAGAATCAATCTCCCCCTTTTTTCCCTAAGAGTTGGGATTCCTACTTCGCGGGTGCTGGCGCCGGTGCTGGTGCAGCCATCGGAGCTTCTTCCTTCGGGGCTTTCTTCGCTTTCTTCGCCTTCTTCTTTGTTGCCTTCTTCTCCTTCGCTGGCTTCTCAGGTGCTGCTGCTGGCTTCTCAGGTGCTGCTGCTGGCGGTGCTGCCGGTGCCTGCGCAAAGCCAGTGGCTGCGAAAGCAACCGCGATCACCACTGCGAACACGAACATCAATACTTTCTTCATCCTTCCCTACCTCCGTTTGAGTTATTTAATTACTTCCTGGAAGGTGTAGATGCATCAGTTATGCCAAAGCCTACGCGTGGAAAAGGATGGGCTTTAGTGCAGCAAAATTAGGGTGTTTGAGGCAACCATGATTTTTGATTTCCGTACGGGTCACGCGTTAATGAAGAGATCAGTCGTATTTTTCCGACCGCAAGCTATATCGGGGTCGGATTTTTCCGACTGCTGAAAATGAGTATGGCTCGTGTGGTTTTATACACCCTGCCTAGATTCGCTTCCCCTTGCATTGGCGGTGGCAGATAGTTTACAGATAAAAAAGAGAATCTCGTCCAGAATTTTCTTCTGGAAACAAAAAAGAAAAACTTGTATACTTCAATGCTTCGGGAATAGACAAATTACACGTTGACGTGTAAGAAGAGACCAAGGGTGTTCTCTACGAGGACGCCCTTTTCTTTTTTATTCCCAAGGTTATAACGTGCAGCGTCTCTCATTACGGGAATGGTGAAAGACGCTGGTGAATTTCGTTCAATCGACTGGGAGGAGGAGAATCATGATCAACACCGGTGACACGGCGTGGGTACTCGTCTGTACAGGGCTCGTCATGCTCATGACCCCGGGCCTTGCATTCTTCTACGGGGGAATGGTAAGACGGAAAAACATTCTTGGCATTTTGATGCAGTGCTTTACGGTGCTCTGCATCCTGACACTGCAATGGATCCTCTTCGGCTATAGTCTTTCATTCGCGCCATCGAAAGGCTTCTTCGGCGGCCTGAGCTGGTTTGGCCTGAACGGCGTCGGCTCCAAGCCTTACGCAGATTACGCAGCCACGATCCCGCACGAGTCATTCATGCTCTTCCAGGCCATGTTTGCGATCATAACGCCCGCACTCATCATCGGGGCCTTTGCCGAGCGGATGAAATTTTCCGCGTTTCTCATCTTCACGATTCTCTGGGCCACCTTCGTCTACGACCCGATCTGTCACTGGGTATGGGGGATGGGTGGTTGGTTGAAAGAATTGGGCGTGCTCGATTTTGCAGGAGGCACCGTTGTCCACATTAACGCGGGCATTGCGGCTCTCGTCACTGCGCTCATGATAGGCAAGAGGAAAGGTTACGAGAACAGGCCCGTTCCACCCCACAATCTGCCCTTGACCGTCCTCGGGACGGCGCTGCTCTGGTTCGGCTGGTTCGGTTTCAATGCGGGTAGCGCGTTGGCAGCAAATGAGGTAGCGGTTCACGCCTTCCTGGTGACGCACACTGCAGCGGCTGCTGCAGGCGCTACCTGGGCGCTGCTTGAATGGGTGTTCAATGGAAAACCGACCATCTTCGGTACGATCACCGGCTCCATTGCAGGCCTTGCAACGATCACCCCCGCTTCAGGTTTCGTGACCGCCGGAGCCGCAGCTGCGATAGGGTGCGCGGCAAGCGTTCTCTGTTTCATTGCGGTGGCTGAGATAAAGCCCAGGCTGGGCTACGACGATTCCCTTGATGCCTTTGGGGTGCACGGCGTGGGCGGTATGCTGGGGACGCTTGCTGTCGGGTTCTTCGCGTCGAAGGCAATAAACCCTGCAGGAGCTGACGGTCTTCTCTATGGCAACCCGCGCCAGCTGCTCGTGCAGCTTATCGCTGTGGCCGCGGTGACCGCGTACAGCCTCGTAGCGACCTATCTCATCGTAAAATTTGTGAATGTTCTGGTGAAAGTGAGGGTGCCTGATCGGGAGGAACTCATAGGACTCGACCTGACGCAGCACCACGAAAATGCCTACACGATCCTGGAATGAGTGATTTGATAAGCGTGGTTACCAAATCGATCGTGTATCTACTTGTACGAAAGGTTACCCAGAGATTGGGTCTACACAGCGAAGTGTAAGCCATTGATGGCGTTCTTTTGAGAGCGCCATTTTTGTTTTAGGGGGAAGACGTAGGCGTCTTGGGTCCAGTGATGGATCTCAGGGCGCTTTTTTATTCCAGGGGAAGGGAGGAAGAATCATGATTAATGCAGGTGATACGGCATGGGTTCTCATTTCTACGGGGCTGGTAATGCTGATGACACCGGGACTGGCCTTTTTTTACGGAGGCATGGTACGACGAAAGAACGTGCTTGGTGTCTTAATGCAGTGTTTCACCATCCTCTGTGTCCTAAGCATCCAGTGGGTGCTCTTTGGTTACAGCCTCGCCTTTGCACCCGGAAAGGGCTTCTGGGGCGGTTTTCAGTGGGCCGGGCTCGCAGGAGTGGGAGCAGAGCCTTTCAAGGACTACGCGGCCACCATCCCTCATCAGGCGTTCATGATCTTCCAGGCCATGTTCGCCGTCATCACGCCGGCGCTGATCGTCGGGGCCTTCGCGGAGCGGATGAAGTTCTCAGCATTTCTCCTTTTTACGCTGCTCTGGGCAACCTTCATCTATGACCCCATTGCCCACTGGGTGTGGGGTGTAGGCGGCTGGCTCAAAGAGCTTGGCGCCCTTGATTTCGCGGGCGGAACCGTTGTTCACATCAACGCGGGAATCGCTGCGCTGGCGACTGCTCTCTTCATAGGGAAGAGAAAGGGATACGATAAAGCCCCGGTGCCTCCCCACAATCTGCCCCATGTGGTGCTCGGCACCGCGCTTCTCTGGTTCGGCTGGTTCGGTTTCAACGCGGGCAGCGCCCTGGCAGCTAATGGACTCGCTGTCAGTGCCTTTGTCGTGACGAACACGGCCGCGGCGACCGCTGGTTTGACGTGGGCAGTCATCGAATGGATAACAAACGGGAAGCCGACCATTTTCGGCACTGCCACGGGGGTCGTAGCCGGGCTCGTTGCCATCACGCCCGCTGCGGGCTTTGTCGGGCCGATGTCCGCGATCATCATCGGCATCTTTGTGAGCGTCTTCTGCTTTATCTCCGTGGCTATAGTTAAGCCGAAGCTTGGTTACGATGACTCCCTTGATGCGTTCGGTGTGCACTGCATCGGGGGGATATGGGGCGCGCTCGCAACAGGGCTCTTTGCTACAAAGCTCGTGAACCCCGATGGCGGAGATGGTCTTTTCTTTGGTAACCCGAAACAGTTCCTGATACAGGTGCTCGCTGTTGCCGTTACGCTGGCCTACAGCTTTGTGGGCACCATGGTCATCTACAAGGTTGTTGACTGGATCATGGGCGCGAGGGTAAAAGAGAAAGACGAAATCATGGGCCTTGACCTGACACAACACCATGAACATGCTTATACTTTATTAGAATAGGGGGCCAGCGATGAAACTGATTATCGCCATCATAAAACCGGACAGGCTTGAGGCAGTGAAGCAGGAGCTCTATAAGGCCGAAGTCAACCTCATCACGGTGAGCGAGGTACTTGGCCACGGGCGCCAAATGGGCGTCACTGAAGTATACCGCGGCGTAAAGGAGATGGGCAACCTTCTGCGCAAGGTCCAGCTCCTTATCGCAGTCAACGACAACTTCGTAGAATCGACGGTCAACGCGATCCTCAACGGAGGAAGAACGGGAGACATCGGCGACGGCAAGGTTTTCGTGTTGCCGCTGGAAGAATGTGTCCGCATCCGTACGGGTGAGCGGGGAAGCACGGCCATCGGATGAACTGAAATAGCAGCTGGAATCACGCTGAATAGAATTATCACTTGCAATTTAGCAAGGTTCTGTGCATATAATTACGGCGGTACATTGGCGTACCAGCTTTCCCTCACCGACATTCGAGGGACCCCGATTTATCTTTCCGAACAGTGACGTTCAGACCGGATGGGTGTCGTACAACGTGCCCGCTCTGCTAACGCAGAGCATGGCTACGAATTCATACGAGGAAGAAAAGGTTCTGAGCTTCGAAGCTTCGAACCTTATATCTTAAGGAGGGGACATGGAGAGTAAACCCGCAAAAAAAAGCACAACAATACGCTGGAATGGAGGAATAACGCAAAAAGATTTGCAGAATGTGGCTAAGATTATCAAGGATAATAAGATAGAGATCGTTGACCTGAAGTTCAACGACCTGCCCGGACTGTGGCAGCATTTCTCTATCCCCGCGTCGGAGTTGACCGAGATTGATGACCCCGTGCAGTCCATCTGGGAAGAGGGAATCGGTTTTGACGGATCGTCTATCAGGGGTTTTCAGAAGATCAACGAGTCAGATATGATTCTGCTCCCGGATCCAACCTCCGCAGTAGTGGACCCGGTCTGCGAGGTGCCTACCATAAGTATTTTATGCGATATATACGATCCGATTACCAAGAAGCCCTACTCTCGCGATCCGCGCTATGTTGCGAAGAAGGCCGAGGAGTTTTTGAAGACAACAGGTTTCGCCGACCAGAGCTTTTTCGGACCCGAGCAGGAGTTTTTCATCTTCGATGATATCCGGTTCGACCAGACGACAAACTCCGGTTACTATTTTATCGACTCAATTGAAGGTGACTGGAATTCGGGCCGCGATGAAAAGCCGAATCTTGGCTACAAGCCCCGCTATAAGGAAGGATATTTCCCCGTACCTCCGCATGACTCTCTGCAGGACCTCCGGAGCAAGATCATTCTCACCATGATCAAGGCAGGAATAAAGGTGGAGGTGCACCACCACGAGGTTGCGACTGCCGGCCAGTGTGAGATCGACATGAAGTTTGGCCCGCTGGTCAAGATGGCTGACCAGTGCCTCATGTATAAGTACATCGTCAAGAACGTTTCCAAGAAAAACAACATGGTTGCGACGTTCATGCCCAAGCCGCTTTTTGGCGACAACGGCTCCGGAATGCACACCCACATCTCTCTCTGGAACAAGGGCACCAACATCTTTTACGATACTGCCGGATACGCCGGCATCAGCAAACTGGGGAAATACGCCATCGGCGGCCTTTTGAAGCACGCACCGGCCCTGCTTGCCTTCTGCGCCCCGACCACCAACTCGTACAAGCGACTGGTCCCCGGCTACGAGGCGCCGGTCAACCTGGTCTACTCGGCGCGTAACCGTTCCGCGGCCGTCAGGATTCCCATGTACTCGGAGAACCCGAAGGCGAAACGGCTTGAATTCAGGCCGCCGGATTGCACCTGCAACCCGTACCTTGCCTTTCCTGCAATCATGATGGCATGTGTGGACGGTATCATCAACAAGATCGACCCGGGTAAGCCGACCGACGTTGACACCTATCACATGGACCCGGAAGAATTTGCCAAGATCCCGACGGTGCCAGGCTCGCTCGAAGCTGCTATCACGGCGCTCGAGAAGGACCACGCGTTCCTGCTCCGGGGCGGTGTCTTTACGCAGGACGTGATCGATGTCTGGACCGAATACAAGAGAGAGAACGAGATAGATCCGATTCGCCTGCGGCCGCACCCTTACGAATTCTATCTCTATTTTGATATGTAAGAAGGAGATGTCATGGACAAGGCCGTCTTGATCGTCAAACACGTTGAGCAGGAAGGCCCTGGCATGCTCGGAAAAATTTTTGAAGACGCCGGCTGGCGGCTTGTAACGGTTGAACTTGGGCGTAGAGAAGCGCTACCGGATCGCCTGGATAGCTTCGCGGCTGTCGTAATGCTGGGCGGCCCCATGAATGTATATGAAGAAGAGGCTTACCCCTTTCTCAAAGATGAAGATGTGTTCATCAAGGAGGTGCTCAGAGAGGAGATACCCTTCCTGGGCATCTGTCTCGGTGCTCAGCTCCTGGCGAAAGCATGTGGCGCTCGCGTGATGAAAGCAGCCCAGAAAGAAGTGGGCTGGTACAGCGTCGACCTTACAAAGCAGGCGCGGCAAGACCGGCTCTTCAAGCGGGTCGAGAGTCCCTTGACGGTTTTTCAGTGGCACGAAGATACGTTCGATATTCCGGATGGCGGGGTGCTGCTCGCCACTTCCGCACTGGTCCGGAATCAGGCGTTCGGGATGGGGAGCTGCGCTTATGGCTTGCAGTTTCACGTTGAGGTTTCTCTTGACATGGTCGAGGAATGGATGAAGGATGAAAAGACGGTGGACGCGGAAAAAATCCTTCGCCAGGGTGCCATCGTGAAAGAGACTCTGGAGCAGCAGGCAGCCACCCTGTTCAACAATTTCAGGCGCCTCGCTGAATCAGCGGTGCGGGTGAAAGGCATCATGAAGCTGTTCCTGGAAAAGAAATCTGAGAGTCGACGCACGCTCTGGTGGGACGAGGAGGAGAAGACGCTCGTCCAGAGAGAGGCTCTCAGCCAAGGGGCTTGACAAGGGATTGCTCTTTTGCTAAGATAGCATTTTCGGCACGAAGGCGTGCTAAGTAAATGAGCGGGGCGTCCATCGGGCGCCCCTTTTTTCCGCGTGTTATGACGACTGAAGAAAACAGATCAAACGTTGCAATCTTCTTTTGTCAGCAGCTTGACCCGGATCAGGATGTGAACCGGCGGGCCCTGGAAAAGGAACTGGGCACACGTATCAGGTTTTTCCCTCTGCCCTGTTCCGGCAGGATAGAAGCGCTCCACCTGATGCGGGCCCTGGAGGCCGGGGCAGACAAAGCCTACCTCGTGACCTGCCCGGTCGGCGCGTGTCGCTATCGGGAGGGAAATATAAGGGCAAAAAAGAGGGTGGAGTTTGCCCAGAAGCTGATTCAGGAGATCGGCCTTGAACCGGAACGTTTTGAGTTGGTGAACGCCTCTTCGCCGGGTCCCTTTTCCATCGATGCGATGGCTCGTGAGCTGATCAACAAAGCAGGAGGGCTGCCGTCGTCGCCCCTCAACGTGAAAAAACCTAAAGAAGCAGCGCATAACACACCCTGACAAAACCGTTGCACAGCATGAGGAGTCATGTATGATCACTGCAGAAAGAAAACCTCTTCCCGAAATTAAGGAAAGCATCACCCCCTACAAGAAGGTGCTGATCGTCGGTTGTGGCACCTGTGTTGCCGAGTGCGCCTCAGGCGGGGAAAAGGAGGTCGCCCTTCTTGCGTCGGCGCTGCGCATGGATGCGAAGAAAGAGGGGCGAGATCTGGAAGTGCATGAGATCACGCTCGACCGCCAGTGTGTGTACGAATTCATAGACCAACTCGCTGAATTGGTTGACCGGTACGAGGTGGTCCTCTCCCTTGGTTGCGGAGCAGGAGTCCAGGCGGTTGCGGAGGTCTTCCCAAAAATCCATGTCATTCCGGCACTCAACACTACGTTCATAGCCCAGACCAAGGAAGCGGGTGTCTGGATCGAGAACTGCCGCGGGTGCGGCGATTGCAGGCTGGACCAGTTCGCGGATATCTGCCCGATCACTCGCTGCGCCAAGAGCCTGTTCAACGGTCCATGCGGCGGCTCCAAGGGAGGATACTGCGAAGTCGACCCTGAGACACCCTGCGCATGGCACCTGATAGTTACCCGGCTGGAAGAGAGCGGACGCTTGGAGAAGCTGGCCCCTCTTTATCCGCCTGCCAACTGGTCGAAGAAAGAGGGCAAAGGCCCGAGGAAAATCGTGCGGGAGGATCAGAGACATTGAAACCTGAGAGCCGACTCAAAAAGGTACTGGCTGCCGGCCAGTTCGCAGTGACCGCCGAATGCGGGCCGCCCAAAGGAGCAGATCCGGAAGCCGTACGCAAGAAGGGCAACCTTCTCAAGGGCTTCGTGGACAGTGCGAATGTGACCGATAACCAGACCGGCGTGGTGCGCCTTTCCAGTCTCGCTTCTTGCGTCATTCTCAGAGAGGAAGGGCTCGACCCGGTACTCCAGATGGTGACGCGGGACCGGAACCGGATCGCCCTGCAATCGGATGTGCTTGGCGCATCGGCTCTCGGCATCAGGAATATCCTCTGTCTTTCAGGCGATCATCAGTCGTTCGGGAATCAGCCCGAGGCAAAGGGGGTTTTTGACATTGACTCCACCCAGTTCATTCGCCTGGTCCGCCAGATGAGGGATGAGGGCACCATGCTCGGAGGCGACAAGCTGACCTTGCCTCCGGAGCTCTTCATAGGGGCTGTGGAGAATCCCTTTGCTGATCCGCGTTCATACCGTGCCCGCCGCCTCGAGAAAAAGGCAAAGGCCGGCGCTGAATTCATACAGACGCAGTGCATCTACAACGTGCCCTATTTCAAGGAGTGGATGAAACAGGTGAGAGATTTGGGCGTTGATGCGAAACTATTTATTCTCGGCGGTGTGACGCCGCTCAAGTCCGTAAAGATGGCGGAGTATATGGCCAAAAACGTCGCAGGCATGGACATCCCGGAAGAGGTGATCGACCGTCTGAAGGGAGTTCCTTCAGGCGAGCAGAAGAAGGAAGGCCTGAAGATCTGCATAGAGACCATTCAGCAGCTACGGGAGATCAAAGGTATCCGCGGTGTACACATCATGGCCATCGAATGGGAAGAAGCGGTCGCCCAGATCGTGGAAGGGGCGCGACTCCTCCCCAGGCCTGCCGTACAATAGCCGCACAATAAAGGGGTGAACAATGCCTCCCAAGTACCATATACAGACCGCATCCGTTGCCAACCGCTTCCGCTCAGTAACGCGCTCCGGCGTCATAGCCTGGGAAGAAGGCTGCCTGAAGTGCGCCCGTTGCGTGAAAAAGGAGTGCGTCTACAATGTGTATACGACACGCTCACTCGACGAGCGGCAGATGCTCGATTCACTTGACAGTGCCTGTCAGGATTGCTTCCGTTGCGTGCAGAACTGCCCGGCGAGGCTGATCCAGAAGGGTGTGAACCCGACGTACCGCACCGTGGGCGACCATTACTGGACACCGGAGATCCTCGCAAATCTCTGGGCACAAGCTGAAACGGGCAAGATCCCCGTTTCCGGCGCCGGTTACGGCGGACCTTTTTCCGGCCCCGGGTTTGACGCGATGTGGACAGACATGTCTGAAATCGTAAGACCTACGCGGGACGGGATACACGGCAGGGAGTACATCAGCACGACGGCTGACCTTGGCAGAAAGGTGATGGCTCTGCGCTTCGACGAGCAGGGCGAGCTGGCCAATGCTGTTCCACCGCTTGTTGAAATACCGGTTCCCTTTATTTTTGATCTGCTTCCTTTCTCGCCGCCAAAGAGGCGCATCTCAAGCGCCATATTGCGGGCCGCCGGCGAGTTGGGAACCTTTGTTGTGATCAAGGAATCGGAGTGGCTCCCGCTGTATGAGCGCTACCTCCCGAATACCATGCTTCTTTTGGATCGCGGCCCTGACGCTCGCAACGATCATTTGCTCGAGCGGATGCGCATCGTGGAAGTACCGGACAATCCGGCTGCGCTGGAGTGGCAACGAATACTGAAAGAAAAGAAGCCGGACCTGCTCGTGGCCATCCGTATGCCTGCTACGCCTGCAGCGGGCGCACGCATAGCGGATTTGACGCAGGAGGGAGCGGAAATCATCCATCTCGTTGCCGATGAATTCGGCATGGAGGAAGCGGACGAACCTTTCTTCATCAAGGACCGGCTGAAAGAAATCCATCTGTTACTTGTCGATAAAGGCTTGAGAGATCAGATCACCATCATCGCCGGAGGCGGTGTTGCCATGGCGGAACATATGGCCAAAGTCATCATCTGCGGAGCAGATGCCGTGAGCTGCGATATTCCGTTACTTGTGGCCATGGAATGCCGCGTCTGCAGGCGCTGCGCGCAAGGCATCGCATGCCCGGTGGGGCTGGAGGAAGTGGATCCCGGCTGGGGAAGCAGGCGGGTGAGAAACCTGATGGCGGGCTGGCACAACCAGTTGCTTGAGATCATGGGCGCCATGGGCATGCGCGAGGTCAGACGGCTTCGCGGCGAGATGGGGCGTGCAATGTTCTTCGAAGACCTGGAGCGGGAGTTCGCAAGCCTCGGAAAGAAGGGATAGGCCATGCAGGCAACGAAGGCCATGAAAGGAAAGAAGCCGCGAAAGAAAAGCGCAACGCTGCCCGCGCCAAAACTGACGCCATCGCGGTTCCGTTACGCCTTGAGCAAGTACCGTCTTACCATCGGCCCATCTTGCAACAATTGCGGTCTTTGCATCGAACTCTGTCCTTACGGGGTTTACGCGAAAGGCGCAAGGGTGCCGAGGACGCCGAACGAGCATCTTTGCATGGGACCCGCTTGCGAGAAAAATGCGTTTTATTGTGTGAGTCGTTGCCCCGTGAATGCGATCAGCATGCGTCCCAATCCTTCATTCCAACTGCTGGGAGACAGGCGCTGGACGGCTGATCTGCTCGCCAGCACCTGGCACATGGCCGAGACGGGTCACGCCCCTTACCAGGATCTGAACTATAAGACGGGCGACTCGGGTGGTGGCTTTGACAAGCTGCGTCTCCTCTATCCTGTTAACGGGAACGGTAATCAACCAAAGGAAATCAAAGAGAAAGAGATCTCTCTGGCGATCGAGCTGAACCGGTCGAATGACACGCGGCCGAAGGTCACGATCCCGGTGCCTCTCTACTTAGGCGGCATGTCTTTCGGTTCCGTTAGTATCGTTGCCATGCTCTCACGCGTTCGCGCGGCCACGGCCCTCGGCACCTTCTGCTGCACAGGCGAAGGCGGCTATCCTGATGAGCTCAAACCCTACGATGACCATGTCATCACGCAGGTTGCGACAGGGCTCTTCGGTGTGAGAGAGGAGACGATCCAGCGTGTTCGCATTGTTGAATTTAAATATGCTCAAGGGGCAAAGCCCGGTCTTGGAGGCCATCTGCTCGGCGACAAGGTGACGCCCGCCGTCGCAAAAATGCGCGAAGCGGTCACGGGAAGCGCCCTCTTTTCACCGTTCCCGTTTCACAGCGTCTATTCGGTCGAAGATCACAAGAAGCATGTTGACTGGATAAAGGAGATCAATCCGCGGGCTCTGGTTTCGGTGAAGGTTTCCACGCCCACCGACGTTGATATGGTGGCTGTGGGCAGTTACTACGCCGGCGCACACATCATCCAGCTCGACGGCAGTTACGGTGGAACAGGTGCTGCGCCGGACATCGCAAAAAAGAATATCGCTATGCCGATCGAATATGCGGTGCCGAAGGTGCACAAGTTTCTCACCGCAGAAGGCATCCGTGACGGTATAACCGTTATCGCATCCGGCGGTGTGCGCAATGCTTATGATGCGGCCAAGGTGATTGCGCTGGGTGCAGACGGCGTCTGCCTGGGAACAGCCGATATGGTGGCTCTTGAGTGTCTGCGCTGTCACCACTGCGAGTCAGGGCGCGGCTGCGCGCGCGGTATTGCCACAACGGATGAAGAGCTGACGAAACTGATGGACGTTGAGTGGGGTACGCAGCGCATTACAAACATGTACCTTGCGTGGTGCGAGCAGCTCAAGAGCATACTTAAGCGCTTGGGCATGAAGAGCATCACGGAGCTAACCGGCCGGATGGATGCGCTGGTCCACATTGACTACATGAAGAAGGAAGAGATAAAAGGCGAGTTAGACTGACGCTCAGGGTCACGGGTCATGGGACAAGGGTCAAGGTAAGGTCAGTAAAGGAAATAGCTTTTTTACCGCGAGCGAAGCGAGCTTCGCTCGGAGGTGCCAGGATGGGTCTGATGGATTTCGAGGCGCGAGGAAGTCAGGGACCGCAGGCTGTACTTGATGTACGCCGAGGACTCCTGACGACGAGGCAACGAAGAAAGGCGCAAACCGTAATTCTGGCGACTCCGACGAAAAAGAACAAAGATTGGAAGAAATAAAATGAAAGAGTCGGAGATTAGGGCGATACTTAATGCGCGGGCTCACCTTCGGGCGTACGCACCTCCCATAGGGAAGAAAGAGGCCGAAGAGGGCGGCTGCGGTGTTACCGGTTTTGCTTGCAGCATTCCGGTGAGCGGACGTCACATATTCGAACCCTCAGTCCAGATGCACAACCGCGGCAACGGCAAAGGCGGCGGTATAGCAGCGGCAGGGCTCGATGCAGCTCAGCTTGGCGTGAGCCAGAGCGTGCTCGACGAGGATTTCTGCATTCAGGTATCGCTTCTCGATGAGACAGCGCTTACCGAAATGGAGGCCAAATTTATCCGTCCTCATTTCCGGGTAGACCACGAGAGTTTTCTCGACACGGTTGATGATTATCGGGATGTCCCCGGGCTTGAGATGAAGCCTCCGGCCGTGAAGCGCTACTTCGTTCGGGTCAAGCCTGATGCGCTCGAACGCTTTCAGAAGGAGCGCGCACTCGCCGACCTCTCCGCTGAAAAAGTGGAAGAGGAATTCATCTACCAGAACAGCTTTCAGCTCAACTATACCTATTACAGTTCACTGGGCGAGAAGCGCGCTTTTGTGCTTTCCCACGGCCGCAATATGATGATCCTGAAGATCGTCGGTTACGCTGAACAGGTGGCGCAGTACTATAAACTCGAGGGCTTTAAGGCGCACGTCTGGATCGCGCACCAGCGCTACCCGACCAAAGGACGGGTCTGGCATCCGGGCGGGGCACATCCCTTCATCGGACTGGACGAGGCGCTGGTACATAACGGCGATTTTGCCAACTATTATTCAGTGACTGAGTATCTGCGCCAGCGCAACATCTTCCCTCTCTTTCTGACCGACACTGAGGTTTCCATCCAGGTCTTTGATCTGCTCAATCGTGTCTATGGTTATCCCCTGGAATATATCATCGAGT
>DATFYE010000039.1:0-52266 GCA_035315185.1 Syntrophorhabdales bacterium | reverse complement strand
GAGCTTCTGGGGTAACATCGACAGCCACGAAAAGGCGACCCAGAACTTTAATCCGGATGACCCGGGCCACCAGAGCTTCAACGAGACCGACCTGACCCTGAGCTACACCTATGTCCTCGACAAGTTTAGCTTCACCGGCGGATATATCTACTACGGTCTGCGGTATGCGAACGAGACGCAGGAGTTCTTCGGGAGTGTGAGCTACGACTGGTTCCTCAAGCCCACCCTCTCCATCTACCGGGACTTCTCGGCATACCCGGGCTGGTATTTGAACCTCTCCATCGGCCACTCCTTCAAGATCTACCAGGAAGTGACCCTCGATCTCGGTGCATCCGCAGGGTATGAGATAGGTACGGGCAATTTCTGGGATACCTACCAACCAGCAACCGGCGCCTATACCGGCTCAAAGTACAGCGCCTTCCATGACGGCATGGTGAAAGCAGGTCTCACCATACCCGTTACCAAGAAGGTGGTCATTCAGCCCATGATAGCGTACTGGTTCCCGCTCTCGAACAATGCAGAGAAAAGGGATAACGGCAACTCCTATAACCCGAACGGCTATCTGAAGTGCCTCTGGCAAGGAGGGGTTACGGTTGCGTATAGCTTCTGAAGTTCGCAACGCACAGATTCAGTTGAGCGTAGCTGAGAAATAAGAGGTAACTATGATGATCAAACCCGGTACCAAGGCGATTCTCTGGATGATCCCCGGCGCAGCGCTTATGCTCGTTTTTGTGTTGGTGGCAGCACACTTCTACAAACCGGAGAACCCGGCTGAAAAACTCGCATTCAAGACGAGACGAGCCGACTTAGTGGGTCGGATGCAATTGGCCCTGGCCTCGGCCTCGGAAGCGGAGAAGAGCGCGGTCCTGGCCATCACGGACGAAGAGTCGCAGAGATTCGCCGATCAGGCCCGCGCGGCCACGGGGCAATTGGAGAGGGAACGTCTGGAGCTGGAGGATCTCTTGAAGGCGGGCGGCACGCAAGGTGAGAAGGACCTCCTTGCCCAATTCTCCAAGGCCTTTACCGAACTCCAGCGTATCGACAAAGAGGTGCTGAGCCTGGCGGTTAAGAACACAAACGTTAAAGCGTACAGCCTGGCATTCGGTCCGGCTGCAGACACAATCAAAGAAATGAACGAGGCGCTCTCCAGCCTCGTGGCGGCGCATACCGACTCACCGGAGGCAAAGAAGGTGATGATCCTTGCCTTCGGCGCAGAGACCAGCGCACTGCGCATCCAGACCCTGCTTCCGCCGCACATCGCGGAGGAAAGCGACCAGAAGATGGACGCGTTGGAATCTCAAATGGACAAGGAAGACAGACAGGTCCGCAAGGATCTGGACGGCCTGGCCGCGCTGCCGGAACTCAGCGGTAGTAACGACCTCGCGACGGCCAGGTCACGTTACGCCAAGTACACCAAGATCAAGACCCAGATCCTGGCCCTCTCCCGCGAGAACACTAACGTCCGGTCACTAACCATTTCGCTGAATCAGAAACGCAAGGCGATGCTTCTCTGTCAGGAGGCTCTGAGCGCGCTTAAGCAGGCCATCCTGGAGGAGCCCATTAAGGGAGTGACTTACGGCAGCCCACCCCACCCCCGCTAGGGTACGGATTTGCCTTCAAGCGAATACCTTCGTTACCCATCGGCCTGTTCTTACTCGACGTACCACCAGGTACGCCTGCGTAGCCCAGGCCTCGGATCGCCTCGGTCTTCATCTTGAATGCAGATCCGTACCTGCTGCCAGGCTCGACGCAGCCACAACGAAACTATATGTTTTGAAGTCGAATTTAGGTTCATGCGTTAGTTGCAATAAAGTTGAAGCGAGGAAGCGGATATGCGCGGTAAATAGTGCATGTAATGATAATTCGGATTCAGGATGGAGACCGAGGCGGCAGCGAGTCGAGCCCCACCCGCAAGCGGGTACCCGGGCGTACTAAAGTACGTCGAGGAGAGCGACGCAGCGACAACGAAGGTATACGCCTGAAGGCGAATTATCATTAGACGTTGGCCCATCGCGCTGCTGCCAGCGCAGACAAACTCGATATCGCGGAGAGGAGACGTCTCTGGTCAAGCAAGAGATTCTTGAATTCGTATTGGATGCCTATCACCCCTACCGTCTCTTCGAGCGACTTCATAGGAACAAAAAAACTACTGACATTCGAGAGCGTCTGTGTGCCTGCCCCGGCCATCTCGCCGTGGGCATAGGACCACTCGGCCACGGTCATCTCATGGGGGCTGAGATCGATATCAGGTTTGCTTCTGGCCCAGACCTGAAGCCTTCCTTCCTGCCCCTTGAAAAGCACAAAAGACGGCACATCCACGACCTTGGAGACATACCTGACTATTATGTGACTTATGTCATCGAGGACCGTTGTTCGGAGAAGCGGCAGAACGTTTTTCCATTCCTTCGCATCAGTCACAAATCCTCCGATCAACTGCTCGACAGGGGGCATCATCAGGAATTCCTTGCTCATCTCCTCTATCAGGGTCATCCGTTTAACACGCACCTGCAGAGCAAGATTCCGCTCTTTTGCCATTCTCGCCAGCTGGCCAACCGCAACCGATGTGAAAAAGAATACGATCCCGTTGACGATATCGTGCGAGTGGTACATGCTGAACGTGTACTTCGGTTCCGTAAAGAAGAAATCAAAAGTGAGAAGGCTGAGGACTGATGCGAAAAGAGAGGCGACCATGCCGAAACGTAGAGCTGCTGCAATGGTTGCTATCAAATAAATGAAAACAAGAGACGCAGGTATGACCAATGCCTGGAGAAAGAAATTGAGCGCCGTAATCATGGCAACCATGCCGGTGCTGACCAGATATTCTTCAGGGCGCACCGCAGGCCATTTGAAGGGTTGCACGGCGTGAGTGCTGTGAGTCTCTACCACGGGCGTTACGAGGTGCAGTTCGAATTCTTCTTGGGCCCGAATCAACTTGTGCACAGGTGAGCGGTTAAAGAATTCAAAAAGCCTTGGCCGGGGTTTGCCGACGACTATCCGTGTGATATTCTGTTCCCGGGCAAACCTCAAGATTTCTTCAGCTATATCGGTCCCCATGAGCGTGGAAGTCTTTGCGCCCAACTCCTCCGCGAGATTGAGCGAGTCTGTCAGGTAGGTTCTCTGCTCGTCCGAGAGTTCCTTCAGCGCCGGTAAGGCCACGTAGATTGCATACCATTCCGCCTGTGCCTCTTTAGCTATCGTATAGGCTTTGCGGAGCAACTGCAGCGCGTAGGGGCTTGGGCCAATGCATACCATCAACCGTTCACCCGCTGCCCAGGGACCGGAAATCGCTTTCGCCTTCATGTAGTTGAGGAGTTCGGTGCCCATCTTGCGAGCTACCAGTGTAAGGGTGAGCTCGCGCAAGGCAACAAGATTGCCCCGCTGAAAGAAATTCTCCATGGCGCGTCGGGCTTGTTCGGGAATATAGACTTTCCCTTCATGTAACCGCTGGGAAAGCTCTTCAAGAGGGATATCAATTACCTGAACTTCGTCTGTCCTGTCAAGAAGGGTGTCGGGTACCGTCTCCTGCTGCCGGATCCCCGTGATCGTTCCTACCACGTCTACCTGGCTCTCGAAGTGCTGAATGTTGACGGTAGTGTACACGTCGATGCCTTTATCGAGCAATTCTTCAACGTCCTGGTACCGTTTCGGATGGCGACTGCCGGGGGCGTTCGTATGAGCCAGCTCGTCCACGAGCGCCACGCCCGGCCTGCGCGCCAGTATCGCGTCAATATCCATTTCGTGAAGTTTGATGCCCTTGTACTCGATCTGCCGTACGTTGATGATCTCCAATCCCTGGAGCAGCGCCTCCGTCTCAGATCGCTTGTGCGTTTCTATGATGCCAACTACCACGTCTTCACCGCGATTTTTCAGCACGTGCGCTTCCTGGAGCATCGCGTAGGTTTTCCCGACGCCCGGGGCATAGCCGAGGAAAATCTTTAGCCTGCCCCGTTTTTTCTCTTCGCGCTGAATCTCCCGCAGGAGCGCATCAGCATCGGGTCTGGAGTCATTTTGAGAATTGCCATCCCTTGCCATTCGGCACCTGTCTCAGATTGTAAGCCAGAATCCTTGGAAAGTCACTAAAGAGTTGGGAGAACGACTCACTTCAGTTCGATTGGTTCGATTGGTTTCATTAGTTTAATTGGTTGACAGCGTGGACTGCAATGACACACTGAACCCGGTCATTGAGCGGAAACCAAGCTCCTCATTCTAAATGCACATGGGTATGACGTTCGGTTGCAACTAATAGAACCAATGAAACAAGGTTGGTCTTACTTTGCGTTTACCGGTATCTTCTTGGTCTCCTGTATCGCTCTTGCAGTCTTCGGCAGCGTGATCTCGAGTACACCCTTCTTGAAGGTGGCCTGCACCTTATCTGTGTCCACCTCGATAGGAAGCGGGATGCTGCGGATGAAGGAGCCGTATGAACGTTCCATCCTATAGTAGTCCTCCCCCTTGTCCTCTGTCTCCTGTTTTTTTTCACCCTTAATCGTCAGGCTATCCCGCGTCAATGATACGTCTATGTCCTTCTCATCCATGCCGGGGAGCTCCGCCGAAACCTTGATTTCTTTGTCGGTTTCTGACACGTCGATGTGCGGTGTGAACGGGGCGGAGAGCCTTCTCTCACCGGGAGCCCATGGCGACAAATCGAATCCGCCAAAGAAGTCATCGAACAGCTTATTCATTTCCCGCTGGAATGCGCCAAACGGATACTCCCATTCACGCCTGACGTCCAACTGTGTTCCCGGTGCAGCCTTTGGTGCAACATCTTTTTTTGCTGCCATTTAAGCACCTCCTCAAATAGCTTTGTACCCCAGCCTTTCTTGCAGCTTATGCAGGTACTCCAATTAACTTCCCAGAAAGAATATTGTCATTGGCAAAAATAATGTCAAGAGTCGGACCTTATGCGCAGGAGCCTCGTGTATGGTCTAATACCCTGCTTCACAGGTACTGTGCGTCAGGGCTCGTTTGAAGGTTTCCGGAAAGGGTACTATAGTTCGGCGAGTATAGTCGTACGCCATCAAACCAGTCTCGACGAGAGCGACGAGGGTGTCGTCCCTCATCAGGCGATGGAACATCCTGAGAGCTGAGCGTCCGACCTCGCCCATGTGGCTATCAACACGCAATCGGTCAAAAAGGTGTCCCTCTCCGCAATACAGGTAGGCAAGGTCCCCCATAATGATCCCGGTACGGTTATCGCCTAGATTATTTTCTGCGACACCGAGCGCGTGAAACAAATGAACGCGTGCCTCATGAACAATCCTTACCACAGAATCGTGCCCCAGACGGCCCCCGTAATTGATGTGACCTACCTGGAGCTGAAGCTCATAGTGAAACTCGTACGCAGACTGTTCTTGAAGTTTGATGCCTTGCACGCTCAGGTTTTACAACAGTTTCTGTTTGCACGTCAAGGATACCTTCCAGAAAAGTTCCCTCCACGCTGCTCACAGGAACCTGCGTTTGTTGAAGCGATTATCTCACCGGTTCTTCCCGTTAACTTTTCTTTGAAATGATCGATAACCACAGAGGGGAGAAATTCCGAAAGGGGATAGTGTGTGATAGAAATAGGACCGGTTTACGGACCGAATAGTCATCTCTTTCCGGCGGGGACCGCCAGGAATGGAAAGACTCTTAGCGCCCCTGCCCAGTCGCGCCCAATCGAAAGCACGGCCGCCCTCCGTCAGGTCAGGCTACCCGTAGAGGATGCTGTTCGGGAGGTCGCCAGGAACGTGCTTGACTATATCGTAACCAACAGCCTTACGCGAGATGAGGGCTATCAGGCCTTCAAGGCGGAGCTTGTTTCCGGTATTCCCCTGGCCATGTTGTCCATCAACGAAATGGAGCTTGTCGACAAGCTCTCCCAAGAGTTACTAAATAGTGTGACAAATAATCCACAAAACATCACCATGGCCGAATCCGGCCCAATACCCGTCGACGAGACAGGTGAAGGGCTGATGGCCGGCAATTTTATTGACACACCAGCGAGTGATAGATCTGAGCAAATTCCTGAAATCCTTGGCCAGATGCTTGCTAAAGCTCCTGCGCTGGCCCAGGCAGGATTGCAGCAGTCAGAGGCTGGCCTCCACGAAAGTCCCGGGGCTCCCATGGGGCAGGCTCCCGTCGGATCTGAGGAGCGGCTTGCCATGAGTTGGACGCTTGGTGAGACTGTTGCAGCACGCAGCGGTCTCGAACAGAACGCCAACGAGGATTCTATAATGCGTCTCCTTTCGACCAATGGGTTTTTGAGCGGACCTATGAGTTCAAACAGCCCGCTCGTTCCCCTGAATAGGCCCGACGACGGCTCAGAAATAGTTCCGGCCACGCAACCCTCCGAAGGCGGTGAAGATCCGGCCATTAACGCCGCGGAACCTAGCTTGGTGGCACCGGCGAGTGTCGGCGCTCCGCAGCAGACGGACGCAGGCAGACCTTCCACGGTTTCAAATCAGAGCCCGAATTTTTCCTATGCATTGCGTGTCGATCTGACAGAAATACTAGGCGGCAAGCCGGCGGAGCTTCGCATTCGCTATGATGAAGCCTTGATCGTAAGCAAGGTGGCGGTGCTTCTCGAACAGATGAACGGGCTGGCCCGTGTTTACGAGGAGCCGGACAGGGCCGTATCGCCCAGTATGCAAAAGCCTTTGCTCAATGTAAATCTTTCATTGAGGCAGGTGTTGGCTGCTGCGCTTGGGATTGTTATCGATGGGAACAAAGCGTTTAACAGCCCTGCTTCCATTGGGATCTCAGCAGGACGTGACGGTCTTCTTAAGCTCGATCCAGCGCTCTTAAAAGGCGCGCTTGAATCGCATAGAGATGAGACTGTGATGATTCTCAAATCCATGGCAAATTCCTTCTATGACAATATTGGTCTGTATGTCGACCCGCGAATTCTGGCGCGTTTCAGCGAACTTCTCGGAATTGATATGGCGGGTAGGGCAGAGCGGTCCAAAAAAGCGAGTGAGCGCCGTTGGAAGAAAGATAAGGAAGCTCTCGAGAAGAGATTCCTGGAGCTGACACTCATACTGGAAGAATCGGGAAAGCTGCGGGACTGGTTCATGAACGTGGTTGAAAGCCTTGGGAGCGAGGTCTCGGACGCTGAACCTTCTGATGAAGTGTCTAAACGGCCCCTTCCTGCGGTCGATTTAGCCTGGGACCAGGAGGAAATCTTGACCTTTGAGCGGCCTTCGGAAGAACTGAAAGAAAAGCTTGTTACTCTATTCATTGGATGCACGTCGCGCGCTCTTCAGGATGAGGATGCTGATGCATCTATCAAACTACTGCTGAAGAGAAAAAGCCTCTCCGATCAACTCCTCTCCGCGAGACCTGATCTGGAGTCAAAGGTCGCAATGGTCTGTCTTGCAAATGAAGAGCTTGTCATAGGGAGAATTGAGGACGAGCGCCGGAAACTTTTCAAGAACCTGGATGAACTGTCGCGGACTGCAGTTGCGGCCAGGGGATACCGGTCCCAATTTCCGTTTCCACCGCCTATGGCGGCATTCATCACCAGCGAAGGCTGATGCCGATTTGCCTTCAAGCGTCTTCCTTCGTTGCCCTTCAGCCTGTTCCTACTCGACGTACCGCCAGGTACGCCTGCGTAGCCCAGGCCTCGGCTCGCCTCGGTATCCATCTTGAATGCAAATCGGCATAGCCGTTCTGGAAGGAAGTCAATCGCAAGCACCAAATCTCAAATTCCTAAATGGCAAAACAAAGCTGACGGCGGCACTAAGCAGCCTCTTATGTTCGGTTATTTGGATATTGGGGTTCGTTTGTGATTGGGAGCCTGGAATTTGACGTGACGGCTTTGTCGAATTGGTGACGCTTTACCGGCAAATTTTGTCTGAGGGTGCGCCCCTCTTGAGTCGCGCCGTAATAATACATACAATTTTCAAGCACTTCTGTGTCAGATAGTGTGGCATAACTCTTGCTTACTTAACTAGCATACGAACTGAGGCAGTCTAAAACAGGCCAAAAAAGGATTAACTAGACCGGGAGGAGCACCCTCCTTTCCCCGTGGTCTCCTCCACCCCCCAGAGCCCTTTGAGGGCTCTGGGGTCCCCCCAAGCATTACAAGTTTGTAATCTTCGCGTAATCACGCCGTTAATGTCATCGTTTAGAATGTTGTAAAAACAAAGGGCGCTGTCGGGCACCACCATCTTTTGGAGAACGGAGAAATAGCTGGGCGGATACCAGGACACGCGCTGAAGCGCCAGGTTGACAAGCCGCATGAGGTTGTATTAGGCTACATAAGTTTGCGTAAAGGCAGCCTTTTGAGAAAAACCGCATGGTTATCCGAAGTGGCCGGCCAGGGATCAGGAAGGTCTGAGAGCGTGGCCTCGTTGTTCGAACTACAAAAACGATTCCCTTGTAACGTTTTCAGCGCATCTGACGACTCAATTTAGGGAAGAGAATAGGTTCGTGGTCGAGTTTTTGCATGGCTGGGATAGCATATCCGGAACGAAGGGACATGTTACGGTGAGTGACGTCTTGGGTCAGACGATGTCCGTGCGAGTAGCTGCCAATCAAACGGGCCCGACAGCATACGGGCTACCTATGTGAGTATGAGCGACATGGTTACGCGAGACGTCGAAGAGAAGAAATCACCTGAGTATACAGGTTCCAAGCCTTCGCACAAGCGCTGGTGGGTTGTGCTGCTGGTAATCTGTCTTGTGGCTCTTGCGGCGTACGCTGTTCTTGTCAGGACAGGGAAGATGCCGCTCGGCACTGCTGGTAATCAACACAAAGCCCTTCCTCCAGGGATCCCCGTAGTGGCCGTCCAGGCGAAGAAGAGCGACTTCAATATCTATATCAGCGGGCTTGGCTCGGTCACGCCGGTTTACACGGTTACCGTAAAGAGCCGCGTTGACGGCCAGTTGATGGATGTCCTCTACAAAGAAGGCCAGATGGTTAACCAGGGAGACCTGCTGGCCACGATCGATCCCCGGCCGTATCAAGCCCAGTTGACGCAAGCTGAGGGACAGTTGGTCCGCGACCAGGCGCTGCTGAAGAACGCCCTGCTGGACCTGGAGCGGTACAAGGTGCTCTGGCAGCAGGATTCTATTCAAAAGCAGCAGTTGGATACCCAGGAGGCTTTGGTCAAGCAGTACGAAGGAGTCGTGAAGACAGACCAGGGGATGGTCGACAACGCTAAACTGCAGCTCGTCTACTGTCGCATCACAACGCCGATTACCGGAAGGGTGGGTCTGCGCCTTGTGGATCCGGGCAACATCGTCCATGCGACTGATACAAGTGGTCTCGTTGTGATCACCCAGCTTCAGCCTATCACCGTTATCTTTCCGATCTCGGAAGATAACCTTCCGCTTGTGCTTCCCAAGCTCAAAGCCGGCAACCCGTTAGCCGTCGAAGCCTGGGACCGTGACGATAAGCGCAAAATCGCAGAAGGAGCGTTGCTGACGATCGACAATCAGGTCGACCCCACGACGGGCACCGTGCGTTTTAAGGCAATATTCGATAATAAAGATAACCAGCTCTTTCCCAATCAATTTGTGAATGCCCGCCTGCTTGTCGACGTCAGGGTCGGAGCTACCGTGGTCCCGGCGTCAGCGACCCAGCGCGGTCCGCGAGGCACATATGTCTACATTGTAAACGCCGACAAGACGGTCACGCAGCGTTTGATTGAAATGGGAGAAACCCAGAGAGGCCTGACCGTTATAAAGTCCGGAGTGACACCGGGTGAACTCGTTGTCGTCGATGGTGCAGAAAGGCTGCGAGATGGCGCAAGGGTGGAGGTGAAAGTCCAGGCGGATGATACCACGCCAAAAGGCGGCCGATGAACCTTTCCCGTATATTCATCCTGCGGCCTGTCGCAACAACGCTGCTGATGGTAGCTATTATCCTGGCAGGCGCCGTGGCGTACAAGCAACTGCCGGTATCTGCGCTGCCTCAGGTTGATTATCCCACTATCCAGGTCCGTACCTTCTATCCGGGCGGAAGTCCGGATGTCATAGCTTCGTCAATAACGGCTCCTCTGGAGCGCCAGTTCGGTATGATGCCCGGACTGACACAGATGACGTCCACGAGTTCCAGCGGCGCTTCGATCATCACGCTGCAATTCACCTTGGAACTCAGCCTGGACGTTGCCGAACAGCAGGTACAGGCTGCGATCAACGCGTCCTTCACGTACCTCCCGAAGGACCTTCCAATTCCGCCCGTTTACAGCAAAGTAAATCCTGCCGATGCCCCGATTCTTACATTGGCCTTGACTTCCGATTCGTTGCCCATGCCTCAGGTCGAGGACCTGGCAGACACGCGCTTTGCACAGAAGATTTCCCAGTTGCCCGGGGTCGGACTCGTGAGCATCAGCGGCGGGCAAAGGCCTGCGGTTCGTATTCAGGCTAACCCTAAAGCCCTCGCTGCCTATAACATGACCATGGAGGACCTGAGAGCAGCCATTGTGGCGGCCAATGTCAACCAGGCAAAAGGCAGCTTTGATGGTCAGCGGCAGGCCTACATCATCGGAGCCAATGATCAGCTTTTTTCGGCTAAGGAATATCGATCCTTGGTGGTCGCCTATCGTAACAATGCACCCGTGCGATTGACTGACGTAGCTGAGGCGATTGACGATGCGGAGAATGTGAGACAGGCCGCCTGGATCAATAATTCTCCCGCGGTGATCGTCAATATTCAGCGCCAGCCCGGAGCCAATGTTATTGAGGTCGTGGATCGGGTCAAGCGCCTATTGCCTCAACTCCAGAGTTCCTTGCCGCCCACTGTGCACGTGTCGGTGCTGACAGACCGGACCACGACTATTCGCGCATCCGTTAAAGACGTGCAGTTTGAACTGATGCTGGCTGTGGTCCTCGTCGTGCTCGTCATCTTTTTCTTTCTCCGGAATTTCTCTGCGACGACAATCCCGAGCGTGGCGGTTCCTTTATCTCTTGTCGGAACCTTCGGCGCCATGTATCTTCTCGGCTTCAGCCTGAACAATCTTTCCCTCATGGCCCTCACGATCTCGACCGGTTTCGTCGTGGACGACGCGATTGTCATGATCGAAAATATATCGCGTTTCATCGAGGCGGGTGATTCGCCGCTGGAGGCGGCTCTCAAAGGATCGAAGCAGATTGGCTTCACCATCCTGTCTTTGACCGTTTCTTTGATCGCTGTGCTGATTCCGTTGCTTTTTATGCAGGACGTGGTGGGACGCTTGTTTCGTGAATTCGCGGTCACGCTCGGCATTACCATTCTCATCTCGGCCGCGGTGTCGCTGACCCTGACGCCAATGATGTGCGCGAGGCTGCTCAAGCATACGCCTGAGGAACAGCGGAGCAGGTTCTACAGCGCCTCTCAACGGATGTTCGACAGAACCATCGCCTACTATGGCCGGACTTTGCGGTGGGTGCTTGACCGACAGAAGCCGACCCTGTTCGTGGCCGCGGGTACGCTGGTGCTCACCGTGCTGCTCTACATGTTCATCCCGAAGGGTTTTTTCCCCGTGCAAGACACGGGGCTTATACTGGGTATTTCCGAAGCGCCACAGTCGATATCATTCGATCTCATGGCGCGTGAGCAGCAGGCGCTTGTCCGCGCGATCTTAGAAGACCCCGCTGTTGAGAGCCTCTCTTCATTCATCGGCATAGACGGCGTCAACACGACCCAGAACAGCGGAAGAATCCAGATCAATCTGAAGCCGCTCGAAGAACGGCGGATGAGCGCGAGCGACGTGATCAGGCGCCTGCAGTCACATCTTTCGAAAGTAGAAGGGATTAAACTTTTTATGCAGCCTGTGCAGGACCTGACCGTCGAGGATCGCGTGAGCCGCACCCAATTTCAGTATTCGCTTGAGGATCCCAATATCGATGAGTTGAATACCTGGGGTCCTAAATTCGTTGAAGCGCTGAGCAAGAACACTGAATTGAGAGACGTAAGCAGCGATCAGCAGGATAAGGGATTGAGCCTCGCGGTCACCATTGACCGCGCAACAGCCGCGCGCCTCGGCATCGCTCCCCTCGACATCGACAATGCGCTCTATGATGCGTTCGGACAACGACAGGTTTCTACGATCTTTACGCAGTTGAATCAATACCGTGTCATTCTCATTGTTAAACCCGAATTTCAGCAGGGTCCTGCAGCGCTGCAGGCGATGTACCTTCGCTCGCAAGGCGGCGGGCAGGTGCCGTTAGGGACGATCACTCAGACAATTGAAAATAGTGGACCCCTGGTAGTCACACGCCAGGGACAGTTTCCAGCCCTTACTGTATCATTCAACCTTGCTCCCGGTGCAGCCCTCGGTGACGCAGTGGACGCGTTTGAAACGACTGCGAAACAGATGAACATGCCGGCCAGTATCCAGGGAAGCTTTCAGGGTACAGCGAAGGCCTTCAGGGCAGCACTCGCCAATGAACCTCTCTTGATCCTCGCCGCACTCGTGACCGTCTACATTGTGCTCGGAATACTCTACGAAAGTTATATCCACCCTATCACAATCCTCTCCACGCTACCGTCAGCCGGCGTAGGGGCAATACTGGCTCTTCTGGCTTGGCGGACCGAGTTGTCGGTCATCGCGATTATCGGCATCATTCTTCTCATCGGTATTGTGAAGAAGAATGGCATCATGATGGTCGACTTTGCCCTGGAAGCAGAGCGCAAAGAGGGGAAAAGCCCTGAGGACGCGATCTACCAGGCTTGTCTTCTCCGGTTCCGGCCCATCATGATGACCACTATGGCTGCCCTCCTCGGGGCGCTGCCTCTGGCTGTGGGCCGCGGGGTGGGCTCTGAGCTTCGCCATCCTCTCGGCATTACCATCGTCGGCGGGCTCATCTTCAGCCAGATACTCACCCTTTATACCACGCCGGTCATCTATCTTGCATTTGACCGTTTGGCGAGGCGCGTAAAGGGGCCACGCTCACCGAACTCAGACGATGAGGGACGATCCATGGACCGCATGGACCGCGTGAACCCCTTGCAGCCCACGGATGAGTCATGAATATCTCGGCGCTGTTCATTGAGAGACCCGTAGCCACAACGCTTCTGACAATAGGGCTCTTTCTCTCAGGTGCGGTGGCCTTTATCCTGCTTCCGGTATCACCTTTGCCGCCCGTTGATTTCCCCACGATCAACGTTCAGGCAAATCTTCCCGGTGCAGATCCGGAGACCATGGCAACATCCGTTGCAGCCCCTCTCGAGCGGCAGCTCGGACACGTAGCCGGCATAGCCGAAATGACTTCTTCAAGCACCCGCGGCCAGACCAGCATCACGCTCCAGTTCGATCTGGACCGGAATATAGATGGTGCGGCCCGTGATGTCCAGGCAGCCATCAATGCGGCCCGGGGATTCCTGCCCCCAAACCTCCCGCAAGCCCCGCGCTACCGGAAGTTCAATCCTGCGGATGCGCCGATTCTGATCATTGCACTTACGTCCGACTCGATAGATGCTGCGCAGATGTACGATGCGGCAACGAGCATCATGGCGCAGAAGCTGTCGCAGGTGCGGGGAGTCGGCCAGGTGTTCGTCTGGGGCAGTTCGCTGCCGGCCGTCCGCGTCGAACTCAACCCGGCAGTCATCAGCAAGTACACTATCGGTCTTGAAGACGTGCGGACTGCCATCGTCAACACCAATGTGATGCGGCCGAAAGGGCAGCTCTCCGACGGAATTAAAACCTGGGAAATCCAAACCAATGACCAGCTCCGCAGGGCATACCAGTATTCGCCTGTGATCGTTGCGTTCAGGAACGGTGCCCCGGTAAAACTGACGGATGTCGCCGATGTGCAGGATTCGGTGGAAGACATTCGCGCCTCCGGACTTATGAATGGCAAACCCGCAGTTATGGTTGTCATTCTCCGCCAGCCTGCAGCCAACATCATAGATACGGTAGATCGCGTGCGCGCCCTTCTGCCGCAGCTGGAAGCATCCATGCCGGGCGGCATAAAAACGTCAATCGTTCAGGATCGAACCCCGCCTATTCGAGGCTCCCTGCGTGACGTGGAACGGGCGCTTCTGATCTCGGCATTTCTCGTCATCCTGGTCGTCTTCGCATTCTTGAGGAATATCCGCTCCACCGTCATTCCGGGCGTTGCCGTGGTCGTCTCTCTCGTGGGCACGTTCGGCGTGATGTACCTCTTCGGCTACAACCTGGATAACCTGTCGCTCATGGCCTTGACCGTTGCCACCGGGTTCGTCGTGGACGACGCCATCGTCGTTCTCGAGAACGTCACGCGTCACATCGAACAGGGGATGAAGCCCAGGGAGGCAGCATTCCTGGGAGCACGCGAGATCGGTTTCACTGTCCTCTCTATGAGCGCATCTCTGGTCGCCGTTTTTATCCCGATCCTCCTCATGGGAGGCATGGTCGGCCGCCTGTTCCGCGAGTTTGCGGTCACACTCTCTGTAGCAATCGGTCTCTCCCTTGTCATATCGTTGTCGACAACGCCCATGATGTGCGCGCACGTGCTCAAGGGTAATAAGCAACGCCACGGGGCCGTCTACCGGGCTAGTGAGCGGGCCTTTAACTGGATGCACCGCCGCTACGAGATAACGCTCGGCTGGGCCTTGCGCCACTCGCGAATCATGCTTGCCCTTATAGTGGTGACCGTGGTAACCAACGGCTGCCTCTTCTGGATCATTCCAAAAGGTTTTTTTCCGGAACAGGACACGGGACGGATCGGCGGCAGCATTCAGGCAGAGCAGGATATCTCGTTCCAGGCCATGAAGGAGAAAATGGCTGCGGCGGTCGATATCATCAGGAGCGATCCGGAAGTGGAGGATGTGTCCGCCTACACGGGAACGGGGAGCGGGACAAACGTCGCGGGACTCTTTTTCTCCCTTAAACCTTTTGAGAAACGCAAATCGAGTGTGCGGCAAGTGATGGACAGGCTGCGGCCGAAGCTTATGGCACTCCCGGGCGCGCCGACCGTCCTTCAACCCGTGCAGGAGCTTCGTATCGGCGGAAGGCAAAGTCGCGCTCTCTACCAATATACGCTTATGAGCACCGATCTTGCGCAGCTCATGGCCTGGGCTCCGCGTATGACGGCGAAGGTGCGTACCCTGCCCCAGTGTGTGGATGTCAACAGTGATCAACAGAACAGGGGGCTGGAGGCTAATTTAGTGATTGACCGCGCCACAGCCTCGCGCCTCGGCATTACGCCGGCGCTTATCGACAATACGCTTTACGACGCGTACGGTCAAAATCAGGTCTCCATAAACTACACGCAGTTGAACCAGTACCATGTGGTCATGGAAGTTGCTCCTCCCTTCTGGCAGCGCCCTGAAACACTGCGGGACATTTACGTGAGGTCTGCCAATGGACCGATGGTGCCGCTCTCCGCTTTCACGCATTTCGAGCGCACCCCTACGTCGCTCTCCGTAAATCATCAGGGACAGTTTCCGGCCGTGACCATTTCGTTCAATCTCGGTCCCGGGTATGCCCTCGGGGATGCCGTAGCGGCGATAGAGAAGGCCAAGCGGGAGATGGGAATGCCTGACAGCATCCGCGGGCAATTTATGGGCACGGCTCAGGCCTACGAGGCTGCTCTGGCCAGCGAACCGCTCCTGATCCTTTTTGCGCTGCTGGCAGTCTACATCGTTCTTGGCATACTTTATGAGAACTATATTCATCCGATCACGATTCTATCGACGCTGCCGTCAGCGGGAGTGGGCGCCATGCTCGCGCTTATGGCCTGGCGTACGGAGCTGTCGGTCGTTGCAGTCATCGGAATCCTTCTCCTCATTGGAATAGTGAAGAAGAATGGTATTATGATGGTAGATTTTGCTTTGGAAACGGAGCGTAAGGATGGAAAGAGGCCGGAGGAGGCGATCTACCAGGCCTGTCTTTTGCGGTTCCGGCCGATCATGATGACCACCATGGCCGCGGCGCTCGGTGCTCTACCCCTGGCCGTGGGAACAGGGGTTGCGTCGGAGCTTCGCCGGCCGCTCGGCATCACCATCGTCGGCGGACTCGTCTTCAGCCAGGCGCTCACACTCTATACGACACCGGTGATGTACCTCTACCTCGATCGTTTCAGGCTGTGGTTGAAAGGCAAACGTCGGGAACCGCAGTTGGGAATGGCAGGTGAAATAGCGAAGGGACCGGAGAGCCTGTAAACTTTTGGAGGAATGTGATGCTGCAGTTGTATGACGGATTTTTTAAACGTCCTCGGGCTTTATTTCTGTTGCGCTTGATGCATTTCACAAGGCTTGGTCTCGCGAGAGTATTTGCCGCAGCACTGATCTTCAGCATTTTCGCGTCGTGCGCAGTGGGTCCTGATTACGTCAGGCCCACGGCCGAGACCCCGGCGACGTACAAGGAAGGGGAGGGCTGGAAGCAGGCGGAGCCCAAGGACCATATTATTCGCGGAGCTTGGTGGGAAATATTTAATAACCCCGAGCTCGATGCGCTGGAAGAGCAAATCAACATTTCGAACCAGAACGTGGCTGCTGCAGAAGCGCAATTTCGCCAGGCGCTCGCGCTCGTTCAGGTTGCGCGGTCTGCCTACTTCCCCACGGTGACGGCCGGAGCTTCTGCTACACGCTCTTTGAGGTCTAGAGACGCACTCGGAAGCAGTAGTGCGACCAGTGCGGGACGCACTGTCAATGACTACCTGGCGCCGCTCACCGCTTCATGGGCCTTAGACGTTTGGGGCCGGGTTCGCCGTATGGTCGAAGCCGGTGCGGCAAGCGCCCAGGCAAGCGCGGCTACGCTTGAATCTGTTCGTCTGCTGACTCAGGCTCAAGTCGCGCAAGACTATTTCCAGCTCCGCACGTTGGATGCGCAGAAAAAACTTCTGGACGAAACGGTCATCGCCTATCAGACGAGCCTCACGCTGACGCAGAACCGCTACGCGAGCGGCGTTGCGTCGAGGGCAGATGTGCTCCAGGCGGAAACTCTGCTCAAATCAACACAGGCTCAGGCAATAGACATCGGGGTGCAGCGCGCGCAGCTTGAGCACGCGATCGCTGTGCTTCTTGGCAAACCCGCGTCCACCTTTTCCATTCCGGTTGCGCCGCTCATCGCAGTCCCGCCGGCCATTCCCGGCGGCGTGCCCTCAGAGCTTCTCGAACGCAGACCTGATATTGCGGCGGCCGAGCGGAACATGGCAGCGGCCAACGCCCAGATCGGGGTTGCAGTGTCTGCCTACTACCCAACCGTCACGTTGAACGGATCAGTCGGTTATGAAAGCACTGACACATCGAATTGGTTCACGTGGCCAAGCCGCTTCTGGTCACTTGGGGCAGGGGTGTCGGAAGTGATTTATGAAGGCGGTTTGAGGAGGGCGCAGACTGCGGCCGCGCGCGCAGCCTATGACGCGACGGTTGCATCGTATCGTCAGACCGTGCTTACCGCGTTCCAGCAGGTGGAAGACAACCTGGCTGCGCTCCGCATCCTGGAGGGAGAGGCACAGGTGCAGGAAGGGGCAGTGCTGGCGGCCCGGCAATCGGTGACGGTGGCTCTCAATCAGTACAAGGCGGGAACGGTCAACTATCTCACCGTCGTCGTGGTCCAGGCTGCGTCACTGAACAACGAGATAACGGCGCTCACGATTCAGAGCCGCCGCCTGACTGCCGCCGTAAACTTCATCCAAGCCCTCGGCGGCGGCTGGAACGCATCCGAGCTGGCCGAGAAATGATAGACCGTCGCACCCACCCGCACGCGGGTACCCGGCGACTAGGACGACCGCTCCGCTAGGACGACCGCTCATTTCATTCGCTCGGACGACCGTCCGCTGCGGCGGACTAGGAGGACGGCTGCGCTAGGAAGCATAAAGAAGATCAGCTGCCAACATCCGTAATCCAGAATTTCTATCGTCCATCGTCCGAGTCGCACTCACCAGGTGCGGGTGCGTGCGACGGTCATCCGAGTCACGCTCTGCGTGACGGTCTTCCTAGCGAAGCGATCTGGCTTCACGCGCATCAGATGATGTTCGCTGATTTCTCTACCACAAGAATTTTAGCCAGGTTCTCCAGAGAGCGTTCGTGCGCTGCTTTGTCTGCGGAGGATACGCAATCGGAAACGATCACCGGATAAAACCCCCTGTTTGATGCATCACGTGCGGAAGACTCCACACCGATTTCAGTGGCTATACCGGTGAATATCAGGGTGGTTATGCCACGGTTGCGCATCATGTACTCGAAATTGGTTCCGATGAAGATGCTTGCCGTGTGCTTATCGAGGACTATGTCGGCAGGCTCAGGCTTGACTGCTTCCGGTATTTCCCTTTCTTTCGAGCCTATTGCCATAAACGGAGGCAGCTTGCTAACATCATCCACGTTGAAACGTTTCATCATCGAATAATAGCGCCAGGAAGAATCAAAGCCTTTAGGAGAAGGAGTGATCCTGGTATAGACAACCGGCATCGTCTTTCTCAGTTTTTCGATGAAGCCTTTCAGATTAGCCATAAATTCGTCTTTGTTGAATATCCTGTCCACCAGCCCGTTCTGCAGGTCCCACACGACGAGACATGAATGCTGTGGCTCAACCATCTCCCGGACGTTTTCGTAAACCATAACTCCATGCGCATTCTTCATCCAAGCACCTCCCTTTTTGCGGTGGCAAAGCGCCTAATTGTACCACCGGTCCCGCGGTCATCCAACCGAAAAATGATTCCCATTGTTGTCATTTCGTCTGGCACGCTGTATTATGTGGAAAGGGAATCACGATGATTCGCATACATTTCATTAAATCCTGCAAAAGTTGCCGTGCAACTGCCCGAAGTGACCCCCTCGCGGAGCGATGCAGGGTGTCCTGATGTGCCGCTTTCTCTCACATCAGGACACAGAATAGACTCTCGGCTGGCTCTTCTCTGCGGCCTCTGCGGGCTCTAGCGAGTGCAACGAGCGGGCGTGAGATAAAGTCTTGTTTTTGGTTGCGGCTTGGCCGCGCTGTGAAATTAGTGTAGCAACCGACATGCATGAACAGCTTATCAGTGAGCCCATTAAGCCGGTGGTTGCCACGTGCGATACCGCACGCATGGCAGCCGGGGAGCCTGGGCTCCCGCGGGAGTTTATCTGGCGGGGCCAGACCATAAGGGTTGTGAACGTGCTGCGCACGTGGCGCGAAACGGGAAAGTGCCACCACGGCAGTGCTGAACTTTACGTCCGTAAGCACTGGTTCGAGGTGGAGACCGACTCCTTCGGTTCGATCAAGATTTACTTCGATAGGCAGCCGCGCAGTAAGAACAGGGTAGAGAGATGGTGGCTCTTCAGCATCATCAACTCACCGGGAAGGGGAGATGACGATATTGTATGACATTTAGCCATTATAAGATGTTATAAACGACAAATATACATACGAAAAAGCTTTATAAATGATAAAATTAGTACTTTTATATGCAAACAAAAGCCTAAACAACATCTATATTGATCCTAATGAGCATGCTTAAAAAATACAAAAAAGGGCGGACGTTATCGACCCGTGATCAACAGTGGTTGGGCACCGATTGTGCTGCTCGCCTGATTTAGTTGCCGGGCAAATGGTAATACCGATTTGCATTCAAGTGTAGACCGAGGCGGCAGCGAGGAGCCGACGCAGGCGTACTGAGGAGTACGTCGAGGAGAGCGACGCAGTGACAACGAAGGTATACGCTTGAAGGCGAATTGGTATAAGTCATTTTTTGATATAAGCGTTGAGCCCGACGATAACTGGCTTGCCATCCACTTCAGCAGAGGTAACGGTGTTCCCATGTGTGCTCGCAACTACAAGGGTTTTACCGGATGCCGAGGGCGTTGGTTTTTCCAGGTCAATTTCGATGAAAAGTTTGTTATCTTTAATTTCCACTTTCATGGCCTCTTCTCCTGTTCGGTTATTGAGTATCACTTTACCTGCACGGCGCAAATGTGTCAATGAAAAATGAGCGTCCCGTGACCAGGTACGTCTACATCGTTGAGTGTTCAGACAAGACCCTTTACACAGGCTCTACCGGCAATATAGAAAAGCGCATACAGGAGCATAATAGCAGCAAGGCTGGAGCGAAGTATATACGGGGCCGTCGACCGGTGAAGCTCGTTTATGTGGAACTCTGCGCCACGCCCTCCATAGCTTTGAAGAGAGAAGCGGAGATAAAGAAGTTATCGAGAGCACGGAAATTACTGCTGGCTTTCCATCCGGCTTCCTCTTGACAACGTGTCAGATACTGATATGATGATGTGGCGTGCACCGAACAGAAATAGGAGGCGAGATATGGCAGACGATCCAAGAGAGGCCCTGACGTTAGGAGTTTCAGACAAAGAGCTTGAACGTCGATGGGCGGCGGTGCGAGCCGCGATGAAAGAGAAATCTCTGGATGCCCTCGTCATGCAGGACACGAATGAGTGGCTTGGAGGCTATGTGAAGTGGTTTACGGACGTTGCCGCGCGCAATGGCTACCCGATGACGGTTATCTTTCCCGCGGATGATATGATGACCACCATCACCAGCGGCGGTAGACCTCCCGGGGATATGGGGCCACCGGCGTGGCAGTTTCGCGGCGTAAAAGCAAGGCTGAGCGGTCCATACTTCCCGAGCCTCCACTACAGCAACACGTACGACGCAGATCTCGTCATCGAGACGCTCAAAAACAGGAAGAAGGCTAAGATCGGCATGGTCGGGCCGGGGAGGATATCATACACCTTCTATGAATATCTGATGCGAAGCATGCCGGATGCTACCTTCGTCAATGCAACCGATCTGGTCGACGAGATCAAGGCTGTCAAGAGCGCCGAAGAGATAGAGCTAATAAAGAAAACGTGTGCACTTCAGGATGAAGTGATGGCCTATGCGAAGACGGTCGTCAAACCAGGGCGAAAGGTTTTCGAAATCGTGGCTGATGTGGTCCATAAGGCAACCTTGCTCGGCAGCGAAGAGCAGCTGGTCCTCGCCGGTTCGGGTCCGCTGGGGCGGCCTGCCCATTACCAGAAAAGGCAGCATCAGAACCGCACACTGAAGGAAAATGAGGCCTTTACCCTGTTGATTGAGGTTAATGGCCCAGGCGGCATGTACGCAGAGCTGGGCCGGATTTTTTTCACGGGGAGCGTGCCTGCGGAGCTCTCCGATGCTTACCGGCTCTGCTGTGAAGCCCAAAAGGTTTCTTTGAAGCTGCTCAAGCCAGGCGTAGGTACCAAGACAATCTGGGATGCGAATAACGAGTTTCTGGCCAGGCACGGAAAGATCCTCGAGACGCGCCTCTATGCCCACGGCCAGGGGTATGACTTGGTCGAGCGGCCCGCAATCCGTGATGACGAGCCCATGAGCCTGCAGACGAATATGAACATCGTCGTGCATCCTGCCATTGGCTCGGACAGGCTCTGGGTTTCGGTCTGCGATAACTATCTGATCACTGAGAGCGGGGCGAGCCCCTGTCTCCACAAGTTTCCGCAGGAGATCTTCTCCGTGTAACAGCACCGTGGCTGGACGGCCGGCGACTGAGAAGACACATGACAACAAGGAGGGAGGTTATGAACTGGCAAGTCAAATACTATCCGGAATACTGGGAAGGAAAAAAACTGGCCTACCCGCACGTGCCAAAAGAACATCCCAAGTTTGCCCGCAGCATAGTGGTGGGCAACCTTATCTTTGTTTCCGGTTGCACAGGCCAGGATACGATCGAGGGAAAACCGACATCGGAAAAATTCGAGGATCAGATGAACATGGCGCTTTACAAGGTGAAGCTGGCCATGGAGGAAGCCGGAAGCTCGATGGACAACATCGTTAAAACTCTTATGCTCGTCAAGAAACAGACCGACTACAAGGCGATGCGCACGACAGAGGTCGAATACTACCTGGAACATGCAGCGTATCTGGTAGAGAACCCGCCGGCCAGCACATTTATTGCTCCCCTATCCCTGGCACGGCCCAAGTTCCTGCTCGAGATGGATGTAATCGGCGTTATCGACAGGAATGCGCCAGGTTGGAACGTCAAGTATTATAAAGAAGCATGGGGCGGCAAGAAACTCGCTTATCCTCATGTGCCGAAGGAGCATCCTAAATTCGCCCGAACAGAGGTGGTCGGCAATCTGGTTATTATCTCGGGTTGCGAGGCCCTCAATCACGACACGGTGAAAACGGAAACGATGGATTTCAAAGAGCAGACGATGATTGTCCTCAATAAAATCAAGGCAGGCATGGAGGAGACGGGAGGTTCTCTGGACAATCTGGTGAAAACGTATGTACTCCTTAAAGATGTAAAAAATTATCCTCTCTACCGTGAGGTGGAGCAGGAGTTCTTTAAGAAGCATGCGCCCGGCCTCGCAAAAAACCCTCCAGCCAGCACGGTCATCAATGCCAGCAGTCTGGCTCTTCCGGAATTCCTGGTTGAGGTCGAAGGCTTTGGAGTCATCGATAAAAAAGCGCCCGACTGGCCGACGAAATATTTTCCGGGGAACAGTGAAGCATCCGGCAGTGCTTCAGCCGGCAGGCTGCTTTTTCTTTCAGGTTGTGACGGATCCAACCCGAAAACCGGCAAGATGGAAACGAACGTCTTCGAAGAGCAGGTGAGCAGGGCATTTGATAAGGTCAAAGCAGCGTTGGAACAGGCCGGAAGCTCAATGGACAAGATGGTCAAGACTTTTATGCTCCTCAATAACCTTGATAATTATCCCAGGATGCGCAAGGCGGAGGTTGAGTATTATGAGAAGCACGCACCATACCTGGTTGAGAAACCTCCGGTGAGTACTTTCATGACGCTGAACAGCCTGAAACATCCAGGGGCGCTCTTCGAGGTAGATGTAACAGCCATGACGTAGAACGTCCGAGTCGCCGGGCACCCGCTTGCGGGTGGATGCGACGGTCTTCAGTATCTGATTAAGGAGGGAATGATGGAATACCGCAATCTTGGCAAATCTGGGCTCAAAGTTTCGGTTCTCGGGTTGGGGGGGAATAATTTCGGCTGGTGGTTAGATGGGCAGCGTTCAACCGTGGTTTTGAATCACGCTTTGGAGTTGGGAATCAATTACATCGATACTGCCGACTGGTACGATAAGGGGAACTCCGAGGAGTATATGGGCCGCGCGCTCAAAGGGAGACGGAGTGAGGTGATAATTGCTACTAAATGGGGCCAGCCCATGGGAGATGGGCCTAATGACCGCGGTGGCTCGCGCTGGTACATCATGAGGGCAGTGGAGGCAAGCCTGAAAAGACTCCAGACTGATTACATCGATCTGTACCAGATGCACTGGCCTGATCCCACAACGCCCATCGAAGAGACCCTGCGCGCCCTTGACGGGGTGGTGAAGTCAGGCAAAGTGCGGTACATAGGTTGCTCCAACTTTGATGGGTGGCAACTGTCGGAGGCGATGTGGACGTCCTGCGTGAACAACCTGAATAGCTTCATCACCGTGCAGCCGAGATACAACCTCTTTGAGAGACAGATTGAACGGGAGCTAGTGCCATGTTGCAAGGCACACGGTGTGGGGGTCATACCTTGGGGACCGTTGGCTGGCGGATTTCTGACGGGAAAATATCCCCGCGGCGAGAAATCCAGGACTCCTGCCGAGGGTGAACACCAAGCCAAAGCTTATACCGAATTGTACAGCGGTGTCATCACTGAAGCAAACTGGGACCGGTTAGAGAAGCTAAAGATTTTTGCCAAAGCACGAGGCCGCACGGTGAGCGAGCTCGCTATAGCGTGGCTTCTCGCACATCCATGGGTACCCTCGGTCATCGCGGGTGCCACGCGGCCGGAGCAGCTGGATGCGAATCTCACGGGCGCCGGCTGGAAGTTGACCCCGGACGAAGTTAAAGAGATAGAAGGGATATAATACCAATTCGCCTTCAAGTGTATACCTTCGTTGTCGCTGCGTCGCTCTCCTCGACGTACTGCTCAGTACGCCTGCGTCAGCTCCTCGCTGCCGCCTCGGTCTCCATCTTGAATGCAAATTGGTATGGTAAATGTGGAAGTGCCCCGCTCTGCCTTCAGGGTACGGGCATCGCCGGAGGCGCAGCGTTAACCGTGCCGGTTCTCCTCGACCCACGGCATGAGTAGGCGCTCGGCGAGGACCACGGCCCCGAAGAGAAGGATACCCAGCACGCTCAATGCTACCAGAGAAGCCCAGGCCAGAGGGCTATTGATCTGGGAGTTTGCAACCATCAATAGATTTCCGAGGCCTTCAGTCGAGCCGACAAATTCTCCGATGACCCCTCCTATGACGGCCAGCGTCACAGCCACTTTGGCACCGGAAAAGACGAAGGGCAGCGCAGACGGAAACTGAATCTTCATGAAGATCTGGAGCCTTGAAGCGCGAAGGGCACGGGCGAGATCAAGCAGCTCCTGTGGTGTCGACCGTAAACCTGCCGCCGTATCAACGACGACCGGAAAGAAGGCAACCAGGAAGGCCACTGCCAGCTTCGATTCAAGTCCGGTTCCAAGCCAGACGAGTATGATCGGTGCCACAGCAACCTTTGGTATCGACTGGGTAGCCACTATCAGCGGGTAAAAGGTGAGGTTCAGGATTCGTGAGCCGGTCAAAGCCACGGCAATGGGGATCCCGATCGCCATGGCGAGCAGAAAGCCGTAGAGACATTCTTTGAACGTAACCCACCCTTCCGACAAGAGCAGCCAATACTGGCTCACCATGGAATGAAGCACGAGGGAAGGCTTTGGCAGCACGACCGTGGATACGGCGAACTGAACCACGTAGAGCTGCCAGACACCAATCACCAGCAGCATACCCATGAACGGAAAAAAAATCTTTGAAAGATTTTGTCTGCTCATCGTGTCAGGCTCCTCGGATCAGGCACGCACCATCTGTTACACCAAGGGCAACGGATGCACTCATCTGGAAGTCGCAGAAACGTGGCGTGTACCGTATTTCCGACGAGCGCGGGTAGGGGAAATCGATCCGCAGATGCACGGCGATCTTGGCCGGGCGCGGAGTGAAGACAAGCACCTGGTCTGACAGGTAGACAGCCTCGTTGATGCTGTGCGTGACGAATGCTATTGTTACATTGGTGACCTTTCGTATGTCGAGGAGCAGGTCGTTCATTCCCATCCTTGTGAGCTCGTCCAGTGCACCGAAAGGCTCGTCCATGAGCAGGAAAGAGGGCTTGTGGATAATTGCCCTGCAAAGAGAGACCCGCTGCTGCATGCCTCCGGACAATTGGTTGGGCCAGTTCTTTTCGAAACCGGCGAGGCCGACGAGCTCAAGCAGTTCCAGTGCTCTCCGGCGAGCGTCAGGGCCATTCTGCTTCAATATCTCCATGGGGAAAAGGACATTATCGAGCACCGTGCGCCAAGGCATGAGATTTGGTGTTTGAAAGACGAAACCAAAATCGGGCTGCGGACCCATGACCTTCTTTCCCCGGATCTGCACGGTCCCTTCCGTTGCCTCGGTGAGACCTGCAAATATCCGGAGCAGCGTTGTCTTGCCGCACCCGCTTGGTCCGAGAAAAGAGACGAGCTCGCCCTGCTCCATTTCACACGATATACCGTCTATGACGACCAGGGGATCTTTGTCGCGCCGCTGGAAAACCTTTCTCACGTTCTGTGCGCAACCAAAGGGCGTGCTGCCTGTTGTCGCAGCACCGTTTCCTGTCATAACATGCGCTTCCTATTACACCCGTTAAGCACCCTACGGAAGAATAGGGGGCTCCGGCAGAAAGCCCGTGGCATAAAGATCTTCCAGCTTCGGCGCTGTGCCGGCCACGTCAAGATTCGTGAGCACAAATTCGAGGCTCGTTTTCATCTTAGCCGGAGAAAACCAGCCCAGGCCGTTCTTCTGCGTGTCGGGAACGACGGCAAGGTCCTTCAGGATCGCAAGCTCAGCTATGATCACATTGCGGTCGAGACCCTTTGCGTATTTCAACTGACGGTCGGCTGCATCCGACGGATTGGCCAGGGCGTCTTTCCAGCCGCGCAGCGAGGCCCTGACGAAACCCCGCACGATCTGAGGATTCTTTTTGAGATACTCTTCCTTGGCGCCGATACCATTGGAATAGAGCACCAGCCCGTGGTCTGCCAGAAGGAAAGTCTTGACCGTGGCTCCTTTTACCTCGCGTTCGAGGCCGGGTTTGGACATGACAAAAAACTCAATCGACTTGAGCTGGCCGCTGAGAAGCATGGTGGCTTTCGCAGCAGGCGCCACATTAATGACCTTCAACGCATTAGGATCCACGCCATTCATCTTCATGAAGCCTTTGATGATATTAGGGACATAACTCCCGGCTTGGCTCCCCATCTCCAACCCTTTCAGATCGTCAACCTTGGTCACATTCGCGCCAGGATCAAGGGAGAAGACAGCATAGGGAGACTTCTGATAGTTAACGGCAACCATCTTTATCGTGGCTCCTGCCGCCCGGCCAAGCACGAGCCCCAGCACATCGATGAGCCCGATGTTGGCTAAGCCAGATTCTACGAACTGCATCGCCTGCGCGGTCCCCTGGCTCGGGATGATCTTTACATTCAATCCCTCTTCCTTGTAATAGCCCTTGTCGAGCGCTACGTACCAGGGGGCATGACGCCCCAGGACAATGAAATCCAGGGAAAAGGTGATATCAACCGGGCTGGCTCCAAATGCGGCAGTGCCTTCGAAAAACCCCGATACTACGAAGAGAAAAGAAAGTGCCGCGATCACGTAACGGATGTTTTTACGCATAAATCCCCTCCTCTGTTTAATCAAGCAGATAAGCTATGGCCCTTGCCGGCGCTCCATCTCCCATCATCATTCTCATCGGGAGGCAGAAGAGATATATCCTCTTGCCTAACAGGTGCCTGGCCTCGGAACTGATTTCCTCTATGAGTGGAATACCGTTGCCGAGTAAAAGGTTATGCGCGGGATTCTCCGCGTTGCCGTACTGATCGATGCTGAAGAAGTCTATGCCGACGGACTTGACTTTCTTCTGTACGAGCCATTCCGCTCCGCTCTTGTCCAGATAGGTATATTTCGAGGTTATCCACGACTCTCCAAGGTGCTCGGAACAGCCGGTATAGAGAATGACAATATCTTCCGCCTTTACCAGTTCTGAATACTTCTTCAAATCATCAGCGCTGACACCCGACCCGATCTCCTTATAGGAGAGATCCAGAACAACGCCTTCTCCCATGAACTTATTCAGGTCCATCTCATCCAGAGACTTGCCGGCATGAGAGAGATGACGCGGCGCATCGACGTGGGTGCCGTGGTGAGTAGCCATCGTTACTTTGTGGACATTGAACCCGCCCTTATCAACGCTCGACACCTGCTCGACCTCTACCGGAAAACTTGCCGGATAAAACGGCATTTCCTTGGAGACCGGATTAGACAGGTCGTAATACTTTCCCCCCAACTTAGGAACCGTACCCATGGTATTCCTCTCTGTTTTGATGGATTGACTACCCGTGACCCTTTTCGTTTCTTGTCTCGAAGAATAAGAGACCGAGAAAAGCCATGTTAGCCGAGCAAACTATAGTAAAAGCAGGTTCTACTGTCAAGTGAAATGAACGACGGGAATATTGCGTGATATGCACAGGACGAAGTGTTCGTCATCATGAAACAGGTATCAACCGTTAATAAGGACTGACACGCATCACAGGATGTCCATACCACCGGGTATCCCATTGCGCTATGGTGTGGTGTATTTCATATAGATGCATTACTTGCTCGTCCCCAACGAGCACGATGATATGCCCCGTCCCCTGGGGGAGGTCGGACAGAAGGGCCCGCGAAGCTCTCCCGGGTTTCACCGGCCGGGGTTATCACCAGAGGCACTGGACGGTATAATCGACGTTGACAAGACAGCCATATCTGTTATACTGAAAGCATAGCCTGAGGATTTAGGCCTTAAGTTTGGTTCTCGTTAGGGATCATGACGTGTAAGGACGATGAACTTGGGCGCGTCTTCAACTTATACCCATCCAGGACTATCCACACTGTTTGGCCAAGGCCGCTTCTGCGGCCCGGTTAAACTCTAATGCCCGTGCCGCATGTAAGACGGAGCTTACGGGCCTGAAGCCTCGCCACCCAGTTTGGACGGGGCCAAACGCAAAGAATAATGACAAGACATTATCGTGTGAGGTGACATCTGAAGGAGGCTCAACCCCAAACTACGGAAGGGCGAAAAAGAATCTAATGTGAGGTTTGCTGTGCCGGATCGCAAAAGCAGTGGGTGGACATGGCCTATTTCAATATTGGCTCTGATTGTATTCCTTGACCTTATCGCGCTCACTTGGTATTTCTGGGCCATGCCGGTAGACCTCTTTAATGAAAAGAAGAAAATACTTACGACGGTCGCAAGCTGGGCAGGCTCAATCCTGACTTTCCTCGGTATCAGATACAAATTTAAGAAGGGGCAGTCAATCGAACAGGTACTGGCAATCAGGCCGGTGCAACTGTGCGTCATAGCCTTTACTGCCATCGTCTGCGCCTTTATTGTCCCGATTCACAATCTGTCGCTCCTTGTGACTGAGCCCGATCTTAACACGCCCGTATCCGGAGTGACCGTAAAAATGGATAAAGAGGAATTTGAAAGGACAGGATCTTCGAATCCAAGGGGAAAAATTAAGATCGCAGGTATTTCCGCTGCCCCACATAAGCTTTGTTTTGAGCGGAAGGGATATACGACGAAGTGTGTTAATACGGGCTTTATGGAAGCCATCATTCCTTGGCATGAGTCGCCGGTCACCATGGCAAAGGCGGAAGGCAAAATACAAATAAGGACAATACCAGACGGTGCAGAGATTTACCTGGACGGTGACGACAAAACCTCGCGGGGGGAAACTAACACGACTCTCACCCTGACTACAGGAACGTATAGGGTGATGCTCAAGAAAGCCGGGTACGATCCTATCCCGTGGGAGGAGATCAGAGTCACTGAGACTGATAACGCTTCCCTTAAAAAAACATTAAAGGCAATTCCTCTGCCTCCTCTGCCCGAGTATCCTCTCCAGGTCCTGTCGTATCCGGCTGACGCGGAAATTTGGGTCGATGGTGCATTGCGCGCAAGAACTAAGGCTACTCTGAGGCTGACTAAAGGACAGCATAAGATCATAGTCAGGAAAGACGACTATAGGCCTCAAGAGTATAATGTTGCGATTCCACACGAAGAGCCTATTAACTGCATATTACAGCGTTAGGGGGTGATCCATATGTCATTTCGTGGCTGTATTAGGTTGCCATCAGTTGTGATCGCCGTATTCACTCTCTTCCACCTGGTATCACTTAATCACGCACGTGCTGCAGAGCCGCCTCCGCCGCCCGGTCCGGTAACCATTTACGTCTTTGATTTTCAGTTCGCCCAAAATCCCCCTGAGGAGTTCAAGCATTTGGTAAAAGGGGGAGCGTCAATGCTGAAGAGTGATTTGTCAATGGCGTCCGAACGATTAGGTTACAGGGAGTTTCTTAGTTTTGCAGAGGTACCGGACGCGATCGAAGCGATATTGCGGTCGGCGCGAATACCGCTGCCGGGGGGGCAGCCAGGTAACCAACGGGCTGAAGTTCAAAAAAGACCGGAGTCTATAGAGAGGGCAATCAAGCAGCCGAGGGTTCAGCAAGAAATGCAACGTCAGGGTGTTGAATACCTTCTCTTAACAGATTGCACAATCCTGCCAGGACCCCGTCTAAGACTCGATTCAAGGATTGTGAGGGTTGCGGGGGGCACAATTTCATCTATCACGAGTAAACGCTGTGACTATTCCTATGACAAAAAAAATCCATTTGAGGCGATGCCAAATGAGCTTGTCCAAACTTTTGCAGAGGCCCATCATCTGCGCAAATCGTCTTCGCAGGAAAAGGTCAACTTCGAACTATCCCAAGTCAACTTAAGCTTAGTGGGCATTGAAGATAAAGAAGGAAATTACCGGATGCTGAGGGATTCAATGCGGTATTACCTCCAGAAATTTCTGTGCGGTTGTCAACTCGAGCCCGGCACGGGTAATCTTAAATTAGGACCCGATGAGAACTGCGACCACCTGCCTTCGGGTGTAAAGTATTTAATTCGTACAACAGTATATGTTCAGCAAGATGGGAAGCCCCCTATCCGGGTATACGCAGAATTTCTGAATGATGAGTGTAAGTCAGTAACCGTGGGTGACGCAAAAATGCAAGACATAAAGCAGGAGCAAGAGATCGAGGATGCGGCCAAGGCTTTGGTCGAGCAAATCAGACCGGGGATGGAGCAGAAGATTAAGACAACCCCGTAATGGAAGGATCTTAGTCCTGAGGAGGGTCCAAAATGAAATCTCATAGGACGAGCAAAGTGCTGAAGACACTCTCCTTGATTCTTATGGTTACATTCATCCTTTTACCGACCACAGTTCTCTGTGGTCAGGACGCAACTCACCAGGGAGGTCGGTCGGACCGGGAGGCGGTCGGGATAGTGATTCTCAATTTTCCTGTATTCGCTGGATCTGACCGAGTCAGGGCTCTCGAGACGATGATCCCGCAGTTGATGAGAGCCATTCTCTTCCGGTATGACTGGCTTGACGTAAGGTTAGGCAGTGAACTAAAGGAGGCGATAGGCGACTCAAGGATATCGATCCAGTCTCTTCCAAATATAGAGACCCTAAAGACGGAGGGTATCAGTTTTCTTCTGGGCGGAAAGATCACCCAGATAAGAGATCGGATAAGACTAGACCTCGACCTCAAGGATTTGACGGATGGTAAAACTCTATTCGTAAAATATGACGTCTTTTCAGAACAAGATCTGCTCGGAGCTGTAGATGAAATGGCGAGAAATGTTGCTGAGAGGTTAGAGAGAAAGCCCTCAGTGGCCCAAAGGGAAATCGTCTTCGCAATAACGAAGCCTTTTATCAACAGGACAGGAGATGAGAAATACAGTTTCCTTGGAAATGTCCTGCCCATGTCGCTCATGAGCCAATTATCTCAGGCAAAGATAAGGAATCTTTCTTTCAAGGGAATATCCCAAGACGAGGCTGGGAAGGGCGCTGTGAAGGCTGAAGCGACGATCGAAGGAGAATATTTTCTTAAGGATAATATCATTGTTTCGTTGCGAGTTACCGGGCCGTCTGGTGCTGCTTTCTCGCTTAGCGTACAGGGATCCGCTACCAGAACCTTTGAACTCACAGACGCTTTATCGAGCCGGGCGCAGGAAATCATAAATGGACGGATAACTCCGGAAGGGAAATGGAAAGACCAACCTATCTTGTTGACTGAAGCAGGGGCAGAGCAATTCTTTTCTCAAGGAAAAAAGTATCTTCAGATCAAAGATTACGATTCGGCAATCCTGATGTACAGGATAGCGATTGAGAAAGAGCCAACTCATGCAGGCGCACACTTCGGGTTGGCAGATATTTACATGATGCGAAAGAACTATGGGAAGGCAATTTCTGAGTACAATGATGTTATGAAGTTTGATGGGGATAATGCTGCCGCCCGCTATGGCCTCGGCATGGCATATTTGGGCAGTGGGAATTTCAAGGGGGGGACTGCGGAGTTTCAGAAGTGCCTGAGCCTGGCATCCAAAGACCAGGAACTCCTCTTTAAGTCTTATAAAGCCCTTGGCGATGCTTATCTTCTGCAGGCTGATCATGAACAGGCGATAGATAATTATTTGAAGGCAATGAAAATCGATGATAAAAACTCCGACATTTACCATTCTCTGGGACAAGCATACGTTGCAGCGGGAAGATCCGATGAGGCCATTCGAACCTTCGAACAGGGGAGCAGACTGTTTCCTGAGGAATCGGAATTCAAGGATGATCTGGCCTCAGTATATAATAGAATAGGTGGAGCACATTTTGCCGCAAAAAAGTATAAGGATGCAATAGAATACTACAAAAAAACTATTGAGTTGAACCCGAAGGACAAGAAGCTCAGGGCGGATGCGTATTTTTACGCAGGGTTAATCCTCGGTTTCTTTCAGGAGAAGAAGGATTTTAAGACAGGGATCGAATACTTGCAGAAATCCGTCGCCGACGACCCCGGCAATCAACTCAGCCATACTGCCTTGGGGATCTTCTATCATTTGGCTGGGCTAGACAATGAGGCAATACAGAGCCTAAAGCGCGCCAACGATATTGAGGCTACTTACTGGTCCTGTGAGCAGATGGGTGAAGCCTATCTCAAGCTCGGAAAGTACGATCTGGCCATCCAAAGTCTTAATAAGGCTATCTCCCTCGATCAAGATGATCCGGAGGCCTATTACACCCTGGGGCGTGTGTACGCAGAGACCGAAAGGTATGATCTGGCCATCACAAACCTGAAGCAAGCCCTGAAGATCGATCCCAGATACGAACAGGCCTACGATGCCTTGGAAGCGGTCTATAAAGAGACCAAGGAACCTGAGAAGTTTATTTCTTTACTGGAGGAGGCGGTCAAATCTGATCCGGGTTATTACTATGCTTATGCAAACCTGGGCTATGGTTATTTTACGCTCGGTAAATATGATCAAGCCATCGAGAATCTCAACAAAGCCATATTACTTGATCCAAAAGACGAATGGCCCTATCGAGTGCTAGGGGTTGTGTACAGTCGAAAAGGAGAGAACGACAAGGCAATAGCGAACTTGAATATCTCAGTTCGGATTGAACCGACCAAAATGGCGTACGGTGAGTTAGGAAGAATTTATAGGCGTATGAAAGATTATCCCGAGGCCATCAGGAATCTGAACGAAGCCCTAAAGATCGATCCCAGATACGACGAGGCCTATGATGCCTTGGAAGCAGTCTATAAAGAGACTAACGGATATGAGAAATTTATTTCTCTACTGGAAGATGTAGTCAAATCTAACCCGGACTACTACATGGGCTACCTAAAGCTGGGCATCGGATATAAGAGCCTCACAAAATATGATAAAGCCATTGAGAACCTCGATAGGGCCGTTCAGATTAAGCCGACTGGAGAGGCGTATGCTCTCCTGGGTGAGTGTTACAGGCAAAAGAAGGATCATAAGAACGCTCTAAAAAATATCAGGGAAGCCATTGCGCGGTCTCCCAAAGACCTTTATGCCTTTGAAACCTGGGTACAAAGTGAGTTGGATCGGGGAGAATATAAGAATGCAATAGACATTGCCAGCAAAGTGATACAACTGTGTCCTGACTGTGAGTCCGGATACTTCCTAACAGCCACGGCGTATCATAAGATGAGAAATGACCAAGGTGGAGTAAGGGTGCTCAAGACCTATCTGGAAAAGGATCCGAACAATGTCGGTATCCTCTCTACTCTTGGTTTCATATACCATGAGTACCTTTATGACAGTCCGGAAGGGTATACAGAAGCATATGGCATGTATAGTAAGGCGTATGAGTATAGGCCTAAGAGTATCCAATGCAAGGAGAATTATGCTGAGGCCAATTTAACGACGGATCAGTTCCCAGAGGCTTTAACGCTGGCGAGCGAGATTCTGAAGGACCAGACGCTGCCTCCTGACGAGAAATTAGGCATGAAACTTATTGAAGCTACCTCGTTGCTTTTCCAAGGAAACCGAGGTGAAGCTTTCGCTGGACTCAAAGAATTTATCGATTTCTATAGCTCTGTTCCAGAATACGGGAGATCCTGGACGTTTGATGGGACTAAGAATTTTGTAAAAAAACATCCGAAGCTGCGCGAAAGTGAAAAAGGACTGATTATGCAACTAATTGAGATTCTCGAATCGCCTAAATCGGCAGGGGACGCAAAAATAGAAAAATTCAAATCATCTCTTGGTGACACTCTTAATGCATTGGGAAGGGATACATAGTACATAGTATTACGGAAGGTTCCTGCGTACGCGCCTGAGGATATCCCTGTAGATGCTTATCTGACGCGGGCCTATCCCCCTTCTGTAACCTCCAGTATCTCCCGAACCAGTGCGCCGCGGTTGGTGCAAATCTTCACTCTCGACGCGGCTCCTTTGTGATCCTGTGATAATCCAATCTATTTTTTGCCAACTCGGCCTATACAGCTATTACAGGGCGGTTGCGGTTTTGCCTGAGCACGAGCCTTGCTTGATGGTACGTTTGTTGTTGTCTCCCGGCGGCAACAGGCGTACTATTTATGAAAGGCAGCTTGGTCTGTTAGTTGCTCGCGCAGAAGCATCAAAACCTAATGTTTGTGCAGAGAAAGGAGAAACTCCAATGGCGCAATTTAGTGTGAACCCGCAGCGCTTCGATCCGTACAAACAGTTCAAGTTCCGGGTCAAGTGGGATGGCCGGTATGTCGCCGGAGTACACAAGGTCAGCGCATTGAAAAGAACAACAGAGGTTGTTTACCACCGTGAGGGCGGAGATCCAAGTGTCGAGAGACGGTCTCCGGGCCAAACTGCCTACGAGCCAATTGTCTTAATGAGGGGCCGCACGCATGATGTAGAGTTCGAGCAATGGGCCAACAAGGTCTGGGATTTTGGCAGTGGTTTGGGAATGGAGGTGTCTCTTAAGGATTTTAGAAAAGACATCGTAATTGAGCTTTATAACGAGGCAGGGCAGCTTGTCATGGCGTTCAAGGTGTACCGGTGTTGGCCTTCGGAATACGTGGCTCTCAGCGACCTTGATGCTGGCAACACTTCAGTTGCGATTGAGTCGATCACTCTTCAGAACGAAGGGTGGGAACGCGATTATGAGGTAACAGAACCAACGGAGCCTTCATTCGCTGAGCCGCCTTGATAATGCAGTGAAGCACATAGCTTGAGCCTAACGCCGCCGACTCCTCACCGCGTGGCTCACGTCACATGGTAGTGCGCATTCGGGTACTGGAGGTGCAGTGGCCGGGCCATGGCACCCATCCTACCGCAGGCAGACGGCTTTGCCAATAGCGAATGTTTGACCCCATAGGCCTACTCAGGTAACCTCAATCTAAAGACTTCATGCCAAGGTATCAAATATTGCTTGACAGCACAGAGGGGAATGTTACAATCGAGATAGAGACCAACGCAGTGGGAAAGGGCATTCAGGCTAGCGTCGACAAGGACAACGAAAAGAAAGACGCCGCGGCATAGCCCATGGAGGATAAAAAATAATTACTGCTCCCGCCGGGTTGTGGACCGGCCCCAAACAAGGAGGACCTATGAGAGCGCGCTACGCACCAGAAGGTTATCGGTATGCGATGTTATTCCTTTTGCTGATTGTTCTTCTACCCGCGTGTGTATCGAACCGGTACCTGGCGCCTGTCTCAACTTTTCGGGACAGGACGCAGCAGACCGTGGCAACTCTGAGTGATTTCTATGCCTCAAGGAATTCTTTTGAGACCGATATCTATCTCCAGTCGGTTGCCGCAGATAGCAACCTGCAGGTACTGGAATTCTACAAGCTTGGGGATCCGACACCTCTCGGCAAACCTTACTTTTCGGAGTCTGCAATAAAGGCTCGGATCGACGCGCTCAATTTAGTGAGCGTTTACGCTAGTAGACTGTATGATCTGGCCAATACATCGACACCGGTCAGCTTTCAAACTAAAGCAACGACACTCGGGCAAAACCTTTCGTCGCTCGATAAGACCTTCCAAAAACTTCAAGGCGCCTCAGATGCGACCGCCGGCAAGTATATTGGGCCGGTCTCCAACCTCATTGGGACCATCGGCGAGATGTATCTAAGCCACGAGCGGGATGTATTGCTCACAAAAGCAGTTAACGACGGGGCACCACAAGTCGAGATCATTCTTTCTCAAGTGCGCGATGACTTGAATAATATCTTCTTCCCAGAGATTAGCACGGGAACACGCCAGTCGATGGCGACGCTCATAAGTTTGTATAACCAAGAGGACCGGAAGAAACTTACCTATGAACAAAGGATGGCGCAACTTTCTAACATCAAGACGGCTCAGGTTGCCGCTTCAGCAGGTGCCATTTCCCCCCCTTCAAACCTTGTCGATGCTATGATGAATGCCCATAAAGCTTTAGTCCAATTCGCGCGAGACCCGGCGGATAGAAAACCAGCGAGTTTTGCGGCTTTCAACAGCGCATTGAATGAATGGGCGACGCAAATACAGAACGTTGCAACGCAAGTTAAGCTCTTGATCCATTAAATGGAGGGAGGTCGAACATGGACGGGCAGACAGGCAAAGTAACAAGAGTCGACACGAGGACACTGACAGATAATATCAATCAATGCTTTACTTTGTCGGCTACTGGAGGAATATCACCACAACAACAGGCAGCTTTTCTTGCTGACGGAAAGAGGCTCCGCGGTCTCCTGCTAAATCTTCTCTCTGCTGAGTTTGACGAGAATACGCCGAAGCTGCTGGATGCCAACAAAAAGCTTCAGGAAGTAAATGCTCAGCTTTTAAATTCCGCCGACGTTCTGTCGAAGACCGCCGGCGTTCTCAAAAATATGGCCGATCTGATCGGAATATTGGATGGGTTGTTAGGGGTGGCAGCCAAATTTATTTGATAAGGATTTCGCGGGGCCCTTTCCAGACAAAACACCCCTTACATTCGAGAGAGTTGGGATGTGTGGCAACTATGATGTGACATTTAGTGAGCGTGTCTCGCTTTCTTGACACGCGGATGCGGTATAATCGTATGATAGCATCCGCAGGAAAGGAGAGCTGACGCTGAAAGAAATGTTTCACGAGCCAGCATGAAGAATATAGAATTCTACCAGCAAGCTGGATTCCTGAGAGAAAGGAGAGCAAAAGAAAATGCACAAAATTAGGGATTCGCGACGTATCCTGGTCGTTCTGCTCGTACTTGTCATGAGTATGACCGGCTGTGGCTCGATTCGATTGATTGCCCCTTACGATCAGAAGATAGATGACGGCGTAACAGACCTCCAGAAGGCGACGGCGGAGTTCTTCACAGGCATTGAACGTCAAGGCGGCAGCACGCCGACGGATTACCAGAATCATACGAGGTTTTACGATTACTGCAAGGTTTCCCTGTCAGGCCTCATCGTCAGAGCCGGCGCTCTCTCTGCCAACAGCCTGACTCTTCAGCAACTCGAGATTCTCCGACAACAATTTCAGGATCTGGAGGCGGATGATCAAAAAATGGGTATACCGCAGGCCGCGGTTCCGCAATACGAAAAAGCTTTCAACCGGACGTTTACCGCAATTCTAACGCTTGAAGTGGCCAAGAAAGAACGTAAGACCGAGGGGGCTGGAGAATGAAATTCAACCTGGATGTTGGCAAAGTAGTCGGCGACATGGTCCAGGCGTCTGCCGGAGTGCTCGCGAAGGGCGGAAGTCAGGCCACGCAGTATGCGAGTCATGAGTATGCGCAATTTATCATGGACATCGAACAGGTTCAAACAATGGCCGAACAGGGGACGATTACGGAAGAGGTTGCGCAAGCGCTTGTCAACCAGCACAAGCTTTCGATGCAGGCAGTCTTGATAACCGTTGAAGGGCTCGGAGTGATTGCCGTACAAAATGCAATCAATGCTGCACTCAACGTGCTGAATAGCGCCTTGACGGCGGCCCTCGGCAATGCGTTCAAGACGCTGAAGTTTGCATTGTAGTCGCCAGTTGTGGCCGCACTCGATGCACCGTTTCCTTCGCTCGCCGGTGCTCCGCCTTGCACCCTTGCTAAGGTCTCCTTCCGCTTGCCTGTGGAACTCGCGCACGCCTGCTGTCGACAGCAGGCTTACCGCTCAAACAGTCCTCGGCATGCGCTTCCCTCTGCGCACCGCTCCCTCCGACCAAGGCGGGTACCCGAGAGGCATCACACCCGCAAGCGGGTACCCGGCTTCGCTCAGGAAAGGTTCACCGGTGCTGTTTAGGGTCAAGCAAGAGTTCACTTTTCACACAAAAACAGTTCAATCTTGAAGCAAAAGGAGTTCACTTTTCAGTCGTAGCTGGCAAAGCTTAAGGAAATGGTTGACAGATCGTCGCATTAGTCTATACTTGAACTAGACATTGTACCATTCGGGGTTTCGGTGTGACGCAGAGGAGCATCGACAAATGCGCGGATGGGTTACAACAGGACGCATCAAATCTGCCGCACTTTGCATCGCGTTCTCTCACCGTGTAATTGAAAGGGTTCCAGGAATGACAATCTGAAAGGAGGGTTCCATGTTTAACTCGCAGATTTTGGACGCGGCCATTGGCTTGGTAGTTGTGTACTTTTTCTTGAGCCTCCTTTGTTCGGTGATTGCCGAGATATTCACGAGCCTGACCAAGAAGCGCGCCAGAATGCTTCGGGACGGTATTCTATCACTCCTGCAGGACCCGAAGGCCCTGGACAAGCTTTACGAACAGCCTCTCTTCATGGGAAATAGCTCTCCCAAAGGCTTTTGGCAAGGCCTTTTCGAATCGATCAAGCCTTTTTGGAAAAAGAGATTTCCTTCGTATATTTCTTCTCGCAGCTTTGTTTTATCCTTGCTGGAGAGCCTGAAACAACATCCGGATGTTGTGGAGAAACTAAAACAATTAAAACTCGACATCCCTAGTATTGACTCAGTAGACCACATCAGCACTTTGGTGCAATGTCTCCCTGATAACAACACCATCAGGAAGGCGTTGCTTCCCTTGCTGGAAACTGCTGGGACTGCCGCTGACTCTCTAGATAAGGCTATCAAAAACATGGAGAAATGGTACGATGAAGCAATGGAACGGGTCAGCGGGTGGTACAAACGGTATTCCCAGGCTTTCGCTCTAGTTCTGGCCTTCTTAGTTGCTCTGGTCTTGAATGCCGACACGTTTCAGATCGGGAAGGCCATTTATCGCGACCAGGTGCTGAGAGCTTCTCTAATCAGCACGGCTGAGCAGACAATAAAGCAGCAGCCTCCTCCCAGCGGGCAGAAAAAACCTGAAGAGGGAAACCAGGGGCCCCAATCGAACGATTCGGAAGCCCCCGGCCTGAAGAAACAAGTCGAAAAAGCAAATGAGGTCTTTCAGCAGATCAGCAGCCTCAATCTTCCCATCGGTTGGCCGTTGAAAGCTTCGAATGAAAAGAGTTGCTGGGCCAAACTTGGTTTCCGGAGGCAACCCGATACCGCCAATCTTGGTCTTGTGAAACTCCTTGGCATCCTGTTGACGGCCTTGATGGTTTCCCTGGGATCCAACTTTTGGTTTGAGTTACTCAGTAAATTCATGAACATCAGGAATGCCGGCAAGAAGCCGCTGACCAGGGAAGAGCAGGATGCCCAAAAGAAGTAATGTTGCGGAGACAAACTAATTTACGGTAGCCAAGGGGGGAAGATGGGGGAAATCCGTTACGTATGCCTTTCGGATATGCACTTGGGGGCAACAAACAGTCTACTCACCAATCTTAAGATCGCAAGCACGGATACGGATCCTTTGAAAGCAAGCCCTGTCATGGAGCAACTGGTCGAGTGCCTGAAGACCCTCATCGGCGTCGAGCAGGATGTAACCCTGATCCTTAACGGCGACATCGTGGAGCTTGCCCTCGCGACCGACAACGAGGCTTACATGGCCTTCGAACGTTTCATCGAGTTGACTCTCAAGCCGGGCCAGCAGCTCTTCAAGCGGATCATTTATATTCCTGGTAATCACGATCACCACCTGTGGGAATTGGCCCGCGAAACGCAATACATGGAATTTGTGGGCACCCTACAAGAAGGAGCGAGCGGCCCCCGGACATCCAAAGATGAATTACCTCCCTCATGGCATACAACCAACCTGTTTGTGGAGAACGATCCCAGACCCGTGATCCCCTATACACTGAACAGGTTGGTGCGTTACACGCTAGACAGGTTGAAGCGCAACTATACATCTCCTAAAGCTGGTCCTCCTGATAAAGATGACCGTGAGGATACTGATTTCCCGATTCTCACGGCGTATCCGAATCTTGCGTTGATGAAGACCGGGGGTCAAAAATGCGTTATCTTTCATCATGGCCACTTTGTCGAATCACTGTACCACCTGATGACCACCATAAAGAATCTTGTTTTCAGCCGGGGCAAGCCCAAGCATTCGATTCTGCCGAACCAGATATGGGATTTGGAAGCTGAGAACTTTGCCTGGATCGATTTTTTCTGGTCCACTATGGGTCGTTCCGGAGATGTCGGTAAGGACGTAGGAATATTTTATGAAAAAATGCAGGACCCCGGCGAGTTTAAGAAGTTGCTCTATAATCTCGCCAAAAATCTTATCGCAGAGGCTAACCAGCCTTGTTGGGCTGCCTGGCTCGAGAAAAAGGGGATGAAACGGATAATTAGTATGGTCATCGACAGGATTGGAACCACAGAAAACCTCCAGACCGAGAAAGTCCTGAGCAAGGATGCGGAGAAGGGTCTCCGGAATTACATGAATGGACCGTTAAGAGAGCAGATTCGCACTAAACTCCGTAATGACAAGACGCCTCCGGATGTGACTTTTGTTTTCGCTCATACCCATAAGCCCTTCGAGGAGGTTAAGAATTTTAAAGAGTATACCAACCAATGGGTGAAGGTGTATAACAGCGGCGGATGGGTAGTGGAGAGCGTTGACCCGGCACCGCGCCATGGGGGAGCCGTCATACTTATCGATGAGGATCTTAACGTCGCCTCTCTTCGCATGTACAATGAGGATTCTAATGCTCTAAACTATGCGGTCAAGGTCGAAGAGGCATTACATCCAGGGGAACCCTCAAGTCCTTTCTGCTCCGATATGCGAAGCCTTTTCAGCCCATCTGTTGATCCGTGGAGAAAGTTCTCACATGATGTTGCCGAGGCCGTTCAAGCGAGAGCGGAGAACCTGAGGGCAGAGATACATACGAAAGCGAATGGCAGAACCAAAGGTTGAAATTGTTGCCCTTGCTTCTTTAGATAGCTGGCCTATGCGTCGGATTGCTGCCGCTTGCAGAAGGCATTCGCAATGAGAGCTGCACCGAACGCCACTATTACTTGAGGGTCCCATTCAGGCTTGGGCGCCAGCCTGCTTACCTTCAAGTTACGTTCCAACGCATCTGTTATTCCCGGATTCTTGGCCAGACCACCAATGATGACGAATTCCTTTTTCAGGCCTGCTCTGGCTACCAATGTGCTGATTCTTTTCGCCATGGCGCGGTGGTACCCGGCTATTAATTCTTCCGTTGGTACTTTGCTTCGCACTAGATCGAGAGCTTCGGATTGAGCATAGACTGAGCAAAAATCGCTTAACTTCGGGAATTTCTCAGATTGGAGCGCGATGTTCCCAATCTCGGTCAGTTCTTTTTTTACGAGATCAGCAAAGGCTTCCATCGAGCGACCAATGCCTGCGGCACATTTGTCGTTCCAGAGGAAGCTTGTTGCTCTGCCCTTTTCAGTACAGTGAATTACTTTGCAGCTTTGACCTCCGGCGTCAAGCACCGTATGTACGGATGGGCCCCAGATGTGTACCGCCCCGGTAGCGCCGCACACAATTTCAGATATCGTCTTACGTGCAAACGGCACCTGTGTTCTCCCGCAGCCGGTCCCTACCGCGTACTGGATCTTGTCGAGGGTCAGATCGGTCTTGGCCAAAGCAGCGTTCATGGCCTTGAGAGCAGATTCCTTGGGCGCTCGAGTGGCAACCTGGGAGACTGCATATGGCTGCCCATCCACGAGTATCATCACTTTGGAGCTCACCGCCCCAACATCTACCCCGGCTGTGATCACTTTGGCCTTTTTCCAGTCGAGCTTTTCGTTCACTGAAGCGTATTCCTGTTCGCTCATAGTTCACCTTCGTAACTGATCGCAGCGCCTATTGCACCTACATATTCCGGAAGATTCAAGACTGTGACGTCCTGTTTGAGCAAGACCGGCAGGTGCTTCATAAGCGCTTTCGATTTGGCTAATCCGCCGGCCACCACGACCTCCCGTTCGAGGGGCATTGTTGAGGCCATGGCAGCAACACGTTCAACGATGAACCTCAAGGCAGCATCAGCCACATCTGCCGTGTTCTCGCCCTGGCACAAGAGACCAATAGCTTCCGATTCAGCGGATGCGGCGCAGTGAATAGCAACCGACAGATGCTTGGTGGATGCGAGAGCCAATTCGGAGAGCCCCTCCTCACTCACGCCGAGCGCCTTGGCCATGGTCGTGTAGAAAATGCCGATACCATCAGCGCATTTATCATTTTGAATGACGTCGAGGAGATTCCCATCCTGATCATAGTGGACAGCTTTATGTACGTTTGCACCGATGTCGATCACGGTCCTGGAATTCTTATTAAGGAACAGGGCACCTTTCGCGTCCGCCACATATTCAGGTACGGTACCGTTTATGGCGAGCGGCAGTGCCTTAACCACATCCCTGAAGATCCCTGTGGAGACGATCCCGGCGACGTCACTGCGCGAGACCTTGGCCGCCTCAAGAGCAAGATTGAGTGCTCTTTGCGCCGCATCGACCACATCAAATCCTGTGGCTGCCGAGCCATAGCCGAGGATTTCCTGTCCCCTCACGATTACGGCTTTCGTTCTGATATGACCTGCATCGATTCCAGCAAGAATCTTTTCTTTATTCAAGTGGCACCACCGGCTTTAGTATTTCTAGAAAGGCTTCCAACTGAGTCCGAAACTGAGTCACTGGCACTGTTGAATCAAGTTCAAGATCGATCGATGGAACTCCCAGCTTATCGAGGATGGGCCTCATTGCCACGATGTCATGCGGTTGAGGGCTGCAGAATCTCTGATAGAGAAAGACCAATCCCTCCGGCTTGAACTCTTCGATGAACTGTTGAACGTACCTGAGCCTTTTTTTCTCCCCGGTGCCGGGAACATTATCTTTTGACGGGCACGGGATTCTGCTGATATAACCTTCCGCGATCGCGGTGAGCTTATCGGCTCTCCCCTCAGGGATCTCGAACCAGAAGTAGCGCGTTGCAGTACACGAATCGACGAAAATAAGATTTACGCTGTAGTCCAGGTGTTCAAGCAAGTCCAGGACCTCGATGTCGTCGCACGCACCGCCCGACACCATCAGTCTTACGCCTGGCGCCCCTTTGCCTGGTGCGGCTTCTAAGTTCTTAAGAAGCTTCTCAAGCAGTTTGTTGCACTCCTGCTTGTCCATGAACTGCGAAGCCAGGGTCGCTGTTGCAACGTCCGGTCCGCTGATAGGAGGGTCCTCGCGCCGCAGCAGCTCCCAGAGCCGTTTGAGCAGCCTCCTGGTCTGGTTGTAGACTTTTATCGCTTTCTCGATATCTTCATCCGTTATAGGTTTCTTTACGAACCCCTCGAGGAATTTCTTGAACTCTCCGTAGGACTCCTTCATGAACGCAGCAGCAGGTTTGGTCTCGATGATGTGGGGGTAGGGTATGAGATAGCTTTTTCCCTCGAATCCTGCAAACCGGACCCACACATTGAAGGCCTCACCCATGTGTATGCAGCTTGAGCTCGTGGTGATCAAGTCCAGGAAGTCATAATTGTGGGACAGCCCCTGGTACGCGCAATCGTGCGAGAAGGAGCAGTATGTTTCGTGGATATAGCTCCTCGTCATTGCCTGTGAGACATGGGGGCTCAAGATTCTCACCGGCACGATCCCGGCTGCATAGAGAATCTCCTCGGGCACATGCGTGCACATGTAGCCGGCGACGAGCTTTCCCTGTTCATGGAGGGATTTGGCATATCCCTGGGGATTTTCGGTTATGGAGCGAAAACGTTCGATTACTGTGTCAGAGCCTTTTTTCGCCATGAATCATGCACTCCTTCTCTTAGCTGCTTCCATGAGATGCACGAACAACTCTGTTTTGCGCTGGGCGCCCGGTAAATCCATTTGCCGGACATCCACCTGGTCGGTATCGTATTCTATGGTAGGAATCTTGCTTTTAAAAATACGCTGCAGCCCTACATACCCGTTCCTGAAGTCGGTCTCACAACTGCGGCTCGGCGCAAGCAAGAGCCCGTCCGCATTGAATTCTTTTATCATCGCCCGGGCCATTGATTCCAGCGCCCAGTAGGACCGCACCCCTTGCCAGGTAGGCCAACCCAGAACTATTTTGGCGAGCTCAGTGATGGCTTTTCTTCTTGTGGACAAATCGAGTTCGTCTACCCACTTAGGGTCAATGGGATCCCATGACCACTCTCCGTTGACAATGCCTTTGAAATTGCCACACGTGCCAAACGTGTAGACTGAGGCAACAATCTCGGCGCCGACGTCTCTCAAGATTCTCGCCATTTCCGGATGGCCGTATGTATGCGCTATTCCGAAATAGACTATCCTGAAACGTTGGTCGGGAGCCACACTCTGTCCGGTCGCAACCATCTGTTTCACTTCTTCGAACAATGTCTCATACAACCGCACGCTTTCATCAGTGGTCCGATCCACAATGGCCGGAGGGAAGAGGGCTATGAGCCGCCGCTCGTCCAGAGGGGCGGGTGCGTGCCTGTTTAATGCGCATATGTTGCCCCACAGGACCAGCACCTTGATCTCGTTCCGTACTGCTTTTGCAAACAATTCATCCGAATACCCCCTGCCCGTAACTTTTTGAAGCCAGTTTATTCCCTCTTCTATCTGGTTGCTCACATAATTTACGATCTTGGGATCTTTTTCCGCATTCCCTCCGCCTATCATGTCTACTGGGAACAACGGCACGCCTCCAAGACGCCGTGAAACTTCCTGGTACCACTTGGAATGCTGATTGCAGAGGTGTGTGGTCCAGATCAGATCGGGCCTGGGATAGCCCTCCTTGATCGTTCCATCTGTGATACCTATTTTGTCGCGGATCACTTCCCCTGTGAACAGCTTCAGGTAACTGCAGGAGTGAAAACCCATGCCTGCAATTTCAGCAGCTAGAATATTCTCACGGCTCTCGTCAGGCAAAGTCCCCGCTAATGATGCGGCATGGGGCTCACCGCCTATAAGGTGTATGTCATCGCCTAATCCTTTGAGGGGAGCGAGCGCACTCCAGGTAGAACCCATAACGCGAAGGCCTTCGGTCGCATACAGATAGTCCCTGTAGCATCCGTTCTGATAAGTCTTGAAGTCGTTCCATGCTTTTACAGCATATGCCATTCGAACCTCCTAACCGATTACTGGGACTCACGTCGCCGAAAAAAATAAACTGGCACGGCGAAGATCAGCCAGGTTTGTCAGCTTTATGAATGATATTCATTTCTACCCGATTCCAACACTCGTGTCAAGCACATTCTTATCGACAGGCTGGATAATTTAGCACAATGAATAATATTCAACACTTGGGCGGTGGCAAACGTCAACCAGGGGACGTAAGCATCCAAAAAGATGGTGAAGGATATGCTGCCCACATGCGGTGATTGATTGTCGTAGTGAGCTTCATCATGCCAAAGGGGAACTTCCGGCCTCGGAACCTTGCTCTTGACACCCTGGCCCATCATCGGTAAGAATGATAACACATTCCGCGTAGGTCTATGCCGGCGAACCGCACATCCAAGAAAGAGATCAAAAGAGAATCGATCATCCAGGCAGCCATCGAGGTGTTCAGCAAGAAAGGTTTCCAGGCTGCCACTGTCTCAGAAATAGCTGAGAGGGCGGGTGTCGCCGACGGCAGTATTTATCAGTACTTCAAGAACAAAGAGGATCTCTTCTTCTCGATCCCTGTGGAGAAGACCAAAGAATTTCGCACTCAGCTCGAACTGCACCTCGAGGGGATTTCGGGAGCCTTCAACAAGATTCGAAAATTCGTGTGGTACTTTCTTTATTTCTTCACGGTGAGCCCTGAGTATGGCAGACTCCTCATGCTCGAGATGCGGGTGAGCAAGAGTTTTGTCAAGACGGACACGTACGACTTCCTGAAACAGTCCGTGAGTTCGGTGCTGGAGATCATAACCGAAGGGCAGCACGAAGGAGTGGTGCGCACGGATACGGACATCTATATTCTGCGCCATCTTGTGCTGGGCACTTTAGAGCACATTGTTAGTCGCTGGCTGCTCAAAGATGGAAAGTACGATCTCCTGAGACATCATCAGGAGGTGAGCCGGCTGATCATCGACGCCCTGAGGAATCCCGCGTGCCCCGGTGCTGCGCCGGATGGGACGCCTGTTAAAGCCGGGCCAACTGGTGAGATTTAACCGGGGGTAAAGATCGCTGTGATGTGCATGAAGGAGTGAGCGCAATGAAAACAATCGAGTCCTATCTTCGGCAGGTGAAGGAGGCCCTGCCGCACGACCTGGTGACCATCAGTGAGCCGGTGAAACCTTCGCAGTTCGAGGTTACTGCCATGCTCCAGCACCTGGAGAATGCCGGCAAATTTCCTCTTCTTCTTTTTGAGAACCCGCTCAACCTGAATGGTCAAAAATCGGACTTTCGCCTTGCAACGAACATTTATGCGACGAGACAGCGGTGCGCCCTGGCATTGGATATGGATCCCACTGATTGGAAGCTGGGGCTGAGTCTTGAATACGCGCGGCGCGAAGACAAGCTTATCAAACCGATCATTATCAGGAAAAGCGATGCACCGGTCAAACAAAACGTAAAAATCGGGAGCAACGCCGATCTCAGGGAGCTACCCATCGTGCGTCATCACGAGATGGATGGAGGCCCTTACATTGACATGACCGTGGCAATGAGAGATCCTGAACACGGCTTCTACAATGCCTCTTTTCACCGCACCCAGTATAAGGAGCCTCAGAAGCTGGGCATCCATCTCTCGCCACGCCACAACTGGACAATTGTCCGAAAGAACGAGGAGAAAAGCCTTCCCACGCCGGTTGCCATCATAGTGAGCCATCATCCGGCTTTCTACCTCGGTGCTCTTAATGTGGCTCCGTTTGGTGTAGACGATTACGAACTTATCGGCGGGATCATGGGAGAAGCGCTGAGGCTGACCGCATCCGAGACCTGGGGAGAAGCGTTTCTGGTGCCCGCGGATGCGGAGCTGATTATCGAGGGGGAGATTCCCCCGAAGGAAAGGGAAGTCGAGGGGCCGTTCGGCGAATTTCCCGGCACGTATGGACCGCAGCGCTGGAGGCCTGTGATCAACGTCAAAGCAATCACATACAGGAACAACGCCATATACCAGGATATCTTTGTGGGCCACAGAGACACATGGGTCCTTGGCGGCATTCCCAAGGAGGGGAGCGTCTTCAACGCTATAAAGGGCATAGTGCCTACGGTCAAGGCCGTGCACTTTGCCGTTTCCGGGGCCTGCCGGTTCAATTGCTACATTTCGATAGACAAGAAAGTCGAGGGTGAAACAAAGCAAGCGGCTCTGATGGCTATGGCAGACTGTGATTTCGTCAAGAATGTGATCGTTGTTGACGCGGATATTGATCCGTTCAACGAGCAGCAGGTAATGTGGGCTGTGGCAACACGTGTCCAGCCTGACAACGACATAGACATCATCAGGAACATCAAGGGCAGCATGCTTGATCCTTCGATTGTGCACGATGTCAGAGGCAGCAAGATGATTATTGACGCGACCAAACCGGTGGACCGTCCTTTCGCCAGGAGGCTCAACGTTCCTGAAGAGGCGCTGGCACGCACCAGGCTCAACGATTTTTTATCGCAAGAGGTCTTTAAACGTATACCGGTTCTCGGCGAGTCAGGCGAGGGATAGGAACGAACAAGACCAGGTTAAGGTTGAGGTTAAGGTTAAGAGAGAACCACGAACGGTACGAGCGGCCTACCAATTTTTCCGTGAGGAGGAGGAATTCATGGTCAGAATCTTTACGATCATGTGTCCAAAGTGTAAGAAAGAGTTCGAGGTGCACTTCGGAGACCTGAGACACAAGGATATAAAGCTCCACTGTCCGTATTGCGACAACTGGTTCCTGCAAACGGAAAGTGAAAAAATTGACGACAGATGGTAACAGGCCAAACAACTGGTGAGCAATCAGCACAGGTCTCGCGGGGCGGCAAGAGGCCTCGATGATCAGACGGAGAGACTTTGTCCGGTGGATACTGGGATTGCCTTTGCTCTCTTTCTTTCCTTTCCGCCTTTCTCAGTTGTCTGCTCAGAACGCCTCAGATCGGTTTAAGGATGATCCCGACGCACCTACCATTGGCGAGCGCTTCGCTGGTGAAGAGCTGAATTATGATATCTCATTCTGGATTATCAAGAGAGTCGCTATCGCTAAGTTGAGCTTCAATCGTGTGGAGCAGAAAGGACGCTACGTAGCTACTCTTCAGGGAGAGACCGTGGGGATACTGGGATTCCTGGCGCGGTACCGGGTTGACACGTATCGTTCTTTAATGGAGGAAGTGGATGGGGGCAGGCGCCTGCGCTCCCTTTCCTTTGAGGAATACGTCAAGGTTGGCGACAGGGTGCGAAAAAACCTCCACTCCTTCGATCATCAGAGGCGCAAATGGGTTCACCGGAGCAGCCGCAGGGACGGCACCATGGAGACAATGGAAAAGGAGATCCCTGAAGGTATGAGCTACGACGACTTCCTCACCGCCGCTTACAACTTCCGATGCGGAATATACGGCACTGTGGAAAGGGGAAAAACCTACAAGGTGGCCACGTTCCCGAGGAAAGGGCCCGGCATCTATGAAGTGAAGGTGGTTTCAAAAGCAGAAGAAGAGCGCAGGAGGAGATCTGAAAAAGCCGATCAGGAAGAGGAGTACGCGATCGACCTGAAGTTCGATCCGGACATTATTAATTCGAAGGAAGGCGTGATCGAAGGATGGCTCTCTAAAGATCTCTACCCGGTAGAAGGCACCATCAAGGATGTGATTCTGTTCGGGGATGTCCAGGGACGCCTCGTCAAAAGAACCATCAAGAAAGAGTCGTCACCATGATCGGGAACGTAATCGGAGAGGGAATGCCCCGGGATTGCGTACTGAGGCTTCACGCTCCGTACGGATTGGGCTTGATTTAGCTCCCCGTTTCGGGTATAATATTTTCTCGCACGTCTTTCATCGCTTTACAATCATAAAGATGTGGCAGAGGCGACGTTGGAAAAAGAAAAGATACGGAATATTGCAATCATAGCACATGTAGATCACGGTAAGACGACCCTTGTGGACCGGCTGTTCGCGCAGAGCGGCATGTTTCGCGACAACCAGGTGGTTGAAGAGCGGCTCATGGATTCCATGGATCTGGAGAGGGAGCGGGGCATCACGATCGCGTCGAAGAACGGTTCCTTCCGCTATAAGGACTTCCTCATTAATATCATCGATACACCGGGTCACGCTGATTTTGGCGGGCAGGTGGAGCGGGTTCTCAAGATGGCGGACGGAGTGCTGCTGCTCGTGGACGCGGCTGAAGGCCCCATGCCCCAGACCTATTTCGTCCTGAAGAAGGCGCTGGCGTTGGCTCTTCCCGTTATCGTGGTTGTGAATAAGGTAGACAAACCCGCAGCGCGTTGCGACTGGGTCGTGAACGAAGTCTTCGACCTTTTCGTAAAGCTCGCTGCGCCGGATCATATACTCGATTTTCCTGTAATCTACACCTCTGCAAAAGAAGGATATGCGACACTCGACCACACGGATCGGCAGGGCACGATGGAGCCGTTGTTTGAGCTTATTATCAGTGCGGTACCGGCTCCTGCCGGAGATCTTGAAGGGCCGCTTCAGATGCTCGTCAGCTCACTCGATTATTCGCCCTTCCTGGGCCGTCTTGCCATAGGCAAGATCACTTCCGGAGTGCTGATGCTCGATCGCGACGTGGTGGTTGCGAAAGAGGGAAAGGATTCTTATCCGGCCAGGATCACCAAGATCTACCGTTTTAGAGGAACTGAGAAAGTAGAGACCGACAAGGCCAGCGTGGGTGAGATCGTAGCAGTCGCAGGCATGGAGTCGGTTACGATTGGCGAAACTTTGACTGACCCGCTGACTCCTGTTCCGCTTCCCGGTATAGCTATTGACCCTCCCACGGTTGCGATGAATTTTGTTCCGAACGATTCTCCCTTTTACGGAAGAGAAGGCCGTTTCGTGACATCAAGGCACCTTCGGGAAAGACTCTTGCGCGAAACGCTCTCTGACGTGGCCCTTGTTGTGGAGGATCTGGAAGAATCATCAGGGTTCAGAGTTTCAGGAAGGGGAGAGCTTCATCTTTCTATTCTCATTGAAAAGATGCGCAGGGAGGGATACGAGTTCCAGGTCACGAGGCCGCAAGTACTTTACCGAGAAGAAGACGGTGTCACGCTGGAGCCTTACGAAGAGCTCACGGTCGATGTGGATGAGAATTACATGGGGCGAGTGATAGAGAACCTCGGATCCAGAAAAGGTATGCTCCTGGAGATGAAGCAGGAGAACGGCATGGCCAGGCTCAGATATAAGATTCCGACCAGGGGCCTGCTCGGCTTCCGCTCAGAGTTCCTGACCGAAACAAGAGGAATGGGAGTGATGAATTACGTCTTTCATGGCTTCGATCGGTTTGCAGGAGAGATAAAGAACAGGACCAAGGGTGTGCTGATCGCTATGAATGAATGCACGACCGTCGCCTACGCCCTTTTTAATCTTCAGGAGCGCGGACGGCTCTTTCTGGGGCCCGGAGAAAGGGTCTACGAAGGACAGATCATCGGAGAACATTCGCGAGAAACCGATCTTGTGGTCAACCCGGCCAAGGGGAAGAAGCTCACCAACATGCGGGCCGCAGGATCTGATGACGCTGTAATACTTACACCTCATGTGAAGATGAGTCTGGAAGAGTGCATTTCTTACATAAACGACGATGAGCTGGTCGAGATAACCCCTATTTCGATCAGACTGCGGAAGCAGATTCTGGCGGACTTGGAAAGACGCCGCTCAAAATCCGCCGCGTAGTACCAAGCTTGCTACAACCATTTACTTGGCCTCCAAGTACACGGGACGTGGGTCGGCAATATCAGTCCCACGTCCCGAAAGCTTGACCACTCGCTGCCTTTCTTACCGGTAAATTATAAATGGTCGCAAAACCTTCGCAGGTTTTTCGCATAGTGCCTCCCATCCAGACAGCAATGTAAAGATCTTGTTCTGTTCGCTAGGCGTTTATTTAAGCCCTAAATGTAATTGCCAAGTGCGTCTGAGCATCAGCCTGGTCTCATTATGTGTTTGTTGTTGCCTCGCAGGATTAACAGGCGTAGTATCTTAAAAAGGCAGCTTACCCTATTAGTTGTTAGCCGTCAGGTAAGAGGAGGTCATAATGACATATAGAATCAAACCTATAGAAAGAAACAATGAAGTGTGTGAAGGTATTATCAAAGGGTCATATCACGGAGTCTTGTCATTTAGCCACGAAAGCGAACCCTATGCTGTACCGGTGAATCATGCGTATGAAGATGGAAAGTTTTACTTTCACTGTGCTGTCGGGGGAAAAAAGATTGATTACATAAAAAGAAACTCATCTGTTGTGTATACCATCATGAAATATTATGGATCTCCGGAGGATTTTAAGAGCAGAAATAATTGTCATGGGAAATGGGAGAGCATAATAGCCTACGGCAATGCAAGGTATGTTGAGAATGAACAGGAACTTCAGGACATATTAAATAGATTCCTGAAATACTACGGGAAAGACAAACGTGAGATATCACGGTCGTCCCTCTTGGAAACGAGAGCAATAGTCATGGAAGTAAAAAAGATGACAGCAAGAAGAGAATTGGAAGCAAAAGAAACTGAATTTTATGAATGGGAAAGGTAGTGGCCGATAAGGCCTCTCGCTCATTTTGATGTTACCACTTTCAACCCTAAATCTTCACCTTTCGTTTACCCCGTGCGGACTCTGGTTGACGAACTTGAGGAATTTGCTGACCCACCAGCATAGTAAGGTATACTCTTCTTGTGGACTACTCTTCGTTTCCTGAGGAACGCGCGGAGCTCAGGAAGGATATCCTTCAGGTCCCTGGTCATAGAGTGCCAGAAAACATCAACGGGGTTTTTTCTGATCTCACGGCCCAATTGCCAAGTTGGCCTTCGCTAACTCATCATTTTTGTTCAACGCCTTGGTTTACCATTTTTCGGGCTTTGCACAAAATGCCGCAAAACGCGGGCAGGGTATATTGATCGTGAGACCGCCACACCCGGAGGAGGAGCCGTGATCGGTGCGCAGCACGCTGCAGCGCAAGTTGAAGGAGCTACCGTAACGCGCTTCGGGCCGAACCAGTCGGTCCAACCGGGGAACTTTCAACCGGGAGACTTCATCCTGACGCACGGCAAGGCTTTCTTCAGTCGTCTCATTCGCTTCGGCCAACGACTGGCATTCCGGGGTAAGGACAGGAAGTACACGTGGTGGAACCATGCAGCGCTGATCGTGTCGCTGAATGGAGATCTGATCGAAGCACTTGGCGCCGGCGTGGAGCGCACGAACCTATCGAGGTACGTCCCAACGGAATATCACCTGGTATGCCTGGGAAAACTGGCATCACCCCACGATCGCGACCAGATATGCGCATTCGCCGAGTGGGCGCTCGGTGAGAAGTACGGCGTTGTCACGATCATGAGCATCGCGCTGAGCTTGCTCACGGGTTGTCGCCTGAAGTTTGGTTTTGACGGCCAAATGATCTGCTCTGGTCTCGTGGCGCGGGCGCTTGAACGGTCAGACGCTATCTTCGACCGGTCTCCATCTCACATCATGCCGGCCGACCTCGCAAAGTACTTCTCCGTCAAACCCCCGCCGAAAGGAACGCCCCGTGGCATTGTCGGGGGTGTGACCGAACGGGGACATGGGTAACAGATTATTCTGGGGACATGGGTAACACTTTTGTACTAATTCATAAGCAGTGGAGGTGCTGCTTATGGGTTGGAAAGGAGTTACCGTCATGGACCAGAGAGT
>DATFYE010000038.1:0-3170 GCA_035315185.1 Syntrophorhabdales bacterium | reverse complement strand
TGTGTGGGTGAGAAGGATGGCTACGTCATCACCGGTATGCGAGACAAAGAAATCGTGGATCACGCTCTTGAATTCATCATCCAGGTATCCCTTCACACATCTCAGCAGGCGCTCGCTCGGCTTGATATGGCCGCCCAGGCTGCCCACATCAGCTTTGATTATAGATAAGGTAAGCTTCATGGCCCCTCCCGGAATCGGCTATAACTTCTGCCATTTGAGATTGGCTGTGGCAGCTATCCGTAAGACTTTGGGTTAGCCGCAGCCGTCAAATCCGCCTCGGACGACGCCGCCTGGTAGGCCACGCGCAACCTCTGAGCCAGGATGCTTGTGAGATGCCGCATGATCCGGAGCCCATCTTCAGGGTACTTTTTCATAACGCGCTCCATCACGTCGGTCGGTACCATGAGTACCTTGGTATCCGCTGTGCACACGACTGTTCCTGTCCGCATGTATGGATCGACAAGCGCCGCCCAGCCAAAGACCTCGCCCGGCCGTCCCACGATAAAATTGATTGCACCCCTTTCACCGATCGATATCTCTACGTTTCCTTCAACGAGCACGTAAAAGGCCTCAGCCTGATCGCCCTCCCTGAATATCACGTCACCCCTCTTGAAGACCTTCTCAGTGCTCTCCATGGCGATCTCCCCTATGGTATGGACGCCTACACCCTGAAAAAGATCCGCTTCCTTGATAAACATACGACACCTCCTTTCCTGCTATTTTGCATGACCCTGTCTGCGACTCTTTTCACAGGACAACCTGCCCGCTCAGAGTTCCTTGAGTGCTCTTTTTGTGGGCGACCTCCTCTCCTGCATACTGACCTAATCAGGCAGTTTTCGCTTTCTCGGCCCTCACGGGGCTGTCCAGTTTAAACCGCCTGATTACCTCATCGCCAATCAGCCCGGCGGCTTCGTCGTATTGGACCAGATCCGTGTTAATGAGCACGTGGTAGAGCAATGGATCATCAACGTCCACTCCAAAGTTGTCCTTCAGGTAGCGCTTGCGTCCCTCATCCCTTTTCTTGATGAAATCGAGGGACGCTTTCCGATCGAGTCCGTAGAGTTTCTGCCCATATTCGATTCTCTTCTCAAGCGATCCCACCAGACGCACGTGGAAGACGTTCTTCAGCTTGCTGGTAATCACCACGCCGCCCCGACCCACCAGAATGACATTCCCCATTTTCGCGAGTTGCAATATGGTTGCGTTAGTTTGCTGGATGAGCGTCCAGGTACTCGGATGCAAGCCCATCCACTCTTCCACAGAATCCATAAGCATGGACTTGTGGCCTTCCTGCATGAAATCGGCGATGCGTTTGTGAATGTGGTGGTCTTCCAAAACTTTCTCCACCAGGTTCTGGTCGAAAACGGTCCATGGGTCATGAGCAGGAACATGCATTTGGAGGTAATCAGCTAGGATCGAGGCGACCGTGTGTCCGCCGGCCCCTGTCATCCGTGAAATAGTTATCGCCGGTCTCGTCGTTGCCGAGATAAAACTCTCTTTGCCCTTCGGCCACAACTCAATGAACGAGATGCATTTTCCGACGCCAATATTGTGCCACATATCTCGACCCTCCTTTCTACTCATTGGTCTGGGGACCATCCTATGCCACCGGCTACCCGAACCCGATTGTCTTCAAGAAAACCCATTGCCCCTGCAGTAATCTCGATAACGTCCGTACCATAGAAGCTATATTGCAATTCGTTCGTAACCGCTCCGCGATTTCTGATCCGTTCGTACCTATTTTTCTCGTAAACGAGTGATGATATACATGACAAGCCACCCCTCAAACGGTGGTGTCAAAAAAAAGTGCCGAGCCCACCAAAGGTTCATCCTTCGGCAGCTCGGCCATCTTTTCGACAAGACCCGCCGCTTTCCGCCCCCTTCTCACGAAGGGTTTGGCTTTCTCGGGTCAGCCTCTATTGTAATTGTATATCAGCTAATACAATTGTCAAGTCTTAAATAGCATCGTTCATTAAATGGGCGTTGGGAATTAGATAGTCGGATTAAGTTCCATGTTTGTGAGGACTACGAGTCGTCGCTTCATGTAATATGTGACATAAGAGAGAAGAATAAAGACGCGGCTTACTACCGACGACAATAAGTCCTCCTCGTGACAAGGTCTTTTTTCTCGTCCTTTCCTCAACGCCTCATCAATCAATCTCGCGTATCCCTTGTCTTGACGATATCATCTGGGGACTGAGAAATAAAAGGTAGTCCCCGTCAATCTTCGAATGAACCCATACTTCCCCGTCATGACGATCTATAACACGCTACGATTGCCAGCCCAAGACCGGTTCCCTCAGACTTTTGAGATGTATGTTTCTTTTCATGCGAAAGAGTGAATGCTTTTTTTGTACTTCGATTTGAAGATTTCGGGAAGAAATGAGCTATCCTTATTTGTGTCCGGATCTTTATGCTGCCCCCCTTGAAAGCAATCATGAATTTTTCCAGCGTCTCACACAGAAACTGGACCGGCCTATTGGGGGCAGGTCAATGCTTTATAAACTCTTTCCGTGGATAGGCGAGAACTATTGTCTCGGTAGCATGACCCGAGTTCTTCGCATTGAAAATTGGAAGCACATGCGCGGTCGGAAAACACTCGACAAAATTAGCCCGCCCATCTTCAGCGCCGGCGGCATTATGGTAGATAATACTGACGGTTCTTTTGTCCATTTTGCCGTCAGTAATCTTCTTGCGCCAATCATGCCATTCAAGTGTATTTGACCAATCTCTGGCTATAGCGATCGTGCCTGGTTTCTGGATTCGGGCGAGCTTAGCATTGGCCTCCGCCTCAGGCTGTACGCACATATCCACACCCTCAACGCTGTGAAGCTTCGTCACCTTTACTCCGTCAATCTCGACACTGATATGGTTAAGATCGTAACAAATTTCAGGTGGTGGTGGCGGCGGCGGCGTCCTCTTACCCCCTAACTTTAGTTCTGCGAATACTTGCGAGGAAACAGCAGGCATCTGTCCGGCCATGAAAAACAGACACCCTGTGGCCGCGAAAATCAACATGCTGCGTGGTGCTATCCGGGAAAGTTTCACGTGATACCTCCTTGGATTTTGTGAAGGCAATATGATGCCTTAGTTATCGGAAGAAAGCGTGCGAAAATTAATTTTGTCCAAAGCGGGCAATGCTGATAAGCTGACGGTTCGAAAAGGAAAGG
>DATFYE010000037.1:0-23549 GCA_035315185.1 Syntrophorhabdales bacterium | reverse complement strand
TGAAGGCGGGATACACGGAGTTGCGGGCTCCCACGTGAGTATCACTGATGATGGCGAAAACGGGATATTCGTCCTGGATTGGGAACGGGAGAGGGAGGCTTCTTTCATGACTCATGGGCATTAGTGTATCCTGCCGAATGGCGATACCCCCGGTTCCTGAAGGGTCCGCTGGCTGTCACGTATTCTCGACTGCCTATGTTATCTTCCTAACATTTGCTGCGGCTGGTCCTTTCTGTCCCTGCACGACGTCAAATTCAACCCTCTGGCCTTCCAACAAAGACTTGAAGCCCTCCCCTTGAATGGCTGAGTGATGGACAAAAATGTCCCCGCCACCATCCTGGGTAATAAAGCCGAAGCCCTTAGCATCGTTGAACCACTTCACTGTTCCTTGTGCCATGTGTACAAACTCCTTTTTCAGAATTGAATGCTATGACGATAATCTCCGGAGAACCGTTATCTCATGTTACGTAGACGGAAGTCAATACCGGTTGTCGTCCAGCTACCAAAGTAGAACTGAGCTTCCTCCCTGAAGTGCTTATGCTTAGGTAGCTTCACTTCATGCAACATTCGAAATGGCAATCGTGAGGGCAGATTAAGAAGAAAGGCAGAGCAATTTCCTGAATTCTGTCTTTTCTAATGCAACAGCAAATGGATCTTATTACTTAAATTTCTTTTAACTGCCACGACCGGCAGAGCCCGGAGCGAGGAGGAGAAGAGAGGGGGCACCGGTACCGGATGTTGACATCATCTGTAAGGTACCCCCGTAAAGTTGCTCGCGCTATGCCATCTCCAGTAGCCTTTTCGCATTGCCTCCCAGCATCAGGTCCTTGCTCTCTGCGTCCAGGTCCAGATTTTTTATGTTCTCGATGTAGTCTTTTATCAGCATAGGCCCTTCTACAGGCGGCCAGGGGTGTTCGATGCGGTCCGCGCCCCCGGCGAACTCCTGCGGATAATCCGTGCCGAAGACGAGGCGACTTGGATGAATGCCGGTCAAGGCGCACTTTACGGCGTTCATTCCTCCATGATGGCCGGCCAGATTGAAATAGATCCTGCGAAAGTAATCATCGAATTTTTGCCGGTTGCGGGTACCGGGGCCGCCGGGGGAGCCAAACCAGTATTCTATGCGCTCCCTGACTGCGGCAATGCCGCCTCCCTTATGGCTGATTACCAGCGTGAGGTTTGGAAAGTCATCGAGAACACCGCTCAGTATGATGCGGATGGTGGCCACCATCAGATCTAGTTCTCGCCCTGCGCTCCTGTAAAGATCATACGGCGCCTCGAGAATACTGAAGCCCTTCGGCACCCCGCTGGGATGAATAAAGACTGGAACGTCCAACGAACAGACCTTTTCGTAGAAGGGATAGAGTTCTTTCGCATCCATGGAAAGACCGCTGACCTGCGAGCGTATGACAACCCCTTTCATTCCAAGGCCCGTTACAGCGCGATCCAGTTCCTCGAACGCCGCCTGCCCTCCGAGAGGGGGTATAGGCGTCAGACCGACGAACTTGGAGGGGTATTTCTTCATTATCTCCGAGACGTCGTCATCCCAGATTTTCGCTTCCTGCAGCGCTGTCTTCGGGTCGTCACTGCTTCCAGCAATAGAAAGGACGCTCATGTCGATGCCGACCGCGTCCATGATCCTCAGATGCTCCTCCACGTCGCACGTTTCCGGGTGCATGGTCACGCGGGGCTTACCGAATTCATAAGAAATCGTCCTCTCCCCCTTCTTTCCTCCCTTCTGCAGCCACAACTCCTCGGGAATGTAGTGATGTTCAAAATCTATAACCATGGTATTCCTCCTTTTTCGGAACGGGTGTTCATCTGACCCTCGCGGGACATCCGACGAATGACCACACTATCATAGCCTTCTCACAGGAAATCCATACTCGCGATTGTACCTTTGGCGAGCATCAATGTAAAAAAGAAGCAAAGTACATATGGGAAAGACACGATACAAGGGGAAACGGGGGCCGGGGAGCTTATCGCTCCCCGATATACGCCTATATCGACCGCTCCACTTCAATCTAAGCACAGGCTAGTATCCTTGTTTCGCGAGAAAAAAGATGCAAAATCCGGCCAAGAGTATAGAGCAAGAAAGGGCCGCCACTACGGCCCCGAAACCGGATACCTGCAGTAGGAAACCGCCTATAGCCGGAGAGGCCATCGCCATGAAAGAGGCTACCGCCGAGCCGACGCCACTGGCGGCCCCTACGGAGCCTTCGGGCACTATACTGTGCAAAAGGGTGTGGATCATCAACAGAGCCGGCTGCTGCGCACATAAGGCGATAATCAATACCCCAAAGGCCCGATAGGGATCGCTTATGACATTGCCTCCAATATACATCATGACCCCGGCAATGACGCACAAACCGGTGCAGAAAGGTGCCCTTCTCATGCGCCGGTCGGAGAAATACCCCATCGCCAAGTTCGTTAACGCCGCAAAGGCAAATGTCAGGGAATAGAGGTAGCCTGCGGCCTGGAAGGAGAAGTGGTGGGCGGTCCTGAAATAGGTGGGCATCCAGGTAGTCCAGCCCCAGAAGAAAAACGCGCTGCACCCCCAGCCGACTGCTAACAGCCAAAAACGGTAATTACGGAGAAATGCCTCATTCCCTCCTGTTTTCGGCACCTCCTTTGTCTTCGCCAAACTGCCTTCTTCTATATGCCTTATCTCTGCCTCGGCGACCCAGGGGTGCTGACGCGGCTTGTTCCTCATGAGAAAGATCAAAAGCGGCAAGGGTATCACGATGGAGATGGCAGCGAGGCCGAAGAAGACCCCCCGCCAGCCGCCTGCGGCCACAATGGCTACAACCAGAGCCCCGGCCACGGCAGGTCCGATGGGTACCCCGTTGAGCCAGATGGAAGTGGCGCGGGCCCGCTCCTTTACGGGAAACCAGTTTGCGACAAAGGCATGGGCGGCCGGATACGTCACCCCCTCGCCAATACCAAGAATGACCCTCGCCCAGATCAAGGCGCCTATGCCTTGAGCGATGCCGCTGAGAAACAGCGTCACGCCCCAGATGATTATGCCCGTAATCGCGCATATGCGGGGGCCGAACCTCTTGACGACGTAGGCCCAGCCGAACTGGCAGATCGAATAAGACACGAGGAAGCTGGACATCAGAAGACCGACGAGCGCGGGCTTTCCGATCAGGTCCATGTCTTGCAGAAACGGCTTGTTCGATATCAAGACGGAGACACCGACCTTATCCACCATGCTGATTATGTTGATAATGAATAACGGAATGGTAATCAACAACCAACGAAGATTGGGGATTTTTACCCGTGTTGCTGTTCCCTCCAGAACCAGAGCCTGTGCCATTTTTACCCTCCTTGTAATCGGCAACGTACGCGAAAAAGGACCGACTGCCCTCCGCTATGCCATCACTTCTGAAAGGCTTCTATTAGGAGGTTCTCTTTCTGTGGTCTCTGGTGGAAATCCGCCGGTTAGCCCGGGCACAAAACCCCACCCAGAAGCTATGAAGATCTTTACTCGGGCTTACGCCCCGGTTCGACATGATTATTTGGTTCTATTTCACTATCGGCTCAATTTCCTCCGGAGTATATATTATACTTACCGGTAGTCCTATCCCATAGGCCCCGCATTGTCAATAAAAAAATAACACAAAGAAAGTATCTGGGAAGGATAAGCGAAACTGAGGCATTGCGGTGGATGGACGTGCTCCACGGGAAGTAACTGAATCGCCTCGGAGCCTCATTGATTTACGTTCTCAATGCTACGAGTGGCAATCTTCACAGATCACGTCACCCCTTGGCTTTAACGCTTGTAGGTGGACGAGATACGCCCCCTTCCTCCACAAATCGATAACCTCGACAAAAAAGCAGGATTTCAATCCGTTATCATTGATGCGTTCCTTCGATAATTGTGATATAAACCAAAATGATCAGGGGGCAAGTTCTGTGAAGGGCTGGAGCCAACGGGTCATTGGTTGAAACAAAAAGAGGCTATCATGAAAAAGGGAATGATCATTGTGACCATGGTAGTTGCTCTGATTGTGGTCTTTCATCTGCCGGTGTTCGCGCAGCAAAACATCACGCCCGACCTAAGGGCCGTGCCCGATGGAAAGGGATGGAAGGGTAGCATTGGCGCCACGAAACTCGTTGAGAAGGATGGCGCGGCGGCCATCGAGTTCAACACGCCTGATAAACAGAATGTCGTCTGGCTCGATGGATTCGAGTTCAGCTCCGGTACCATCGAGTTTGATGCAAAGGGCCAGAGCGGGCCGCCACAGAGCAGCTTCGTCGGCGTGGCTTTCCGTGTGGTGGATGCAAAGACTCACGATGCGATCTATTTCCGACCATTCAATTTTCGGGCGGCTAATCCCGAAAATAAATCGCACGCTGTGCAGTATATCTGCGAGCCGCAGTGGCCGTGGCAAAAGCTGCGGAAGGAAAAGACGGGCCAGTTCGAGAAACCCATCGAACCCGCGCCCGATGGAGATGCCTGGTTTCACACCAAGGTCGTCATCGAAAAGCGCCAGGTGAAAGTCTTCGTCAATGGCGCAACCGAACCATCGTTGGTGGTCAATGAACTCAGCGACCGCACCGGAGGCTCCGTTGGCCTTTGGTGGAATGGCTACGGCGTCATCGCCAACCTGGAGATCATGCCAGCAAGATAAAAGGAGAAAGGGGGTCATTCACCAGGACCTGTCTGCCGCCAGGCAGAAGACTCCGAAGGAAGGTGTGTATGGGTCACCTTATGGTGCGAAAGCTCTTTGGTGTTGGTCCGATAGGAGCAGGCATCACCCTCATTCTTTTGGCAGTGGCTATTCGTGTAGATCGCGCGCTGGGTCACCCGGAAATACTCAGGTACGGGTCGCTGATGCAGATGCTTGGCGTTCTCTCGATCTGCGCCGGACTGGTCCTTCTTTTTTGGAGCATGTACACGCTCCGGAACTGGTGGGCAAAAAATCGACTTTGCACCACCGGTCCCTTCCGGTGGTTTCGCCATCCCATGTATGCTGCCTGGATCACGTTCGTATCTCTGGGTATCGCCCTCTATCTCAACTCCTGGATTCTCCTGGCATGGGCGGTGTCCGAGCACCCCGTGTGGCACTGGCTTGCGATGCGAGAGGAAAAAGTCATGGTCGAGCATTTTCAAGACGAATACCGTGCATATGCTGAACGAACAGGACGGTTTGTCCCTCGGCTATGGAATCCCTGGCACTCGTAGCCCTACTGAGCTGGCGGGGTCATCTGTACGGCAATAAGATGCGGTGGTGCAGCTGGCTCGAAGCATGTCTTCCTGTAGTTGTGTATTTTCATATTTTGTTTGGAATGCACGAGTATAAACGGCAATCGCCAACCCCTTCACGTAATCATGACTTTTAGGATATTTTCCGAAGCGATTGCAATCGAAAATTACAGAGAAAGGCGCGGAGAGCGCGGGCACAAGCGATGGAAGCGACTACCCGAGATTAACGGACGAGCTCTATTCCTCAAGCCGGATTCCCAGCGATCATGCACAGGGGCGATTTAAGAATAACGCTAAGTGTGGTACCATGATCAGAGGAGGCTCACCTTTGCTCCCCTCGAAATGGGAGAGAGCCATCCTTTCGGGATTATCCTGATACCTCATGAGGGAGGGAATATGCCATCCAATGGAAAAAAAGAACCGATGGAAGAGTTAAAAGATAAAGTTCGTTCCTTTTTCGGTCCCCGTGACCCTCAGAAAAAAAAGGATGGCTTGCCCCCCAAGGCTCATTTCAGCATCTGGTATTTCCTGATTGCCTTTCTTCTGATTACCTACCTGCAACAGTACTTCTTTTCTCCCAAACTCGAGACGATTCCGTATGGTCTGTTTAAGCAATACCTGGCCGAAGGCAATGTGGATAAATTGACGATCGGCCCGGAGAATATCACGGGAACTCTCACAGGAAAAGATAAGAAGCCGGGTCAGCAGTTCATTACCATTCGGGTGGATGATCCCAATCTGGTCAAGGAACTGGATGAACACAAGGTTGATTATTCGGGACATTATGAGAGTAAATTCCTGAGCAGTATCCTTTCCTGGATCCTTCCCATCGCCATTATGCTCCTGATCTGGCGGTATGCCATGAAAAAGATGGGACCCGGGATGGGGGTCATGTCTTTCGCCAAAAGTAAGGCCAAGCTGTTTGCGGAGAATGAAACGAAAGTCACGTTCGCCGATGTCGCGGGGATCGATGAAGCCAAAGGGGAACTCCAGGAAGTTGTGGAGTTCTTGAAGAATCCGGAGAAATTTCAAAAGCTGGGCGGGAGGATTCCCAAAGGGGTGCTTCTGGTCGGGGCACCGGGGACGGGCAAAACCCTTCTTGCCAAGGCTGTGGCCGGGGAAGCGAAAGTGCCTTTCTTCAGCATCAGCGGCTCTGAGTTCGTGGAGATGTTCGTCGGCGTCGGAGCATCCCGCGTGCGCGATCTCTTTTCCCAGGCTACCGGTCAAGCCCCCTGCATCATCTTCATTGACGAGTTGGATGCGCTGGGGAAAGCCCGGGGAATCAATGTCTTTGGCGGGAATGACGAACGGGAGCAGACGCTCAACCAGCTCCTGGTGGAGATGGACGGGTTCGAATCGAATAAAGGGGTGATCATCATGGCCGCCACGAACCGGCCGGAGATCCTTGACCCTGCGCTTCTGCGGCCGGGAAGGTTTGATCGCCAGGTGGTGATAGACCGGCCGGATATAAACGGGCGGGAAGCAATCCTGAAAATCCATTCTCAGAATGTGCTTTTAGGCCCCGACGTGGATCTCCGTAAAATTGCAGCCCTCACTCCGGGCTTTGTGGGGGCTGACCTGGCCAACCTCGTCAATGAGGCAGCGCTCCTTGCTGCCCGGAAAAATAAAGAGGCGGTCGGCTCGGCGGAGTTCGATGAGGCCGTGGACCGGGTGGTGGGCGGCCTGGAGAAAAAGAACCGGGTAATCAATCCGCAGGAGAAGGAGATTGTGGCCTATCATGAGTCGGGGCACGCGATTGTGGCCGAATCGGTGAAGTATGCCGATCCGGTGAACAAGATCTCCATTATCCCCCGAGGGGTTGCAGCTCTCGGCTATACCCAGCAGCGGCCTACTGAGGACCGCTACTTGATGACCCGCTCCGAGTTACTGGACCGGCTCGCCGTTCTCTTAGGAGGCAGAGTTGCGGAGGAATTGGTCTTCGGAGACATCTCCACAGGCGCCCAGAACGACTTGCAGCGGGCAACTGACATTGCCCGGTCCATGGCCGCGGAGTATGGCATGAGCGATCTCCTGGGACCGGTAACGTACGAGCGCCCTCGCCAGCCCATGTTCCTCCCAGAAACCTATACTCCCGCTAAAACCTACAGTGAAACGAGGGCTACCCAGATCGATGAAGAGATCTCCCGGGTGATGGACGAGGCCTACAAAAGGGTGCGAAACATCCTCTCGGAACGCAGGACAGTCCTGGATGATCTGGCCCATCTCCTTTCCGAGAAGGAGATCGTGCAAGGAGAGGAGCTGAGAAAGATGTTGTCCGAATACAAATCGAGAATGGCAGCTCCGTCGCCGGTGCAGCCATCGTAAACATTGAGTCATCATGAAGTACCTCGGCCATCTTTCTCAAAAAGATCCGCTTTACGGGTATCTCGGCTACGACATCCCTTCGCAGCTTGGCGTCAATAGCATCGCCCCTGACTTCCGGGTATCTGCGGATTTGGCACAAAAACATGATGCAAGGATTGTAATTCTTTACTACATCGGGACGATTCCTCCGTCGCTATACGTGGAAGGAGGCTTTACTGATGTGCCCATGGTCCTTTAAAGGGCAAAAGAGCAGGAGAAGGAGGAAGATGTCGCCGAGATCAAAAAGCAGCTGCAGCAATTCTGTCAGGAGGTAGAGACTCAGGTTGGTCCTCCCTGTGTTGACCTCGTCTCCGAAGTCATCGTCAGGGAAGGCTACGCTGTGGAAGAAATCCTGAACCTGTTTTATTTAATTTTGCGCCTTTCTATCCGTAATCCTCACCTTTCATCGCCGGATGATGGTGAGGATTGGTGTACTCAACACCTAATCTGACCTGCTCTTCCACTGCCCGTCATGTCGAGCTCAAGTTTTTACAGAAGATGAAGACCACCCTTCGCCTTTGTTCTTACCTTTATCTTCTTTTCGCCTTTACCTCTATCTCTGCTCTTGTCCTTTCCTGTCTTATACAGATTTGGATTCAAGATGCATACCGAGGCGCGTCGAGGCCTGGACTTCGCAGGCGTACCTGGAGGTACGTCGCGGAACCAGCCTGCTCTTGCGGGGTACCCGGGCGCTCCCATACTCATCTTCCCGGGTCGCCGCAACGAAGGTAGGCGCTTGAAGGCAAATCGGTATCAGTACAGTGCGTCGTGCTCCGGCTTGCCGTACAGCTGCCTGATGTGGTAGCCGATTGTGTCTGGAAGATAGCGCCCCCAGAGCTTCACCGGAAGGCGCTCGATGCTTGTTTGGGGGCTTAACCCCACACTAAAAAGGTATTCGATCAGGAACTCAACATTCGAGGGAATGTAACCCTTGTACATCCTGTGGTTCCTTTGAGCCACAATGCGCTCCTCATGGATGCTCGTCCCCAGTTCTGACTCCACCAAGTCCGGGAAGGTGGAAAGTATCAGTTCAATGCTTATTCTCGACGCTGCTTTGTCAAGGAACGGCTCTAGCCCATCGCGCAGTTCATCCTCGGCTATTCCCCGACCCAGGTATCTCTGCCACGCTCCGCTCTCCATGTACCGTCGACAAATAGTCTCCCGGTCCCAGGGAACATCAATGATCAGATTCCTGGCCCTGTAGTCTCCTTCGTGTTTCTCTTGCTCAAGTACGCTGACCAATGGGTCGTTCTGCAAGGATTCTTCCAGGCTTGATAAGGCTTCATCCTCGGCAATCAGCTTTATGCCGCCAACGTCGGGTATGGTTAGGGCAGCCCTATCCAGCTTCACGCGGCCGTCCTTGAACCCTTGGGCTATTGTCTCTTCGGCAAGCACAAACTCGTGCTCCATCTCTTCTTCCGGTGTCAAAAGGTAGTGTAAGGGGATGCCCAGTCTCTCGGCTCTCTCTTCGGCCATGCGCTGCGCCTTATCCTGCACCATGCGGAATATCCAGTTCGCTATGTAGCGGTTAGCCTTTTCGGCGATCCTGCGCGGGCGCTTGATCCGGTAGATGCCCAGGAGGCGCCCCTCTCCGTCGATGCACGTGCTCCCGTTAATCGGGGCTTCTACATAAAAGAACTCCGGATTGGTCCTGTACTGGCGCAGCAGCTCTCCTACGCGGTGGGTTAGTACTGAGGCATTCTTACAGATAAACTCCCTCAGTTCGCCTTTGAAACTGATGCGACTGGTGGAGTAAGCGACTGCATGAATTTTGGACAGGAGGAGCTGGGTAACCGCGTCCAGGGTTTCACCCAGAACAAACCCGTCGCAAATTAAAATTTGAGTAAGACGAATCCCATCGGTCGGCCCAAGCCTGTTGCAGAGCCATCTCTCCGTAATATCAAAAAGTTCCTCGCGGTGGACAAATGACGTCACATACATGCGACAGCGTCCTGTTTGCAAAATAATACCACGTTCTCCTGTCTATCGTCAGCGTAATTCGGCATCCCCTCTTGTCTCCCGCCCCGACTCTATGCTCTAATGTGTCAATCACGCATTTCGTTTCCTGGGACCGTCGGACACCGGGGAGCCAAGAAGAATTGTCAAAAAGTATGTGTCGCTTTTTTACCGCGAGCGGAGCGAGCTTCGCTCGGAGGCGCCAGGATGGGTTTGATGGATTTCGAGGCGCGAGGAAGTCAGGGACCGCAGGCTGTACTGGAGTACGCCGAGGACTCCTGACGACGAAGCAACGAAGAAAGGCGCAAACCCTAATTCTGGCACCTCCGACGAACAAGAATATAAGGTCGAAGAAAGAGAAAAGGAGGGATCAAGATGAAGGTAGTAGCCTTTAACGGTAGTGCCCGCAAGGACGGCAATACAGCCATACTCCTCAACTATGCGTTGGCAGAACTGCAAAAGGAAGGCATCAACACTGAACTCGTGCAGCTTGCCGGAAAGAACGTCCGGGGCTGCACTGCCTGCCGGAAGTGTTTTGAAAAAAAAGACAAGCGATGCAGCGGAGTCACAAACGACATTGTCAACGAGTGTATCGAAAAGATGATTGACGCAGATGCGATCATTCTTGGTTCACCCGTTTATTATTCCGACCTCACCGCGGGGATGAAGGCTCTGATTGAGCGGGCCGGCTTCGTGAGTAGGGCAAATGACGAGCTCTTCAAACGAAAAGTAGGCGCCGCCGTTGTGGCTGTGCGGCGCGCGGGCGCCATTCACGCCTTTGACTCTATCAACCACTTCTTCCTCATAACCCAGATGATTGTTCCAGGCTCCGACTACTGGAACGTGGGCATCGGCAGGGATATAGGTGACGTGGAAGCAGACGCCGAAGGGATCCAGACAATGAAGACACTTGGACAGAATATGGCGTGGCTGCTGAAAAAGCTGCAGGCCTAGTATTACTCTTCGGCGAGGCGCTGGCGTACCTTGCCCGCCCATTCGCCGTGGGGCTCCAGTTCAAGATAGCACTCCCAGTGCTGGCGCGCTGCTTGCCGCTTGCCGAGCGCGTCGAGAACCCGCGCCAGGTTAAAGTGGGCATCGGCGAATTCCGGCTCTTCCTGTAGCGCCTTGCGGTAGAAAAGAAGGGCATTGGCAAGCTCATCCCGCTCTTCAAAGATGCTGGCAAGGTTGTAGTTTGCTTCAACATGGTCCGGGTCGAGGGCAAGGGCCTCCCGGTAATAGTCCTCAGCCTTCGCCGGGGAGCCGAGCTCCAGCAAGGCGTTACCCAGATTAACCATGGCATCGACGTGCTCAGGGTGCGTCCTGAGAATCGCCTCGTATTTTCTTGCAGCCTCTTCCCACCGTGAATCGCTCTCGCACTCCAGCGCCTGAAAGAAAAGCTCCTCGCTAGAATCAGCAGAAAGGTCTCCTGATTGTCGTGCACCCACGCTGAAGTCTATGAGAAGCTGCCCATCAGGTGTAAACGTCAGGTTGTCTCTGCTGAATACGATCTGCTTGTCGTGGATAGTGATGCGTACTTCCGAGAGAGGCTGTTCCACTTCGGGCATAATTTTCTTCAGTTTCTGGATGCAGCTTCTTATCGTGCGCAAAGAGACGCCCCTGTCAATCAGCTCCTTTGCGGTCCGAAAGGCGACAAGCCCCTTGAAGTCAAAAGAGAGCAACCCTTTCTGCTTATCCGAATGGGGAATCAGCCCGGATGAGTCCCAGTAGCGGATCTGGCTTTCCGAGATCCCGACAATCCTGGTTATTTCATTCTGGTCATACAAGTCTTCAGTCAACACGCGTCCGTCATAGCCTTCATTTGATCTTCAGATCAGATACTCTAATAGAATAAGACAGAGACGCTGCAAAGAAAAGACTTGTTTCAGAACCGGAGAGACACAAACGGGCACGTATCATACCGGTTCGCATTCAAGATGGAGACCGAGGCGGCAGCGAGGAGCCCCACCCGCTCGCGGGTACCCGGGCGTACTGAGGAGTACGTCGAGGAGAGCGACGCAGCACACCCGCAAGCGGGTACCCGGAAGGTATACACTTGAAGGCGAACTGGTATCAGGACACGTTGCGGGCGATGGGGAGCATATCAAGTTCAATCTCAATTGCGTGCACGAGTTGATCAATGCCTTCTCTCGTCAGGCTGGACACGGAGGTAGCACCGTAGCGCGCTTCCATCATTTGCGCAAAGGCTCTCTCCACTCTGTCCGCCTTGTTGAAAACGAGCAGCTGCTTCTTCTCAGACAGATTAAGAGCGGCAAGCATCCGCTCAACCGTGTTAATCCGCTCCTCAAAGTCGGGAGAACTTATATCGACCAGATGGAGAAGGATCGTGGCATCATCCAGTTCTTCAAGGGTTGCAACAAAAGCGCGAAGGAGTACCTTGGGCAGGTCCTCTATGAAACCGACGGTATCGGTCACGATAATGTTCTTTCGGTCAGGGTACTTGATAAGCCTGCTCGTCGGCGTTAACGTGCTGAACGGTTTGTCCTCAACCTCCACGGTGCTCTTGGTGAGAAGGTTGAGCAGGGTTGACTTGCCTGAATTTGTATATCCCACGATTGACACGACCGGAATCGCCGCTCGCTTTCTCCGCTCCCTTTTGCGCTGGCGCACTCCTCGCACTTCTTCCAGCTTCTTTTCGAGAGAAGCAATTCTCTCCCGGATGCGACGCCTGTTGACTTCCAGCTTAGTTTCTCCGGGACCCCGCCCACCGATACCACCCGTGAGCCTCGACAGAGCTGTCTCCTTTTCTCCGAGACGGGGAAGAATATATCTCAGTTGCGCCAGCTCAACCTGAATCTTTGCCTCGCTTGTCCGAGCCCTTCCCGCAAAGATATCGAGTATCAACTGGTTTCTGTCGAGGACCTTCAGCTCCGTCAGCTCTGAAACGCTGCGAAGCTGGCTGGGAGAAAGCTCTTCGTCAAAAATAAGAACATCCGCACCCAGTTGCTGGCTCTTGATGAGGAGCTCTTCTATCTTTCCTTTGCCGATAAGGTGCTTCGGGTCAAGCTCTTTCGGCCTCTGCACCGCGACATCGATCACGGAAAGGCCCGCCGAACGCGAGAGGTCTTTCAGCTCGGCAATCCGCTCTTCAACATTCTTATGGCGGCCCGGCAGAACGATTATCACAAGGATCGTCCTTTCGGCGTTTCCCTTGGTTGCGTAATATCTACCCCGCTCTCTTAAAAATTCGTTCTCCAGTTCCGTGATGAACTCCGTAAAATTAAGCTCCAGTTCATCCACCGGAAGCGGGCCGAGGAAATCCCACACCTGGCCCTTCTTGTTCTCCGGCACAAGGTAGCCGATATGAATCGTCTCGACGGGCTCGCCCCTGGTCTGGGTCACGCACGCAACGAGATCAAGCTGTAAGAGCGCAAGGTCCGTCAGGTCTTCCTTTGATAGAAGCTCACCTGCGAGGTGCGTGTGGATAAACCGTACACCCCTGAACCGGGCTCTTCCCACCCTGTCCGTGGAAAGTGGAGGGATCTCGATACGTTCCTTGCCTCCGACAATGACCGCGTCAACAACCCCTCTTCTGTTGATGAGCAGCCCGACCTGCCTTGAGATGTCACGGGAGATTTGCAACATGGTGTGCGCTCTATCGAAAGAGATGACCTGAGATGGTTCTATCCGTCTGCGATAAAGGTTAAGCAGCCTTCTCCTGGCAAGGTGGTCGAGTCCCTGAAGATTTCCGTAGAGCTCTATGCGCGCCTCCTAAAGCTCGATCTTTCGTAATTGCCTGATCGTCTTCAACCTCATGACGTGGATACCGGCTAAACTTGCTCCCAGGACGATACCGCAGGTCACACCGAATTCCACGAGTACGGCTGTGGATAACCTTAATCCTGTCAGGTTTCGCACGAGAATCGCATACGACGACCAGCCAAGAGCAACCAGCGTAAGCAAGCTGAAACAGATTATGGCAAGCATGGTAAGTATGCCGCCCAGACCTCCGTACGGGTTAGGGGGCTCGCGTAGGTTCATATATTTTGTTCCGAAATAGAAGGCGATCACCGGGCAGATGACCGCTACGAGGATCACATAGCCGAATGACAGGCAATAGAGAAATGGGGGCGATGCAATAAAGTGGTTCGACAGGGAGTTAAGCGTCAAAGCAAATGCGAGGCTGAGCGCGACGTAGAACGCAAGCTTGCGGTAGTAAATGTCTCTCAGGTCGACCGGTGATGTCAACACGAGCCAGAAAGGCTTCCCTTCCAGCTGGAAAGAAGGATAGACAAAACGGACTGATACGGCCCCGATCACAAAGGTGAGCAGTCCCATGTTGAGGAAGGAGAGCAGACTCTCCAGAAAAACCGTGGGCAAAGCCGTTCTATCTCTCGGGAACGACTTGAAGTTGTAGACGTAGACGAAGATCAGGGCAAATATCAGGAGCACCTGGGACCATTCCTTCGGATCCCGCTTCAGGTTCTTCACCTCTTTCAGCACGAGGAACCGTGTCCCGGCCGGGATAAACCTTAAGAGCCTCCCCATGAGATCGCTCTTAACGGTGCGTGACGAAACAAGCGCATTCGTATAGGACCTGAGGTAAAAGCCTTCAGATATCCAGTAGGCAAGCGTTACCAGCGCTGCGGCAGATGAGAGAAAAAGCCCGAGATCAATGATAATGTTCGAGGGTCCTCCCTTGCCAAGAAATACGACCACCGCGATAAAAAGATGTGTCGGCAGCAACGGGTGGGCGGGTATCGACAGGTAGCGCATGTAATCGTACACGTACGCGAAGCTCTCGGGCCGCGCCAGTTTCTCAATCTCCATGGCGCGAAACGTGATAACCAGGACAGCTGAGAGCAGCACGAAGAGAAATGAAAAGGCTCTCTTGATGACTTTTGGAGAAAGGAAACGCGCCAGCACCATGACCACTGTGAAGCCTATGCCGTAGGGAATAAGAGCATAGGGCAGAAGGAGGAGGATGGACAGGAGGAAGGCAAGCTTGAATTTGAAGAGAGCCGTGTAGTAGGCCAGGAGCACGGGAATCGAGAAAAACAGAAATGCCCACGACGATTCAAGGAACGCCTCGATCGACCGCGCAAAAAAGATGGTGGACGTGGACACGGGATTGGTCAAAAGGAAGGGAAGGTCCTCGTTCGTAAGAAACCATTTGATGACGCCGTTGATGTTGCTCAGCACAAGGAATATGAAGAAGATAAAGAATATGAGCGCGAGCAGCTTTCCAATCAGGATTTCTCCAACGAGATCAAAGGACTGAAAAAAGCAAAATGCCTTGAACAGGAAGACAAACATGAAGACCCCGACGCAGAGGAAGAAAAAGGGCAATATCGCACCCTTGGCTATCTGAGTCCTGCGCGCGGCAAGCCCGTGGCGTACCATCTTGAACCTAAACCCGAAATACTGAAGAAGATGGCTCATTTTATCTCTTCGGAAAAAAGCCGGAAAAAGATTGATTCGAGCCTCTCGTCCTGTGCGCGCCTCAAAGCCGCGAGAGCCCCCTCTGCCACGAGCGTTCCCTTATTAAGAACACCCACCCGGTCAGCAATCTCTTCAACCACGTGGAGCATGTGTGTCGATATAAAAATGGTTCTGCCTTTCCTTGCCAGCTCAACAAGAATCTCCTTGACCCTTCGCATGCCCACAGGATCAAGGCCCACCAGAGGCTCGTCAACCACGATGATGGAGGGATCGGGAAGAAGAGCAACAGAGATCGCAAGCCGCTGTCTCATCCCGAGCGAAAAGCTCTCGATCAGATCGTGGCGATGGTCAAGGAGACCCACCAGTTGCAGAAGCTCTTCCTTTCTTCTTTCAAGATCGTTACGAACCATGTCGTGGAGGCTCCCTTTGAAATCCATCAGCTCTAACGGAGTCAATCTGCCGTACAGGAATGGCTCATCCGGAATGTAGCCGAGTTCCCTTTTTGCAGCCAGGCCGTCTTTTTGCACATCGAAGCCGTTGACGAAGACCTGTCCGCTCGAGGGCCTCAAGAGGCCTACCAGCAACTTTATCGTCGTGGTCTTGCCCGCACCATTGGGTCCGATCAGGCCGTAGATCTCGCCCCGCATTACCTGAAGGGTAATCTGGTTAAGGGCAAGCACGTCACCGTATGACTTGCTCACGCCCTTCAACAGTATCATCGGGCTTCCACCACCTGTATCCTGATATTTGTCAGGAACTGCATAATCTCGATGGCATCGGAAATATCTCCCACAGTAAGGACGATATGTGTGGCATCAGCGGGGAACTGTCCGAAGGTGCTGTCGACAGGCACCCACACGCCCTCAACATTGACCAGGTTCCATGCATGGTAATAGAACCCGTCTGATACATAGACCATGCCTGAAGCAATGACGCACGGTATGCCCGCTGCCCGTGCGAGTGCGGCAAACAGGACTGCATGTTCGTTGCAGTCCCCCACCCTCTTCACAAAAACATCCTTGGCAGTGGGCAACGAGAAGGTGGGAACCTTCTTCACATTCTTGTATACCCATTCCTCGATCGCCTGTGCTTTCTCCCTTGATGTCCGCGGGTTCCTCACAATCGATCGCGCGGTTGCCTTTATCTGGCCGTCATCACTGTTGATAAATGCGGACGGGGAGAGATATAGGGCAGGATCGAGATTCATCGTACCGGGCTTTGCCGCACTTACCTCGAGCAAATCCCCGCTAAGGTCGTAGTATCGCCCGATCACTTTTTTCAGCGCGTCCTTGGCGTCAATCCGTGCCTTGAGAAAGCCCGTGTGCCGGGGGTCTTCGATCCTCCCGGATGTCTCGATCGATGAAAAGAGACGTGCATCAAAGAAGCCTGCCTCCTGCTTCCCCTTCCCTTCCTTCTGGATAGTTAAGCCGAGGGGGCTCAATTCTTTGACCACAGAGCCTCCCTCATCCACCCAGCCGTGGATTTCCAGCCCTTTGAAGACTGTCTTGACATGAAAGGCTCGAATCACCTCGTCTGCCACCTTGACCTTCTCCCAACCGAGAAGGTCAATCGTTGCATCGTAACTGGCGAGCGTGGAGGGATCAAAGATCGGTACGGAAATGGCCTTTTTGCTCTCCCCGCCGAAACCTTTCTTGACAAGATATGGAATCACGGCTGAAACAAGGATCGGCGACTCTTTCATCGGGAGGTGATAGACGTTTGACTGGCCGCGGGCAAGCATGTTGACTACAACTTCCCCGTTCAGCATCTCGCCCTTTATGTCAATCACGTCTTTCCCGGAGTTGATCTGAAAAAGGAAGGAACGAACGCGAAACTCATCGTCCACGTCTCCGAACAGGTTCATCGCCAGTTCGCTCTTTTCTTCGAGAAACTTTATATTCATCCGTCCCTCTTCAAGAATCTTGTAGCCATTTCGGGCCGGGATTATAATGCGTTTCAGATAGCCTATTCTGAGGTCCCGGATATAGATGCCGTAAGCCGTCTCCTGGGCCCCGGCCCGCTCCATGTACTGGGCTGACAGCTGAAGCCTGTCCTTCGGCGGTTCGTAGAAACCCTTCAATTTAAGCGTGAGGAACACGATGAACGTGCAGAGAACTAAAATGCTGATGAATACTTTCTTACTCAATTGGTATATTTTCTCAAAAATCAGGGGCATAAGTCAAACGAGGAACAATTGATTCACCTGTGCTATAGTATATATATTCAAGCATCACGACTACATAGGGGGTGACGTATGTCGTACGTCAATAAGGTAATTCTCATCGGCAGGCTCGGAAGGGACCCGGAGCTTCGCTATACGGCAGATGGCACTCCTGTCGCGACCTTCACGATGGCAACGACTGAAACAAGGAAAAACAAGGACGGAACAAAGAGCGAGAGAACGGAATGGCATCGCATAGTCGCGTGGAGAAAGCTGGGAGAGGTGGTAGGAGAGTATCTGAAAAAGGGCAGGCTCGTTTATGTTGAAGGGAGCATCCAGAGCCGGGAGTTTGAGGGGCGAGACGGCGTAAAGAGAAAGACCTTTGAAATTGTCGCATCCGCTATGAAGATGCTCGGGCAAGGCAGTCCTGATGAACGCAAGGCACCGGAGTTTCATGAACCGACCGATGTGGACTTCCCTCCTGAGAAAGAAGATGATGACGTACCGCTCTGAGGCTGCCTTTGGCAGCCGGGTAACTGGTTGAATAGTTGACTGGTTGATTCGGCGATTACCACATTTGAAGTTTTGTTTGCTCTTCCTAATCAACAAGTAACTAATCAACCAATCAACCGTTTTCTGCTGAAAGGAGTTTGGCTTGGATTATAGTGGTTATGAAGGCGTAATAGGTCTTGAGGTGCACGCGCATCTGCTCACAAAAAGCAAGATTTTTTGTGGCAGTTCTGCGGAGTTCGGCAGCGAGCCCAACAGCCACACCTGTCCCACGTGCATGGGCCTGCCGGGAGCACTGCCTGTCCTTAACAAGAGGGTGGTCGATTTCGCTATCAGGGCCGGGCTTGCAACCCACTGCGCGATCAACCGGAGAAGTATCTTTGCCAGGAAGAATTATTTTTATCCGGATCTTCCCAAAGGCTACCAGATCTCCCAGTATGAAGAGCCGCTCTGCACCGACGGCCATCTCGATATATTTGAGAATGGTAGCAAGAAGCGGATACGCATAAAGAGGATTCACATGGAGGAGGACGCCGGCAAGCTCGTGCACGAAGCAACTATCGAGACGAGCAGCTACAGCCTCGTTGACTTCAACAGATCAAGCGTACCGCTCCTGGAAATCGTCAGTGAACCAGACCTGGCCACGCCGGTAGAGGCCATACTCTACCTCAAGATGCTGCGCGACATACTCGTCTATCTGGAAATCTGCGATGGCAACATGGAAGAGGGAAGCTTCCGCTGTGATGCAAATGTGTCTGTGCGTAAGAAAGGAGACCAAACCCTCGGTACGAGAGCGGAGCTCAAGAACCTGAACTCCTTCCGGTACATCGAACGAGCCCTTGACTACGAGATAATTCGTCAGATCGGAGTACTCCAAGCTGGTGGCGAGGTCGTTCAGGAAACGCGCCTTTTCAACCCCTCGGAGGAGGTCACCTATTCCATGCGGGGAAAAGAGGAGGCACACGACTACCGATATTTCCCTGATCCTGATCTCGTGCCGTTGATGGTTGACGAGGGATGGGTAGAGTCGATAAGATCAAATCTGCCCGAGCTCCCTGTGGAAAAAATGGAACGTTTCATGAGCCGGTACGGTCTTCCCCGGTATGACGTTGAGATTCTTGCGGGAGACAGGGCGCTTGCCGACTATTTCGAAGAGGCTGTCACCCATTTCTCCGAACCGAAAACCGTAAGCAACTGGATCATGAGTGAACTGCTGAGAGAGCTAAAAGAAGGTGGCATCTCCGCCAAAGATGCACCCTTTCGTCCGAAGCATCTTGGCGAACTCCTTCAGCTCATAAAGGATGGGGTTATCAGCGGAAAGATGGGCAAAGATATATTCCCCGAGATTTACAAGCAGGGAACTTCGGCAAAACACTATATCGAGGAGAAAGGGCTCGTGCAGATATCGGATGAATCGGCGCTTGAAGGTACGATTGAGAAGATACTGGCGCAGCACCCTAAAGAACTTGGAGAGTTCAAGGCCGGCAAGGAGAAGCTCCTCGGGTTCTTCGTAGGACAGGTGATGAAGGAGACCAAGGGCAAAGCAAACCCGAAACTGCTTAATGAACTCCTGCTGAGGAGGTTGAAAGGCCAATGACCGAGCACATCATCTGGAAGGATAACCAGCTCCATCTTCTCGATCAGCGGCGCCTGCCGTTCAAGAAAGTCTACGTGAAGTGCAAGACTCTCCAGGACGTGAGTAAAGCCATTAAAAACATGACCATCAGGGGCGCGCCGCTTATAGGCATAGTGGCTGCGTACGGCATGTATCTGGGCGTACGGCAGGTTTCACGTTCGCGAAAGATCGTGAAAGAAAGTGATGTGGCTCAGGTGTACCAACGCCTTCAAGCTACACGCCCCACTGCGGTCAATCTCACCTGGGCACTGGACCGTATGCGTGACGTTTACCGGCAGTACAAGGATAGCGATGATCTTCTTGAGTTCCTTTTGCAGGCTGCCGTAGCAATTCACGTGGAAGATATCGAAAACAACAGACGGATGGGCCAGTATGGTGCGGAACTGATTGATGATGGGGATCTGATTTTGACTCATTGCAACGCAGGTTCGCTCGCCACGGGAGGCTATGGCACGGCCCTTGGCGTAATCCGCGCAGCGCACGAATCGGGTAAACGGATTCGCGTGATCGCAACGGAGACGAGGCCGTACCTGCAAGGTGCCCGACTCACCGCCTGGGAGCTTCACGAAGATGGGATCGATGTAGAGATTGTACCCGACAACCATGTCGGTTTGCTCTGCGCCCACGGCATCGTCACTAAAGTTATTGTCGGGGCCGACAGGATAGCCAGGAACGGAGACGTGGCCAACAAAGTGGGTACATACCTGGTCGCGCTCGCAGCACACGAGCACGCCATCCCTTTTTATGTCGCTGCACCCCTATCGACCTTTGACCGGACGGTGAAAAGTGGGCAGCAGATCGTCATAGAGGAGAGATCGGGCAAGGAAGTGACCTGCCTCCTGGGCCGTCAACTGACTCTCAAACAGATAAAGGGCTGTTATTACGGTTTTGATATTACCCCGGCACGACTCATCACGTACATTATCACTGAGAATGGTCTCCTGGAAAAACCTTTCAGCAAATATATCACGCTACTCTTTACCGGCAAACGTGAAGGCCATAACGCTGCTCACTGATTTCGGCTTGAAGGACCCTTACGTCGGGGTTATGAAGGGCGTTATCCTTTCGATCAACCCGGTTGCCCGCATCGTCGACATAACGCACGAAGTCGAACCGCAGGACGTGACAGAAGGTTGTTTTCTCATAGAGGAATCTTATCCCTTCTTCAACAAGGGCTCAATACACGTTTGCGTCATCGATCCAACCGTGGGAAGTGACAGAAGGCCTATCGTTATCGAACATGACGGCCACTTTTTTGTTGGACCTGATAATGGATTATTCAGCCTTGCAAGGGATGCGCGCAGCCGGATTTACCAGATTGAAAACAAAAGATACATGCTCAAGAATGTATCCGGCACGTTCCACGGCCGGGATATTTTTGCACCCGCCGCAGCCCATCTCTCTCTCGGGCTCAAGCCCTCGGCCCTTGGAAGGAAGGTGCATGATCCTGTTTTGCTATCCGACCTGCATCCGGTCATCAAGGGACGTACCTTGACAGGAAAGATAGTACGATTTGACCGGTTTGGCAATGCGCTTTCAAACATCTCCATAGAATCTTTCAAGAGGTTCGTCAAAGAAAGGCCTTTTCAAATACGCCTGCATGCTATGCAATTCAAAACCCTCTCCGCAAGTTATTTCGAGGACCCCTACACGTGTGTCGTAGGAGGCTCGGGGAATCTTGAATTCGGCATCTTCAAGGGCAACCTTGCGCGGGAAAAATCAATCAAAAAGGGCGACGAAGTAACCGTCACCCTGTAATACGAATTCGCCTTCAAGCGATACCTTCCAAGCTTAAAGCCTCTATTTTATAACGACTTGATGCGTTAACAGATAATAGATCAGCGCAACGAGGCCGGCGATAACGAGAAGAGCGATGAAGACACCAAAAGCATCCTGACCAACCCGCACCTCGTCCAGCTTTTGCGCCACCTGGTGGATCTGCTGGTCACTCAACTGGGTAAGCCTTGCCCTGATCTCTTCCGACGTAAACCCAAGATCCGCGAGCCTCTGACCCACCAGTTTTGTTTCGAGCGCAGTCTGTATCGTTTGCAGATCCAGGGCTCTGTCGCTGACCCCCGCCGTCTTTATGGCTTCAGAAGATAGAAATGAAGCTCCCGCAGGAGGAACAATGCCGATCACGACCATCGCGAGCACAAGATAGCAGGTAATCCATTTTTTCATGACGGTCTCACCTCCTTTCGCTCGCCGCCGAGCGTTTCTCAATGATCTTTTCCAATGTATCCCGAAAATCATTCGCATCAGGGCTCAGCTCCACGGCCTTTTGTGCCAGTTTCTCTGCCTCCTCGAGGTGCTCGCCGCGAGTGTAATAGAGCCATGCGAGATTGTTATACGCGCGTGCATCACCGGCCTTTCTTATTGCAGTCTCATAGGCTTTTTTTGCGTGATCCGCTTCGTCTTTCTGAAAGTATACGTTACCCATGTACAGGTAAGCAACGGGCAACTCTTTGGAAGCAGCCTTGTAGTGCTCCAGCGCCGCATCCAGCTCGCCCTTTTTCTCGTAGCTGACTCCAAGGTTGATATGCTCTTCGGGTGTAAGCGGGTCATGCAGCACAGCTATCCTGGGAAGAGTGCAAGACGAGAACGCGGAGAGCGCAAGCGCAATGAGTATTGCGCTCAGGGTTTTACGACAAGCATCCAGAAGCCGGTTTTCTTCCATACCTTGAGAAGATCCTCGTTTGCAATGAACTTGCTTTCCTCCCTGCCTGAGTTGACCATAAGGGCCCTGTCCGAATAACCCTTAACGACCATAAAATGGTTACGCTGATATGAGAAGAAACCGTAATCAACCAGAACAATCGGAGGAGCGCCCTCATTCAGGCTGCCCTTCAGCTGATCAATCGTACCCGCAAGCTGCCGCGTCTGGAAGCCCTGCTTACGCGCATACAGCTCCAGATCTATCCCGAGCACGCCCCTCGCAGAAGGACTGTAAATATCCGCGGCGATCGTTTCGGGCCTCAGACTCTTTGCAGCCCCTGTCTTCTCATACCAGTAGCTGATCACCCCGTCGCAAGCGCGGCCGGCCCGCACTGAAAGGTCTCCTGCGGAAAGAAAGGCACCTGGATAACCTTCAGATGTTCCTCTGAAGAAAATTTCTCTGTTGTCCCGCACCCGTTGAGCAAAAGGAGCATGCAAAGGTAAAGCAGGCCAAGTGAGTGCCCAGACAAACAGCCTGTCTTCCGGGTTGAAACAGGGCACGCCGTCGTGCTCTGTCCAATCTTTCTACCATTCATCACTTGACAACTACTCTATGTCCCGTAAGCTGCACAATGAGAAGGATGAGGGCTATGATGAGGAGGACCACGATCACAAAGGCAAAACCATCACCACCAACCTTCAGATCGTCAAGCCTGGTTGCAAAGTAATGGATCTGCCCGTCCGTCAGCTCTGATAATCTCGTGGAGATCTCGTCAGCAGAGAAGCCAAGGTCTTGAAGTCTTTGTCGCACGAGCTTCTGTTCCAACGCTGTCCTGATTTTCTCCACGTCCAGCGCGCGCGTTGAAAATGCGGTCGCCAGAGTTTCGGAAGCCGAATAAGAAGCTTCCAGGCGAGGCGCTATCCCGATAACAAACATGGCACACGCGAGATACAAAACCAGATACTTCTTGATCATCCGTCACCTCCTCCAATCTGTGCGCACGCACGACATCTCCGGTATCATTATATTCATCCACTCAGTCGATTGCAAAAATCACTCTGCGCCAGTGGCAGTCAATACCGATTCGTATTCAAGATGAAGACCGAGGCGGCAATGAGGAGCCCCACCCGCACGCGGGTACCCGGGCGTACTGAGCAGTACGTCGAGGAAAGCGACGTAGCACACCCGCACGCGGGTACCCGGAAGGTATACACTTGAAGGCGAATTGGTATAACATGCCAATTCTGAATCAGATTGCAAATCCACATGCTTTATACTAGATTAATAAGTGGAAGTGCCAAGGCGCCTGGTGGGCCTCCTGGACTTCAAATCCAGAGTACCGGCCAAAATCTGGTAGGTGGGTTCGATTCCCATGCACTTCCGCCAGTAATAAAATCAATAAGTTACGCATCTTTATATCTGAATAAATTCTATCAGCATTCTCCAAAAATGAGAAATTGTGCTTGGATTGTGCTTGGATTTGGCGGACACGAATTATTATACTAAGAATATACGAATGAGGGGGTGAGCAACATGATAAAGCGCAAGGGGGTCTGCGATGTCTGCAAAACGGAATTTGAGTTGGACAAAGGGAGTTTTGGCATTACGATAATGGAAGATAATTCTGGTCCCTCTTCCAAGAAGTGGACGATTA
>DATFYE010000036.1:0-28693 GCA_035315185.1 Syntrophorhabdales bacterium | reverse complement strand
CCTTGACTATCTGTTATAATAACTATAAAGTAGTTATTATAGAACAATAGAGGTGACAACGGCCATGGGGAACCCTTTTACGTTCAGCGAGCTGGCAGTTAATGAAGCGTTTTGCAACCGGGAGGAGGAGCAGAAAGAGCTTTCCTCTCACGCACTCAACAAGGCCAACGTCGTTCTCTATTCCCCCCGACGCTATGGCAAGACATCCCTGGCTAAGAGGGTGCAGGCTGCCGTGGCGAAGAAAGGGGTTGTCGCCCTCTATATGGACTTCTTCGGGGTCGATTCCGTTGGGGGCATAGTCGAACAGATTGTGTCCTGCTTCTATAAGTACTGTCATGTCCATAAGAAGACGAAGTGGTTTTTGTCGGGCCTGCGCCCCATTATGAGAATCGATCCACAGGACGGCAGCGCTTCTTTCTCCGTCGAGCCCGCAGAGAAAAGACGGGGCATCGACCTTCTTCGAGAAGTGCTCGAAGAATTCGGCAAAGCAGCGAAATCACATAAAGACGGTTTTCACGTCGTCTTTGACGAATTCCAGGAACTCACTGAGATTCCCGAGGCCAGGCAGATAGAGGGCGTAATGAGGTCCTCGATACAGACGCACAGCAATATTTCCTATTTCTTTGTGGGAAGCAGACGGAGAATTCTTCTGGCCATGTTCAATGAAAAGAAACGGCCTTTCTTTCAGAGCGCCGTAAATTACGCCCTCGGCCCGTTGCTGGAAGAGCAAGCGGTCGGGTTCATTATAGAACGGTTCAAGGCCGGCGGAAAGAAATGCCCTCCCGACATCGCAAGGGACATTTACACATCGGTCAGCGGCTACCCCTTCTATGTCCAGAGAATACCCTATTCTATTTACGAGGTGTCACAGGGGAACGTGATCGGTCTTGATGACTACCATCGCGGTTTTGCGAAGGCGATAGAGGAACAGAAGGCATACTACGAATCTCTTCTTGTGCCACTCTCGATTCAGCAAAAAAGACTCTTTACGGCAATATCCGATGAACCGACGGCAAACCCCTTCGCGATTGAATACATGTTCAACCACAACCTTGGATCATACGGCGGCGTCCAGGGGGCTTTCAAGAACCTTCTGAATCTCGATTATGTCGAAAAACGAGCTGACGGCCGCTACTGCGTTGTCGATCCTGTCTTTGGGAAATGGCATAGCCAACGATCATAAGAAAATAGCCAATCACCCGTTCACGCTCCGTACGTGAAGCAACTCGATGCAGGTGAAGAGTAAACAAGGGCGGGCCTTGGGCGGGAGGTAAAGTTCGGCGCGCCGAACTTGGGCATTTCGTTCTTACCGGCGCTGTTTTGGTCGCTGCCGGCTTCTTTGCTTGGCCGATGCGGAACGAGCCTTTTCCTGCCGGCCCTTAGCTATAATGGCCTCGATGGCCCGCTTAAGTTGTTGGAGCTCTGTCAGGAGTTGAGCCCTTTCCGATTCGTCCGTTCCCGTCAGATTGAGTTTGCCAAGCTGTTTTTGCAGAGCGGAGACCTTGCCGAGCGTCATTGCGATGGGGCTAAGATCCTTCTTGTCCGCAGGCGGCCGGGTGATCTCGCGCACGTCGGCGCTCTTGAGTGCGCTCTGCTTGACCATCTGAAAAAGGGCCAGCATCTTCTCGGGCGTGTCTTGCTTGGCGACCTCGACAAGGAGCCTCCGGGGATAAAGTTCGGCGCGCCGAACTTCCACTTTAACGGTATCAGGGAGGCGATTAAGGCTGAGGGCCTCCGAGATAGTCGATTTTGCCTTCCCGAGCGCCTTCGCCAATCGGTCCTGCGTGTACCCGTACTGTTGGACCATCCTTCCCAGCGCCTCCGCTTCTTCGAGAGGCTTGAGGTCTTCCCGCTGAAGATTCTCAATGAGGGCGATCTCTGCGGGGTTCCCGTTTGTGAGTATGGCAGGGACCCTGTCGAGCCCGGCCATCTTTGCCGCTTTCAGGCGGCGCTCTCCTGCTACCAGGAAGATTTTGCCATTCCCGTCTTTACGGATAATCACTGGCTGCAGAAGGCCCTTTTCCTTAATGGAAACGCTCAGTTCTTTCAGTGAGTCGGGATCGAAGTATTGCCTTGGTTGGTCCGGGTTGGGCATGATCACCGCCACATCCACGTGGTGAAAGCTGCCCTCTTCAAAATTGTTGAGGTTGGCCGGGTGGTCCTTGAGCTTCTCGTGCAGGGCGGCGAGCTTTGTCGTTTTGCCAGCTAGTTTGTCTCGGCTTGTAGACATACTTTTAAGAACTCCTCGCATAGTTGCTTGTAATCTTCGGCCCCCAGGCTGTCATCCTTGTACATGAAGATCGGTTCTTGCGCCATGTGGGCCTGGTTGAGCGCTTCGTTTTTTCTGATCAGCGTCTTGAACATCAGGCTCTTATAGGGTTCGAGCTGCTGCCACACCCAGTCGTTGCTTACCTTATTCCGGGAGTCATATTTTGTGATAAGGATCCGAATGAACTTCTCTTTCTCTCCCATATTGCTGTTCTTGACGTTATCGACCGTCTCGAGCAGGTCCGAGAAGCCTTCCAGGGCATACCGCCCGACCTCGCACGGGATGATGATGAAGTTGCAGGCGTACAGTGCGTTTATGGTCAGCGTGCCGAGCGTCGGCCTGCAGTCGATAATGATGAAATCATAGTCCAGGGCCTTGATTGCCTTGAAAAGAAAGGTTTCCCGGAACAATTCAGGGGCTAGCTGCTGCTCGGCCCTGTCGAGCCTGAGCTGCGAGGGCACGAGGTAAAGGTTCTTGACGCCCGTCGGGAGGACGGCATCCTTGATGTTCTTTTTGCTGACGAGCACGTCATTTATGGCTATCTTGAAGTTTGTGGGCTCTATCCCGAGGCCTATCGTCGAATGGGCCTGCGGATCCAGGTCTATGAGAAGGACTTTCTTTCCTTTCATCGAGAGGGCAGCCGAAAGGTTGATCGAAGTCGTTGTCTTTCCGACCCCGCCTTTTTGGTTAACGACCGCAACGATTTTCTTCGTGGCCATTATTCTTGATCCCCGGACTTTTTGGTCTTCTTTCTGCTATTCTTTTCCCGTATCTGTATCGGCTTGAAAATAAAGGCGCCGTCTTCAACGCTTGCTTCGAGGTAGTCCCCCTCTTTGAGGTCAAAACCTCGTCTTAGGCTCGCCGGTATGGTAACCTGAAAGTTCTTGGATAGTTTCGTTAAGGCCATTGCTTCCCACCGTTTCAAAAATTAATAATTTTGTAATTTAATACTCCAGGTGAAGGGGGTTGTCAAGAAAATAAAGGGGGGCGGGGGGGGAATTTGTTTGGGGGAGGCGTTGCGCGGGGTGAGTAACGCCGCGTGACCTTGACCCGCGCGTCACGGGCTTAGTGGCGCACGAATTCGCCGAACCCTTCGCTATCAGGAACCATCTGGCCATACAGAAAAGGTGGTATAATACGTATTAACCAGCGCAGATGGAGCAAAGGGATGGGCAGGGAGTTGGAGTATAACGAGCCGCCCATGCCCGTACACTCGCGGGCAGCGTGGATAGTGCGCGTTCCCTGATGAGGAGATGGCGATGATAGAAGAGCGAGAAGAGAGACAAATTATACGAAGGCTTGCCGACGTGATCGCCGGGGCTTACAAGCCCGAAAAAATAATCCTTTTCGGTTCTTATGCGTATGGCGAACCCGATGATGAAAGTGACATCGACCTATTGATAATCAAGAAAACCAAGAAACCTTTCTTTGAAAGGCTTTACGACGTTAGACGCATCTCATCAGAAGCGCGGCGCGGTTACGCTTTCGAACCAATTGTTATGACACCGGGGGAGTTAAAGGACAGGGTTCGTGAGGGTGACCAGTTCATAGACGAAATCCTGGCCAAAGGCGAAGTGCTGTATGCCCGCCCGTAAGGAATCTCTTTATCCGCCCGACTGGCTACGAAAAGCAAAGCGGGACCTGGAAAGAGTGCACAAACGTCTGTCGGAATCGGACCTGGAAGACGCAGCGTTTCACCTTCAGCAGGCCTTGGAGAAGTTTTTGAAGGCGTACCTCCTTTCGAAAGGGTGGAAGCTGAAGCGAATCCACGATCTTGAACAATTGCTGGATGAGGTCGTTTTGCTGAACGGCGAACTGGAAAAGTTTCGCGCCCTCTGTCAGAAAGCGACAGGCTATTACCTGCTTGAACGATATCCTTTTGTCACGGAACCCCCCCCACCCGAAGAGATTAGGACGACTCTGAGAGAAGCGGAAGAGCTCGCCGCTGTTATCACACAGGATTTAGGCTCCAGCTAACGGTCCGGGACGCAGAGAATGCAGTCAAGGTGGTTAGGAGAAAAGTTCAAAGGCTATCCTCTGCCACTGGGTAGAGCACGTCGGCACGGAGAGCCTCAGCCGCAAATGCAAGGGCCGCTTTAATTGCGTCGCGGGTTAACCTTGGGTGGGCAGCGAGAATCTGGTCGACCGTCTCACCAGCAGCCAGTTTTTCTAAGATTAGCTCAACCGTTATCCGTGTACCAGCAATGACGGGCTTCCCCATCATGATCTGGGGGTCTGACGTGATCAGTTTGTTTTCCACGGACACCTCCTCCTTTTGAAGCCATCTCGCTTAGCATCTATTGTATCACATTGGGTAAAAAATTGGTCCTCTTTGAGAACCGCCAAAACAGTCCCCTAGCTGTTTCACGTTGTGGGAGATGGCCAGAACTTGGTGGGGATGACCAAGCGTGCACCGTGTTGCTCTTTGAGGTTGTGAGACTCTTTCGGCTGTTACCCAAGGGACGGTGGGTAACGGAGTGACGAGTCCTTCCTGTAATTGAGGGTGTGCCCATCACTCGAGTCGTATAACATTACATGCGGCATTCGACAAATGCTACTCGTAACAGTCACGTCTGGAGAGATGGCGCTGCTCAACATCGAGCTTCGAGGAAGGAACTTCTTGCAATAGTAGAGAAATTGTGCGAAAACCGTTTATAATAAAATAGGTTTCTTTGTTGATAGCAGCCGTCCTGGCAGAGGGGGGTCACGAAGAAAAATGAAGCTAAAGACAATTGATTACAGTCAATATATCGGGAAACCTGAAGAATGGAGGCTGAGCGAAGCTTCTTTCGGGGATACGAATCTGGTCGTAGGGCGCAACGCTGCCGGAAAAACTAGGACTCTGAATGTCGTTAAAGGTTTAGCGGAGCTGCTGTCGATGAGACAGCAATTACATTATCGCTCCGGAAATTATGACGTGATTTTTGAAGGCGACAAAGAAAGGATCGCTTATACGCTGAAGTATGATGACGGACATGTAAAGGAAGAAAAACTAAGAATCAATGACAAAAAGGTGCTAACCAGAGGTCCGGACGGTTCGGGTAGGATACGAGCCGAGGAAATAGGGAAGGATATTCGCTTCCAGACGCCCGTGAACGAAGTTGCTGCGTGTGCAAAAAGAGATGCCATTCAACATCCGTTCTTGGACCCTTTGTATGAATGGGGGAAAAGTCTCGTCCACTTCTGCTTCGGAACCTCACTCGGAAAAGATATTTTCGTGACTTTAGGAGAAAAAGAAAGCGTTAATAAGATTGATGATCAGGCGCTTCTAAGTGATACGAACCAGGTTCAAATGGTGTTCAGAAAGGGACGACAGAAGTTTGGAAAAGAATTTGTTGAAGCGATCAAACGAGACATGAAAACTCTTGATTACCAGATAACGAATATAGGAATTGGGGCACCAACCAGTTTGGTATTCACCGGGTTAGCTGCGCCAGCGGTGGGCCTGTTCGTAGAGGAGGCTGGGTTAAGGGCAAGAATTGATCAAGGGGAGATGTCACAGGGGATGTTTAGGTCGCTTTCAGTGATAATCCAGGTTAATTATGTTCTGAAAGCGAGGACATCAAAGTGTATTTTGATAGACGATATCGGCGAAGGCTTAGATTACGAGAGATCGAGTAGCCTCGTAAAACTACTCATGAAGAAGGCCGAAAAGAACGCTATTCAGTTATTCATGGCAACAAATGATCGTTTTATTATGAATAGCGTCCCTCTTGAACATTGGTCCGTAGTTAATAGGTACGGAAGTATCTGTAGCATACTGAATCGTGAGAATTCGCCAAAAGTGTTTGAGGATTTTGAATTGACAGGTTTAGGCAATTTTGACTTCTTTACGAGTGGCTACTATTTGCGGTCTGAGACGAAGTAGATGCGAAAAGTAGTAATCGTTACCGAAGGACAGACGGAATTGATTTTTGTTCGAAACCTTCTACGAAACACAGTCGACAATTCCAGGCTGAGTTTTGAGTGCGTTCAACTTCGAGGCAATAGCGAACGGACCGTTCCCTATTCACACATAGGTCCCAACGCTGAATTCCATTTTCTCATCGTGGATGTGGGCAACGATGAGAGCGTGATGAGTGCCATAACGGAACGAGAACGATACTACTTCGAAAAAGGATTCGAGAAGATCATCGGCATTAGGGATATGTATTGTGCCCGCTACCGAAAACGGTCGAAGGTAATATGTGATGAAGTCACCAAGCAATTCATAGACGGCCACAATGAGGTAGTTCAGGGAATGAAAAATCCTGAACGTATAGTAATATGTTTCTCCGTTATGGAGATCGAAGCTTGGTTTATCTCGATGCACACGCTTCTGCAAAAAGTGGATTCCGTCTTGACTGTTGAATATATAGAAAGTAGGCTCGGTTTCAACCTTCGAAGCATCGATCCTCAGAGACTGTTTTTTCATCCCTCAGACGAGTTGAGTAAGATTCTGGAACTATGCGGCCGAACCTATGCGAAATCCCGAGGGGACGTCGAAATGGTAACATCACGAGTCGATATGCAAGATGTTGGAAGTGGAACAGAGGGTGGAAGATGCGCCAGTCTCAAAGAATTTCTTGATCAAATAGCCTTGTAATCGGCCATACGCTGATTCATATTTTATTGCGTAATCTCGTTTTTCTGATCTTCTCAAAGGCCTTCGTTTGTAGATGACTTCAATAGATCACGCAGCCGCATTTGATGCCTTCCTAGAAGCGGGCGCCTGCGGTTCCCTCCGAACATGCAATATTTCAAAATCTATTCGATAAAGTATCCGAACAACTTCTCCCTTGAAATTGGGCAGAAGTTGGAGGAGAATGGATTTGAGGGGCTGGGCGACAAGCAAAATACAAAGTTTGAGAATCTTGTGGCGGCGAAAATTAGAAAAACTTGTCAATTAGTCAACTACTGTGTCCCAAAGGGTCTTCACCCCGAGTATAATCGTGATAAAATCTGTAGGTCAAAAAAACAGCGGAGGTATTTATGCCCGCACTGAACTGGCTACACATCACGGATCTGCATTTTGGATCTCCCGGACAGGAATGGCTTTGGCCAAACTCTAGGCACTTAATAAAGGAGGATCTGAGAAGGCTTTGTGAAGTGGCGGGGCCATGGGATCTGGTTTTCTTCACGGGAGACCTTGCACATAATGGGGATGCAGAGCAGTTCGCTGGGGCCACTGAGGATTTGTCGAAACTTTGGGAGTTATTTGGCACCCTCGGTTGTAAGCCGGTTTTGTTGGCTGTACCTGGGAATCATGACCTTCAGAGGCCCGATAAGACGAGAGCAATTGTTAAGGCGATAGGGCAATGGCACTCTGACGCTCAGCTAAGAAGTGAGTTCTATAGCGATCCGAGCTGCGAGTACCGGACGTTGATTAACGAATGCTTCGACGGTTACACTTCATGGTGGGAGCGTCAGCCATTTCCAAAACCGACAACATTTCGTAAAGGCCTTCTTCCGGGCGATTTCGTCGCCACAGTCGAGAAACCGGGTATCCACCTGGCCATTGCTGGCCTAAATACCGCCTTTGTTCAACTCACAGATGGCAACTATGAGGAGCACCTCGACGTCCATGAAAGGCAGCTACATAGCGCGTGTGGAGGTGACCTGGCTTCGTGGTCTGAGAAGGCAAATCTTGCTCTGCTGATGACCCATCACAATCCTGATTGGCTCCATGCGAAGGCAAGAGACCATTTGATAGCAGAGATCTATGCTCCCGGGCGCTTTCTTTATCATTTCTGTGGACATCTCCATATTCCAAAAACCCTCAATATCAGTGAAGGCGGTGCCGAAACCCGCAGACTTAGGCAGGCGCCGTCTCTTTGCGGACTGACAACGTGGGGAAATAACGAACAACGGATACATGGCTACATCGCAGGTAGGTTCGAAATCGTAGGTGTGCGAGGTACAGAATTGCTTTGGCCCCGCAAGATGGTGAAAGCGTATGCTGGAAATTGGCGAATGAGCGCCGACCAAGGGTACGAGCTTGATAGATCAGAATCCGTGTCCTTTGGGTTTATAGGGAGGACACTGGAAGCCGTCGACGAAGGTGCGAACAAGAAGGCGCTCCCACAGGCTATCTTGTCCACTCCTGGCGCAGAAGATCAGGAAGACCCTATAGCGTCCGTCTTAGTGAGTGGCACCATTTCCATAGAGGTCGCGAAGGCCCATCTGCACGCAGTCCCAAGGTTTCGATTAGATGTTGAAGCCAAACATCGCCGGATTCGCCAGGAGCAACAAGCTGAGTTGGAAATGACGCTCAGGCGCTTCCGCTGTGGGTGGATAGTGTCGGATTGGGGATTGGGAAAGAACGGCTTCTTGGCCACAGTGCTTGAGCGACTATCTCCAGACGTCTCATCGGTTGAGGCGTACCGCATCAATTGTGAGGACATCACAACTATAGACCAGCTAATTAGTGCCACGGATGATCAGTTCGAACTACCGTTACAACAGTTTGCCACGTTTAATGCAGTCCTTCCCCTTTCACTACTCGTGCTGGACGAATTTTCTGTTGCTCTATCGGACCCATCGTGCGCGAACGATGACGGACGCACTCTAAACGACATCATTGATTTGATCTTGGACTACTGTCCGACAATGTACCTGATAATAGTGTCCAGACAGAACCCTGTCGGCTCCCGATTTAGTTACGTGGAGCTTGAGCCTCTTGACTTGCCGGAAATACGCAGCTATTTGAGCGATCAACCAGCCCTAGTAGGAGATGACATACTTTTGGAGCAGGTAGAAATGCGTTCTGGTGGATTACCGATGCATCTCGATGCACTGGTTAAGAAGCTGAAAGTTTACTCTCTCGCTGAGCTTCTCGATGCCGAATTAGAGGAATGTCGCGATTCGGTTGAGGATCAGGAGCCTGTTCCCAAGGCGTTGAAGACAGCAGTTGCTTCACTTGCGTATTCGACAGACCGGTATTCCCGCAGGAGCTATCGTATGCTGAAGGTTCTGTCAGCGCTACCCAACGGAGCCCCTTTTCATTTGATAAGACGATTCTATCCCACAGAGCCATTTTATGTTACAAATGCAGAACAGCTACTAGACTTTTCTCTTATTGAGTCAACTCCTCTTATACCCCTGAGGTCAGAGATTGCCATTAAAGGTGTATCCGGAAAATCAGCAGAAGAGCTTGTCCCTAAGCTTCTGAAGGTTCCCCGACAGATCAGGGATTACATGCGTTCGACGATGAGTGAGCAGGAGTACTCTGATATAATCAAGCAATCTGCCAGTCTTTTTTTTGGCGAAAAATGGCGTGATGGAAGAGTAAAGTTACCAAAGCGGATGGTAATAGACGCCCGGGCACCGAGGGAAGGACTTGGTAATGAGCATTCCGTGGCTCGTCATTTACTATGGCAAGCAGTTCAAGACAATGACCTCCGGACGATGACGTTAGCTGCGGAGCTAAGCATCAATTATTGTAGCGCTTTGCTTGGCGCTGATTGCTATAAGGAGGCCTGTCTAGCGTCGGAAGAGATATTCCACATGCTTGAAAAAACGGCTCTTCAAAAGCAAACCGCCCAGGCAGCCATCATCTTTGGTAGGGCACTGAGGATGATGGGTAGGCATGAGAGAGCAATTGAAATTCTCGAGTCAGCATTAAGAATTGGGGGCGGCGTTCTTTCCAAATCTGACAAGGCTAGCGTTTACCTAAACATGGCTCTAAACTACTCAAATAGCGGGAATAAGCCATTGGCAATCGAGAAAGCCAATTTGGTGTTGCAGCTGACGCCGAAGGATTCGTCGCATTATATGCAAGCCAGCGCTGAAATACTCGTCAACGAGAGCAACGTCCAGGATCTAGAGGCAAAATTATCTCTCCTTGAAAAAAAGGCTCGAAGAAAGGGCTATGAGATTGTTGCTGACAACATTGCTTTGGATCTAGCGGAGCGCCAACAAGATGTGCAGAAAGCGGTTTCTCTGCACGACCGCGTGCTTGTTACCAAAGACATTTACAATCGCGTGCGGGCAATAGTGGCTAAAGCCTCCCGCTTACAAAAAGAGGGCGCTGGATCGCTCAGTGATTCAGACCGACGCGCATTAGGCGAAGCGTATTCATACTTATTTGGCCAACGCCTTAGGGGGCTGTTTAACACGTGCCACGCAGTCGTATGGACTATGCTAAGGAGCGAAAGCAAGTTAGCACAGATGCTAATTATTTTTCGCCTCAGTTCATTCTTGTGGAGGATTAGAGGAGAACTGAAACAAGAGAAGAAATACCTAAATGAGGTTAGAAAGATTGGGGTGGGTGGGCTGGATCCAGGCGGAATAGACCTACACCCCGAGTTAAACTATGTAAAGTTGCGGCAGCTAGAACAAGGGAAGGAAGAAGGGGCAAAGAAGGGCTAAGGACAAATGGGTGTGGTCTGTGCTTGCGTCACGCACATAACATTTTTGTGAGTCGTACTTGATTCGGATTTATGATTCCCTTTTTCACCGGCATAACTAACCGCGATCTTGCCCACGGTCAGCCCACCGTTCGCCCATCTAACGCTGCTAACATGTTACTAGGTGGAAGGCGTAATTGCTGGTTTCTTGAAAAAGATGTTGCCCGCCGACAACAAATGGGTAACACTTTTGGGGCTCCTTTTGCCTTCACGCCGCCTTCTTGAGGATGCTCCTGACCGTCTTTGGGTGCCATCGCCTCCCGATGGGCTGATACCCTTCCTTTTCCAATTCCCGGCAGATTGCACGAAGAGAATACCCCTTCGCGTTGAGATTCCTTACCAAAGAGATGGCTCTCTTCTATGATGCAAGCCTGAAGCGCTGGTATCTAAGATCAAGCGCCTGCTGATCGGGCCACGATTGTCTGTCCCGGGGCAGCACGATTCTTGCTTCATGTAACTCCTTCAGGCCGTGTTGGAGCATGGGGCCATCCTTTTCTTTCAAGACATCGATCCTAATCTCAACGGTATAGTCAGGCGTTATGCCAAGGAGCAGCGCATCAAAGGCAGCGTGATGAAATCTGCAAAGAGAGATCCCATTGCGAACGCTGGGCAGCCCTTCTGGTTCAGTATCGGGAATGATATGTGCGGCATCCAGGAGTTCGTAATGTCGCAGTCGGCAGAGGGCGCATTGTTCGCGATACGCGCGGAGTACCCGTTCCCTAAAACTCCTCTGATGCAGCCTCTGTCGTATAGTAGTAGTGATATAGGCCCTTCGGACATCGTCTGCTTCGGACACGACGGGGTGGTCACCCGTCAAACTCATGGTGGCGTCATCAACGGCCACCTTGAAGGTGAGCGACGTCGTATCGTCACCTACAATATAGACAGGCCATGTTGCGAGGTATCTGCCCGGAGTGAGGCCATGGAAATAGACGAGTGGCGTACCCTGGGCCATCGCCTGTCGGAGGCCGACGTTGTCTCGGTGAAAGGGATTAGTACCCCTGTATTTATAGAGTAGGTAACCGTCGGGGCTGAAACTGTCAGCGTATGGGCCTTTTGGCGCCGTCGTGATGGAAAGGGGAAGGTCAAGATAGCGGGGCTTGAAGATGCCTTGTGGAGCGAGTAGCGGTATGCGTTCACCCTCGAACTCGAACCCTTTCTCAAGGAGCGGCCTGGGCAGCACGTCACCGTGGATTGTTTCCTGCTCCTTGAGCCACGTAAATGCTCTGAGTCGAATTGCCTCATCAACCCCGGCCATCGCTCACTCTCTGATGAATATAATGGCTATCACCTGGATTTCGTGGTTCATGGAAGATCCGACAACCTCGCCACAAACATTTCATTATTGAGCTTTCTGCCGAACTTTTCACATCGCCTGTCGGTCGGCTTGGTCTCCGGCCTCCATCCTTGACCTAAAAAACCTTTCAGTGTCCTTATGCATAAAGTACACATAGCATCCCTTCAGCCCTCTGCTCAGCAGGACCCTATACGTGTTTTTGACGAGATCGGTGAATTTCCCTCCTGAGCGCTTGACGACGCTATCTGCGGACTTGCTAGGATTACCGTGCCATTTTTGGCCGTCGAGATCATATACAAGATCCTCTCCGATGATGACACCGACGTAATCGAATTCAAAGCCTTGGGCTGTGTAAACGCAGCCAATTTGATTTATGCCGTTAGGGTCGTAGGCCCATAGTGAGGCTGGTGGTATGCCAGGGGCCAGCTTTTTCGCCTCAGGCTTCGCGTCCCAGGGTCGCTTGTATTCTCCTATTACCACATCGTCCTTCAGTGTACCGTCGTCATTTGGCATAGACCACTTCCAGCAGAAGCCAGCAGTTACCCTCCCTGTAAAGCCCTCACCCACCTTCTTCCTGATAGCGGCCTCGAGGTCAAACGGTGAGGGAAATATCCTGAAATCGAACGCGTCAGACTGATTCCAGATAACATGGGCAGTCCTCTCGACGCCAAGGGTGTTGTTAACCCAGCTGACAAAGGCGTCTGAACCACTGCATCTAAATTGGGCCTCAAGCTGATATTCACGAACTTTGCATCCTCGTTCTTCGGCATTTCTCCGGATGTATTCCACCGACCCGATTTCGTTCGGTCTTACGACCTGCTTATCATCTATGAAGAACACGGCCACCTTGGCCGCCCTCAACAACTCCTCGATCTGGGGAATTGAGGTCCTCCGCGCTTTAGGCGTGTAACGCCCCTCGCTCGTGCTTCTAATGCGGTGTGCCTCGTCTGCTATCACCACGTCGACTGCATTCGGTTCAGCCTCACCATAGCTGTTGAAGTACTTAAACTGTACTGATCCCCGCGTTCCAATAATCTTTCTCAGCGTTTGCGTGAACGCTCGCGAGCCCGTCACGTAGTGGGCATTATATCCCTTAAGCAATAGATCGGCCATCAGATTTATGGCAATTACGGACTTGCCCGTACCGGGACCACCCTTAATAACGATTACCGTCTTGTTTTTATCGTGAAAACCTGTTCGAGCGGTGGAAAGCACCGCATCGTACACCACCAGTTGCTCGTCTAACAGGATATACTCGGGTTTGCCTCTAATCATGTTCCCGACATGATCCATCAATTTCTTGCTCGGTCTATATTTGCTGGCTTCGACCCTTTGAAGGACGCTGAGGCCTTCACCACGGGATAACCTTCCCACTAAATAGTCCCTAAGCCCGATTACGTCATCAGCACTGAACAAAGGGTATTCTTGCAGTACGTCTTGAAATTTACGGGAAATGATCGCGTCCGCCGGGGTGAAGCTATAGTTATGAAGATAGGTGCAGGCATTGAGCATGACCGGATTGGACCCGGCATAGAACGCCGTGTGGGTATCTTCTAGGTACAATTTGTATTGGCCAACCTGCACTGAGGGATGCAAGACCTCTCTTTGCGCGCCCGCGATCCAGGTCAACACCTCTCTGTCGCCGCTTGCTTCCTCACATTTCTCCCACTGCTTCAGTTCCACGATGACAGCATTATCCTTCTTGGCTTCGTTTTTGCCACAGAGCATGCAATCTAATCTTTTTGAGGTCAGTGGCAGCTGATATTCAAGGACAACCCCGTGATCAACCAAGTTAGCGTACTGTACGATTTGAGACATTGATCTTAGAGAGTTTCTCCAGGACCGAATCTCTGCCTCTGAGGGGTAGTACCTGCAGTAATTAAAAAAAGCTAACCTTAGTTTCTCTGCTATCTGATTCTGGATCGTATCTTCAATAAACTGTAAAGAAGTCCCTGAATAGAGTCTCATGATCTATAGCTTGTCATACTTCGTGTGTTTGCCTCGTGCCTTCTCTACGGGATACTTTTGTTGATTTTTTCTGAGCTTTTCGTTTATGGCCGCTGACAGATTGATCCCGAGATTATCGGCAAGTTCCAAAAGATAAATCGCGACGTCTGCGAGCTCCTCCGATATCTCTTCCTTAAAGGCTTGAGCGTGGCTAGTAACTTCCGCCGCTGATTTCCACTGAAAATGCTCTAAGAGTTCCGTAGCCTCCAAGACAAGAGAAATAGCCATGTCTTTGTGGTTGTGAAACTTTAGCCAGTCCCTCTCATCCCTGAATTTCTTGATCTTCTCGGTCAGTACTCTGATTTCATCCATCAGAGGTCGCCCCCTCCGGTCGTCTGCGCTCGCTAGGGCCTCGATTCAAATCCTTATTTTGGGTCTACTCACCGCCACCCTCGGTTCCCCTTACCTGCTGCAGCGACCCTTGCCCGCTCCGTCGTGATTCACGCCAGGCTGCTAGCCGTCCGCGCCATAAGAACAGTGAAGTCCCCTCGGTGCTGCGTGACACCCAACTATGTCACTTTCCCGATTTCTCTTTGCTACCACCATTTTTTCACAAGCGTGATAGTTTTGCAAGGACAAAGGGAGGTCTTGTCAGCTAAGAATCAAAACCGCACTCGTGATAAAATGTCTCCGTCGGTAATCATGAACGGGGAGAGTGAAAGACCCTGTTTCGTCCTTTCAAACTTCCCTTTCCGTATGAATCGACCGCGATGTCTTCTGTCTGCGAGACAGGCGGACCTCCAACGCTTAAAGATATCCTTCAATGGCATGGTTCCGGGTACGTGGCGTTGCCCTTACGAAAGGTCAATGTGAGGATTGCCCCCGGCCCAGAAAGCGGGCTCGCCGAGATTCGATTGTGGTAGTTCGGTTGCAAATCCTGGCCGGTTGGTACTGCACCTGGATATCTGATAAGTGGAAAAAAGGGCCAAACGATAGTGGATGGTGTATTATATACCTAACGGGCCGTTGGATCTGTTTCTCAGGGGTCTTGAGTATCTCAGAGAAGATGTTGACGGAGAGTTGTGAAATGAAGAAAGTAAGGCAAAGCTCACCGAAAAAGGTGAAGAATAATGAGCGTAAGGTTATGGGGCGTTCAGTTGAGGGTGTCGCCGTACCGGTATATGCGCAAGTTCGCTGAATGCTGGCCCGACCGCACAATTGTGCAACGCACCGTTGCACAAATTCCTTGGCGCAGTAATCTGGCGTTGCTGGACAAGCTTCAAGACATGGAAACGCGCCTCTGGTATGCCCGGAGAACGATTGACTATGGCTGGGGAAAAGACATGCTTGCCATTCAGATAGATACCCGGCTTCAAGAACGTGAAGGTAAGGCTATACAGACCCTGAGCGTCTACGGCTCATGGGTGCCGTTTTGGCCAAGGCAGCCAAAGAATGTCAGATTGTCATTTTCACCTGCATCCCTGACCGCTACGGCAACATAGGAGAGGCGGCCGTTGTCTCAATAGGATGATAGGCATGTGCGGTCCGATGTCCCGTTGGTGAAGATATCTACATCTCACGAATGCCCCGGTGCACTCTATCATGACGAACGATCGGAATAGGGACCGCCTCTATCTGAGCAAATCGCTCTTTATCCGGGGTTTGCAGTGCCATAAATCACTCTTCCTTGACCGGTATCAACCGGAACTGAGAGACGAGGTCTCCGAGGAGAAGCAGACTCTCTTCGACAGCGGGACAGACGTCGGCAAGCTGGCCAGGGAACTCTTTCCCGGTGGGGTGGAGGTTCCGTACGAAGGGTTATCACCCCAGGAGCAACTTGAGATGACCGCCTCGGAGATCCGGAGGGGTACCGAGACCCTGTACGAGGCGGCGTTCAACCATAACAACGTGTTCATGAAGGCGGATATACTCCACAAGGGTAAGCGCGGATGGGACCTTTACGAGGTGAAACAATCGACGGAAGTGAAAGACGTGCACGTCAACGACGTGGCTCTGCAGTACTACGTGCTGAAGGGGTCGAATCTGCCCGTATCGAGGGCGTTTCTCGTGCACATCAACAATGAGTATGTGAGACATGGCGGGATTGAAGTGAAGAAGCTCTTTGCCGTTAAGGACCTCACCGATCGCGTCAAGGAGAAACAGGCGTTCGTTGCAGAGGAACTCGCGAACATCCGAAAAATGCTCAGCGGGTCCCTACCCGCCATCGATATCGGTGCGTGGTGTGATGATCCTTACGAATGCGATTTCAAGGGCCGCTGCTGGCAGCATATCCCGGAAGACTCGGTGTTCACCTTGAAGCGGAGAGGAGTAAACCAATTTGACCTTTACAAGCAGGGCATTATCCGTTTAGACCAGATACCTCTTGACGTCTTGAATGCTGCCCAGAGAATGCAGGTGGAATTCTTCCTGGAAAAGAAGGAGGCCGTGAACAGGGAAGCAGTGCGGGAATTTCTCAACTCACTCTGGTATCCTCTCTATTTCCTCGACTTCGAGACGTTTATGAGTCCCATACCTCCCTTCGATGGGACCCGCCCCTACCAGCAGATCCCTTACCAGTACTCGATCCATTTCCTGGAGCGTGAGGGCGCAGAACTGGGTCACCGCGAGTTCCTTGCCGAGCCCAATGTCGACCCGAGGAAAGAGCTTACCGGAAGGCTTGTTGCAGAGATCCCGAATGATGCGTGCGTCCTTGCCTACAACTCCTCCTTCGAGGCCCGCATACTGAAAGAACTTGCCGAGTGGCTTCCACAGTATGCCACCAAGATCGAGAGCATCGTCTCAAATATGCGGGATCTGATGGCTCCTTTCAGACGGAGAGACGTGTACCATTGGCAGATGAAAGGCTCGCACTCTCAGAAAACAGTCCTCCCGGCCCTGGTGCCGGATCTGAGTTATGAAGGCATGGAGGTCGCAGACGGCGAAATGGCTATGCAGGCTTATTTTGCGATGTGTGGGGCCAAGGACCCGTCGGAAGCGAGCCGGATCCGTAAGTCACTCCTCGAGTATTGCAAGCTCGACACGCTGGGGATGGTGAGGCTTTTGGAAAAGCTGAGGAGCTTATGATGGGACAGTCCGTTCTTTGCTGTGCCGTTGCCGATGTTAATGAAGCCTCGGAGAAGATCAACCTGCATTTTGATGCTATTACGGAGCAATTACCAAGTCGGCGCGGACTAAATTGTCTTTTTTGTTGAACATTGTGGTGTTGCCATTTCTCCGACTGGGGAGTAAAATGTCAGAAAATATCGGTACCGCGTACTAATTGTTAGCCGAGAAATGGGGGAGACAGAATGGAATACAAACTGAGAATTCCCACTGAAAAGGTTAAATATTATAGCGAACAGTACGACTTTCGCGCGGAGACCAAACTTGAAAAATACCATAAGATCGGTCCAAACCAGGGCCACTTAACTGCTGATCAGCTCTATGAAATATGTCGTTGGAAATCGAAACGTAAAGCTGCAAGAGCCAAGAGTAACCCAGACGTTTATGTAAAGGAAATAACCACATTTTCATTCGGGGCAAAGTGCGAACGCTCGAGAATAGGATCGTTGATGCTACTTTACGGAGTAAAAATGCCGACTGCATCGGTTATACTGCATTTTTGCGTTGATCAAACATATCCCATTCTTGATGTGCGTGCTCTTTGGAGCCTTTCAATAGCAAAGCCATCTATGTACAGTTTCGACTTTTGGGAAGGGTATACTGAGATATGTCGAAAAGTGGCAAAAGAGCTGTCGATGAGTGTTCGAGAGCTGGATATGGCACTATGGCAATACTCAAAGAAACATCAGCCAAAGGCGGCTAACTAGGCGCTGGAGCCAATCGGCGGAATAGGACGCTCCGCCTCTAGCTCAGCTTTCCGTTCGCCTGTGGAGGCCACCCATACAATGAACAACCACATGAGTGTGCACGAATCCAGTGAAAAAGATCCCCTAGGAAAGGACGACCGTGCTCGCTCCAATTTCGTCCGGGAGTTGGTACAACGCTCCAATGAACCAGTCCGGGCGCCCGCAGCGCACCTAGCCACACCTCCAAGACGTATAGTGCAGTTTTGGGATGATCTTGGCCGATTGCCCCGGGACGTTAGGGATTGCATGGAGTCCTGGAAGAAACTCGAGCAATCTGGATTCGAGCTTCAGGTTTTCGACGAGAGATCTGCAAGGGAATTTATCCGGATCCACTTGGGCTCGCGATATGAGAGCGCATTTGACAAGTGCTATCACCCTTCAATGAAGTCGGACTACTTCCGTTACTCCTACATCTTCGTAGAGGGGGGCTTCTATATTGACGCTGACGACGTCTATCATGGAACGACAATCGATCACCTCTTCACAGATGGGCGGTTGAAGCTCCAACCGTTCTGCTACGACATTGCGACAGCTCAGATGGTTCCGCCCTCAGTTTTTGTTAATCCGGGGGCAAACGAATTGAGCTGGATCTTCTACTTCAACACCACCCCTTTGATCGCGGTTCGCAATCATCCTATTATAGAGCGTGCACTGCTGAACGCTACGACAGCCCTTGAGCAAGAATCAAAAGGCGAACTGCCCGAAGTCCAGGCAACCACTGGCCCCGGCAACCTCACCAGATCCATATTCGAAGTGGTCGCTGATGAAAGCTGTCCGGAGGAAGCGCTGCTCGTTGTGCACGATTGGGAGAAGACTTCCACCAGTAAGTGGCCACTCAGTTACCGGAGTGATAAGAGAAACTGGAGGCTTTCGAATCAGCAAGCGTATCGGGCCTCAAGGCGCGCGGAGGAGCGATGAACTTGGCGCGCCCTCCACTAGCAGCTGTCTGTCACGTTTTCCGATTCTGGCTGACTCTTCGGAGGCTCCTGCCAAGGCGGAAGTGTCAAACATTCGGTGTCCAAGGTGCGGCGAAAGGCCCTAGGATTGAGAAGGTCTATGTCATCAACCTTGATCGTGAACCGGGCCGCTGGTCCAAGATGGAGCAAGAGCTCAGGCACATATTGGACTCGTCGGGAGCTGAACTCTTGAGCCTGACTGAGCGGCATGTCGCCGTCGATGCTAATGAATTCTCGCAGGAGCCACCCAAGGATGCCGACATTGATCCATTTTATACGCTTGGAGATCAGCTTTTTGTAGAACCCCAACCGTTAGTTCTTCCCACGCGTCTCGAACTAAATACTCCGATTCGAATGAGTCGGGCTGAGATTGCAGTCGCTCGATCACACATCAATGTTTGGAGGCAGGTTGCGTTGAGTAATCATGAGTACGCACTTATCCTTGAAGACGACGCATGGTTTCATTTCGGATTTTCAAGATATCTGAATCAGGCGTGGGACGAAGTCGTGGCCGAATATGATAAGAAGGGCAGATTCGACGTTCTTTATGTGTCGTATCTCGAAGTGAAGCACGGTGCGCCAAAAACCTTTCTTTCAAGTAACGTATTCCGCCCAGTGCGCGGGCTCTGGCATCTGTCCGGATATGTTCTTTCCCGCAAGGGTGCTGAGAAACTCCTTCGCCTACTTCCTTGTCGTGGCCCCATTGACCTCTGGATAAATCACCAGTTCGAAGTGCTGGATGTACGCGCGACTAAACGGCCTCTTATTAGCCAACGACGTGACGCTAGATCTACCAACTTATATTCAATACTTCCCGCTCTGACTACAATTGGCGCGATCACTAGTGAAGGAGCATCCCTATTTAACATCCGCCCAGCTGAACAACCAGTGTTTGCTTTTGGGCCTGAAGGCTCCGGCCATTCATCGCTTGCAATGGCTTTGTCCATGCTAGGATACAGATGCTGCAGTGATCTCCAGGCATTACCAGCTCCTGAACTAGAACGGCTTCTTGAGGGAAGAGGCAATCGGGTTTTTGACGCATATGTAAACATAGGATCTTTGGACGCAAAAGTCAGGGAACTCCGGAGTCGCTACCCGAAGGCAAAGTTTATTCTTACCGCAGCCAAGGGCATCACAGCAGATGGCACTTTCCTCAGTGTTGAGGACGACCTCAATGGTGCCGACATCGCTGTGCTTCATTCAGAGGAACCGAATAGATGGCAAGTCGTTTGCGAACACCTCAGATGTGCGCCGCCCACTTGCTCCTACCCTGCGCTGAAGGACCTTGGCCAAAGGCCAATTCTCGATGGAACAATTGAAGCGGACCAAGTCCTAAAATGCAAAAGCCCTAGCCGTGATAAGTCGCCATGGGTCGTTAAGCCCCGTAAGTGGTGGCAAGGAATTAGCGCTGTCCCGACAGAGGATGGGCAGACGGACACTGAAAAGTTAGTTAGAATTACCGACTGTTTGGAATGTCTCGACACGAGACGCTGGCTTCTAAGAAGCGACACTTTCACGGACAATTTGGCGTTGTTTCGCCCCTCGAATGTCGAATTCAGTTCTGGAATCGGGGCTGCGCTTTCCGTCAAAAGGGAGCCCCTAGGCGTTCGCGATTATACCGCCGCTTCGTTATGCAGTCGGGACCAATACTTGTTCGGAAAATTCGAAGCGACCATCCAAGCATCAAATGTGCCCGGGGTGGTCACCGGATTCTTTCTCCACCGTAACTCACCACGACAGGAAATAGATATCGAGATCGCGGGGAATCGACCAGACCGCCTTTTGGTCAATGTCTTCTACAACCCAGGTGGCGAAGGAGCAAACTTTGATTATGGCTATAGAGGTGCTCCAAGCTATATTGAACTCGGGTTTGACGCATCCAAAGCAAGCCACCGATTCGCAATTGAATGGAGCCCGTGCGAGATTAGCTGGTTAGTTGACGATAATCTGGTCCATAAACGCGCGATCTGGGATCCGACACCAATCCCGCACCTTCCACTGTCGCTCCATGTCAACAGTTGGCTATCTCGTTCTACCAAACTTGCCGGGCGAATCAACAACCGACGGCTCCCAGCAACAACAATAGTAAGATCGATCGCTCTGGAGGCGAATTCCGTTATTTCCTCGCCCGGGCCTGATGATCTACGCCCGGCAAGTTAGGCTGGGCAGTTTTAATTGGAGTCAGCTAGCACAATGAAAATTCTATCATTCAATCCGGGCCACGATGGCGCATTCGCTTATCTTGAGGACGGACATTTAGTAGCATCAATTGAGGCTGAGAAACACTCCCGTTATCGACACTCACCACTGTCCGTTCCGGATGTGTTCAGTGTTCTCGGTGAACTCAAAGAAGTTCCGGACGTGCTTTGTAGAGGTGGCTGGTGGCCTAGCGACACGTATCTGTCTGAGCAGCACTTTCTTGCTGGATACCATGGCGTCAGTACCAGCGACATTATAGTTAGTCAAAAACGCCTATTGGGGAAAACGGTTCAATACTTCTCATCATCCCACGAACGTTCCCATCTTCTCTGTGCCTTTGGCATGTCGAATCTGCCCAAGGGCACCCCGTGCTATGCATTACTTTGGGAAGGAGTGATCGGATCATTCTACAAAATCGATTCCGAGTTCAATTTGACAAAGCTCGCCGATGTCATGCCTGAACCTGGACATCGTTATGCCCTGCTCTACGGCTTGGCTGACCCAACCTTTGATAAAAGTTTTGCAGAATTCTCCCGATTTTCTGACGCGGGAAAACTCATGGCTTTGGCTTCGTTCTCGAAGAGAAGCAAGCCTTCGGATGAAGAGGAGAAAATAATCGCGTTTCTCATGCAGGATTGCCTGCACCTAAAGCCGAAGGAGTGTGAGGTGTTAAGGCATTGTCGACACTACAACGTAGGGTTGGATGATCCGGAGTTTCGTAATTTCGCAGGTATTTTCAGCAACAGAATATTTGATCGTTTTTATCAATTTGCCGAGTCGAACATGATGAGAGGCATGCCGTTGCTGATCACTGGAGGCTGCGGACTTAATTGTGACTGGAACACGAAGTGGAAGGAGACCAATCTTTTTTCCGAGATATTCGTGCCACCTGTTGCCAACGATTCAGGCTCAGCGATCGGCACGGCGATTGACGCGCAGTTCCATTTAACAGGGAACCCTAAGATAGATTGGAATGTCTACTCTGGTCTCGAATTTATGGCCAATGCCGCATTCGACGCATCTTTATTTGATGAGTACGAAACGAACTACGCAATGATTGCCGACATGTTGGCTAGCAACCTGATCATCGGATGGGTAAATGGAAAATACGAAATCGGACCACGCGCGTTGGGAAATCGTTCGATTCTTGCTTCGCCATTCCAGGATAGCACTAGAGTGCGGCTGAATGAGATTAAGCAGCGCGAACAGTTTCGTCCGATTGCGCCCGTCTGCCTCGAAGAAGATGCTGTTAGATGGTTTGGTTGCAATCACCCGAGCCCATTTATGCTTTACACGCATTTCGTTTCTACGGATGCGCTAGCTGCGGTGACACATGTCAATGGGACGGCGCGCATTCAAACGGTGTCCCCTGTGACTAACAGCCATTTGCATGAGCTGCTTATGGCATTCAAGGCACGTACCGGTTACGGTGTCTTGTGCAATACCTCCCTGAATTTCAAAAGAAGGGGATTCATAAACAACATAGCCGATCTCTCGGTCTATACGATAGAGCACAATTTGGACGGCTTTGTGATTGAAGGGCGAAGCTATATGTTGAAGTCATCGACAAATTATCAGGCATACTTGAGGATGCCAAACTCTATAGCCGGCTCGACCCAGGTAATGGATCGACGCTCGACAATTGAAAGAGAAACATGAACGCAATGAGTTTAGTAGAATGAGAAAGGACTTTGGATGACTACGTAAAGTCCGTCAGAGCATCAATGTACCTAAGCGGGACTGGTAAAAGTGAAAACCGATTGGGCGAACAAGTTGCTGGAGGCAACGCGCTACCGGGCGCGCCTCAGCTAGACGTTCGGGTATATAGGAGGATGTTATGAGCCTTTTCACGAACCCAGTAGACCGGCTTCAAGAGTCGCTGTCGAAAGTCTTCACACCGGCCTCGCCAATTTCCCAGCGAGAAAGGCTGAAGGGGAGGGAAGAACTCCTAGAGGACATCAGACGAGCCTATCGCCGGGAGGGATCGGGCGTTGTCCTTTACGGCGAGCGAGGTGTTGGCAAGACCTCTGTTGCCAAGGTGGCCCTGAATGATCTTGCTGGTTCCCACTATTACTATTCCGCGTCAGCGACCGACACGTTTGAATCCATAGTCTCAAGCGTGCTAGCCAACTATGGGGCAGAATGGCAGGAGCGTTCCAAGGAATCGTTAGAGACGACAAAGAAGGATGCCAAACTCTCTATCCCGGTCGCGTCCGGCGGACTCGGACACGAACGCCAGACAAAATTGGTTCAGCAACGCCTCGGGGAGACACACCTTTCTCCCCAGGAAATCGCCAACCGCCTGCCGAAGCAAGAGGGACTCATAATCATCGACGATTTCGAGCGCATTCAGAGCAGCGATGTCCGCGCGCAGTTCGCGGACCTAGTCAAGAAGCTATCGGATAACCACCACCCTGCTACCGTCATGCTTGTAGGTGTTGCCGACAACATCGGCGACATCTTATCGGCACACGAGTCAGCTCGTCGCAACATCATGGAAGTGAGGGTGCCCCGGCTGACTCAGTCCGATATCCGGCGCATCGTTTCGGACGGAGTCAGGCAATTGCAGATCACCATTGACGACGACTCGCTTGAGCAGATTGCTGAGTTCTCCGCGCAGTTCCCGTACTACACTCATCTCCTCTGCGAGGGTGCCGTAACGTCTCTTATCACGCGCGTGAGGAAGGGAGAGCAACAAGACTTACATGTTGCCCCGGCCAACGTACGTGATGCGATCCTGTATGCCATAAGGAATACCGAGTACTCGATTTCTCATGCCTATGAAGAGGCCACACGAAGTATTACTGATTCGCCGCGATTTAAGTACACACTTTACGCCATCGCGTCATGGCCAAAGGAACCGGTTTCCTATCGCGACATCGCAAAGTGGGTCGGAGGTCTGGTTAAGGTTGAAGATCTGAACGTTTCACACCAACTCAAGAGACTCGAGTCAGCGGCGATCATTGAACGGTTGTCCCCCGGGTTCTATCGTTTTCGCAATCCAATTCTGAAGGCGTTTGTGATGCTGAAGGTGCGATCCGACACACCCACCGTGGAACTGGCTGAGATAGACGCTCAGCTGAAGCAAGTCCAGAAACGGATCGACCGTGTGACACAGAGAATCTGACCAGCAAAAGCAAAGCCCGAACCAGGCGCTGAAGCGGATCGCCGAAAACGCCGGCTCCCGCTTAGCTCTACGTTCGGCCACGATCCTGTAATGGAGGGAGGTAAGTGCTATGGCCAGGTACCTCGTCGGCTACCTCGTTTGCGGAATAATCGCCGTTCCGGTCCTTTGGCTCTGGTGGAGATATTTGATCCGTCGAACGGAATGTACTCGGGGGCGCGAGCAAGAGTCTGCACCCCGGATTGCGTGGTTCCCGATAATGACTGGGATTTTCGAGCGGCTCATATATACGACTTTGGTTGGATTCGAGGTCTCGGGGGCAGCGGCGTTTGTAGGCGCATGGGTAACAATTAAGGCCATCGGCGGTTGGGTTACTTGGAGTAAGGATAGTACTCCGTATGGGAAGGCCTTGTTTTTCTCCGGTTTGCTCGGCAGTGCGATGTCTCTGCTCTTTGGCGTCGCCGGGGGACTTATCATCTCCAAGTGCAAATGGTAACGATGGCTTAACCAGCTCCTAGACCTGCCCGCGCATCGTTTTCGGGTGCTCGTCATCCTCGGAGCAATGCTCGCCGAAGGTCACGCGCAACGTGAAGTGATGAGAAAGAGGTTACACCCTTTACATGAAAAAAATATAGAGCTCGATGGGCAAATCTATACGTGGGATGGCGGCCGTTGGTTTGACGCATCGTTCCTTATACCGCCCACGAGTATAGTTTCAAAACTAAACGCCCTCATTGATGGCGGTCTTCAGGAAGAGGACGCTAAGATCTCAGATAACAAGGCGTTGATTGCACGTGCTCGCAAAGCGCGTGCGGCAGCGCAATATGATAGAGCGGAACAGATTGCTCGCCGTGTTCTAACCAGGGACCCGTGCAATTTGCCCGGTCTTTGCGTATTGTGCGCGGTCCTTCGCCAAAAAGGATTACCTGAGAAAGCTGTTGAAGAAACCGAACCTTTTAAAAACTCGAATAACACCTTTTTGCTAACATCCCGTGCTGCGGCCTTGTGTGATTTGGAAAGATGGGATGAGGCAAAGAAAGAAATTGGCCGAGTTCTCGCAATGAGAGGCTCGGAGGAAGCATTCCTCGTGGTCAAGAGAATAAAGAAATCCCGCCCGGATTTATATGGAGAGGATGACTAAAGTGCAGCGGGGCGTCGCAAGACTTCTTCGCCCCACCCTTTTACAAAAAAACATTGGACCGCACTGGACCGCATCGGATAAACTGGAAACAATGACATAGATAAATCGGCTGGCGAGTCTTTGGACACCACCGGAGTCATTCAGCCCGTGTATGGAGACTATCTATGACCTCCCCCATCGACAAACACAAAATAGGTGACGCGACGATCACGCGTGTGACGGAAACGGTCCTCACCACGTTGACCCCGGCGTTTTTATATCCCGACTGGATCCCGTCCGGCCTCGAGGATCACGTACTTCGGTTTGTGCTGGGACAGCCGGACGAGAGACGCGTCCATGCCTTTCTCAACGTCAATGTCTGGGTGGTTGAATTTGGCGGCCAGGTTATGCTGATCGATACCGGGATCGGCAACGATAAAGAACGTCCGTTCAGCCAGCTTTTCCATCATCTGCAAACACCGTTTCTCGAACGTCTGGAAGTAGTCGGGGTTTATCCTGAGAACGTCGAGCACGTTCTGTTCACCCATCTCCATGCGGACCATGTCGGTTGGAATACCCGGAAGATCGATAATTACTGGGTGCCGACTTTCCCGAAGGCGAAATATGTCTTCCCACAGGCCGAGCGTGACTTTTACTCGACACCGGCCTCCGAGAGCCGCCGCATTCTATTCGAGGACAGCGTGCTGCCGGTCATCGAAGCCGGGCAAGCCGTCACCATCGGCGAACAGGGCGGATTCTATTTCGACGGCATCGAGTTTCTTCCGACTCCAGGTCACAGCCCAGGCCACATGTCCATCTCCATAAAATCGTGCGGCGAGGAGGCAATCTTCACCGGCGATATCGCGCATAATCCGCTCCAGGTCTACCGGCCATTGTGGAACTCGGTGTTTTGCGCGGATGCCGACCGGGCCCGCACGTCAAGGAGCTCGATGCTCGACTATGCGGCAAGGAAAAAAGCAACCCTCTTTACCCCTCATTTCCCCGAAACCTCAGCCGGCATAGTGACCCGCCGCCGCGACGGATATGAATGGCGCTATGTTTAGACCAGGCGATGTCATGCTCCAGTCTTCCCCTACCCTTTTCTTAGTCTCTTCCTAGACACCTCCGGCAATAGTCGAGATCGGGCTCAGTTTGTCTCTGGCTCGACTTTGTGGCTCTCCAAGAACTCTTTCGCTGGCTCGTAGCCAAGCTCCGCAGCGGTCTTCATATCGTTTAGCGCCTCTTCATACCTGCCTGCCGCGCCTAGGTTGAGTGCCCTATAGTAATATGCTTCTATGAGTGTGGGCTTTAGCTCAATAGTCCTGCTATAATCGTCGACGGCGTTCTCGTGATCCTTCCGTTGCCCGAGAAGAATAGCGCGAAAGTAATAAGCCTCCGCAAGGTTAGGCCATAATGTAACTGCCTTATCATAGTCCTCCATCGCAGCATCATAGTTGCCTTGCTGATAATAAGCAAAGCCTCGGTAAGCATAAGCCTCAGCGTATTCGGGGTCGAGCCGGATGGCAGTCGTCAGGGCTTCAATCGCCTCTTGAGAAGCGTCGTTGTGGAGCAATGTAAGTGCTTTGGTGAACCAATCCCCTGCAGTCATAGAGTTAGCCCAATCTTATTGGTCTCTTTCGTGTATCCTTGAAAGGCTGCCCTTGCCCCGCGACCTGCTGAGAGGGCCAGGCCATCCCCTCCTTAAGCGCATCGCTTCAGTCCTGGAAATAGCCCTTCTTCCTCGCCTGTTCGAGGAGCTCCCGGAAAGGGTCTACCTGGAGACAGAGCGCGTAGCGTCCGAAGTAGGTCCTTACCTGCCCGTCGGGGCTCTTCGCCCGGTGCCAGAAAGGGAGCCAGGTCTGCAAGCCGGGGTCGTCCTCGTCCCGGGACTCGATCATCACGAGAAACGGATAGAACTGCCACTGCTCCCCGTCCTGCTCCCAGGAAGCGATCTCGTCGGGGATGAACACGTCCGCAACCCTTCCATGAAGGCCGAAGGAGAAGTCGAGTTGTATGTCGATCTCGCCGTGGCAGGAAGGGCATGGAAGCCCTGTGGCGGTCTTGGCCAGCAGGGCATCGAAGAGCGGATACACGTGTTCCTCCCCGCACGTGGCGCATACAAAGTGCTCCTCAATTCCCTCAATGGTCATGTTCCCCTCCGCCAAGAAAGAGTTTTCATTACAGACATCATACCTCTACCGAAGGAAGGGGTAAAGCATGTGGGGGATTACGTCCAGGAGAGGGTTGGGCATGTACACGATGCAACCTAACTTCCTGTACTCTTCGAACACACGCTTTATGCCACGATCCAACCTTTCAAGCGGCATTCGTTACCCTCAACAACTGGCCTGGTCCAATATTCTCGCCCCATGGCATGCTTGGAGAAATTCATAGGCCATTGGGCTTAAGCCGCAATTTAACACCAATTTTTCCTTGACAAGTGCATTAACCAATGTACACTGGTGGAAGAGGACACTTATACAGAACAAGGCGTGCACGTGAAGCTCACCTGTTTGCTACGGACTTCCTTACAGTTCCTGCTCTATGCATCGTTGTTACTCACGGTGCCCCAGTATGTCGAATACGAAGACGCGTATAGTAACGAATTCCAGGATTTCTTTGGCATACCCACTGATGCCTTCACTGTCTCGCGTCCTCTGAGGTGGTATGCTGCGGCCTCCCTTCCTTCTGAAGGTCAGGGTCATGCCTCCGGATACCATCAGCCGAGGAGCCAGTCTCTAATGCAGTTCGCGTTACAGACCGTCCTGTCGGTCATCCTTCGCTGTTAGATTCCCGCTCTGCTTTTGTGAGGACATAGCCACCCTTTCCCCCAAGGCAATCCGTCGCGATTCTGTGTCCGTCTCTTGTCCCGGGAAGGAAACGCTGCTTTTGAGCAATCCCGACGAATTGTGGGTTGAGCGTCGTGGTAGGTGTAACAATACGCGATACAAACGTGTGAAACGTTTCATAAGAAGGAAAAACGACGAGGCGAAGGAGGAGAAAATGAAGATCAGAAGGTTATGCTGCGTTGCCGCGGTCTCTTGTTTGGTGTTTGTGCTTCCACAAGCATTGATTGCAGATCCACTGGACAATTGGCATCTTAGGTATACTGTTACGCTCTCACATAATCTTGGTATGCACTTATTTTATGGCGGGGGCTTTTTTGTTGCGACAGGGGCTAACGGCCAAATAGCTACTTCTCCAGATGGAGTCACATGGACAGAAAGGGTATCTGGGGTTACTGCTGACCTAAGTGCTGGAGCCTATGGCAATGGAACCTTTGTTATTTTCGGTGACGGTGGTTTGGTCCTTACATCTCCGGACGGAGTGAACTGGACGCCGAAATATTTGGATCCCACCATCATCGGTAATGCAGTAATCTATGCCAATGGCCTTTTCGCTTGTGCATGTAACGATGGCCGAATTGTTACTTCTCCAGATGGATTTTCATGGGCGGTAAAAAATACGGGTGCACCCTCTTTTCTTTCTGGCATAACCTATGGCAATGGCTTATTCGTTGCTGTG
>DATFYE010000035.1:0-16821 GCA_035315185.1 Syntrophorhabdales bacterium | reverse complement strand
GCTTGTCATCGATCTGCTTCAGGCCCTCGTACTGTTTGATGGCGGAGACGTTGGCCAGATGGACGCGGTAGCCTTTGTCCATGAGGCCGTCCACGAGCCAGTACCAGTTAAAGGTTGATTCGACCACGACGCCCTGGATATCCTTCTTGAAGGGATCCAGCGCGGCGAGGATCAACGGGAGTTCGTTTCTGCACCGCTGCTTGTAGAGCACCGTGTTCTCCTCATCAATCATGCCGACGTACGTGTTTGTTGCATGCAAGTCCATGCCGACGTACACTTTCATTGGGGCACCTCCATGATAAGATTTGGAATGTCTTTCACCATAGTACAACGTCGTGTTGTCTATGGCGAGGTGCCCTCTAATGATTATCAGGTGTGAGAAATACTCTCCGAACCCCGACCAGTGCTTCCTACTATGATAAAAGTCAAGACATCATGCGCAGGTTTTTTTCTACCCGCTTTCTCTTTGATATACGTGGTCAGGTCATAGCTCTCACTGTACTATGCGCTTTGCATTGCTACTTTTTCGTGCAGTAGTATAAATGGCAATGGGTGGTTCGTAGCAAATGAGCGATGGGAGTGAGTACCGGAAAGGAACTTCACCTGGCAATGCTGACCGCCCCGCAAATCTTATCGGCGTTCCCATGTGGACCTTGGGAAACTAATGAAGGTCTCTAGCCAAGTGTATGAAACGCACCATGTCTTCCTTGAAATCCCAGTCGGTTCGTCCTTACCTCCTTGACGCTTAGATTAATAACTTCTGGGAATGACGCCCTCCTTCCTTGGTGGCGCAGCAATGTCACATGGTCGGTATTATATTCTGATTAAGGAGGAACGCCATGAGCAGCGTAGAAGTGTAGTCTTGCAAAGCAAGTGCAGCATCGTGGGAAGATGCCACGAAAACAAGACGAGAAGGAGGGAAACATGGGTCAAACTCCCATGCTGCCGATAAGGGGTATAGGCCAAGGGTTGGAGCCGGTGCAGGGTTTTGGAGGATGACTTATCAGAATTGGCGCTATAGGAAATACAGGAAATTCACCATCGACGGCGCAAGGATGTACCTCAGCAGGCAGCGACGACTTATGGACGAGATCAAGCTAGAGCTCAGGGAGATCATAGATCTCCTGGAGAGAGGTAGTTGAAGGAGATGAAAATGAAACGAACAGCAACGTTGTGCTTTGTTTTTTTGTTGAGCGGTTTTCTTGCAGGCTGTACCGGCTATGTCAATCTGGCCAAGACGCAGCCAGAGAGTCTGAAGGCCTCATACACCGATCCTCAATTGGCAGCACTTAACCAGAAGTATAGTGGTTTGCTCAAGGAGATCTACGCGAGGTATAACGCCAAAGGGATCGGAGTCGCCAAGGAGGGGCTTGGATTCGTCACGGTAAGGGACAGTAAGGGAGGAAAGGTCGCGTATCTTTTTGTTGAGACCCACCATGAAGAGTGCAACTTCGATAGGAACAGTTCAACCGGTCAGGAGAGACTGCAGACTGTGATGCAGAAGTATTTTGAACCGGAGCTCAAGGTGTTGACTAAGAATGATTTACCTAGCGACGTCAGCGGTCTCGCCTTCGGGGTCGCCTGGGCTGTTCGGGATTTCTACCAGTGTGACCAGTACGGTGGTTTTGTGGAATATGTCGTCGCCTATATGGATAGGAGCGACTTTTATGCGGTCCTCGATGGGACTAAGACTCTCAAGAGCGTCTTGGTCAGTGAGGAAGTGCTCGCAAGCCTCGATTCTCAGCCAGCGACGCCCGTAAAGATGAAATAGAGCAGAACAGGTTAAGGGAAAAACAGGTAAGAGCTCAAAAAAGGTAAAGGTAAAAACTAAAGCGAAGGTAGAGGAGCAGACAAGAGCAGGTAAAGGCTCGCTTACAAGAGGGTGCTCCAACTCTATGGACCCGATCACCTGGTTGCCCACCTATGGTTGGCTTGTACGTACGCGATGATGGGTCGCGAAAAAGAGGCGCGCACCGAAGCTGCAGAAGTCCTGAGGATCGACCCCACGTACTCGGTGGAATCTGGAGCCAGGAGGCTTCCCTTTAAGAATCAGAAAGACCTCGATGACAGTGTGTCCGCTTTGCACAAGGCGGGGCTCAAGTGAGAATAGGGTAATCACGTACATTTTTGACGGTAATGTGCATCCTCTCCGTCATTCCTGAACGCTCTCTTTGTAGGTGAAAGTGCCACCCTATGTGACGGACCGTTAACATCGAGCATTGTCCGTACACGCGTACATTCTTGTTGCCTTCGTCAGTGCATGGCAGTAAGATGTCAGAAAAGACCAACTTGGTATATGGTTATAAGGTTCACACACGATGAACGATCATGAAATGACCGTCGCTAAAGAACTTGCGAGCTATGGATTGCGCTGTGAGCCTTTTACAAAAACTGAGATGGCCGAACGGAAGACGCCAGACTTTAAGGTATTCCGGGGTGACGAGCTTGCATTCTTTTGTGAGGTTAAAGAAATAGCGAAGGACCCGTGGCTCGACGGACTTCGGTCAGATCCTATATTCAATCGCCTCACCGACGACATACATACAGCCATCAAACAATTCGACTCCGTCAATCCAGACCTCCAGTATCCGAATGTACTTGCTTTTGTGAACAACGATCATATGTGTGGAGCACTGGACCTGGTAGGTGTGCTTACCGGTCACCTTCTGTTGGAAGGAGGCGGATCAGCTCCCATCTATCGCAAGTATTCGCAAGGCAGGATACAAGAAGAAAAGAATCGGATACACCTGTACTTATGGGTCGATTCGTTCAAGGCAAACAAGGTGCTGTTCAATACAACTGATTCACGACATCTCAACCAACCCTGCGAATGGTTTAGCTTTAAGCCGGAGGCCATAGAAAGGATTGACTTATAACAAATCGATCCAGCCGACCCCGTAAACTCGGCGGCTGATTTCTTACGCTAGGCGGAAGGGATACACAATGAGCAACAACTTTGAAGACAGGTTAGACCGCCTCGTACATACGTCGTGGGCAGAAAGGGAAAGCGATGCACCAAGACAAATAGGGAAGGTGAAAGCAGACGCCGCTCACCGTGGCGCACTCATCTCTTCTGGGACCATCCTCATGATAGACCAAATACTAGCTCGGGAGTTGGAGACGCGAGCTATCTTACTTTGGCAAGCCATTGTAAGAGTGCATAGGATAACTGGCGTTGATGAGGGTGTAGATTTAGCTGGCTATTTCAAGAGAGTCTTTAACCGGTATCTCGATGAGGCTCTGAAGGCTCTGTTGTCAGTTTACGAAAGGGAATCACAAATACTAGGTAATATGGGAATTAAGATTTCCTCGAATCTTACGAGCATAGCAGAACTGTCAATAAAGAAGCATGATGTTGAGATTGATCTTTATGTAGATTCGTTGAGAGGAACAAGTAGAGACGCTGTAGTCTCTCCGGCCAACACGTATAATTTTTATGGTTCCGTTGGAGCCGTTCAAAGTGGTCCTGCCTCATATGCAAACGTTGTTCAGCATTTGGCCGCTTCTGAAAAGCAAGACATCATCGACGCCCTCCGCGAAGTTAAAATAGCATTGCAAAATGTTTCCGATAGAGATGAAAAGGAAACAGCTGAATTAATAGAACTGGTTGATGAGTCTGTTGTAGAGCTTGAAAAAAATACTCCAAATAATACAAAGCTTCGAGCGTGGTTCGATGTCATTGCAGGAACTATTCAGGTGCTTGCAAACGCGGGTCCCGCATATCGAGCATTAAAAACGGCATTGTTACCCCTTGGTATCGTATTGCCATAGGGTTTCATGACAGACCCTCACTGATAACTAAGTTGCGATATTGCGAAACTATCTACACATGATTAAGCTGATTCGCCACGCTGCCCACGAGCGTATCTCCTCCGATTTGGGGTCAGGTCTTGTTTCTTGCACTTGTTGACTTTCGCTATGGCTCGCCCGTTACGCATAGAATACCCCGGCGCCCTCTACCACGTGACCTCACGTGGTAATGCGCAGCAAGACATCTTCCTGACCGACAGGGATCGGGACTTGTTCCTTTGTCTCGTTATACTTATCGTTATATTTATTTGATATATAACGTTACAAATGCTATTGAGATAGACAAGATTCTAAAACGGTTAGAAGAAGCAGGTTCGACGGAAATTTTTCCTGAAAGGGCGCCCTCTCTTACATATTCTATAACGGAGGTATAGTATGGTGGAACTCACCGCAGCACACTGGGTTTATGCGTTTTTTGTCGTACTTGTACTGGTGACCATGGGCTTGAGGAAAGATACCCCACTTGTCTGCATTGTCGGCTCTTTCGTCCTCTCCTGGGTAGTTACTGGAAATGTCGTGAAGGCGGTGCAGGCGGTCTTCAACTCGATCACCGTTGCCTTTGGTGACCTGCTGGGGATCGTCGTCATTATTTCTCTCATTGTCGGTATGGCCAAAATGCTTGAAGAATGCGGTCTCGCAGAAACGATGTTCCGGCCTATCCGTAAGCTGATCAAGTCCCCGAGTATCGCTTTTTGGGTCATGGGTTTTGTCATTTTGATTGTGGCCTGGATCATCTGGCCTTCCCCGGCAATCGCCCTGGTGGGTGCGCTGCTTCTGCCGGCCGCTGTGGAGGTTGGACTTCCCCCTATCTCTGCGGCCATGGCGATCAGCATGTTCGGCTACGGCTGCGGCCTTACCACCGACTTTGTTATCCAGGGGATGCCCGGCATCACTGCCAAGGCAGCAAGCATTCCGGTGGGAGACGTCATGATGAAAAGCCTTCCCATGCTCATCGTCTGGGCCATAATTGCCCTACCGCTCTCTTTCATGTCCGTCAGGAAAGATATTAAGGCTACTGCGGGCAAACCAATCACATGGGCCCCCTTTGAGGCCTCCGCCGAGGCCATGGCTGAGAGGGAAAAGTGGACAGAGGCAGCACCGGGATTCAAGAAGTTTGCCCTCTGGATTATTGCCATCCTTTTCCTTCTTGATGTAGCGGGGATGTTTTATTTCAAGCTACGTGGCGGCGATGCAACAGCCCTGCTCGGCGGCACCGTGGCCTTGGTCATGGTGATCGTGGGAATCGGGGTTTACGGACAAGAGGGCTTCGGGAAACTGGCAGACCACTCCCGTGCAGGCTTCATGTTCGGTGTCCGGATATTTGCCCCGGTCTTCCTGATCGCAAGTTTTTTCTTCATGGGTGCACCGGGAACGGCAAGGGCCGTCTTTGGAGAAGGGGCCAGGGGTCTCCTCTTTGACCTCGGCCAGGCCCTGGCCAATGTAGTTCCGTTGAGCCGCGTCCCGGTCGCCATTGTCCAGGCAGTAGTGGGTGGCATTACCGGTCTGGATGGTTCAGGGGCGGCTGGACTGCCCCTCATGGGCGCGCTCTCTCAGGCCCTGGGGGGACCCACACACCTGAATATAGCCACGCTGGCTGCCTTGGGACAGTTTTTTGCAGTCTGCGTGGGGGGCGGTACGATCATCCCCTGGGCGGTAATCCCCGCTGCTGCTATAACCGGTACCGATCCCATAGAGATTGCAAGACGCAACCTCGTGCCCACTCTACTCGGATTTATAGGTGTTGTGATCGTAGCCATCTTTATGCTGTGATAGTAAGAGAGAGGAGAAGAGTCAATCATCTGCCGCCAGGCGGCCCAGCCTTCTTCCTGCCCACCATGCGGATGCGGACGATGTGGTCTATTGACATAACGACAATGGGAATGACCATCGCCACATAGGTATTATCGATCCCATAAGGGTTGCCAAGAAAAAACCAGACAGATGCACCGAGTGCCGCCGCAATGAGTCCTATTGTAGCCCCGAGGCCGCTGCTGAACATGGGCAGATAAAAGCCCGACACGGCCACCAGCGCAACGGCGGTCCTGAGCGCCTTGGAGAAGAACATGGTTTTCAAGATGCCCGGCATGAAGAGCACGAAAGGCAGGGGCAGAAAACCGACGAGAATTGCGACGTAACGGGTGATCCTGAGTTGTTGCTCAGGACGGGGCTTCACAAGGGGGACTACGAAATCGCGCACGACCAGAGAGGTCATCCCCAGGGAAACGGTGGCTACGCCGCCGAAAACCGCGGCCACAATGCCGGCGGTTACGATGCCGCCCAAGAAGGGGTTCATGTGCTGTATAAAGACCGGAAGGGCGAAAAGGCTCTTCATGTTCGGGTAGAGGTACTTGGCCGCAACGCCGATGAATGCCGCCATAAGACCGATGGGAACACACCAGATCCCCGCGTACATACATGCTTTTCTGGCATCATTGGCATTCCCCACTCCGCACATGGTCTGCACAATCTGCTGGGTGACAAAAATGGCGCCGATGTTACCGATCGTCCATGCGAGCACGGTCGATCCACCGAGGGTCCCATCCCACGTGAAGTAATACGTCGGCAGGTGCTGGTAGATTACGCCGAAGCCGCCCGTGAGCTTGAGCGCGGTTACAACAGAGATGATGACGCAGAGGTACTTGAAGGAGGCGTGAATGATCGAAACCCAGGCAATGCCTTTGAGGCCGCCCAGCGAGAAGTATATCGTGCTGATAATGGCGGTCGCCAGTGCTGCGAGAGGTAGCGGTATTTTATATACCGTCGATATGGCCGCTGCACCGCCCACGTAAGCCGAGATATTTACGAGGAAAAGGGCATAGATCACAATGGCCGAGGTGATAAGCCGTGGAGCCTCCCCGAATTTACTGGCTATGGCGCCGGAGATCGTGTACTGTCCAGTGCGGTACAGCCTGCCAGCCATCACGATCCCCATGAGGGGAAAGGCTATAACGCAGTTGACTATGCTCCAAGATGCGGCCATGCCCGAGGTGAAGGCCTGCTGCGCAGCGCCCACCGTGGCAGGAGTCCCGATGAATTCGGACATCATAACGACACCGGCAACAGCCGCGGGCAGGGCGCGGGCAGCCACCATGAACTGATCCGTTGTCTTACTGCGTAGCCAGATGCTCAAGCCGGTGGTGATCACGATATACGCGATGACGATGACCGAAATGATGGTCATATTCCAGAGGCCGATTGCATTCATGCCCAACTCCCTTTTCGTTTTATGCGTTTACCGGCCACATCCAAAACGGCAGCCACAATGCTCTGATATCCAGTGCAGCGGCACAAATTTCCCTCCAATGCTCTCCTGACGTCCGGCTCGGTGGGATCGGGGTTCTCCGCCAAGAGGCCTTGGGCAGTGAGAATCATGCCGGGAGAACAATAGCCGCACTGAACCGCGCCGTGCTCGATGAAGGCCTGCTGCAGTTCAGACATCCTGCCATCCTTGCACAATCCTTCAATGGTGGTTATCCGGCACCCATCGGCCTCCACGGCGAGCGTCAGACAGGCGTTAACGGGTATCTCGTCCAACAGCACAGTACAGGCCGCGCAGTCGCCCATACCGCATCCCTCCTTGACTCCTTTTAAACCCAGGCTCTCCCGCAGGTACTCAAGAAGGGTCAGATTGTGGAGCAGGGTTTCCCGGTGTTTCACATCATTTACAGTAAGAACAACTGTTTTCTTCATCGGTCCTCACCCCCATTCTCCTCTACCAAACCTTCTTGTCTTTTCAGGGCAGACCTGATGGACCGTTCCACTAGCACGGGGATCACTGACAGGCGGTATTCCCGGGTGGCCCGGGTACTGGTGCGGGGGTTGCTTTCACTCGCTGCCAGTTTTCCGGCCTGAATGAGATTTTCAGCAAGGGCAGGACGTCCCGTCAAATAGGCTTCAGCGGAACGGGCCCGCAGGGGTGTCGGACCTGCGCCGCCCATGGCAATCCGCACCTCCTGAATGATTCCCCGGTCAAGGCTAAGGACCACCGCCGCGCTGGCAATCGCAATATCCATGGCCTTGCGCGGTCCTAGTTTGGTATAAGCCGAGGAACTCCCCTGCTTGAGAGGTATTTCCACGCCGGTGATTATCTCCCCTGTGTGCAGGGCCGTTTTACGGGCTCCCAGCCAGAAGGAGGCAACAGGAATTCTCCGTTTCCCGACCGGGCTCCAGGTCAGGATTTCCGCATCCAGGGCCAATAGAGGAGCGGCCGTGTTGGCTGTAGGCGCGCCGTTGGCCAGATTACCGCCAATAGTACCCCGGTTTCGCACCTGCCAGGAGCCGAGGCTCTGGGCCGCCTCAAAAAGTAGAGTGATCTGGCTGCGAATAGTTTTGTTGACTTCCAGACTGTGAATCGTGGCTAGAGCGCCTATCCACAGCTTCCCGTCTTCGCACCGATTTATCCCGCGCAAGTTCGGCAGACCCTTGAGGTCGACAACCAGTTCAGGACTGTCTTTCCCCGTGCGCATCGCCACCAAAAGGTCTGTGCCGCCGGACAGGTAACCGGGGACCATTCCGGCATGGTCAGCCAGGAGTGCGGTTAATTGTTCCAGTGAAGAGGGCCGTTCGTAGAGAAATGGTTTCAGAGCCGGCATCTTATTTACCATCCTTTCTGAAGGCCTCAAGGAGCCGCTCGGGGGTCATCGGCAGTCTTCTTATCCATATTCCCGCGGCATTGGCCACTGCATCAGCCACCGCGGGAGCCACAGGCCCTACGGGAGCTTCTCCCAATCCCTTCGCTCCGTAGGGACCAAGAGGATGGGGAACTTCTACGAGGATCGCTTCAATAGGGGGAACATCCATGCAAGTCTGGATTTTGTAGTCGTGGAAGTTGTTATTGAGAATCCGGCCCTTGTCGTCAAACGTGAGTTCTTCCGAGAGGGCGATGCCTAAGCCCATGGTTACGCCGCCGTGGATCTGCTGGACGCAGTTTGTCTCGTTGATCGCCCGGCCCACATCGCTGGCAGCAAAAATTTTATGGACCGTGGTTTGCCCTGTGCGGGTGTCCACCTCAAGATCAACGATCTGGGCAGCGTACATCCAGAAGCTCGTGGGATTGGCGCCTTGCCCTGTCTCCCTGTCGAGCCCTGTCCCCCCTTCCATGTAGGAATTACCCCGGCCGATCACATCAACGCCTCCGATTACCGCCTTGTTGAGGATATCACCGAAAGCATATTTATGGCCGGTTTCCGGATCGATTATGAGGCCGTTTTCCGCCTTTACATCGTCGGGATGGCATCGGAATACCTTCGCGGCATAAACCGCTACCTGCTGCCAGGCATCTCTGGCCGCGTTCATCACGGCATTGCCCCCGTGGAAGGTGCCGCGGCTGGCGCTGGTTGTACGGTCATAGGGAGTAATAAACGTATCGGGATGGCGCACCGTCACCTGCTCTACGGGTATTCCCAATTCTTCCGCCGCAATCTGGGCATAGATGGTAGAGGAACCCTGGCCCATGTCCACATTGCTGCAGTTTACTTCGACCGACCCTTCTTCCAGGACCCGAACCGTGGCCGAAGTTGCATGGTGACGCATGGTGCCCTTCCACGAGCAGGCCAGACCCAGGCTGCGATAGCGGCCATCGCCCAGGTCCACGACTGCGGGCTTCGTACCTGGCTTCCAGTTGGCCGCCTTTGCCACCTGCTCAAGGCAATCCTTCATACCCACCGCAACCATTTTCTCCCCTGTATGGCTTCTGTCTCCATCCTGGATGACGTTTTTCAGTCTGATCTCCAGGGGATCAAGCCCCAATTCATGGGCAATGCGGTTGAGATGGCATTCATAAGCCCAGGTGACGTGCGGAATTCCGTATCCACGGAAAGCTGTTGCCACGGGCCGGTTTGTATAAACGCAGTAGGCGTCAATTTTTACATTTTCTATACGGTATGGGCCAGCAGAGGTGAAGCCGGAATTCCTAACAACAAGAGGCCCGCAATCGGCATATGCTCCTGTATCCCAGTACGTGACAAGCTGGCGAGCCATTATGGTTCCGTCTTTTCTTACCCCTGTCTTGATTGTAGCCGTGCACCCGTGGTTGGTGATTCTGTAAAAGTCCTGCTCTCTGCTAAGGGTAAGACGTACGGGCTTATGACCGGACCTTTGGGCGAGAGCTACAATAGCGGGCTCTACACTGGGGTAAACCCTAGAGCCAAACCCGCCTCCCAGGGTGGGGATGGTAATCCTGACTTTATTCCAGGGCATGTTGAACAAGGCCGCCAGTGCTCTTTGCAGTACATAGGGCGACTGATTACAGGTCCACAAATGTAAGGTGCCCTCCTTCTCAAACTGGGCAATGACGGAATACGTCTCCAGGCAAACATGGTGATTGCGGGGCACTTCATAGGTCTCCTCAAGCACGTAATCGGACTCGGCAAAACCCTTTTCCACGTCGCCTTTGCGGATCTTAAAATGATTACAGATATTAGTACCGGCTATTACGTTGGCGGTGATCTCTTTTTCGTAATCCATCAAACCTTCATGCAGTAAAGGTGCAGTTGGCGACAGCGCCTCCTCATGAGTCAAAACCGGTTTCAGTTGTTCGTATTGGACGTCGATCAGTTCCACGGCCCGCTTTGCTATTTGCTTGCTCGTTGCAGCCACCGCCGCAACAGGTTCACCCGCAAAGCGAACGACACCCTGAGCCAGCACCGGTCTGTCTTTGACCATCGGCCCGTACAACCCCTTTATGTCATTGCCTGTCATAACCTCAATCACGCCATCCAGGGACAGGGCCCTGGAAACATCTATGGAGCGGATCCTGGCATAGGCATACGGGCTGGTCAACATTTCAGCTTCCAGTACTCCGGCCAGATCAAGGTCACCGGTATATTCAGCCATACCCGTGACTTTCTCCGCTGCATCCACCCGGAGCAATCCTTTTCCGATGAGTGTATCTTTTGTCAAATCAGTACCCCCTCCATCATATAAAAAGATCCAAAAGTATCACGTATTCAGCAGCTCCAGGATTTTTTCCGGCTTGGCCGGTATGGAATAAACCCGTTTCCCGATAGCGTCATAGATGGCGTTCAGGATGGCCGGAGTCGCGGGAACAGTCGCTATCTCCGAAATTCCCTTGGCCCCGTAAGGGCCTATGGGCTCCGGGTCTTCGACGATGATCACCTTTATCGAAGGCATGTCACGTATCGTCGGGATGCCGCAGCCCTTGTAAGTCGTGGTCTTGAACATGCCCTTTTCAACAACAAATTCTTCTTTCAAGGCATACCCCAGGCCCATCAAGGTGCTTCCTTCAATCTGGCCTTCGACCTTCTGCGGGTTGATGGCCACTCCCACATCGTGGGCCGCGATGATTTTGAGGACCTTGACCTTTCCCGAGACAATATCAACTTCCACGAAGGCCACATGCGTCGTGTAGGCATAGGTGGGATAGTTGCGGTATTCTTCCGGGGGTACCCTCTTCCGCGCCTCAACATCGTACAATGCATAGGTGGGGGGAGCCAGGTATTCGCACTCGCCCCTGATGGCTTCTTCCGACGGCAACGCCTTGGCCAGACTTCCAAGAGAGAGAATGGGCCGGCCGCTCACTTTATCAACGATCCGGTCTTCACGGAGTTCCAGGCTCTCGGGAATGCAACCGGATTTTTCCGCGGCCCTGGACAGCAGGTTGCCTTTGAATTCCAGAGCCGCCAGCTGGGCCGCCTTTCCGCATATCAGGGTCTGTCGTTCCCCTATGGCGCAGTTGTGCTTCGGAGTCAGGAGGGTATCGCCTGTAATCAGTCTCATCACTCTGGGCGCCAGCCCGGTCGCTTCAACCGCTATCTGCAGAATAGCCGTTCGAAAACCCTGGCCCATGTCGACGCCGGAAACTCTGGCCAGTACAGTCCCATCCTGTTCCAAAGTGAAGACGGCGCCTGCGTCTTCCGTTCTGCCTTTTCCCGCCCCCACGTTCTTGAAGGCGCTCGCAATGCCGATCCCCAGCCGTTTCGTGGGATCGTTCGCATAGACCGAACGGAAGTGGCCAATCTCCCGGGCGAGGGACTCTTCACATCGATCGAGGGTTGCCTTTATGCCGACGCTGGAGGTAAGAATCTGACCCGCAAAGGTCTTCTTCCCTATGGTCAGGATGTTTCTCCGACGAAGTTCAAAAGGATCCATCCCCAGTTTCCGGGAAAGTTCGTCCAATAGGGATTCCATGGCCATTGCCACCTGGTTGATGCCGAATCCGCGCATGGCACTGGTGTTGGCATTATTTGTATAGACGGCACGTGCCTCCACGTATGCGTTGGGAACCTCATAGGGACCGACCGCGAAAATGACTGACTGATCGAGGACCCTGATGGTGAGCGAGGTATAGGGGCCGGCATCCGCCAGTAAGTTCGCCTTCACGAAAAACAGCTTACCTTTCTCGTCCGCGCCGACTTCGTAATCCATCTGGAAGGGATGTTTCTTTGTGCCTACCCGAAACGTCTCTTCCCTGTCCAGGACAATCTTGACCGGCACTCCCAACTTGAAGGCCCCCAAGCCCAGAAGACACCCGAAGCCCGAATCCGTTCTCCCGCCATGGCCCCCACCCAGAGGTGTCACGACCACTCGCACCTTCTCCACGGGCAGGTTCAGGCTCTCGGCAACCTGCTGACGGACGTGGAAGGGCCCCTGGGTTGGAAGATAGACTGTGAGGATCCCGTCCTCAAACAGTGCGACCCCCGCATCCGGCTCCAGATAACCAGGATCAACCGCGACCGTTTCAAAATGGCCGCTCACAACGTGCGAGCACTTCTTTCTGGCCTCTTCAATATCCCCTATCTCGTGGACGATCTGTTTGCACAGGTTTCCATCTTTGTGGAGCGCAGGGGCCCCCTCGGCTAACGCGTCGGTGACGGAAAATACCCCGGGCAGTTCTTCATACTCGACGTCGATCAGATCGGCCGCCCGCCTGGCCACGTCCATGTTCTCCGCGAAGACGAGGGCAACCGCATCTCCAAGGAAGCGGACACGATCGCTGCAGAGAATAGGATTATCGGCCTTGATGCGCCCGAAATATTTGCTCCCCGGGATATCCTCAGACGTCAGAACCGCTCTCACCCCGGGAATTTCTTTGGCCCTCTTTCCGTCTATCTTCTTGATTCGGGCATGAGGGAATCTGCTCCACAACACCTTTCCGAAGACCATCTTCTCTTTCAGAAGGTCCGCGGCAAATATCGGTTCTCCAAGCACCTTCGCCAGGGAATCGTAATCAGGGATGGACTGACCTATTCCGGCATGGATTGTAACCGGTTCTTGAGACACAGGAGCTTTATTGATCCGCAGCTCTTCTGCTGCGAGCTTCACGGCATCGATGATTTTTACATAGCCCGTGCAGCGACAGAGGTTATGTTCCAATGCCTTCTGGACCTCTTCAACATTCGGATTCGGATTTTGATCCAAGAGGGCCTTTGTTGCCATGATCATTCCGGGCGTGCAGAAACCACACTGGATCGCCCCGGTTTTGACAAAGGCAGACTGAATTGGATGAAGTTGACCCTCCGATGCGAGCCCCTCAATAGTCTCGATTTTTCTGCCGTCCATTTTCACGAGGCGAACCTGACAGGCCCGTCGCGCCTTTCCATCAATGATAACCGTGCAGGCCCCGCAGTGACCTGTGCCGCATCCATTCTTGGTCCCCATCAGGTGCAGGGTATCCCGTAGGAAATCGAGAAGAGCCGCTTCCCGGTCAGGATCCGTGGTCACCTGCTTTCCGTTAACAAAAAATCTCATCGCAGCCCCCATCTTCCTGACCCCTCACCCAAGCCGGAGGAATCGATAATTGTCTTACAATGAAAGGTCTTTTCTTAATACACTCGGTTGGCCTTTGTCAACATAACGCTAACATAACGATGTGTGGCTATGCGGTGTTATCGCTTTCTGTCCGTAATGTTGATATCGAAGCACTCAGCTCGTTTTCAGGATTTATCAGGTGAAACGTGGAATGCGGTCGGCGTGCGACGGCGCAGCTCACCCCCAGGCCCTCACAGAACCGTACGTGAGCCTCTTGACTCATACGGCTCGGCTTTGGGGTCAGGTCTTGTTTCTTGCACTTGTTGATGATGGACTTTCGCTATGGCTCGCCCGTTACGCATATAATACCCCGGCGCCCTCTACCATGTGACCTCACGGGGTAATGCGCAGCAAGACATCTTCCTGACCGACAGGGACCGGGAGCTGTTCCTTTTCATTCCCGATGACACCATCAATGAACACAGCCATTCGAGGGAGAACAAGTTTACCGTAGCATCCTTCCGCAGACTCGATGCTTTTGCCCGTCCTTCTGTGGTACAATCGAAAGGGGAGAGAGTGATGGAATGGGAGCAAAGCAGATGAAGAAGCTTTTCGTTTATATCGCCATGATGCTACTCTTTTCTGCGGGTGCTGTTTTTGCAGGGGAGGGCGACAGTTACGGGACACAACCGTACCGCCCCGAATCGGGGAGCGATCCCCAGGCACAGGGGGCCAAACCCGATTCCGGCAGCCAGAAGAGCTGCGACCCGACCTCCGGCGAGTGCAGGCCGGAAAAGGCTGAGGAGGCAGGATCATCATACCGGCAGGAGGAGCCGAACAACGGTGTCAAATCCCGTTGGCAGCTCGACATAGGCGGATCTGTAAAGATGGATGTAGAGCGCCGTCAATAAAGGTCTCTTTCAGATGGCGATCAGGTCATGGTAGCTTGAATAACATACGGACGGTACGTTATTCTCGGCGTGAAGTACACAAGTCTTCAAGCTAGGTTATGAAAATGGAAGGCCCAGGATACCTTTCGGCGAACTGGTCTTATTCGAGAAAGCTCTCCAGCCGCTTCCGCCGGGACGGATGTTTCAGCTTTCTGAGCGCCTTTGCTTCTATCTGCCGTATGCGTTCACGCGTGAGCCCGAAAACATCCCCTACCTCTTCCAGGGTGTAATCTGTCTTCTCGCCTATACCCAACCGCATCCTGATGATCTTCTCTTCTCTCGGGGTCAGGGTAGAGAGCACTTTATCTATCTCTTCCTTACACGAAATGCCAACCAGCTCGTCAAAAGGGGATGGGGATTTCGGATCGGCGATAAAATCGCCCAATTTTGAGTCATCGTCGCCAATCGGGGTCTGTATCGATACAGGTTCGTTGGAGACCTCCATGATCTTGCGCACTTTTTGCAGAGGCAGTCCGGCCTTGTGCGATATCTCTTCCGGGGTGGGTTTCCTGCCCAGATCCTGGTACAGCGGGGTAGTGGCTTTCGTAATCTTGTTCATCGTTTCGAGTATGTGGACCGGGACCCTGATGGTCCGCGCGTAATCTGCGATCGCGCGGGTAATCGCCTGCCGGACCCACCAAGTGGAATAGGTGGAGAACTTGAAGCCTTTCTGATAATCATACTTCTCTGCAGCCTTCATCAGACCCATGTTGCCTTCCTGGATGAGATCAAGGAAGGAGAGCCCCCTGTTGAGATACTTCTTGGCTATGGTGATGACCAGTCTCAGGTTTGCCTTGATGAGCCTGTTTCTTACCGTCTTCAGGTCTCTCTCGATCTGCTCCATCTCGACCAGGTTCGCTCTGGTGATCTTGGCCTCTGCGCCGTCCATGAACTTCAAGCGCTTTATAATGCTCCCCGTGATCGCTTTAAGTACCTTTTTATGGAGGTTCAGATTGGCCGACGTCTCCTCCATTTTTTCCTCAAGTGCCTTTTTCTTCTTTTCGAGCTGCTTCTTTGTAAAAGGGTCAGTCTTGCGCATCTCTTTTTTTAGCTGTTGTCTTTTTTCAAACTGGTTTTTTAGGGAGCTGATGAGCGTGATCGTCTTCTTCTTGTACTCCTCTTCGTCCTTCTTGGTATAATTCATTTCATCGATGTTTTTCAGCACATCGATGATGTTTACTCCGTCTTTCTTAACCTGCGTTGACAGCTCCTGCAATTCAGCTATGGCTTGAGGCAGCTCAAAAAGCAAACCTCTGATCTTGCTTTCTCCGGCCTCGATCCGTTTGGCAATCTCATATTCCTCTTCTGAGGTGAGAAGCGGGAGCTTTCCCATGTGCTTGAGGTAGACCCAGATTATATTGTCACTCTTTTCGGCCGGGAACCGTTCTGTCTCTTCCCACTCCCGCTGCCCTTCCTCTGGTGCCTCAATCTCTTCCTTCATAGTATCGACAACATCGATGTTCGATTCGGAAAGAAGATCGAAGATATCCTCTACGTCTTCAGGGGAGGAGATGTCTTGGGGCAGAACATCGTTAATCTCGTCGGGTGCGCTGTACTCTTTCTCCACCCCAACGTCGATGAGGGTCGTAGCCTGATCGTAGTTTTTTACACTCATGTTGGTCTTCTCCAGAATGCAAAGAATGCCCTACCTTACTCGCAAGGCGCATCATTATTCGTGACAGATTGTGCCCTTATTGTATTGCGTGCAGTTCTGATTAAGATACAGTCACCCTTCGCCATTTGTCAAGTCTGTTTCCCTCTTTTGCCATCTAAGAACTAAAGGTGCATACCTTGGACGCTATACTGTGAACCCAAAAGAGGAGGGTTTGAGCGTTGGGACAGGTGCACAAGAGACAGCCTGGCCTTGGTTTCATTTGACGAAAACGGTGATGGGATTAACCACAATATGAGCGCCGCCGGCCTTAAGCTCCACCCGATCGATGTTGCGGTAATCCAGGGCACAGTGGGTGGTTGAGGTCCGCGACACCGTCTGTGTTATAGCGTACTTTCTGGCCTCTTTCTCCCATCCTTCCACACGAACCTCGGCCTTGTCCGCCCAAAGGGTGGAGAGGGACAGCTCATTGAGGTCAAACAGGCGCTTACTTTCCATGGTTATATTCTCGCCGTTTGCATTTAAAAGACCCACCCGAATCCCGATACAGACCGACGAAGAAAACAGTCCGGTCATGAACCAGGCGCTGTCGCTCCAGGTGAACCCCATGTAACCGTTCGGGAGGGGTCCCATCGCCTGGCCCTGCGCATCGAGGTCCTCAAAGGTGATCAGGATCTCCTTGTGAGAGTTCTTTAGATGCGGTGCCGTCACACGCAGCCTCTTCTTTCGTGAACGGTGTTC
>DATFYE010000034.1:0-12039 GCA_035315185.1 Syntrophorhabdales bacterium | reverse complement strand
CGGCCCTGGAGCTTTCGCGTCAGTGCGAATGCGGTATTTTCAACCCAGCCAGGGCGGAGCGACTGTTGAAACAAATGGTGTGACGGCACGATCCGCCGCCCTTTTTATACCATTTGCATTCAAGATGGAGACCGAGGCGGCAGCGAGGAGCCGACGCAGGCGTACCTAGGGGTACGTCGAGGAGAGCGACGCAGCGACAACGACGGTATACACTTGAAGACAGGCCGGCGTTATACCATCAGGTACTTCTTCTTCACTTCCTCGTTCGCCTCCAGCTCCGCAACCGTCCCTTCAAAGCGAATCCGGCCGTTATCAATCACGTAGACCCTGTTAACGAGTTTCAGGGCAGATTTGACGTTCTGTTCGGACAGAAGGATACTGATGCCTGTGTCCCGGAGTTTCAGTATCTGCTCCTCGAGGTCCCTCACGATAAGCGGCGCAAGTCCTTCAGTAGGCTCGTCAAGCAATAGCAGTTCCGGGCCGGTCACGAGGGCCCTCGCTATGGTGAGCATCTGTTGCTCACCGCCGCTCAGGTTACCAGCCCTTCGTGACTTCATCTCTCTCAATGCTGGAAAAAGATCGTATACGCGATCCCTCGTCCACTCGCTGCTCCGAATGAACGGTATCTCCAGGTTGTCGTCCACGGTCAAGTCCGCGAAAACTCTTCTGTCGTCCGGCACGTATGCAATCCCGTCGCGAACCAGCAGATAGGCCTTCTTGCCCGTTATGTCCTCGCCATTAAAAAAGATCGTTCCCTGCTTAGGTGGCGTGAGGCCCATGATGCTCCGCATGGTCGTGCTCTTTCCCGCGCCATTTCTGCCCAGAAGGCCCACGACCTCTCCCTTGGAGACCGCGAGGGAGACATCAAACAGGATGTGACTGATGCCGTAATAGGTGTGAATGGCGCTTACACTGAGCATACGTCGCTCCCGCCCAGGTACGCATCCTGTACTGCCTGGTTACACCGCACTTCGTCACATACCCCCTGGATGATAGTAGCGCCCCGCACCATGACCATGATCCGGTTGGCAATACCGAAAACAATCTCCATGTCATGTTCGCAGAAGAGGATCGTAAGGCCCATGCTGTTTCGCAGTGCTTTGATAAGGTCTATACAGCGGGCTGTTTCCTCGGGTGACATGCCTGCGGTCGGCTCATCCAGGATGAGAAGTTGAGGCTTGCCGCCCAGCGCTATGGCTATCTCCAGCACCTTCTGGTCCCCATGGGAAAGCGCACCGCACACACTGTCTTTCTTCTTTATCAGGCCCACGCTTTTGAGGATCGAAGCTGTTTCATCTGTGACGAGGCGCTTCGACGGCGTGAACAGGTTAAACGTTTTGCCCTGCTGAGAGAGAACTGCTATGCGGACGTTCTCGAAAACCGTGAGCCTTGAAAAAATATTGACCACCTGGAACGAACGCGTGATGCCCTTCTTGCACGTCCGGTGTGCCGGAAGCCCGGTGATGTCTTCGCCCTTGAAGATGACCTGGCCGCCGTCAGGGGAGAGTATGCCGGTGATGAGATTAAAGAGCGTGGTCTTTCCTGCGCCATTCGGTCCTATGACGGCCACTATCTCTCCGTCGGCCACTTCGAGATTGGCGCCGTTCACGGCCTTGAAACCACCGAATGACTTGTGTAGGTTTCTCACCTGCAGCATACCTTTGCTACTCCTCAGCACTTTCCGACGTTCGCCTTTTCCAAACCTCGAATACGTAACCGAGCAAGCCCTCGGGCAGGAAAAGAATCACGAGCACCAACAGTATTCCCAGGATCAATGTCCAGTAGTCGGTAAAACCACTGACAAAGGTACGCAGAGAGACGGTGACGGCGGCTCCAAGCATGGGACCGAGAAAGGTAAGCCAGCCTCCCAAAAGAGCCATGATAGTGATCTCAAGGGAGAGCGTCCAGAACATCATGTCGGGGAAGACCGAATTGTCCACGACCACAAAGAGCACGCCGGCGACACCGCCAAAAAAACCCGCGATCACGACCGCCGCCAACTGGTGACGTCTCACATTGACGCCCACGGCCTGGCTGCGCACAGCATTATCCCGGATTCCCTGTAATGTGCTCCCGAAGGGAGAGTTCAGTATGCGGTGCATCACCAGCAGAGAAAGACCTCCAACGATCAACGTGAAGTAGTAGGCACCCAGGGGAGAGCCGACTAATTCGGGCATGGGGATGCCGTGGATACCGTCATCTCCGCCCGTGAATCCGTACCACCGATAGACTATCGCCCATACCAGTGAGCCGAGTGAGATCTGCAGCATGCCGTAGTAAAGCTTGGAGAGGCGAACACAGATGAGACCGATCACAAAAGAAAGTGCGGCAGCGACTAAAGGCCCTACCACAAAGCCCAGCCACCCTGAATAGCCGAGTTTCGATATCATGATTGCAGCGCCATATGCCCCTGCCCCGTAGAAAACAGCGTGGTGAAACTGATAGATTCCACCGAAACCCAGGACAAAGTTGAGGCTCGTCGAAAGCAGGCCCGTCGTCACAATGAGAGCGATCAGGTACGTGTAGAAACGCGGAAGGCCCAATGGCGCAATGGCAAGGATCGCAAGAATGATCACCAACGCAACAATCGATTTCCTTGCACCCATTAAATTACCCTACGCCTCTTTTTACCAGGTTGATCTCAGCAGACCTGTCGGCCTGAAGCTGAGAACCACGATCACCGCTGCATATGGGAAGATAATACCGAACTGCGGCCAGATGAGGATGCCTAAAGACTGGCTCAGGCCGAAAATAAGCGCACCCAGTAAGGCACCCCAGATGTTGCCCAATCCGCCCATGATCACAATCAGGAAAGCCTCTATGATCAGCGTGTGGTCCATGCCGAGCGTGACGTTTACAATAGGAGCGACAAGGGCACCACCGAGCCCGGCAAGGTAACACCCTATGACAAACACTGTCGCAAATACCAGACTGACATTGATACCTACGGCGCCGACCATCTCGCGGTCCACCGCAGCAGCCCTGGAGATCTTGCCCATCTTGGTCTTGTTCACGATGAGCCAGAGCACAATCGCCACAAGGGGCCCCATGATCAGCAGAAAGAAGTTGTATATCGGAAAAGGCAGGCCAAATATGGGGATCGATCCCTGAAAAAAGCGGGGCATGGAAACCGTGCGGTATTCTGCGCCCCATACGAGTTTCACCAGGTCTCCGAAGATGAGGGCAAACGCAAAGGTGAGCAGGAAAAGCATGATATGCTCCCGCTCATACAGCCTGCAAAAGATGGCCCGCTCAGCGATGAAGCTCAGTGCGGCCACGATAATGGGCGCAAGGAGCACGGCCATCCAGTAACCGGTTATACCCCCGCCAAATACTTTCGAAACGGTGAACGCCATGAACGCCCCGATCATATAAAGGGAGCCGTGAGCAATGTTTGGAATTCTGAGCACACCGAGAATAAGGCTCAAACCGGAAGCCACGATGAAGAGGATGACCGTCCTGCTGAGGCCCACAAGCACCTGGCAGAGGACCCCCGGAGAACAGATGAAGCTGATGATATCCAATCTCGAACCTCCGCTTGAGTCGCGCTCCTACTTCCCGCGGGCCTTCAAGACCTGCTCGCACGTGGGCATATACTCTGACGCAGGGATCGTGACCAGGTCAGATGAGATAAGGAAATCCTTATACTCGGGGCTCTTTTTCGTGACACCCCAGAACATGGGGAGCGTCACCTGATGATCGCACTTGCGCATTTCGATCTTCCCGACCGGTGTGTCATCGAGCACCATTCCCTCTACCGCGTCGATGAATTTTTCTTTATTCATGCTGCCGGCTTTCTGAAAACCGCGCGCTATGAACTCGGCCGTAATATAGCCATACAGGGCCGTCATCTTGGGATATCTACCGTAGAGCTTCTTGAACTCAGCCGCAAAGGCCTTATTTGCAGGAGTGGCAGGATAGTAGAAGAGGTAGTTCGCCGTTCCATATACCCCTTCGGGAGCATCCATACCAAGGGCTTGTCCTATCGTTATCTCGTTGGCCGTGTGCTGGTAGAACGGTATCTTCTCTGCCAGGCCGGTCGCTTTCGCTGCCTTCTGGAAGTTGACCATACCTGAGCCGCCCGTTGCAACGATGATGAAATCAGGCTTAGCAGCAACAATGGCCGTTATGTATGGCGTGAAATCGGTCTCGCCCACTTTCCACCACGTCTGGCCGAGCAACTGGACCGAGGGTTTGAGGGCCTTCAGGTTATTCCAGACGCCGTCTCCAATGGCATGACCAAACTCATAATCATCGCCGGCGATCCAGTATTTTGTAAAAGGCATTTTGGCGAGGACAACCGCAGCCGCCTTTCCTGCCATCGCCGTGTTTTCATTGGTACTGAATACGTACCGATGGCCCATCTGGCCTGTGATCCTCTCGCTTTTTGCATTGCTCACGAAAAACGGGATCTTCTCTTTCTTCACAAAATCAGAGATGGCAAGAGCTGTCGCACTGTTGATCGTTCCTGCAAGGATGTCCACATTCTCTTTCATCACCAGCTCCTTGGCCATGGCTAACCCTACATCCGGTTTGAATTTTTCATCCCGCGTCGTATATTCGATCTTCCTTCCCAGCACACCGCCTTTCGCATTGATCTTGTCCCTGGCCATCTTGAAGCCGTCCACAACATCCTGGGAGTACGATGCCGGAGGTCCCGAGTAGGTATCAACAATGCCTACCTTGATGGTATTTGCGGCGTGGGAAGATGCAACTACGAGGACCAAACCCAAAAGACCAAATGAAAGAAGAAGCAGTAACCTTTTCATATGACCCCTCCTTTTACGTTTTCAGTCTCGTGCTTATCCTCACCGTACGGACCATTTCATTGTATGCACAATGAGAGATTTATTGTCAATCTATTTCCGGCTCTATTTCCGGATCTTCAGCACCTCGTCACAGGTAGGCATGTAATCTTTGCCCGGTATGGTTATGAGATCACCCGCAATCACGTAGTCGTACTGAGGCGATGCCTTTGTAACGCCGAAGAACATGGGGAGCGTCAATTGGTGGTCGCATGCCCGCATCTCCAGCTTGCCGACGGGACTATCCACGGTGAGGCCTTCCATAGCGGTGATGAACTTCTCCTTATCGACCTTCCCCGCCTTTTGATAGGCCTTTGCTACAAGTTGGGCCATCGCATAGCCGTAAAGGGCGCCCACCTTCGGCGGCCTGCTGAAAATCTTCTCGAATTCTGTTACAAATGCTTTATTCTCGGGAGTCTCCGGATAATAGTAGAGGTAGTTCACCGTACCGTACACGCCTTCCGGACCGTCCTTGCCCAGAGGCTTCAGGTTCGACAGCTCGATCGACGTATGGAGCACGATAGCCATCTCTTTGGTGAGATTCATCGCCTTTGTCAACTTCAGAAAGTTAAGGTTCCCTGTTCCTCCCGTGGCAACGATCAGGCAGTCCGGCTTCGCACGCACTATGGGAGTGACGTATGACCCAAGGTCGGCTTCTCCCACTTTCCACCACGTCTGGCCCAGCAATTGCGCATTGGGATTCATGGCCTTAACATAGCGCCAGCTCCCTTCACCCACGGCATGGCCATACTCGTAATCTTCTCCTGCCACCCAGAACTTTGTGTAACCTTTCTTGGCAAGCGCGAAGGCAGTGGCTTTGCCGATCATTCTCGTATTTTCAGAAACGGCGAAAACATACCGGTGGCCCTGTTCCCCGGTGATCTTTTCGCTCTTGGCAAAGGTGCAGATGAAGGGGATTTTCTCTTTCTTTGCAAAGTCTGATATGGCGAGCGTGGCACTGCTGTTGATCGTTCCTGCGAGGATGTCAACGTTCTCTCTCATCACGAGTTCCTTTGCCATGGACAGGCCCACGTCAGGCTTAAACTTCTCATCGCGCGTCGTGTATTCCACCGTTTTCCCGAGCACGCCCCCTTTCTTGTTGATCTTGTCCATTGCCATCTTGAAGCCGTCGATCACGTCAAACGTATAGACAGAAGGAGGCCCGCTATACGTGTCCACAAAACCAACTTTAATGGTGTTCCCGGCATACGAAGGTAACGCCACAAACAGAAGAACAAAGGACAGAAGGCCACATGCCATTCTTACCGCCGTTTTCATGAGCGCACTCCTCTCGTTAGACTTTGACAACTGGTGCAATTACAGACAGACTTAAACCAAAAAAAGGGGTTCTTGTCAATGCTTATTCTCGTTTTACTTGTTCCCGGCCAGCCTATGTCTTCGCGTCGTGGATACTGTGTTGACATGCCGAGGGACCTATGGCATCATTTGACACCAGAAACAGCTGCCGAGGCGATTCTTCAACCAAACAGATGACAGGCCTTCAATAGGCGTACCGGGCTTTACCAAACAGCTATTCTAGGAGGAGGCCATGACCGTCCGACTGCGAAGCAAGGCATTGAGTCCTGATTTACCCCAGTATTACATGCGCCGGGCCTTTTTCAAATCAATGGGTGCGACCGACGCTGACCTCGAAAAACCGCTCGTTGCAATTGCCAACACGTGGAATGAGATTCTTCCTGGCTCGTATCATCTCGACCGGATTGCTCAAGCGGTCAAACGCGGCATCAGTGAGGCCGGGGGCATGGCAACCATTTTCAACGTACTCGCTCCCTGCGACGGCCAGGGAAGCGGCAACGAGGGCTTCAAGTATGTCCTCCCCAGCCGCGACCTGATAGCGGCTTCCGTAGAAATGATGATAGAGCACGCGAGCTACGATGCAGCCGTGATGATCGGAACCTGCGACAAGATCGTCCCTGGGCTCATCATGGCCGCTGCCCGTTGTAACCTGCCGACCGTATTGTTCACCGGAGGCTATATGCCTGCAGGCCACTACAAAGGGGATAGGCTCGACTGTACTTCGATGGGGAAGTACTTCGTGATGTGCAGACAGGGCAAAATCACAAAGGAAGAATTGCGGGAGGTAGAAGGCCGTTGCTGTCCCGGCCCCGGGGCATGTTGTCTCATGGGAACGGCCAACAGCATGTGCATTGCCGCAGAAGCCTTCGGTCTTTCTCTGCCCGGAAATTCTGCGCTCTGCGCTACTGATCCTGCGCTTGAAAAATTGGCCGAGGAAGCCGGCCGCAAAGTAATGGAGCTTCTCTGGAAGGATGTCAAAGCGCGGGATGTCATGGCGCCGTCTGCCTTCCGGAACGCGGTGAAAGTCTGCTGCGCAACGAGCGGCTCCACCAACCTGACCCTCCATTTCCCAGCTATCGCGCATGAGCTGGATTATCCCTTTACCCTTGATGACTTCGAGGAGATCAGCCGGCAAACCCCCTCCATCATGGAAATCAAGCCTTCGGACCCCAGGTATCTCATGGAGGATTTCGAACGTGCGGGAGGATTGCAAGCGGTCATGAAATCGATGGAAGGCCTTCTCGACACAAACGTAATGACTGCGAGCGGCAAGACCCTGGCTGAGAATTTGAAAAACGCGACAATCAAAGATCAGGAGGTTATCAGTTCCCTCACCAATCCGAAGGGCAAGAACGGAGGCATTGCTATCCTTAAGGGCAATATGGGAGTGGCCGTCGTGAAACAGACGGCAGTACGGCCGGAGATGCAGCGCCACAGAGGGCCCGTAAGGGTTTTCATGCAGGAAGAGGACTGCGTCGATGCTCTGCTTGCGGGCAAAGTAAAACAGGGAGAGGTGCTCATCATACGATATGAAGGGCCGAAGGGCGGGCCGGGTATGAGGGAAATGGTGATGGCAACCTGGATGCTCTTGGAATTGGGTCTGGACAAGTCGGTTGCAATTGTGACGGATGGAAGATTTTCCGGGACGTCGGGCGGTCCCTGCGTGGGACACCTGGTGCCCGAAGCAGCCGTAGGCGGACCGATTGCGGCACTGCGCGACGGAGATGTGGTCGCGATAGACATCCCCTCGCGCACCCTCAACGTGGAATTGACCGAGGACGAGATCAGACAGAGGCTGGTATCATGGAAAGCGCCCGAGCCGAAAGTAACCAAGGGCTATCTTGCCCATTTTGCGAAGCACGCGGTGAGCGCGGACAAAGGAGCCTATCTCGATTGATTGCAAATAAAATATTGTCAAGAGTTTTATGAAAAACGACTTGACGATTCTACCACTCGTCCCGCCGAAGGCGGGACTAGAGGCACTGAGGTCACGGAGAAGTGCTTCACGGAGAAAAGATTTTACTCGTGTCCGGAACAGTGGAGATTCTGTTCCGGACGCACATCGACGCTCCGCGTGGGTGTGACGAGTACCGTGTACCCCCAGGGGTGCCTGTGCCCCGCAGGGGTGCAAGTGACCGGATATGGCCGTCTCCCCATATCCGGTCAGAGCCATATACTCCCCTCCGTGTACTCTGTGCCTCTAGCGAAGCGGGTGGTAAGTTAAAATGGTTGAAGGTTCTTTAGGTAACGATAAAATAACTGTGGGGGGTTTCCATGAAACGTAGACGGTGGATGACGGCAAAGGATGTGCTGCAGGTAAACGCCTTCAAGTGGCCGAACAAGATCGGCGCAAAGGACCTCAATAAAGCGTATACCTTCAAGCAGTGGGACGAGAGATCATGCCGGCTCGCCAACGCGCTTGCCGACCTCGGGATGAAGAAGGGCGACCGGTTCGCGGTTCTTGCCTACAATTGCGTGGAGTGGCTCGAGATCTATGCGGCTGCAGCCAAAGGCGGTTTTATCTGTGTGCCCATCATGTTCCGGCTGGCACAGCCTGAGATGGAATATATTGTCAACCACTGTGAAGCAAAGGTTTTCATCGCTCAGGACCAATGGATCAAAACGGTTGACGGATTCAAGAAGAACCTACCCACCGTTGAGCGCTATGTCTCCTTCGCAGTCGGCAACGATCACTTCGACGGGTATCTCGCGTATGAGGACCTCATGGCTGCAGCGAGCCCGAAAGAGCCTGCCACTCCCGTGACCGGCGATGATCCCTGGGTGATCATGTACACGGGCGGTACGACCGGGAAACCGAAAGGTGTAATCAGGTCGCACGAATCGGTCGCCGCGCATTACTTCATCAACATCATTGACCATGATTTCGAGTTCGATGATTGCACGCTCCTCGTGATGCCGTGCTGTCACGTCAATTCTCTCTTCTACTCGTTCACCAATACCTGGGTGGGCGCCACAGCCATGGCCTATAACATGGTGAGCTTCGATCCTGAGCACTTGCTCAAAACATTTGCCGAGCATAAGATCACCTTCACTTCGCTCGTCCCGACGCATTACATAATGATACTCGCCCTTCCGGAGGAGGTAAAAAGCAAGTACGACGTGAGTAGCGTCAAAAAACTACTCTGCTCGTCTGCGCCGGCAAGAAGGGATACGAAGCTCGGCGTACTCAACTATTTCAAGAACTCACGCCTCTATGAGGCTTACGGGTCGACGGAGACAGGCCTTGTAACCATCCTCAAACCGCACGAACAGCTCACCAAGCTCGGGTCGATAGGCCTCGAGGCAACAGGAACGAACGCCGTCAAGCTGATCGATGAAAATGGTCAGGAGATCCACGAACCGAACAAAGTCGGTGAAATCTACGCATCAAGCCCTATGCTTTTCGACGGTTACTGGAAAGATCCGGAGCGGACAGAGGCAGCTTTCAGAGGGGATTATTTCTGCCCGGGTGACCTTGGCAAACGGGACGAGGATGGTTACTACTATCTCGTCGACCGGAAGGCCAACATGATCATTTCCGGTGGCGAGAATGTCTATCCGTCCGAAGTGGAGAATTGTGTAGGATCGAACCCCAAGGTCAAGGATGTCGCAGTCATTGGCGTACCGCACGAGAAGTGGGGTGAGATGGTGGCAGCCGTGGTGGTGCTCCACCAGGGCCAGACCGCGACCGAGGAGGAGATTTCAGGCTTCTGCAGAGGCAAGATCGCAGGTTACAAACTACCGCGGAAGGTCTATTTCATCAAGGACGAGGAGATGCCAAGATCAGGCCCGGGCAAGATCCTGCATCGCGTCCTACGTGAAAAGTACGGGATGTGGAAAGACCAAGTGTAACACCAATGTGCATCCACACTACTCTTCCTTTTCAAACGTGGGAGGCTTTATCAAGGACCTCTTCGGCCCATTGATTCAGCCTCTTCCCTGCGGTTTTTGCTGTGACAAGGGTCCTGGCATGAACCTCAGGAGAAACACGGAGCATCAGCTTACCGGACACTGCCTTTAGCGGCCTGCGACCTGTGGCCTTGCAATCTGCTATATAGTGGTCGATAGCGGCCTCAAAGTCGGCCCTGAGTTTTCTTACGCTTTCTCCATGGAACGTGATGCTATCCGCGATTCCTAAATCTTCCCGGTACAAATAGTATCCCTTTGATCAAATTCGATCCGGGCCGTACCGCCACCTTGATGAGAAGCAGTCTAAGGGACCGCTTTACTTCGGATTCGTTTTGGTGAACTTCAACCCCTCCAGACTGACCCCCGCCATAAGCCCTTGCTGGCCGAAGATGAACCCGACAATAGGCTCCTTCAGCTTAGTGGTATCTACGGAACCTCCTGCTCCCAAGGTAACCAGGGCAACGGTGCCGTCGAGGCCTATCTGCCAGCCTTTGCTTGCCCTGAACTTTTTGAGGGCTGCCTCATCCATGAAGCAGAGGATGAGGTTGAATTGCTCGACACCTATCTGGAGCCCGGCAGAACCCGCAGCCATGTTGTAGTAGCCGACGGTCTTATCGCCGACCCTTAAGGCTCCGTTCCCGTACTTTGCACCAAGGATAAGGCCCGCCTGTTCGACCCTCGCCATCACGAGCGTACCCTTCGAGGCCTTAAGGAATTCATCGGCGCCCTTTACGTTCGCGACGAAACGCTGAAGAGCTACGTTCACATTTGCGTTGATTTCTTTTTTTGTCGCGGCGCAGGCCCCATCTGGGATAAGCGCAAAAAAGAGCGAGGAGAGAAATGCGACGAACAATACGATACCAAAATATTTTCTCATGGACCCTTCCTCCTTAAACAATCTTTTTCTTCAATATAAGACGGGGATTATGCGAAAACAACGTCGGTTACAAAATTCTACAAAGGTTTCTTGATGAGACGTGATTCAGCATAACCAGTAGCGTTCGGGTATGGCGCATTGCGGCTTGTAATGGAGCAACCGCTGGACCGAGTCGCATTTTCACCCTTCCAGGGAGGAAGTCTGATCTGATTGTCCCTGAAAGTCAGTCCGGTTTTTGAACGCGTGCGTGCTTTTTTTGTATTACATTAGGCACTCAATAATTGCCGTAATTGGCACATATATGCACCATTTTGTGTGATCCACCCGCTGAGCAAAGCGCGGGGAGACAGCCCCACTATATTTTGCCGCTGTACGGGCCCGTAAGTGATGGGAGCACAGTAACGCAGCGACAACAAAGGTATACACTTGAAGGAGGATTGGTGTAGCAAGCCGGGACATGCCTTGACATTGTATGCAGTTCCTTGTTAGCATCCCGTAAGCTCCCCTGTGCGGGGGGCTAAGATCAGAGCGGAGAAGAGGAAAAAGAGCTATGAATGGGACCGAAGGACAGAACACAGGACAGGGCAACGGATTGGCAACAGCAGAAAGATACTACCGCGAATACGGTTTGAGGGCGAAGGAACTCCATAGACAGGGGAAAGGCGTAATGGGTTATCTGTCTGCTTTGGGTCCGGTGGAGATCATAACAGCAGCGGGGCTCGTGCCGCTGCGGCTCAAAGGAGATGTCAGCGAACCTATAACCAAGGCGGACGTCCACATGGAAACGATCGTCTGCCCCTTCGTGCGTAACGTGTTCGACGCAGTGCTGAAAGGCACCTACGGATATCTTGACGGCATAGTGATTCCCCATCTCTGCGACAGCACCAGTCGCACGTACGACACCTGGGCTTACAACGTGCCGCTACCCTACTCATTCTTTCTCAATGTACCCCACAGCTCGGATGCGCCCTCAATCGATTTCTTCAAATCGGTGCTCGGCACCTTCATTAAGAGCCTGGAACGGCTTACCGGGACACGCATCACTGATGAGGCCCTCGCCCAGTCGGTGAAAGCGCACAATAAAAATAGGCAAACGATGAGGCAGCTTTATTCTTTGCGGCAATCGAACCC
>DATFYE010000033.1:0-42057 GCA_035315185.1 Syntrophorhabdales bacterium | reverse complement strand
CCACCTTTGCCTTGAATACTGCTCCGTGATTCCTTCTTGGTCTCTTGCTCATGGTCACTGCTCTCCTTTCGAGTGGTTAGTATAGAGCAGCGTCACCACTTATGCCACTGTCCAGTTTTTCCAGACCGGCTCTTACATACGTTCTTTCACTTGGTAATTACGTGCTCGTTTTGGCGAAACGAAATGCATCCGTTTCTTGACGTGCTCTTCCTGGTACGGAGATTGCATCGACCCTTCGGGTTACTGGAAAAGTTAGTCTACTTTAAGGACTGAGGAATCTAACTGTAATGGAAAAGAGATTTGTTATAGCCCCTCATCCGGATATCGAATTGGGATTTAAGAGAAATGAACTTGAATATTTTTTGACGTTTCCTAATTCTGGTACAAATTCGGATACAGGTCTCATATTTTACATAAGCGGTTTTGGGGGATAGAGCCGACTCAGAATATCAACGCACCAAATTAAGACCATATCTAGCTGACCACTATAATTGTATAACGGTGGGCATTAATTATTTTGGGATTGGCAACAGAATAGAGACTGGAGCCACCTGTATAGCAGACAATAACTTTGCATCATGGTTTCGGAAAATTTATTCTGCCGTACTTGACCCTTGTGGTCAAAATAGCGCTGTGGACGCCAACGGGTTGTTCAAAATTATAAAGAAAACAGGGATAAGTAAACTCGATGCCCGATGCAGACTTACACTTGTGATAGCAAAGGAAGAATACCAGTCTTTTGGTTTTTTACCAGCCATAGACCATTTACAAGTATTAGGAGAAATATTGAAGCAGTTCAATATTAATAGAAAAAGAATAATAGCTCTTGGAACCCCTTATGGCGGGTATGTCGCTCTGCTGCTTGGCAAATTTGCTCCGAACACATTTTCTGTAATAATAGACAGTTCAGGATTTGTTAACGCTAACTTGAGGTATATTGTAGGAAATGAAATCCTTGATCTCGAAGGAGAAGGCTATTGGGACTTCAATGGATTGCGCGTGTATGGTGTTACTAATTCACCGTGGACTATACTGGACGAAAGCTCTCCTTGTTTCTTTTCAGACAGCTGCAGGGATGTAAGGAGTTTGATCCACGAAAAACATACACTAGAATCCGACACAAAATATTACATATTCCATTCTGCAGAGGATGGTGTGGCGCCCATCCACTTGAAGGAGAGATTTGTTGATATACTGAGAGCTAAGAATGTGCGGGTCTATTTTAAAAAAGTAACCAGCGAAGACATAGATGGCAGAGTCTTTAAAAATACAGAACACGGGATGAACGCCTCAATGAGAGGAGTTTTCGATTTGGTAGCTGGATTAGATAATGATAATTTTTGTAAACAGAATAGTAATAACGATTTTGATTTGAAAAGCATTCACTCGTACGATTGTGGCAGAAAATCGTATATATTCAAATATGAGAACACACTCAATGTTAGCGTCGAAACGATATAATTTTGCCCCCTTTCAATCGGCAATCCTCATTCCTAAACGTTGGTTGTTATTCCTGCTTTGTAAACACCCGGGCGGCCGAACTGTGCGTGGCCGGCGGTCAGAGCGAGTGGTATTTCGGTATGACGTAAGGGCCTTCGGGCACGACGGCTACGCGCCTGTCCTGTTTCTCCCTCACGCTTTGGGCAATCCTATCGACTACTGAGTCGACCATACAGACGCCGGTCAGTGCTTGATCCTCGCTGGAAAGGCCCGCGGTGTACAGATGGATGCTGCCCATTTTCATGGCCTTGACCTGCATGACAGATTCCCATTCATCTATAGACGCGAACTCTCTTTGTGCCGAATCCTGGAGAAACCTGTCTCCTCCCAAACTGAGCAGCCGCGCCTGAGCCTCGGCATACTCACCCGTTCCCAGCCCTTCCGAGCATTCTGAAACAATGATGAGATTGGCTCCAGGCTCCAGGATGTCCGTAACTGCCACCATCCCTTTGACCGTCTGGTAATAGTTTCGGTCGAGCGGAAAGCCGGCGGCACTGGTCACGACTGTGGCAAATTTCCGGTCTACGGCCACCTCTAAATAAGGCCGCGCAAAGGAGACTGCGCCGCTGTGGCTCTTCTCCAGTTCGCCGAAATTAACAAAAGACAGGTTCCTATTCTCATCAATAACCGTATTAACAGCCAGGCTTCGCCCCAGCAGACGCACCGCGGCAATCTGCTCCTCGTGCAGCGGGTTTCCCTCGAGCACGCAGTTTGCGACCCCCTCATGCTGAAGGAGCCTGGATGCATGGAGAGCCCGGATGGTGTCCTGGTGGGCGACCCCTGGTATGATGACCTTGCGCCCCCCGGAATAACCTGCCATGAAATGAGGCTCGACCAGCCCGGTAACAATGCGCAGGTCCGCATCGACAAACCGGCGATCGAACCTAACCGGCATACCGCGCGGCGTGGTCCCCAGAAAAACATGGTCCTCATCGTTCCGGGCAAAATGGTTCTCGATACGTATCGTTTTGACAATCTCGTCGTTCCCTACGATTTGCCGCAACTCCTCGCCTTCGTTGGGCCGGTGCAGGCCTGTGGCCACGAGTATTGTAATCGAAGATCTATCTACACCGGCCTGCACGAGCCCGTCGATGAGGGCTGGCAGAACGGTACCGTTCGGCACGGGCCGGGTGACATCACAGATGAGGATGCAGATGTTCTTCTTTCCCGCAGCCTCTTCCATAAGCGACTTACAGTCGACAGGGCAAGCAAGCGCATCTCGCACCGCCCGCTCCGGATCGGCCAGAACAGGCATCTCGGGCTTGCGGATAACCGTGACATCCAAATCGTCGGGCAGATCCAACGGCAGGCCCTTCTTTCCGAATCTCATCACTATGTGCATGTCACTGGCCCCGTGCTCTGTTTGATTCCTCGATCATAAGAACCTGATTCTATCACATGCCAAGATAAGCCTGCCTCACGAGATCGGACTTGAGTAACTCCTCTCCGCTGCCCTCCAGCACGATCCGGCCTGTCTGCAGCACATAAGCCCGGTCAGAGATTTCCAGAGCCTCAAATACGTTTTGCTCAACGAGAAGCACAGTCACGCCCTTTTGGCTTATTTCCTGTACGATAGTGAAAATTTCCGAAACAAGCTTGGGCATGAGTCCTAGAGAGGGCTCATCCAGCATAAGGAGAGCAGGCCGTGACATGAGGCCGCGGGCTATGGCAAGCTGCTGCTGTTCCCCACCGCTGAACGTATCGGCGCGCTGGTTCTTCCTCTCCCGCAGTATTGGGAAAAGGGTGAAGACGTAATCGAGCGCCTGTTCTACGTCGTCTTTCGAATCGAGCGCATAGGCGCCGAGGATGAGATTGTCGAGCACCGACAGCCGGCCGAAAAGCCTTCTGCCTTCCGGAATCATCGATATTCTTTTTTTTACGATGTCGTAAGGAGCGGTGCGGGTAATCGGGATATCCTCAAAGAGAATCTCCCCTTTCTGGGAGTGAAGGAGCCCGGCGATTGTTTTCATGATAGTCGATTTGCCTGCACCGTTGGAACCGATAATGCTGACGATCTCGCCTTTGTCCACATGAAACGAGACATCCTGCACTGCCAACAGACCCTTGTAGCCGACGGAGATGTTATTGACTGACAGCATTGTATTTATCTCCCAGGTAGGCCTGTATGACCTCTTTACTGCACACCACCTCCTTAGGAGATCCTTCCATAATCTTTTTTCCGGAATTCAAGACAATTACCCTATGAGAGATCTCCATTACTGCTTCCATAACGTGCTCGACCACGACCACCGTCATCCCGCCTTTCTGAATGTTCTTGATCAACTCGATCATGCCTCGGAGTTCGACAGGAGTGAGACCCGCCATCGCTTCATCGAGCATGAGGAGCTTCGGCTCTGTTGCAAGTGCCATCGATACTTCCAGTCTCTTCTTGTCCGCAATGGTCAGTTCGGTACCCAAAAAGTTCTTCTTGTCAATCAACCCCGCGAAGGCGAGGACTACTTCAGCCTTTTCGATTGCATGGCCGATTTTGGTGCAGCGAAGGAGAGCTCCTGTCATCACATTTTCAAGCACGGTCATGTCGCTGATCACCTGGACCACCTGGAAGGTTCGCGCTATCCCCATCTTGCAAACCTTATCAGCCCTGAACCGTGTAATATCGTGTCCACGAAATCTGACATGGCCTCTGTTCGGTGGATAGAAGCCGGTGATACAATTGAAGAGGGTCGACTTGCCGGCCCCGTTGGGACCGATGACGCTCACAATCTCTTCATCTTCCACGCTGAAATCTATGTTGTCATTGGCATAGAGCCCGCCGAAGTGCTTGGTGACGCCCCGGACCTCCAGACATGGACGCGCGCTCATCTTGTTCCTCTACCCAGATTTGAGAATAGCCCCCAGACCCCTTTCGGCTGATATACCGAAATGAGGGTGATCAAGAAACCGTAAATGAGCATATCAATGCCGGTGCCTTTGTGCCCCAGCCATACCCTGGTCCCCTCCGATATGGGGATCAGTATAGCAGCCCCAATCACCGGTCCCATCACCGAACCAGCACCACCCAGCATGGAGATGAGAACAATCTGGACCGATATCGGCAGCAGCATCACGCTTTCCGGGTCGATGTACAAAACATACTGTGCGTAAAAGGTGCCCGCCATCGCCGTGAGGAACGCGCTGATCACGATCGCGAAAAGACGATACCGGACGACGTTGATGCCGAGAACCTTGGCAACATCGTGCCCTTCTTTAATCGCACGGAAGTAGTAGCCCATCTTCGATGTGCTCACCAGATAGCAGACGATCAACGAGATCAGGAGAAAGGCGAGGATGGTGTAGTAGTAAGGTATTTTTGATGCATGGAACATGAAGTTCTTGAAACCGCTGTCGAGCATGGGCAGCGAAAGCCCCTCAGCCGCACCGACGAGCTTCCAGTTGTTGAAAAGGGTTTTTACGATTTCCCCAAAAGCGATGCTCGCGATGGCGAAGTAATGTCCCCGCAGGTTGGAGCAGGGATAACCGATGGCGATGGCAACGAGCCCAGCCACCAGTCCCCCGATAACCAGGCCTATCCAGGGATTGACATGGTACGCTATCAGGAGAAAAGAGGAGGTGTAGGCTCCTATACCGAAAAAGGCCACCTGGCCGAACGAGAACATACCCGCGTAGCCCCCCATGATATTCCAGGCAACACCCATGACAGCGAACATGAAGAAAATGATCATCACGTGCTGATAGAAAGTGTTCGTCACGACAAGGGGAAAAACAATCAAAAGGATAAGTGCAATGCCGGCAGAGACGAACTGTCTAGATGGGATATTCCGCATGACTTACCATCCCAGAAGGCCTTGCGGCCTGATCCACACGGTTATCAGGTAGATCATAAAGACGATCGCATACTTGTACGAGGGGTCGAAAAAGTAACCCCCGAGCGTCTGGACGAGACCCACGAGTATCCCGGCTATAAAGGCGCCCTCGATGCTCCCGAATCCGCCAAGGGCGACGATGGAAAAGGCGATGAGACCGAAGGTGCCGCCTACCTGCGGATAAATGTAGTAGTAGGTCGACAGGAAGGCGCCTGCAATCCCCACCAGGGCAGCGCCGATACCGAAAGAGAGCGAGTTGATGCGGTCGGTGTTGATACCCATGAGGAGTGCTGCCTCCCTGTCCATCTCCGTCGCGAGGACTGCCTTTCCCGTCCGGGTCTTCTTCAGGAAAAGAAAGACGGCAAGAGAGGTAATTACACTTCCTATTGAGGCGACGAATTTCGGTATGCTCAACAGGATGCCGGCAACCTCCCAGGTGCCGCTGAGCAGGGGATTCGTAATCTGCCGGAAATCAGGCGTCCAAAAGTAGACGGCCAGGTTCGAGATGAAGATGCTGACACCGAAGGTGACCACGAGCTGCGCCAGCATCGGTCCGGACATGACTTTGCTCACTATGAAACGGTAGATCAGGATCCCCATGACAAAGAGGAGCGCGGTACAAATCGGGATGGAGAAGAGCGGGTCAAGGCCGTAGAGAGTGTAAAGCCAGAAAGACGTGAACATACCGACCATGAGAAAATCGCCGTGGGCGAAATTCACGATGTTCATCACGCCCCAGATGAGCGTGAGCCCTATAGCGATCAATGAGTACATGAAACCTATCAGCAGGCCGTTGACGATCTGCTGCATGAGCTGGTCAGGCACGCTCTCCTCCCTCCTGCTTCTTTAACACCTTACTTTCTCGCCTTCCAGGCAGGGAATGGCCACACAACCTCTTTCGCTGCAGCATCAAACGGCCATACGGTCATGTACTGTTGGTCGAGAATCTGGACCAGGATACCACGGGCATAAATATTCTGTTGTGTCTTGGGATCGAACTTCACTCCCTTCCACGGATAGATAACCTGGTCACCGGGGATATCCGTCGCGCGCAGGGCTTTCACGATTTGCTCGGGATCCGTCGACTTTGCCCGGTTAATTGCATCGGCCAGAACAAAAGGGGCCGTGAAGCTACGCGCTGCGTTCTCGCTCATATCCATCTGGTATTTCTGCTTGAAAAGCTCGTTCACCTTGGCAACGAGCGGCTTGTTTTTGGCAAGATCCAGTGCAAAGGTCGAGCGGACGACGATGTAGTTTCCATCACCTTTGACTGCAGGCAGATAGCCCGGTTCTATGTAGCCGGCGAAGGTCATCAGACCCTTTGGGGTGAAGTTCATCTCCTTGAACGTCTTGGTGAAGAGGATGGCATCCGTGATATAGGACGCGTGCATCAACACATCGGGCTTGGCTTTGATGAGCCTCCCCACCTCGCTCGTCACGTCTGTTGCATTTGCCGCATAGGAGATGTCCGCAACGATCTTGTAACCAAACTCCTTCGCGTCCTTGTTGACCTCCTTGCCCACGTTTGAGCCGAACTCCGTGTTCTCATAGAGCACCGCTATGGTACTCACCTTCTGTTTGGTCTTCTTCTCGAGGTCTTTCAGAAACATGAATTGATCACGGGCAAAGGTGCCGTCGTGCGGACTAACCCTGAAGAAGTATTTGAAGTCGCGTTCCGTAAGCGTCGGTGATGAGGAATCAGAGCAGACATAGGGGATCTTGAGGCGCTCCGTCGCCTGGCTCGCAGTCTTGGTGACCGCACTCTGGTAGGCGCCGATCATTGCAACCACCTTCTCCTGGCTGACGAGCCGTTCGGCTTCTGACATGCCGTTCTTCGGATCACCCTTAGTGTCCGCGTAGAGTATCTCCAGCTTTGCGCCTCCGAGATTGGGGAGACCCTCTTCTTTCGCCAAAGGCAGGTTCAGATCGTACTTGCCGTTTATGATGTCAACGGCAAGTTCTACCCCTCTTTTGCAGTCCAGGCCCGTGGAGGCGATATTCCCTGTCAATGGATAGACTGCTCCGATCTTGATCGTCTTTGGCTGTTGCGCCGAAAGGGTGAAGGATAAGAAAAGAATTCCGACCACCACCAATACTGCCGTCAACCACGTTTTTCGCATAGCACCCTCCTTTTTATAGTGTGTCTTCCACCTGAAACATCGCTAAGACCGCCCACAGTTCACCTCACGCACGGCAGGTACATGTCGGATTCGCGTTGGGCTCTTTTTCCATGCCGACAGATACCACCGGTCCGGCGCCCCCAGTTGCCTACTTTGGCTTTGCTGCCAACAGAGTTGGTGGTAGCTTGTCTTCCGGCTAGATTGCCCAACCGAAATGGAACCCGACAGGTTCTTGATGACCACGGCAACGGATCTTATAACCATCACTCGATATTAGCTTCTATGATATTATCATTTAAGCTGTCAAGAAATTTCTGGGCCCTTTTCGGGTAGGTTTTGCTCAACCCGCCCGATCAGGGCTCCACGGGGCCCAGCAAAGACCGTCGAAGGATTTGGGCATTTCAAGATTCCTTGCATTCCTGATCCTCGTGTGATAAAGGCATTAGATATAGTTGAGGTACAAAACTTGACACTCGAGTGAGATAGGACGATTGAGGCAAGATCACCTGTTTGCCCCAGAAACGCTCGATGAGTTCAAGATATAGGTTGCTTTTTGAGAACAGCACCGAAGATTGGTTTGAAAAAAATATAGTAAAAGAGGAAGTCTTATGGCAGAACAAAAACTGAGATTCCAACAGGGCTCCCCGGTCGTGATAGAACTGATGGAGGCTAAGGATCCAACTCAGTGCCGTTTCGGTTATAAAGTGGGTGACACGTGGGAGGTCAACGCGTGGGAAACATCAGGACTCTGTGGAATGGCATACAATGCTTTCTATCCCTTCATCATCATGCTACAAACGCAGGGCGAGGCAGTCTGGAAGCCGTCTGAGAAGGATATGGTAATCCGAAGCTGCCCAGACATGCGACCTGGATTTGTTTTCAGGGTCAAAAGGAAGAGCTAAGAATCACCTCTTCCAATTTTCCGGTCGGTATGGTTTTGCTAAACCACGCCCATTCCATACGACCTCATTCGTATGCCTGTCGATAAGTGTTATTGCGTTCTTGGAACACCAGCCCACGCAGCCGCCGCAGCCCCAGCACTTATTCTCGTGATCGATATTGACCACGCCTTTAGCCTTGTCCACAGTGTAAACGCCGCTCAGACAAAAGTCTTCGCACTTGCCGCACAGCTTGCACTTCTTCGTGTTTATGACAGGAATGATCGGGCTGTTTTTCTCTTGTGGCGTAGGGAAAGGCGATTCCATTGAAATTAGGTCCGGCGAACTGACCTTTGAGGCAAGCGGTAACACCTTGCCTGCAAAATCATTTATCGAAGTATAACCTTTGCGCTCCATCCACGCTCTTATTCCCTTTATTATTTCCCCAAAAAGGCGATAGCCTTTCCTGTGCGCCGCGCTTGCAACCTCCACGAGTGAGCATCCGACCAACAGATACATGAGTGCATCCTCTGCTTGATTCACTCCGCCGGCGGCAATGATACAGGCCTTAGTTAACTGCTTTGTCTCAACCACCCTGCCGAGACTCCAGGGGAGAAAGGAACGTCCCAATATATACCCGCTGCTGCCCAGTAAGCCATAAGGGACTTCTTCCTCCACGTCGATCAACATGCCCACGGTGTTGTTATGGGTGGTAAAACAATCAGCCCCCGCTTCCGTCAGACCCTTTATGTGAGGCGCAAAGGGATCCCAGGCAATCGAGAGCTTTGGGCTCACGGGAAGATTAACGGCTTTCTTTATAGCTTTTATTATTTCCGTTGTTATGGCAATATTCTGTCCCAAGGCCTTCCCGACGGACCCTCCGCTTTCGTGGGAGGCAATAGGACATGAAAAATTTAACTCCAACATATTGGCTCCTGCCTGTTCGAAGCGTCTCGCGTCAGTGACCCAGTCATCAATGTTGGCGGCTTCCGCTATACTCACAATAAGAGGAACACCTTCATTTCTGCATAGTCGCGCGATCGCCGGCACAAGTGTCTCGGCTGCGCGCTCTGAGCTCATAGGATGGAGGCCTCCTCTGCCTATCCAATTGTTCTCAAAACCTTTGCCAAACACGTTGCAGTTAAAACGCCAGGGCCTTGGCCTTGTTCTTAGGAGGTCAGTCGAAGTGAAGGACTTCGTAACTATCCCGCCCACACCCTGTTCCAGGCATTTCTCAGCACCCCTCTGGTCAAGGATCAGTTCCGAGGAACCGGGAATTATCGGATTCCGAAACGTTAAGCCTCCTACCTGCACTGACAGATCGGCATCCCTCATGCTTCTCCCCCCTTTCTAACGATATGTTACGTAAGTAGCACAGATTGAAAAGAAGCGTCAAGTTTTGCTGGCTTCCGCTACCTTTATAGAAATAGCTTGACAAACTCTGCATGGGCTGTAGAATAGACCGACAGGTGCAACAATCACTCGCCTCCTTGTTTCGCAACATTTACCGGTGCCCTCCAAGTTGTCTCTCAAGGAGGTTCCAGCCGGCCACGAGGAATGACCCGAGTCTTCAGAGCTCTAGCATACAATAAAAATAGAGGGGGGAGTCATGGCGGACACGGTGACGCATGGAGTAGCGGAAACTGCTACTAGATCCTTACAACTGAGGTGGTGGTACATCGCGGTTCCGTTGGCGATTGTAGGTGCTGTCAACATGATGGACAGGACCGCCATCGGAGTGGTGATGGCCAATAAGCAGTTCTTGCAGGATTTGAACCTGGTGGGGAAACCGGCCATCACCGGTCTTTTCATGTCCGGGTTCATGCTCACCTACGGGCTGTCCCCCTTCGTCTGGGGATATGTCATGAAGTGGTGCGGCCCGCGTTACTGCGCCATAGCCGGGATAGTCATCTGGGTCGCCACCATGGTGCTGAGCGGCACCGCCCAGACTGCCGGCGCCCTGATAGCCGCAAGGATCATCCTAGGCGTCGGCGAGGGATTCGCATTCCCCGTCTCAAACGTCTTCGTAGCCAACTGGTTCCCTGTAAGAGAGCGGGGCCGGGCCAACTCCGTGTGGCTGAGCGGGATGAACCTGGGGCCCGTCATAGCCGGGGTACTCGTCGCGGCCCTGGTAGGCGCCTGGGGCTGGCGATGGGCCTTTTACGGCCTTGCTGCGATCTCCTTCGTGATACCTCTGCCTCTCGTGATTTTTCTTATGAGGGACCGTCCCCGTCAGCATCGCCGCGTCAGCGACGGGGAAGTGAGGCTCATAGAGGAAGGAGGTCTGGCGAAGACGGCCCAAGGAGAAAAGGCGGAGGCGAAGCGGGGCTTCATTACGAACTACCGCTTCTGGCTGGTGACTGTGGCGTGGGGGTTTGATAACATCTACTTTTGGGGCTGGGCCACATGGATGCCTACGTACTTCCGGACTGCCCGCCACTTTTCGTTTCAGGCGGCTGGCTATCTATATTCGCTGAACTACCTCGTCACGCTCGCGTCGGTCCTCGGTTTCGGCTATATTTCGGACCGGTTCCAGCGCAGGGCGCCTTTCGGGGGCGTCGGTCTCATTATCGCCTGCATATTAATGTTTTTGGGAGGCAGTATCATCGCCGACCCGTACTGGTCGCTTGCGGTGCTCATCGTTGCGCTGGCCTGCCAGCAGGTGGGCTTCCTGATGGTCCATCCCCTCCTTCAGACCATCGTGCCAAAGGGCTCTCTCTCCGAGGCCGTCGGCGTTGCCACCCTGGTTTCCTTCTTGATGGCCATGGCTTCGCCCACGCTCGCCGGGTGGCTGCTCGGGGTTTCTGGTTTTGGAGCCGTCATCGCCTTTTTCGCCTTGGCGGTGGCTGTGTCCGGGATCCTGCTGCTCTGCCTCGTGAAAGAGGGTTATTGAACGGTGGTGCGAACGCCCTACGACATCGCCCTGCCGGCAATATTTGCTGCGAACAAACACGGAGGTGATAGCTATGAGCAAGCTGAGACTTACGTTTGGTTGTTATCCTTACGATCGGATGCAGGCCCTCCTGAACGGCACGGTGGAGCCGGAAGGTGTGGATTTCAACTTTGTCCCCCTTGAGGTGGAGGAGATCTTCTGGCGCCAGCTCAAGCACTACGAGTTCGATGTCTCCGAACTGGGCTTCTCGAACTATATCATCCCCCTGTCGCGCGGCGAGGACCGGTTCATCGCGATCCCCGTCTTTCCATCAAGGTTCTTCCGCCATTCATGTGTATACGTCAATGCGAATAAAGGCATAGAGGTGCCCAAAGACCTTATAGGAAAGACTGTCGGCGTCCCGGAGTATGAAATTACCGCCGTCGTATGGCTCAGGGGGATATTTCAGGAAGAATATGGCGTGCACCCACGGGACGTGCATTGGAGGGGCGGAGGCATCGAGGTCCCCGGACGACCCGAAAAACTGAAACTGAACTTGCCGCCCGACATCGACTACAAACCGATCCCGCCTGACAAAACGCTTTCCCGGATGCTCGATGCGGGCGAGATCGATGCCATGTTCACAGCCCGCGCTCCCTCGTCGTTTAGTTCAGGCTCGCCGAACGTCAGGCGCCTCTTCGACAACTACTGGGAAGTCGAGGAGGATTACTTTAGAAGGACGGGCATATTCCCTATGATGCACACGGTCGTGATAAAGCGGAAGATCTATGAGGAAAATCCGTGGGTCGCGATGTCTCTTTACAAGGCTTTTGTCATCTCTAAAAATATGACCCTGAAAGTTCTTCAGAACACGGCGTCGCTGCACTCCAGCCTGCCGTGGCTCGTGCGAAGCGTGGAGCACGCCAAGAAGCTGATGGGCGATGACTGGTGGACCTACGGCATTGAAAAGAACAGGCGAGCGCTCGATACACTTTGCCGTTATCATTTCGAGCAGGGTCTGGCGGCAAAGAAGCTGGCCGTCGAAGATCTGTTTGCACCTGAGACTTTCGACGAGTTCAAGATATAGAGGCCTCGTTCTACAACGGGTCCGCGCGCTGGAGGAAGGGGAGAAAATGGCGAGGGCAGTCCGGATCGCGTGCCAGTCGTGTCGCGTGGACTGCGCCGTCATAGCGCATGTGAAACACGGCAAGGTAACCCGAGCAGTCGGCGGCCCGAACCACCCTGCACGCGAGTGGGCATCAACAAGGGCCATGCCTTCCGTATTCTCGAGACCTCACAGAAATCCGGACTTGTACAAAAAAATACCGAAGGAAAAGGTTACTCCGTGTCGACTGGTTTGCGGATGACCTGGAGGAACGGATCAGCGGCATAATGCGGTGGCCGAGGCGGGAAAGAACCTATCAGGGCAGCTTGGAGCGCGGGTGGAGTGACCACGGAATCGGTTAAATAAACCAGGAGGGAGTCGATTGAGCAAGAAGGACGAGGTTGTTTCCACCTAGTGCCGACGCAGAAACAATGCGGGGTGCATGCGGTCTTCACACCCGGGACGAGGCAGGATGCGGTACTGAACACGATCAAAAGCATTATCTGAAAAAAGAGAAAAACCGTGGGAGGCAACTGATGGAGACAGAGAAAAAGATCGTCGAATATCTTTGCCGGGCAACCTACAAGGAGTTAAGCCCGGGACCGCTCGGCGTTGTCAAGAATCAGCTCTTGACGGTCCTCGGAACTACCATTGCCGGATCTGCTGCGGAAGGCTGCAAAACACTCGAGACGATTTACAAGAAATTGGATGGAAAAGAAGAAGCTACTATTCTCATTTATGGCGGGAAGGTACCCGCTCACCACGCAGCCCTTGTAAATGGGGCAATGGCACGGGCGCTCGATTTTTGTGATGCGCTGGCACCCGGCGCCCACATAGGGTCTGCTGTTGTGCCAAGCGCTTTGGCGGCTGCGGAATTGGCGGGCGGATGTACCGGCCAGACCTTTCTTACAGCCCTGACGATGGGAACGGAACTGGGTATCAGGCTCAACCTCGACGAATCGTCATACGACGGGTTTGATCCCACGGGCGTATGTGTCGTATTTGCAGCAACAGCGGTGGCGGCCAAAGTGCTGGGTCTCAATGAAACAGAGACCTGGAATGCGCTCGCCCTGGCATTCAATCGATGCGGGGGCAGTTTTCAGAGCAACGTGGACGGTTCTCTCGCCGTGAGAGTTATACAGGGCTGGGTTGCTGAAACAGCGATAACATGTGCGCGATATGCAGCCCATGGGATAACAGGCCCGAGAAACTTCCTTGAGGGTATCTATGGATATTTTCATCTTTTCGGCAGGGATAAAATCGACCCGGAGCAGATCACCAAGGGCTTTGGCAGAGAGTATCAGCTCGATAAAATAGTCTTCAAGAAATATCCGAGCTGCGGGCTCACACAAGCTTGCACCGCTATCACTCTTTCGCTGGTTGGGGAACATGAGATAGATCCCGACGAAATAGACCGTATCGAGGTCAGGGTACCACCGTATGCGTACAAATTGGTGGGCCACCCTTTTAAGATAGGAAGTAATCCGAAGGTTAACGCACAGTTCAGTATACAGTATTGTGTCGCCAACGCACTGGCGAGGAAAGGTTCGAAGCTCCAGCATTTCGAAGAATCATCTATAAGGGATCCCGAGATATTTAAACTTGCAGAGAAAGTCACGGTCATCGCCGAACCACGGATGGAAGATCGGGACCACACGTCCACCGATATCTGGGTGTACACGACTACCGGAAAAGAATATGCAAAAAAAATGGAGATAGCTCCCGGTGCCCCCGGGAATCCCTTAACCCAGAAGGAACATGAGGAGAGGTTTTGGGATTGTATCAAGTTCGCGGAAAAGCCGTTAGACAAAGAGAAGGTTGAGAAAATTATCGATGCAGTAGAACACCTTGAGGCAATCAGCGACATACGGAGCATCATTCCTATGCTCGTATTCCAGATGGGAAAATGAGTTACGGAGGCATCCATGACTATCGTTGATGTAATCGCAAAGTACGCTCGCATGCAGCCCGGTGACCCTGCATTTGTCGAGATGAGGCCGGTAACGGGGGTGAGAAAAGAGATAAGTTGGAAGCGGTTGGATGAGAGAACAAACAGGCTTGCTCATGGTCTTATTAATCAGGGCGCGCGAAAGCATGGAAAGGTATTTCTGCTTGGCAGGAACTCGATAAACTGGCTCGAAGTATATTTTGCAATCCTCAAGACAGGCGCGTGGGCTCTACCTCTTAACTTCAGGTTTACGGACGATGATATCCGATACTGTGCGAAGGTGGCCGAGCCCGCGGCATTCATTTGTGATGAGGAATTTGCGGCAAGGGTAGCCGACCTTCGCCGTGATCTGCCTACCATAAAACACTACAGCGTCATCGGGTCTGCCGGAACCGGGAATATGCAAGCTATCGAAGATGTCGTGAAAAGCGCATCCCCGCTTCCGGTTGATACCACGTCGACAGATGAAGATGAATGTGCCCTCTACTTTACGTCCGGCACGACAGGAGCGCCGAAACCGGTGCTTCTTCAGCATAAAAACCTGATGTGTGTAGCTATTACGGAAGCCACCAACCATAGCTTTGGCCCATCGGATCGTTTTCTCATGATGCCCCCGTTATACCATTTAGCCATCGGGCACCTGCTTGGCGTGATGCTTGTCGGTGGATGCACTGTGCTCCTTACAGAGCAGATAACTCCCAGGTACATAATCCAAACAATGGCCGGCGAGCACGTCTCATCAGTTTTTCTCCTGGTGCCGTGGGGAATAGATCTCGTAGAGGCCCTCGACAGAGGAGAAATCAGGATAGAAGATCATGATCTCGGCTGCCTGCGTTTGATATTCACGGGAGCACAACCCGTACCTCCAAGCTTGGTTCGACGGCTGAAGGGATATTTTCCACAGGTACCATATGGTACGACGTATGGATTGAGCGAGAGCACTGGGCCCGGCATCATTCATCTTGCCAATGTTGAAGACAAATATGCAGGTGCCATTGGAAAACCGAGCATAATGTGGGACGCAAGGATCGTCAATGAGAGCGGCGAAGATGTAAAACGGGGCGAGGTCGGCGAGGTCATCATGAAGGGCGCCGGCGTCATGAAGGAGTACTACAAGAACCCGGAGTTGACAGCCAGGGTCATTCGCGACGGCTGGCTTTACACGGGGGACCTGGGCAAGGCCGATGAAGAGGGTTTTATCTACCTTGTAGACAGGAAGAAAGACCTGATTATCAGTGGCGGCGAGAACATTTATCCCGGCGAGGTGGAGGCGGTTCTCTTGCGAAATCCGAAGGTGCATGACGTGGCAGTCATTGGTGTCCCTGATGACCGTCTCGGCGAAGCAGTGTGCGCCGTGATCGATCGTCTGTCTGGAGAAACTCTGTCCGAAGAGGAGATCGGCGAATACTGTAAACAGCACTTACCACGCTACAAACGGCCTCGTCGTATCATCTTCGACCATGTACCGCGGAACGCCACAGGCAAATTGGAAAAGCCAAAACTGAGGGAAAAATACGCCACAGTGAAATAATAGTGTGATGGAGGAATTTGCTGTTTTGAGGGGAGGCATTGTTACAAAAAACAAAAAAGGAGGGTGTTATGAAACAATCTTTAACCATGAAATGCTTGATCGTTGCCGTTTTGCTTTTCTGCTTTGTTTTTGCGGTCAGAAGTCAGGCGGCTGAAAAGGTTGTAAATCTTAGGTTTGCGTATTATACGCCAAGCACTTCACTAGAGGGCCAGACCATAGAGGCCTGGTGCGTCGAGGTGGAGAAAAGGACCAACGGAAGGGTAAAGATTACAACGTATCCGGGCGGCACCTTGATAAGCGCAGCGCAGACGTATGACGCCATAACGAAAGAAGCGGCAGACATCGGTTATGGCGTGTTTGCCTATCATCGAGGACGATTTCCAATGATGGAAGTCATTGATCTCCCACTGGGCTACAAGAATCCCGCCGTCCCCACGGCCCTGGTCAATGAATACTACAAGAAATTCAAGCCAAAGGAACTGGACGATGTGAAGGTACTTTTCCTCGAGGGCCACGGTCCCGGTATTTTGAGCACAAGGAAACCGATCAGCAAGCTTGAAGATTTGAAGGGCATGAAGATCCGGGCAACGGGAACCGGGGCCAAAATCATAACGGCTCTTGGAGCCTCGGCAGTTGGCCTTCCGATTACCGATGCCTACGATGCCCTTTCAAAAGGCGTGGTGGAGGGCGTATTGCTTGATTGGGGAGGTGTCTATAACTGGAACCTTGGTGATATAGTCAAGAACCACATTCAATGTCCTGCAATTGCATATTCCAGCGCTTTCTATAATGTAATGAACAAGGAGAAGTGGAATAGCATTCCGCCGGACCTCCAGGCGATCATCGATAAGCTCAACGAGGAATGGATAGATAATCTGAAAAAGAAATGGACCGCCTGGCAGACCACCGGGCAAACAGGGCTTCAGAAGAAGGGGAATAAAATCATCACCCTATCCCCCGAGGAAAATGACCGCTGGGCAGCGAAAGTGAGCCCCGTACTCGATGATTACGTAAAAGCAATGAAAGCTAAGGGTTTGCCCGGGGATCAGGCGCTCAAGTTCTGTCAGGACTATTTGAAGGCGAATGACAAGTAGACCGGTGTGTTGGGGAGGACAAACCTCCCCAACATCATTTTTTTCAATCCGTTGGGGGTGAGCTATGAGATGGTTCTTACATCTGATGGATGTGGTTTCCAGGTATACGGATGTTATTGCCGGTGCGGCCCTGGTCTCGATAATGTTGCTGACTTCCTTCGACGTCGTCCTTCGCTATCTGGGAAGACCCATATTGGGCGCCTACGATATGGTGACGCTAGGCGGGGCATTCGTAATTGGCTTTGCCGTTCCAAGGACGTCCTGGGATAAGACGCATGTATCAGTCGACATCCTGGTTGAAAGAATTCCCGAACGAAAGGATATATTCGATCTATCGACCAGGGCCGTTGCGATCTTCTTTTTTGCTGTTCTTGCCTGGAACCTTACCAAGATGGGAACGGGCTTCTTGAAAACGGGAGAGAGCACGTTGACGCTTGCCCTTCCGCTCTATCCTATCGCCTTTGCACTGGGTTTTTGCTGCTTCATCCAGTGCTTTGTGCTTCTTTCCGACATGGTGAAAATAGTTTTCGGAGAAGCAGATCATGAATGAGATCATAATCGGCATCGTTGGCATCTTTCTATTGATGTTACTTTTTCTCACGAACATAGAAATCTCCTTCGCGATGGGTATTATCGGTTATCTAGGTTATGCCATGATTGTTTCGCCGCAAGGCGCGACGACTATAATCACAAAAGATCTTTTTGAGACATTCGCTTCATACGGGCTTACCGTCGTACCTCTCTTTGTTCTCATGGGACAGATTGCCTTCAACGCGGGTGTTGCAAAACGCCTTTACGACGGTTCCTATAAGTTTTTGGGTCACATCCCGGGTGGCCTCGCCCTCGCAACTGTCGTAGGCGTAACTGTCTTTAAGGCTATCTGTGGTTCTGCGGCTGCCACGACGGCAACATTCGCCAGTGTAGCCGTACCAGAGATGGACCGGTTCGGCTATTCCAAGAAACTCTCCACGGGCATTGTTGCTGTTGCAGGCACTCTCGGCAACCTTCTTCCCCCCAGCGTAACCCTTATCATCTTCGGGATGATTACAGAGCAATCAATAGGCAAACTGTTTCTCGCAGGCTTCTTCCCCGGGCTGTTACTTTCTGCGCTCTTTGCGCTCATTATCGTCGGCTGGTGCAAGGTAGATCCTCTGGTAGGACCTAAGGGCAACAGATATACCTGGAAGGAAAGGATTGCTTCATTACCAGCGATCATATGGCCCATCGTGATCTTTGTACTCATGGTCGGCGGCCTTATGGGGGGCATGTTTACCCCCACAGAAGCCGGAAGCGTCGGCACTCTTGCTGTTCTCCTTTTCGCCTTGTTTAGCGGGCAACTCGGGTTTACCGGGTTAAAGAAATCCATCGTTGAATCGCTCAGAACATCCTGCATGGTATTGATGCTTATTGCGACTTCCACTATTCTTGGACACTTTTTTGCCGTCACCAAGATACCGGCAATTGCGGCCCATTGGGTTGTACAGCTCCCGATCCATCGTCATTTCATCATGGCTCTGATCATGCTCATTTATCTTTTGGGGGGATCTTTCATCGACGACCTCGCGTTTATGATGCTCGCTACGCCGATTTTCTTTCCTGCGATCGTCAAGCTCGGATATGATCCTATCTGGGCGGGAATTATGATCTGCCTCACCGTTATGATAGGGTGCGTTGTTCCCCCGGTAGCCATGAATGTCTTTGTCGTGAAAAACATTACGAAAGTGCCATTCGGCATCATTTATAAGGGTGTCTGTCCTTTCCTTATTTCGCTCATCCTGCTCGTCGTCCTTCTTTTCATCTTCCCTGACATTGTCCTCTATCTTCCCAATTTGTTGATGAAGTAGAACGGGTAGAAAATGATATTCGGCCGAATATATGCAAATCTAAATAGGTTCAGGGCATGTCGGGGACCGATGTGGAAGGCATAGCGCACTATGATTCTGAAAGGAGACTAACGATGGGAAGGATGCTATCTTTTCGATCAGTATGCATCATCGCGGTAGTATGCTTTTTCTCCATTCTCTGCAGCGTTCTTCCCGCCTCAGCCCAGAAGAAACCTGCTATCAGGCTGGGCGTTAATCTGGATACGACGGGATATGCAGCTTGGTTGGGCGAACCCGAGCTGCGTGGGGTTCAGCTCTTTGCGGAGCAGATAAATATCAATGGAGGTATCAATGGCCACCCCTTGGAACTTGTTATCTACGATAACGAAAGCAACCCCGAAAAATCCTCCGGCAACGCAAAAAAACTCATTCAACGGGACAAGGTGACAGCGCTGATTGGTACAGCAATGACGGCTACTTCGAACGCCGCTAAGTCGGTGGCGCAGGAGGAGAAGGTTGTCATGTACTCTCTCGGGGCTTCTTTCGAACCCAGTTATGCGGACTCGTACTCGTTTGCCACCTGGGTGGCCAGTTCCCTTCAAGTCGAGACGATTTACGACTGGTTCGTGAAGAAGGGCATCAAACGCATTGCCACACTCTGCGCTACCGATTCGACCGGTCAAACCTGGTTCGATGGGACGACCAAGAGTGCCAAGAAATATGGACTCGAGATCACCAGCGAACGTTTCAATGTCAAAGATGTGGATGTTACGGCACAACTTGCGAAGCTCAAGGCGGGCAACCCGCAGGCGCTTATCGTTGGGGTGGTTGGATCGCCGAATGCAGTCGTTGCCAAGAATTTCAACCAGATGGGATTCAAGATCCCTTACGCCACGGCTGCGGGAAATATTTCGGAGTCTTTTGTGAAATTAATTGAAGGGAACGAACCCGAAACCCTGCTTCTCCCCGGTGCCTACTGCATCGTCTGGAGAGAGCTCCCCGACACCTACCCTCAGAAAAAGTTGATGAAGGAATTTGATGAAGCTTTCCTGAAGAAATATAAAAAAGAACCCGATATCTATGCAGTCGTCGCCTATGATGCTGCACGGGTGCTGGCTGAAGGCATGCGACAGGCGAAGCCCGAGGACCTCAAGGACAGCGTGAAGCTGCGGAATGCGATAGAAACCATCAAGAATTATCCTGCCGTCTATGGCGGGACTTACACCTTCAGCAAGGAGGATCACCGCGGAACCAAGAAGGGTGCTTGCGTGATCATTCAAGTGAAGGGCGGCAAATTCGTGATGGCAAAGTAAGCAGTCGGCTCAACACCTCACAACGCAATGATTCTTGAGCCATGTCGCGACCATTTTTCTCCAACGATCATCCCTGATTTCCTATGGTACTCGACCGCGGATTGGGCTGTCATTCAGCCTTAATCAACCACTTCGCTTCGTGCGAAGCCTTGGAAAAAGTGCTAATGCACTTTTCTCTTCAACGGACCTTTTCTCCTCTGCAGTAAATCCGGTGAAGCGAGCTATAGCCTCAACCTTCGCGGCTATCATAGGGGTGGTAGCGAAGGGATAGTCAGTGCCGAAAAGTATATGACGAGTATCGGCCAGGGCGTGGAGAGAAGGCAAATTGTACGGGCTGGCTGCACCTGCGGTATCGTAGTACAAACGCTTCAGATAGTAATAGAAGCCTTTCGGGGCGTTTTCGGCTGCTCCCTGCCATCTCCATGCCCCCTCTGCTATGCGGGTCGCAAGATAAGGGATGGTTCCGCCGCCATGAGACCAGATGAACCTGATATCCGGATAGCGTTCCAATGTGCCGCCGTAAATGAGATTGGTTATGGCACGAGTCGTTTCGAAGGGAGCCTCCAGCAGAGAGGCTGAGCAGGGAAACGGGTTCTTTCCGGGCGGGTCGCCCGGGTGGACATGTATAACGGCTTTCCTGCGGTTCAGATCTTTATATACGGCTTCAAACGCACTATGCCCGAGGTACGTCCCTTTATAGTTTGTCAACAGCCCAATACCGTCAAGCTTGAGGGTGCCAAGCGCGTATTCGATTTCAGTCAACGCCCCTTGTGCGTCGTCCAGTCCGGGCAGGACTGCAAAAGCGCCGAATCTCTCGGGGTGATCGTGGACCAGCTTGGCTGCGATTTCGTTGCACCTACGAGCCAGCTTGCGTGAAAATTTGGCATCGCCGACAAGGGCCGCCGGGCTCGTGAAAGATGTGACCGCTGTCCGGATCCCGTTGCGGTTCATCACCTCAAGTGTCTCCTCTAATGACCATTCGGGAAAGCGCACCCCCAATGCAGAGGTGACACCCTCGGCGGCCAGCGCCTTCACGTACTCGGATGGCATAATGTGGTGGTGGACATCAATCCGGTACGGCATGGGCGATCCTGATTCGCTTTTATTTTTCAATGTAACACCTCCTGTTGTTGAAGTTCCAAACACACACTTATGTAAATAAGGATACAATGACACCCACGTCATCATCAACCGCTTCGAGGACGCACTGCACTATCCACACCCCATTGCAGAAGAAATAGACGAAACGCTCCTCCTTTCTGGATTTTCTATAACTGCAATTCTGAAAAATCGTTCGTGAAATGAGCTGTCTATTGTTTCAAAACTAGCCAAATATTGAGAGCTCACTTTTGCCTGATCCGGGCTAAAGGAGTACTGAAACCGTCACCCCGGCGAAAGCCGGGGTCCAGATTTCCTGGAATTCGCTGGATTCAGGTTTCCACCGGAATGACGAAAGAAATAATGACTTAGGACAAACCAAGGCGCACTGCAGTATTTCCAGCCTATAGAGGCTGGGTAACACTAATTATGAGTCAACGATCTCTTTTAAATTTCCTTTAGGTAAGATTTTTTATGAGGCAATTCGCGATCAAAAAAACTGCTGGCATGAGTCATCTTTCTGCTCTATATTATGTAGAGATACCGCTCAGGGAAGAGGGGGCCACATGAAAACGGTCGTCATAGCTCTGGCTCTGCTGATCATGTTACCGTCGCTTAGCGCTGCCCGTGGCGGGGGCGGCCACGGGGGAATGGGCCCAGGGGGATTGGTCGGATTCCCGGTCGTGGTTTATGGCGGGGTCCACGGATTTGGCCATCCCGGTGTCTTCAGAGGCGCCCACGTGTCAGAGGGCAGAGTTAATCATGCACACGACGGCGCAGCGGTAGGCCACAGTCCTCGCAACTTTGGTCTTGTGAGCCCTCCATTAATCATAGAACGGCGTGGTAACGGGTTCGAAAGAATCGTGCAGCCAAACCAGGCTTTTACAGGCCCGCTCATTATCGAGAGGCAGGGAGATACGTTCGTAAGAGTTCACTGACCGGAGGTCCGTTCCGGGTCCGTGAATCGGGTTGTTCTTCGGATCAGCCTTCAGGCTATGCCACGGAGCATTGCAATCAGTTCTTTTCCGAAGGCTTCGATTTTCTGCGGGCCGAGTCCATAGACATCTTCCAGCTCGGATAGGCTTCCGGGCGCCTTTCTGGCCAGGTATCCTGCTCCTACTGCTTCAGAAGCAAAGAGACTTTCTGGAAAAGGCCATCAGCGGCCGAAATAACGGCAGGCCGGTCCAGCGGCTCATCGGGTGACGATGCCTGTTACACAGGCATAGCAATTGCGTCCATACGTAATTGCACCTCAATTTTTGTTGACAAACAGCGAGTCTCTATACTACTTAATAATTAAATATTGGATGTATTTTCTGTGATACAGAGGTCACCGGAGATCGCCTGGCAATAGGAAACATGCTGAGGAGGCCCTGGTTGCCAGAGCGGTGACGTTCGAGAAAGGAGGATTGCATGAGGCCAGATGAAGATAGCGAACCGAAATGGGAGCGGTGGCAGAAAGACCGGACATTTGTCCGGGCAGTAGTCGGCAAGTACGGCGAGATATTCGAATCTCTCCTGAAACAGCCGAGGGTTTACAAGAGCAAGGAGATCCCTTTCAAGGGGGGGCCTACCAGGTTTGAGAAAGCTGTGATCAACCCACAGCATGCGATGGTGACTCAGGCCATTGAGACCCATATTGATGTGATTACTCCAGGCACTCACGGCCAGACACATGGCCATATGAACAGCGCAGTATTCTATATCCTTGAGGGAGAAGGATACGACATTCACGACGGGGTAAAATACCCGTGGAAGGCAGGGGATGTATCGATTGTGGAGAACATGTGCGTCCATTGCCACTACAACGCCAGCCCTGAGAAACCGGCCCGCTACGTGATCTTCAAGGCAAAGCCAAGTTTCATATTTTTCCATCTCGTCTTTCAGAGGATTAAGGAATATCCTCCCACCGAAGCACCTCCGGGTTTTGAGAATTTTCATCCCGAACCATAAATGACAAAGGAGGTTGACCATGCCATACGAAGAAAAAGACGAATTCTATAAAGGAAGCCTGACCGCGGATTTCTATGCGAAGGCTCTGAAGCGTTCGAAGAAATTCAAGGAGGAATATAACACGAGGCGGCACGTGATCCACGCAGATGAGGCACCGTGGGAGAATTCTCCACAGGGAAGGATCAAGCACCTCGTGAATGAGGAGATGAACACGGTCGAGTGCTGCATGGACATGTATATCCAGGAGATCAAAGGGGGTAGTCGCTCGGGCAAGCACCGTCACATGGCTGAGGAGGTTTTCTTCGTGCTCGAAGGGAAGGGGTACGATCTTCACTGGGATGCGTTCTACACGCTGGAAGCGAAGTACGTGTGGGATTGGGAAAAGGAGCCGAAGAAATTCGAGTGGGAAGAAGGGGATTTCGTCTATATTCCTCCGTATACCATGCACCAGCATTTCAATGCAGATCCCTCCAAACCGCTGCGGTTTATCACGGCAACGAGCCGGCTGGTCAAAGCGCTCGGTTTTGACGTGTGGGAGCAGGTAGAGAATGCACCCGAATACAAAGGGAAGTGAGCACAAATCCCGGACGCAGAGCACGTGGACGCCGGTAAGCATCTAATAAATCCCGAAGTGAAACGATTCTTATGTCTCGTGAGCGCAGTCATCCTCGGCCTGATTGCGTACTCGCTGCCGGTCGGACCGATCGTTGCCCGCAAGGCCCTGGGAATAACCATCTTCATGCTGGCCATGTTCGTCACTGAACCGATTCCCCTCGGGGCCACGGGATTGCTGGGGTGTCTACTGTTCTGGACCTGGGCCGGTCTGCCCCTCTCAAAAGCCTTTTCCGGTTTTTTTAATGACACACCCTGGTTCGTTCTGGGTGCTCTGTTGCTGGGGATGATGGCGGACAGAACAGGTCTGGCCAAACGCCTCGCCTACAATATCATCTGCAGGCTGGGGACCAGCTACTCCAGAATTCTCGCGGGCATGATGGTCGTCAACTTCCTGCTCACGTTCATAGTGCCGTCCGGGGTCGCCAAAACGCTCATCCTTTGCGCAATTGCCATAGGCATGATCGAAAGCTATGGATTGTCGAAGGGGAGCAACATCGGCAAGGGCCTGGTCCTGGCAATGACCTACCAGTCAGGTCAGTTCGATAAGATGATCGTAGCGGGTGCGTCGAGTATTCTTGCCCGCGGACTGATCGAATCGATGGGCAAGGTCGAACTCCCCTGGGGTTTGTGGTTCATCGCTTTTGTGCCCATGATAGCGGTGAATATCGTGGTCCAGTGGTGGTTGATCCAGAAGCTCTTTCCGCCTGAAAAGAAGACCCTCGAGGGCGGCCCTGCATTCTGTCGCGCCGAGCTTGCGAAGATTGGCCCCCTGTCTTCCAACGAGATCAAGGCCCTGGTCATCATGTGCAGCGCGATGATCCTCTGGGCTACCGATGTTTTTCATCACATAAGGCCCTCGGTGGTAGGACTCACGGCAGGTCTGGTCGCCTGTCTGCCTCTTATCGGCCCCCTGAAAAAAGATGATTTCAGCAAGGCCAACTTTCCCATAGTGATCTTCATCGCAACAGCGATGTGTCTCGGAAATGTGATGTCAGACACCGAGGTTTTGAAAAGTCTCACTAACGCAATGTTCTTATGGATGACGCCGATACTGTACGCCGGTTCCTCCCTCGGCGGCATGCTCCTCTACTGGTATGCCAACGCGTTCCATCTATTTCTGGCAAATGACAATTCGCTCCAGGCGGCAACAATGCCGGGCCTGATGCAATTCGCCATCAAAAACGGCTTCAACCCCCGCACGCTGGGCCTGATCTGGGGGTTTGCCGGGGAAGGGAAGATCTTCATCTACCAGTCGGCTGTTCTGGCGGTGGGCTATGCGTTTGGTTACTTCACCACCAGAGACCTGTTCAAGTTCGGTTTCTGTCTGATTATCCTCGACTCGCTTTTGATCCTTATATTCGTTCCGACCTACTGGCCTCTTCTGGGTCTTACGTTCCGCTAAAAGGTTGAGCTGTCTCTCTATACCTTCCCCTGACCGGCGATTTTGCCCCATGAATCACGCAGCGGCACGATCCGATTGAAGACAAGGTTCCCAACAGTAGAATCTCTCGGGTCGGCGCAGAAATATCCCAGCCGTTCAAACTGATAGCTGCTTCCTGGCGGCGCGAGCGCGAGGCCGGGTTCCAGCTGACACGAGAAAAGAGTCTCTAATGACCCTGGATTCAGGTAGTTGGTAAAGTCATCCGCAACGCTTGCCGGATCGGGAACCCGGAAAAGCCGGTCGTACAACCTCACCTCTGCAGCCACGGCATGTTTCGCTGACACCCAGTGAATCACGCCTTCCACCTTGCGCCCGTCCGCGGGAGGACCGTTACGCGTCGAAGGATCGTAGGTGCAGTGCACCTCAACCACTTCACCAGTCGCCTTGTCCTTCCTCAGGCTCTCGTATTTTATGACGTAAGCATTCCGGAGGCGAACCTCACGGCCCGGACCAAGGCGTTTATATTTCTTCGGCGGGTTTTCACTGAAGTCTTCCTGTTCGATGTAGAGCACCCTTGAGAACGGCACCTTGCGGACCCCCATGGCCGGATTCTGCGGATGGTTTGCTGATTCGAACTCTTCCTCGTGCCCTTCGGGATAGTTATCGATGACAACCCGAAGCGGCCGCAATACAGCCATTGCGCGCGGCGCCCTTTCATTCAGGTCATCGCGGACACACGCCTCGAGAAGCGCGATATCAACCAGGTTGTCATTCTTGGCTACGCCTATCTTCGCGCAAAAATCCCTGATCGCTTCTGGTGTGTACCCGCGCCTCCGCATGCCTGCTACGGTTGGCATGCGCGGATCGTCCCAGCCGGCGACGTGTCCTTGTTCGACCAACTGAATTAATCGCCGTTTGCTCAGGATAGTGTAGCTGAGATTGAGGCGAGCAAATTCGATCTGCTGAGGACGGTCTCCCGTGATTAACTCATTTACAATCCAATCATACAAAGGGCGGTTATTCTCAAACTCAAGGGTGCAGATTGAGTGGGTGATCCTTTCGATGGAATCGGAAAGACAATGGGCAAAGTCGTACATGGGGTAGATGACCCATTCTGTACCGGTCCGGTAGTGAGGGGCGCGTTTTATGCGGTAGATAACGGGATCGCGCATGACGATATTCGGCGAGGCCATATCGATCTTTGCGCGGAGCACATATGCACCGTCCTCGAATTCACCCGCCCGCATCCTGGTGAACAGGTTCAGGTTCTCTTCGATGGAACGGTTTCGATGGGGGCTTTCTCTGCCCGGTTCGGTCAAGGTGCCGCGGTATTCCCTAATCTCATCGGCGCTCAGGCTATCCACGTAAGCCTTGCCAACCTTGATGAGCTGCATAGCAAATTGATAGAGCTGCTCAAAATAGTCGGAAGCATAGAACAGACGATCGGCCCAGTCGAACCCGAGCCAGTGGACATCGTTGATGATCGACTCTACATATTCGAGTGACTCGCCCGCAGGGTCCGTATCGTCCATGCGCAGGTTGCAGGTACCGCCATACTGCGCGGCAATACCAAAATTGAGGCAGACTGACTTGGCATGTCCGATGTGCAGGTACCCATTCGGCTCGGGCGGAAAGCGCGTGGCAACACGCCCCGCACGCTTGCCTCGCTTGATGTCATCGTCGATGATTTCACGAATGAAATCGGTAGGAGGGGAAGTATCGGTTGGTGCCATCTCGTCACACATTCCGTCTGCTGCCCCGGCCCGGACGTCCCCGACCGGCATCAGGCAGCTTTTTTTAACTTCTTACCACATATAACGACGGCTTTCAAGGTCGGTGGTGGAGGCGGTCGGTGGCGAAGCTTTCCGGCAAATGGCAGAGCGCCCATGAGGGCGCCCGGCTGGAGGAGTCGCGTTACTGCTGAGGGCAAGAACGTTGATTACTGCCGCTGTATGCGAAGCAAACAACGTTCTGTCTGTCTACCTATAGTATGGCCCGTAGGACCGATAATGGTGTCCGGGGTGCCAAGGCCGATAGTACCCGTACCGCGGCCACGCAACAACTGGCGGACCGTACACGGGTGGCGCCGCGTAGTAGGCGGGAGGATAATAGACAGGCGCAGGATAGGCGACCACAGGAGCCGGAACACCGACTGTTATGCCGACTCCGACACGGGTCCATGCCCAGCTATGCTGAGGCATGATAAACGCTGTCATAACCAGGATCCCTACCACAGTGGTCACACGGAAAAGTTTCATGGCGCACCTCCTTAGGTCTGGATTCGTGTGGTTCATGTCTTTGCCATTGCACACCCGATGCCGCACCCCTATGGATCGTAACTTCATGAAACAACTTATTTTCTTTTTTGCCCTCTGTGGTACGTGCGACATTACTGTCGATAAGCCCTCGATTCGATCGACAGTTTTGTCTTGGTTTACAATTTTTTTGAAGCGAAGCAAATGCCGGTGCGCAGTGAGGTCAAATGCGTAATTCTCTGAAACGGCCAACTGTGTCAGCGGAATCTGGTTGTACTTATTCCAGGAAAGCCGTCTCAGCCTGACGGAGCCAAGGTCAGTCACTAAAGAACAGATCAAATCAGTTCAACGTTCTTTTCCGGGGTCACAAGGAAGAAACACACGCCGAGACAATCCATGACGGGCTTTTCAGCGCCCAAGTACTTGCGAACAGCGGGAAGGTCAGGAAAGGCCAGAGCTATCTGGTCGCCCGGATTGAATTGGCTTCTGTGGCGTATCATCAGAGCATTCGCTATGCTGATTGTCAGGGCGCGAAAAACCTGGGACTCTGTCCAGGACCTCTGAGGTTTTTCCCCTCCGGCCTTCGGCCGTACGGCTCCTGACGCGCTCACTAACAGATGGCGCTTTGATTCTGGGTCTCGTGCAACGATGGCGACCTTCCCTCGCTGCGACTTCTCGACAATGGAATAACCCTTGTCTAAAAGATGGAGGGAGACAGCTTCTATTACGTCGTTTGCATCAAGCATATACCGGCGTCTTTTTGTTCACCCTATCGGACAATAGTACACGCGTAAAGAGAGGATGTCAAGTTGGATAAAGTCTCATAATTTGTTTGACAAGCAAGAATATCTGCGTCATGATACAATTATAGCAACAAGCCGTATTTTGCCGGAAACTGGCAGGACATGTATTGCATATCTTCGGCTTAAGATTGGCGCTCTTGTGCAGCTCATTAACGGGCTGGACAGCGATAGGCCGGGGAATCCGAAAGGAAGCAACAGGCTGCCATGGAAAAGGGGACAGAAGAGAAAGTCGGCAGAAGCACGGTCCTCGATCAATTGCCTCACGAGAAGTGGGTTGAGCTCACCAAGGCTGTAGAGAATCACGTAGCAGCCCCGCGTACAATCATTTTCAAACAGGGAGATCCGGGGGACAAATTTTACATCATCCGGTCAGGGAAAGTAAGGGTGTTCAGAAAGGATAGCAGCGGCCTGGAGACAGAGCTTTCCCTGCTGGGAGCGGGGGAGAGCTTCGGAGAAATGGCCCTGCTTACAGGGGAGGCGAGATCAGCCAGCGTGGAAGCGGTAGAAGAAACCCACCTGATGGTCCTTTCCAAGGAGCAGTTCGAGCGCATCCTGAAGGATTTTCCCGGTATCACGCTCGCCTTCGTGAAACAGGTGTCGGGAAGGCTTCTGGAGGCTGACGGAGTCATTGAGAAGGAGGCGCAGCAGCAACATCAGGCGTCCCAGCTCTCCTGGTTAGATGTGGTCCTCCTGATCGGGGTGAGTCTGATCCTTGCCATCGTGTTCAATAGATCCAACCCGAACGGGATACCTCTTCTTCCAGACCTTCCTGACAGAAAAGCGATCCACCAGATCAGCGCGACTCAGACGATGGAAGAAGTAAAGAAAAGCGGAGCACTCCTGGTGGATGCGGGACCGGAACTCTTCTACGAAAAAAAACATATCAAGGGAGCAGTCAGCCTGCCGCTCGCCCTTTTTGATCTTGTTTACTCCGCGGCTTTCGCAGGAGAAGAAAAGAACAAGGAAGTTATTGTGTACGGAGGAACCTTCAGCAAGCTCTATGATTGGGATCTGGCTGCAAAGCTCCTTCAGCGGGGCCACAAGGATGTGAGGGTGTTACAAGGGGGAATGGCAGCGTGGGAGAAAATGAGTTACCCAGTGGAGGAGGAAAAGGTTAAACAATGATTTGGACATTTGTTGGGCGGATCGTGACGAGCCCTTACCTGGCGCTCATTCTGCGAGTCTACGTGGGGTATTTCTTCGTGTACGCCAGTGTGAGCAAGATACCACACCCCGCGCAGTTTGCGGAAGCTGTGTCAGCTTATCAGCTGATACCTTACTGGTTTCTCAACATTGGAGCCGTTGTGTTGCCGTGGATCGAGTTTATAAGCGGGTTGTTTCTGATCATCGGTCTACGCACAAGAGCTGCGGCAACCCTGATTGGTTTGATGCTGATCATGTTCACGGTGATGGTCCTGATCAACATGTACTGGGGCGCGTCGATCACCTGCGGATGCTATGACACGGTGGGTGAGCCGATAGGGTGGAAAAAAGTTGGTGAGGACGTGATGTTGCTCCTTTTCACCATACAGGTCTACTTTTGCGACAGGTTTTTTACGTTCCGCAGGGGAGGCTTTCTGCCCCGTGCAAAGAGAGGAGTCGCTGCTCTCTAAGAGGTCACGATGGAATTGCCCATGATGAAACCGACAAGATATCAGGGTTGCGGATGGTCAGTCAGTCTTTGCGTGCTTCTCATGTTTCTCCTTTCCTGCGAGTCAAAAGATAGCTATGTCGGGGTTTACAAGGCATCAGGAAAAGAGACGCTAAAGCAGGAGGAGGTCATCCTTGAGCTCAAGGCAAATGGGGATGGTCTATGGAGAGTGGGCTCCAAAGAGGTTTTCTCCGAGATTCCCGTTGTGTGGTACATCAAGCGTGGAGAACTGCGGATAAACACCAAAGCAGGTGGAGTGATTGTGGGAAAAATAGAGAAGGACACTATTCGAATGACCCTGCCGGGATTCGGAGCGCTCACTTTCAGGAAGACCCAATAGGTGAAATATGCGGGGAGCAGCTTGAATCTGGAAAACAGCTACTTGTTATCTTTAGGTTCGACGGGGTACTTCGCCAGCTCCCAAGCTCTCCATCCATCTTTCAACGCGAAAACCTTCGTGTAACCTTTCCCCATAAGGAGCAGTGCCGCACTGACACTGGTCGCGTCGTTCAGTCACTTGCAGTAAAAAACGATTGTCTTATCCTTTGGGTATTTGTCGACCCACGCACTCGGGTTGCCGAAATCTGCACGAATCGCGCCCTTGATCTTGGTCTTACTCTCGTCCCAGTCATGGCTTGTCCGTACATCAAGGACCACTAAATCGGCATTTCCAAGTTGCGCCTTCAAGCCGTCAACAGAAATTCTCTGGACACTGCTGGGGGTGAGCGCCGTTTCCGAGCGGGCTGTCGCGCCACCGAAACCTGCCGCAATCAGGGCCAAGGCCACAAGGAATGCTATTCTTCTCATGTTTCCTCCCGTCGGGCGTCGATACTACTACTATAGCCGATCACTTCGGGCTTTGCAACAGAAAAACCGCATGCTGTTTCTTGCTCTCCTCTGACAGGAGTGGCCCACGAGTTCAGGGCCACTCTTTGTGCTCGTTGACGCTCTCGTTGACGCGGCATCCTTGACGCCGCGCAAAGCTGCTATAAGGTGGTGGCGAAGCTTCGGACCGGCTCAAGCTTCGTCAGCAGGTATGGATTCGGCTACAGAGATGTGATGAGGAGTGATCTTCGTCTGCTGCCTCGTGTGAAAAATGGCGAATACGCTGAGAACCACGAGCCCTGCCCCGCACAAAGTGCGCAGGGTGACGGGTTCATTCATCAGTAACCAGCCGAGGAACAAGGCCAGCACCGGGTTGATATAGGCGTAAGTCATGACGATATTAAAAGGCAATGATCGCAAGGCGAAAACATACGCAGTAAAGGCACCGACCGACGCGAAAACCACCAGGTACCCCCAGGCCATCCATGCCGACACCGACGGATGAGGCATCGGTTCACCAAGTGCCAGCGAGGCCGCAAGAAAACCGAAGAAAGCTGTAAGGTGATGATAACCCGACATGACCTGGGCAGTAAGATTGACGGGTCGCCGCGCCTGAAATATCGATCCCAGGACCCAACAGAGTGGCGATAATATCAAGGCCCCGATAACCGAAACATCGGTCGAAGATCTATTGCTCAGAGATGGCGCGCTCAGAATCGCCACGCCTGCGAAGCCGATAAGGAGAGATGCAGTCAAGGCTGCTGATGGCCGCTTCCTGTATAAGAGGAGCTCGACGATGGTTGCCCAGATAGGGGCTGACGATACCATCAGACATGAGAATCCTGAAGCGGCGTACTGTTCGGCCCAGAGCACCAGCCCGTTGCCCCCACACCACAGCAGGTTTCCGGCAACAGCCAACGACACGAGTTCGGACCGGGTCGGCTTGATCCGCATGCCCTGCACGCGAGCCATCGCCAGGAGAATAAAGGCGGCGGCGGCCATGCGCACCATACCAAGAGCGAAAGGAGGAAACCCGTTTCCGGGAGCGACCCCGATCCGCATAGCCAGATAGGTAGTGCTCCAGACCACATAAACCACGCATAAAGAGAAAAGCCCTTTGCGTGACAATCGTTCGTCCACACATTTCTCCCAAGCAAGAAAGAAAATATCGTGACGTCGCCGACCACCTGAACTATGGCATGTTCTTCATTGTGAGTCAAAAGCAAATTCACGGGAAGTACTCAGACAGGTATCGATGGCATATTCCTAACGAGAAACTGGGAAGCCCGTAATACCAGCAATCTACTCAGCCCGCTCTACCCGACAAAGGCTGCACTTGAGCGCCTCTGCACCGGAGTCCGGGTCGAAGTGCTCGTGACCGAAAAGCAGGTTGACGCAGCTCTCCCTCCATCCGTGATCCGGTCCTTTTCGCTCGGGGAACCACCAGGCGTGCTCCGCATGAATAACATCAGGAGCGAGACCGTCATCAGGGTGCACGATGAATCGGGCCCGGCCATAAGGCGTCACTACGAAGACCGCATCTCCTGCCGACATGCCCAAAGCGGTGATTGTGGCAGGATTAATATCTGCCAGAGGGTCCGGATGGAGACGGCGCAGCGAACCGATATTCCTGCCTTCGCTGTGGAAGAAGGGCATTATCTTACAACCCGCCATAAAGATGAAGGGATACTCCTTTGCCAGGTCCGGCCTGGAGAGAGGCGAGAGGGGCGGCTCGACGAACACAGGCAGGCTCGGACGTCCTGCGTGAGCCATGATGGAACTGGCAAGCTCCACGCGTCCGCTGGGGGTCGGGAATCCCTCTTTTTCGTACTTACGGTATCGCATCTCACCGACTATTATACCCTTCTCCGCGAACTGCTCGAAGCTGAGGCCTGAAGGTTCCAGCAGCCATTCCAGGTACGCACGCCGGTCCGGCCAGGGAAAAGCTTCATCAAGGCCGAGGCGGTGCGCGAGGTCGATGATGACATCCCGGTCATCCCGCGTCTCTCCGATTTGAGCGAGCTTTCTGCGGGCAAGTACGCACCATTCCTTGTGCAGGGAGACCACATCATCCTGCTCCAGCCAGTGAGTCGCGGGGAGTATGAGATCCGCCAGTTCCGCTGTGGGCGTCACGAAAAGGTCTGACACTACGGTGAATTCCAGACGGTCGCGCAGCGCCTTCTCCACCATATCACCTCTTGTGGCCGTAAGTATGGGATTGGTGCCCACGAGCCACAAGGCTCTCGGACGATAGGGTTTGCCAGTGGCGCAAGCGTTCCAGAAGGTTGGTTGATGGCATCCAGGCGCAAACGGGAAACGACCCGCTCCGATCATCTTTGCTTTCTGCTCCGCTGAAAGAAACTGTATTCCGGCCACTCGCCGGTCTATCTGGGGCGACTTGACGCGCACCTCTTTGGGAGGCACCCAATGGGCCATGCCGCCAGGCACGTCGAGGTTACCGGTGATGGCCATGAGAATGAGCAGCGCACGGCCGGTCTGGAAAGCATTCACACTCATGTCGATACCGTTACCCCAGATGACGCAAGCGGGAGCGGATTGCGAAAATACCCTGGCCGCGTCACGAATAGCGCCCGCCGGAACGCGGGTGATGGGCTCGGCCCATTCCGGCGTGAAGGCCTTTACGTGCTGTGCCAGCTCGTCAAAGCCGACGCAGTAACGCTCTACAAAATCACGGCTATAGAGCCCTTCTGAAATGATCACGTGGAGCATGGCCAGGACGAGGGCGCATTCAGAGCCAGGCCTGAGCTGGAGATGACGCGTGGCGGACCTTGCGGCTGCGGTGCGACGGGGGTCCACGACGATCACTTCACGAGCCGCTTCCATTGCCCTCTTTATCATGCCGCCGCAGAGGCCGTCGGCAGCGCCGAAAGAAACCACATTGTTGCCGAAGGCCATGATACATGAGGGCATCTGGCCTCCGTGGCCGTAAATGTCTGCGATGGGCAGCCACCCGATGGTCAGGCTGGACGAGATGTTGCGCGGCAGGAAGCAGTTGTGGCCGGGGCCGGAGAAATTGGGAGACCCGAAAGCATTGAGGAAGCGGGCCGTGAATTCAGTGTAAGGCCGGCCCGTGCCCTGGCACAGGGCCACGTATTCGGCTCCTGACTCGCGGCGGATGCGGTCAAAAACCTCGGCCATCTCCGAGAGTGCCTCCTCCCAGCTGATCTGCTTCCACTGACCTGCGCCTCGCGCTCCTGTCCGGCGAAGGGGGTGCGTGAGCCGGTCGGGGTGATAGAGAAACTCCGGCCCGGCTGCTCCCTTTGGGCAGAGGTACCCACGGCTTGTGGGGCTGTCAGGGTCTCCGGTCACGCGCGTGACCCTTCCTGTCTCATCCAGATGGACGAGCACCTGGCAGACGCCGTGGCAGCCGCGGCAGGCGGTACGGATCACACGAGCCGAATTTGACATGAGAGCCTCCGTTCTCCTTGAGGGTTTGCATTGAGCGTACCTTCAGTATACCTTCTACTAGCGCATTTATGGAAGTCGACAGGAAAGAAAAATGCGAGAGACGGGCAGGTTATGCTGCGCACTTGAGGGCGAATTGGTGTAAGGTCTTGATCTTTGGACCAGACCTGTTGTAGAACCTCGGACGAGACCATGCCGCATATAAAATTGCGGGAACAGCCGCGCTATGAGTTTACGTACCGGTTCACGATCCAGGCCGTCCACATTAACTACAGGGGGCACCTCGGCCACGACAGCATCGTGCTGATTCTGAACGAGGCGAGGGCTAATATGTTTCGCGCACTGGGCATCAGTGAACTGGACCTGGGTGACCGGAAAACAGGTGTCATCACCGGAGACACGGTCATTAACTATAAGAGCGAAGGTTTTATATATCAAACCCTTTCTGTTGAAAGTCGGGTTGGCGAGATCGGCCCTGACGGCTTTACCGTTTTTCAGCGCATAAAACGGGATGGGCACCTGGTAGCACTCGCTGAAGCAGGTCTCGTCGGTTTTGACTATAAGATCCGCGCAACTGTCCCGATACCGGAGACGTTTAATCAGGCTCTGGCAAAGTATAGGAAAGCGAAGGAGCAGGATGATGGCTGACCTGTTAGTGGATGAGAGAGATCAAAGGCTGATCCTCTTCGAACAATTTGAGATTGACAAGTTCTCGGAATCATCACTGTACGCTGAGTTCGACGCGGATACGTATAGACAAGTCCTCAGCCAGGCCAAGAAGCTGGCGACAACCGTGATGATGCCGACCAATGCTGAGGGCGATACGGAAGGCTGCACTTTAAAAGACGGCAAAGTACGTGTGCCCAAATCCTTTCATGATCTCTGGCGCAAGTGGAATGATGGAGGATGGCGGGGGCTTGACCTTCCGCAGGAAATGGGTGGGCTTGGCATGCCCATGGTGGTCGGTATGGCGGCAAATGAATATTTTGAGGCGGGTAACCTGGCCTTTCAGACGTTGGCTGCCATGACGCGGGGCGCAGGCTTGCTGATATTCACCCACGGAACGGAAGAGCAGAAGAAAAAGTACGTGGGAAAAATCCTGTCCGGTAAATGGACCGGGACCATGGTCCTGACGGAAGCAGAGGCAGGGAGCGATTTGGCTGCCACCAAGACCAGGGCAGAGCGTAATCCGGACGGCACCTATTCCGTTGTGGGGAGCAAGATGCTGATCACCGGGGGCGACACCGATCTCACCGAAAATATCATTCACCTGGTACTGGCAAGGGTGAAAGGCGCGCCGGCCGGGACCCAGGGCCTCTCGCTCTTCCTTGTTCCAAAAATAAAAGTCAACCCTGACGGATCTTTGGGAGAGCCGAACGACGTGAAGACCATCTCCATCGAAAAGAAGATGGGCATCAAAGGTTCTCCCACCTGCCATCTGAATTTCGGTGAAGAGGACAATTGCAAGGGTGAACTCGTTGGCAAGGAGAATGGTGGTCTGCCGATTTTTTTTACCATGATGAATGAGTCAAGGTTGATTGCAGCGCGTCATGGGGCAGCGGTGGCCAGCACAGCTTACCTCCATGCCCTGGCCTATGCCAGGGAGAGACTCCAGGGAACAGAGATAGGGGCTCCGAAAGATGCGGGCCAGGCGCCGATCATAAAGCACCCTGATGTGCGCCGCATGCTTCTCCAGATGAAAGCGTACACCGAAGGAGTACGTGTTCTCATCCTGTATGCCTCCTACTGCATAGATCGGGAGAGAACAGCCCGCACCGCTGATGAGCGGCAGGAGTGGGAAAGGCGGACCGCATTCCTCACGCCGGTTGCAAAGGCGTATGGATCGGATATGAGCTTCCGGGTAACCGAAACAGCCATGCAGGTCTACGGTGGTTATGGATATATGAAGGATTACCCGGTTGAGCAGTACTTAAGAGACGAGAAAGTCCACTCCATCTTTGAGGGCACCAACGGGATCCAGGCCCTGACCTTAGCGGGACGCAATCTCGGCCAGGACAGCGAGAGCCTTTTCAAGGGACACCTTGAAGACGTTGATGCATTCTGTAGGAGCAACAAGAGTCATCAAACACTGGCCGAATATGTTGAAGCTCTGGCCACAGCCAAGGATGCGTTGTTTGAGGTGTCCAAGTTTCTGGTTGCCACTCAGAAGAAAGACTTCCGCGGCCTTGCGCTCTATGCCACCCAATATTTGGAGCTGTTCGGCGATGTCACCGTCGGCTGGCTGCTCCTCTGGCAGGCAGTTATTGCCTGGGACCGGCTGACCGGACTGGCCAAGGGCTCTGGAGTAAAGGCTGATGGAGCCGGGCTCGAAAAACTTGTGGCCGAGGATGGCGCTGCAGCCTTCTACAGCGGCAAACTGGCCTCTGCCCGCTATTTCGCAAGCACGGTGTTGAGGCAGGCGCCTGCCAGGGCCCAGGTGATACTGAGAATGGACAGGGCTGCTCTGGAGATCGCTGAGAATGCGTTTTAGCAACGTGCGCACAGTAAGCTGGAATGAAATTTTCGCAGGGTGGAGAGAGCCATGAGCGACTTCGATGTACTAGTGATAGGAGGAGGCCCTGCCGGTTGCTATGCTGCTCTGGCTGCGGCTGCAAAGGGCTGCAGGACCGCTCTCTTCGAGGAGCACGGAGCAATTGGGTGGCCGAGGCATGACCCTGGATGGCTCATGCAGTCTGACTTTGCAGAATCCCTGATCAGTGCCGTGGGCAAAGTAGTTCCGTGGACCAAGGTGAAGGAATATAGGGTCTGCGATGCAGAATCGGGTGAGCTCATAGAAAGGAGCGCACGGGGAGGCTATCTTGTCAGGAGAGATCTACTCGAAAAGGAGATAGCAGCATTGGCTGTAAAAGCCGGAGCCGGTATCTACCTGCAAACCAGGGTTGTAAACCTGATAAGAAACGGAGAAAGAGTGGAAGGAGTTGAAACGAACTCCAGCATTATCCCAAGAGCCAGAGCAGAAATCATTATATGCGCTGACGGAATCAGGTCGGCAGGCCATGGATTCGCTGCAAGAGAGGGGCTGTGTGAAAGCGCCAAACTGAAACCCGGGATAAGTTATCTGCTCGCGAATGCGGATGTATCAGCAGGAGTGATTGAGCATTTTCTTTCGTCTGACCCACTTCTCAACTATAAGACGTTTTTTACCCATGGTGACCGCCTCTCTTTTTTTAGTGTGCCATCCATTGCAGCACTTCATGACCTGAAGGAAAGGGGAGAGAACGCCGTCTCCCGCAAGATCAGGAACGCCTGTCCTGTCGAAGTCAGTGGATTTGTCCGGACATCCGGAGTGAAATACGCCCAGTACTTTAAGACCATGGTCAGAGATAACATCATGTTCATAGGTGATGCATCAGGTGGCGCAGGAAACATTCATGGAATGATACAAGGCCAGTTTGCCGGGACCGTGGCTGCAGCTGCCATCAGGGATAAGGAGATAAATACAAGGAGACTTTCCGAGTACCAGGATCTGGTACGTAACACGTTGGGCAAGGCCCCATTTTTCTATTTTTCCGCACGGGAAGATTTCGGTTCTTTCGATAACTGGTTCCGCGAAGTTGAAGAGTCAACAAAAGGAATCAAGGCGACGGAGCTTTCAAGTTGGGTTTCATCAAAGTCGCCCTCTTGGCCCCTGTCGTTGTTGTAATAGTAGTATCGCCAGCATTTCTCGCTGCTACGCGCCCTTCATCCCCCAGCGTTCGTATCCAGTACACGACGAATGGCCTGCGCTAATTCTTGCTTGACAAGGGGTTTCATGAGGAGTTGTCTGATACCCACATCCTTTGCCGTCTCAGGAGAGACGGCCTCGCTGCAGCCCGTGCAGAGGATGATAGGCATCTCCTTCCGCACCCGCAGCATCTTCCGAGCCAACGTTACCCCGGTCATATCGGGCATGGTCTGATCGGTGATGACGAGATCAAACCGCGAGGGGTCTTCAAGAAACAAATTCCAGGCTTCCGTTGGGTGTTGAGCGACGACTACGTGGTAATCGAGGTTTTGAAGCATAGTCTGCCCCATCTCCACGAGCATCTCTTCATCATCGACAAAGAGTATCCGCTCAGTGCCGGTCGGCAGCGCGGAGGTCGTTTCCTCTTCTCCGTTGACCTCTGCTTTCTGTGCCTGAGGTAAGAACACTTCGAAGGTCGATCCTTGGCCAGCTTCGCTCTGCACCGTGATAGCGCCCCCGTGGCTCTTGACGATCCCATAGACAACGGCAAGACCCATGCCGGTGCCCTTTTCCCGTTCTTTGGTCGTAAAAAAGGGATCGAATATTCTCTGCCGCACTTCCTCCGTCATACCGGTGCCCGTATCCTTCACCGTCAGCTTCACGTAGGCGCCCGCCTCCATGTCGGGGTCGGGAAGGGGGTCGCCGGGGGAAAACGTGACCGAAGAGACGCCTATCGTGAGCTGCCCGCCCTCGTCCCTCATGGCATAGGCCGCATTGGTTGCGAGGTTCATCAGAACCTGTTGTATCTGTGTAGGGTCGGCAAGCACGTCATCGTCGCTCGTGGTGATAGCAAGAGGCATCTGGATTGTGGCCGGCAGGGATGCCCGCAGTAAGGCGTGCGTCTCGTGGACGAGTGGTGCAAGGCTAAGCTGTTTTTGTTCCACTCCGCTCTTTCTGCTGAATGCCAGGATCTGCTTGACGAGTTTCCTCGCCCGTAAGCCTGCTTCAAGTACCTTTTTCAGGTGACGTCGCGCCTTGGAGTTAGCGGGGATCTCATCGACGGCCAGCTCCGAGAAACCTATCATTCCCGCGAGGATGTTATTGAAGTCGTGTGCGATTCCGCCGGCAAGGGTGCCGATGGCTTCCATCTTCTGGGCCTGAAGGAGTTTCTCTTCTATTTTAGTCCGCTCGGCCATCTCTGCTTCCAGTTTTTCATACGCCTGGCTCAACTCAGCCGTTCTTTCCTGTACGCGCAGTTCAAGCTCGTCATGGGCCTTCTTCAGTGCCTCCTCCACCCGCTTGCGCGCCGTGATGTCGCGTGCGACGATCTGGATGGCGGGTCTGCCGCCGAACTCGACCTGCCTGCACGTAACCTCGGTATCAACCGTACTGCCGTCCAGCCGCAAGAACCTGATCTCCGCTAGCGATGTCACCGCGCCGGCGCATGCCTCTTCGATTCGGTGCGCCATGGACTCGCGGTGATCCGGATGAATCGATTCCAACACGTCGCTGCCGATCACCTCTTCGGACGAACGAGCGCCAAACAGGCGCATGCCCGCAGGGTTTGCATACACGTACTTGCCTTCCGCATGGACCAGGATCGCATCAGGGCTGAATTCTACCAGACTATGATACCGGGCCTCGCTGTCGCGCAGGGCTCGCTCCGCACGCTTGCGTTCGGTGATGTCCCGCACAACCGACACCGATCCTATGATAGCGCCGGTCCGATCTCGAACCGGGGCGGAGGTCACCTGACGATACCTGAGTTCCCCGTTCCCCGGGGTCCGGATCATCTCCTCCTGGTTCCTCACAACTTCACCTTGCAAGGCGCGTAATGGCGGAGCCTCATCGACCGGACGAACGGTACCATCGGGGCGATAGACTTCCAGACTTTGGGCGAGCTTTTCTACGTCCATCCCGCTGTCGGGATCAAGGCCAAATTCCCGGAGGGCCGATGGATTGGCCAAAGTGAATCTTTTCTGTGTGTCTGCAAACCAGACCTCGTCCTGAATGCTGTTGACTAGTGCCGATATCCTGTCCTTCTCCTCCTGAACTGCGGCCAGAAGTCTTTGGGTTTCTTCCGCCTGCTTGCGCTCGGTGATGTCGCCGATGGCTGATCTGGCGCCGGTGGGATTCCCCTCGGCATCCCTTACCGGCACGCTGTGCACCGAGGCGTAAAAGCTCGTGCCATCTTTTCTGGTCAGCTGCAACTCACACGTGCCCGCGGTGCCTGTTCTCAAGACGTCCCTGTAATGCCGGTGGAAGACGTCCCGCGATGACGCTGCCACGAACAATGAGAATGGCTTCTTGCTCAGCCGAGATCTTTCAACGCCCAGCAGTGAAGCTCCGGTAAGATTCACTTCGGCTATGAGCCCCATGTGGTCAAAGGTAAAATAGCCGACGGGAGCAAAATCATAGAGATCGGCGTACCTTTCCCGCGAGGCAATTATTGTATCTTGGGCCTGGCGGAGTGCCTCGTTCTGCATCTCCAGTTCGATCTGGTGGACCTCAAGCTCATGAAGCAGCTTTTGGGCATCCTGCGGGAGCGTTGGAGTGATCCTTTCAGAAAGCCGTCTTTCGGCCTGTTTGCGGAGTGCGTCTGGTTTTTGTCCTGATCCGGATTTGCTGGTCCTGCGGCTTTTGGGAGCCTCAGATTGATTCTTTTTCACCCAGTGTCTCCTCTAGGCTGAATCCATTTCAAGTACAAGACCATGCAAGATATAGGGATGCCCTATGGCGGGCTTATTTAGTTAATATATGACTGACGGACGGACTTGTAAATCTCTGGAAGGCCGAAGCCAAGCACCGGGAAATCCACTTTAGTGCGCCAGTCATTTCCCGATGTTCTCTATAAAGACCTTCTTGACCCGGAGCGGAGGAATGTCGGAACGCACTGGACCGTGGCTACAAAAAGATTAAAAAGGTAAATGGTGTGCCGGTGAATGCCAGATTCCGCTGCTACCGTTGAATGACCTGGTCACGCTCTGTGAGAGACCCTTGACGAGGACTGAAACATGAGATACAATTGCTTTGATTGCGATACAGGAGGTGAGGCATGCCCATTAGTCTACGGATTCCTGCAAAAAAGGAAGAGATCATCAAACGGGCCGCGAAAAAGGCCGGTAAAACCAAGACAGGTTTCATTCTCGAAGCCGTCGATGAAAAGCTCGGGCTAACCGAGAGCAGGGAACAGCTTATCAGAAAAACAGCTGGGTGGTTAGGTACTGAAGAAGCGTCTGAGCTGAGGAAGCACGTGAAGGTATTCGAGGACATACACAAAGGTGATTGGGAATGAAACTCGTCCTCGATACAAACATCTATATCGACTTTGCCCAGGGGAAACGGGATGCAGTTGACCTTCTGGCGACGCGGAGCACCGAAATCTTACTCCCGTCTGTGGTGCTGGGTGAACTCTACTACGGTTTTGCGAAGGGCAACCGCAGCACGTACAACGAGAACAAGCTGCGCCACTTCGTGACTACCCTTGGGGTTGTCGTTATAGCGGTTGATGAAGAAGTGGCCCGCAAGTACGCTCTCATCTTTTCTGCTCTCACCGTGAAAGGCACGCGTATTCCCATAAACGACCTCTGGATAGCTGCCTCCTGCATGAGCGTAGGCGGTACCCTCGTTACCAGGGACCGTCACTTCGAACAGGTCGAGCAGATCGATAAGCTACTTCTCACCTGAACCCGCGGTACAACCACGTGGCGTGAAGCAGAACGCATGAAACTCGATAGCGAAAAAATTGACCGAGCAGTATTGGCCCTACTGCATCTTGGCCTTCACGATGAAAGCCGAGCGTGGAAGTTTTAGATGTTTGTCACAATTTTGCCACAATCGACATCACGCAGGAATTGACACATCCCGTAGAACCGCATAGAATAAGGCATGCGAGAGTGGCGGAATTGGCAGACGCACTGGACTTAGGATTGAAAAAGTAGGCATTACTGGAAATTGGCCTCTGGCCTGGATTTGGGTTAATAGCGTTCTTAAATAAGGCTGAAATAGCTCTCCATCGCTTTTGATATTTTCTATCCTTTATGGTCGTTTAAGACCCCTTCTGCTACAATTCTGCTACAGTCGACCTCGAAGATGGCGAGGTCGCCGAACCTACGGCCATATGACTGTAACTGGTACTATTAGTGACTCCAGCATCGACCAATACCACTTTAGGCCGTCTCATGGCAAAAGTGTCCTCAATCTACGTCCTCGCTCTTTCTTCCTCTTACCATTAATTCCTGTATAAGAATCATGTAAGCAGGTAAGATTAGCCCCAAGAAAGGCAGGGGGACTTATTTCTTCCTGGGTCGCCGAACCCTTATTTCAGTCTGTCCCCTGCCTCTTGGAGCCATGATAA
>DATFYE010000032.1:0-76404 GCA_035315185.1 Syntrophorhabdales bacterium | reverse complement strand
CGCTGTCATCGGCAGGGCTGAGCTGGTTGAGCAGCTCATGACATCCTGCCACAGACAAGAAGCGATTTTGATGGAGACCGCCCATAACTTCCGAAACCGTATAGCGGTGATCGGGGGCTTCTCCCGTCGCATCGCAAACCTGGCAAAGGGTACGGAACTCGCTGATAAGGCGAAGCACCTACACGAGGAAGTGACAGCCCTCGAAGCCCACCTCGCCCAGTTCGAGAAATACATGAGCCTCAAAATCTGAGGGAAGGCGATCTTATACCAATTCGGAAATGAACCTCCCTGCAGCAAGCTGCAGGGTATCAGAGGTAAAAAAACAATCTATGAAGGGCCAGAGCCTATCTCGCCCCTGTAGCAAGCTACAGGGAACTCTCAAGTTAGATCGTCGGATTCCAGACCACCGGAACCTCCCGATAGCCGGTTGCGGTCTTTTCGACATGTGCAAGCGCTGGAAACGGGTAGTGATAGGCCTGCACCAGCATCTTCTCGGCCACCAGCATGTCGTAGACCTCACGCCGTGTCGCTTCCGCCTGTATCGGATCGTGATCGAAGAAGGGACGCCAGCCGGGATTGCGCACAAACAGAAACGGCACAATGGACAGGTCGCCCTGGACGTAGACCTTGCTCGTGCCGGATGCAATAATGTGGGACGTGTGACCCGGCGTGTGGCCGGGCGTGCCGACCGCGGTGACACCGGGAATGACCTCCTGGCCCCACTCGTACGTGCGTAACCTCTTGAACACCTCACCGCCGCGCATCACCCGGCGCACGTTTTTGAACACGCCTTGGATGCGAGGCGTGGAGGCTTGACTCATCTCACCGTCGTCCATCCAGTATTTGTGTTCAGGCGCCGGCACCAGAATTTCAGCATTCGGGAAGGCGAGCGAATTGTCAGCCTTGAGCAGGCCATTAAGGTGGTCGCTGTGGTAGTGCGAGATGATCACGACATCGACCGTCTTGGCGTCGATGCCCGCCGCCGCCAGATTGGTAAGAAACTGACCATGGGCACCCTGGCTGGCCTTGTAGGCGGCCTCGCCGTACCCGGTGTCGATAACCGCAAGCTTCGCGCTGGTGTTGACGACGATCGGGTTGAAGGGAATTACGCATACGTCCTTCTCCATGAACGCGGCGGCGAGCGCGTTGTTGACCTCTTCCTTCGTGGCATTGAGGACAAAGCCATCGGTGACAGGAAAGTGCGTTACGCCTTCGGTGACGACGGCCACCTCGATGCTGCCGACCTTGTAGCGGTAGAAGCCCGGCGCCTGTCTGCCGACGGCCGGGGCGGATGCGCCCACGGCTGCAGGTGCGGTAAGCTTAACGGCTGCGGCCAACGCCGCCGCGGCAGTGCCAACGAGCATCTGACGACGTGTGAGTTGGGTCATTGGCGTCCTCCCTATTAGGATTGCTGAATTCAGGATACCAGAAGTGGCCATTTTTTCAATACCAAAATGAGCTTGCGAACATTACCTTCTTGAGGATTATAGCTTGTAATCTGGTATATCGATATGCATTCTTGACTTGGATAAATAAGGAAAAAGACTCGGAAGACCTCTGTCTGCTCCTTCGGGCGACCAATGCTGTGGTGTATTCCCCCCAGCAACGATCTGTAACCCCTCGACATTATTAGCGCGCCTGCCGAGACTCGAACTCGGAACCTACGGATTAGAAGTCCGTTGCTCTATCCTAGTTGAGCTACAGGCGCCTGACGCATAATCTAACACTTCCCGCCACAGAAATCACCCAAGATCACCTCGTATCACCTTGCAATAGCGATGAACGGTGCTTAATTTATTTAACCTTGTACAAGGCGTCTGCTTTAGATACAAGGGAACCCAATGAGGAGAAAACATTCGTGAAGAAGACCGGAGCAACGGTACTGCTTCTAATCATCAGCCTGGTTTTTGCGGCAGGCCGGCAAGGCCAAGCTCAGCAGCCCTTTTGCATCTTTACCGTTGACCCGAGACTCCTCTATTTTGAGAGCGAAGGCGGAATCGATGAGGTGACCGTCACACCTTCTGGGCCCGAGTGCATTTTTGAGCCACGCACTGCTTATTACTGGATCAAGCCCTCGTTGACAGAGGAACTCGGCAGGAAGGTGGTAAGAATAGAGGTGGCTGCGGCGCCAAACCTTGCACAGCGGGTCGGCGCAGTGATGGTCGGCACGACTCAGATAGAAATTGTCCAGAAGGCATCGGACCATTTCAGCTGGTAACCAGCCGCGGGCGTCCTGCATTATCTTGTTGCAAAAAAAGCAAAAAAAAGGTTATTTTAAAGGGCTGTCGATCCAACGGAAAGATGCCAGAAGAGTTATCCGCTTAACATGAGGTGATGAATGGGAAGTGTTGTCAAGTGGCGCAAAAAAAAGATGAGAAAGCATAAGTACAGGAAGTTAAGAAGAAGGACGAGGCACCAGCGGAGGAAGTAGCGAGCGCATAACTTTCATATTAACCGTGTCCATATTGCCCATCTTGGGGGTTTCCATAACGCCTCCAAGATGGGCAAACTTTTGTTCATTGAGGAGATACCGAAAGGCGGAAAGACCAATTCTACCCTGGCCTATGTGCCAGTGTCTATCCACCCTGCTACCAAGCGGTGTCTTTGAATCATTAAGATGAAAAAAGCCCAACGCCTCGGGTCCCAGAGAATCCTCGACCTCCTTGAGCATACGCCTCCACGTTACCCTGGTCCTCACGTTGTAACCCGCTTCAAAGAAATGGGCCGTGTCCAGGCATAGCGACACCCGGCTCTTGTCGGATATCCTGCGGTAGATCTCGGCGAGCTCTGCTATGCTCGTCCCGAGAGAATCGCCCTGCCCTGCCGCATTCTCGAGCATAACCGATATGCCGGACGCAGCAAGGACCCTGTCGACGCCCTTTGCGACCTTCTCTATCCCCTTGCGCCGCTCCTTTCTTGAGCCACAGTGCATGACGAGCGTTCGGATGCCGAGCCCGGTACAGAGCGCAGCCTCGTGCAGAACGGCTTTAAGATGGCGCGGTTCTTCGTCAATTTTAGCCAGATTCGGCAGATAGGAAAGATGAGCAACGACCGGGAGATCACGAAAAAGACGAGAAAAGAGTCCGCGTTCTTCGTCTGTCAGCTTCTTCTCGCCCCACGACCGCGGGTTCTTTACGAAGATCTGAATCACTTCGCAGCCAAGACGGCCGGCTTCTTTGCGCGTCCACGCGAAGCCTTTTGAGATTGGCAGATGAAACCCGATTTTCACGCATTATAGTACAAGGACCTGTTACAAGTTACAAGAGAAAGATTGTTACAGGTTATAAAAGAAGGGCCTGTTACGGGTTACGGGTTACAAGTTACAGGAAAAGACCTGTTACACGTCAGAAGGAAATGACTGTTACAGGCAAGGGATTGTAAGGCCTTCCCTCTTCCACCTGTTATTTGCGTCCATCGTCCGAGCGGAGCGGTCGTCCATCGTCCGAGCGCGTAGCGCGGTCTTCCCACGCGCGCGTCACTCGTCACGGAGTTATGACAAACTTGGGGCCTTCGATGGTAATGTTCTCGTGCCTATTCCGGTGATGCTGTAAGTAGACGCTATCCACGTCTATGAAATCAAAGGCAGCGCTTCCTGCGGCGCAATAGATAGCCGCGGAAAGCCCCACCATGGTCTCGGTCATGCACCCGATCATGAGCTTAAGCCTGTACTTACGGGCTGTGCGCACGATCTCCAGCGACTCCCCAACGCCGCTCTTGGCAATCTTCACATTGATCCCATCACAAGCTCCCGCTTCAATAGCGCGCCGTGCGTCCAAAAGGCTTTCGACACTTTCGTCAAGGATAACCGGCACGAGAGCGGCTCCGGTGATTGACCGAAGTCCTGCAAGATCGTGCTTCTGCAGGGGTTGTTCAAAGAGCTCGACCGGGTATCCCTTCCTGTGGATGAAATCCATCAGAGCAAAAAAAGAGGTCATGGTGAAACCCTGGTTGCCGTCAAGCCTGAGCCGATATGGGTGTCGGGCCTTCTCGATGAGTCCGCACACGAGGGTGAGAAAGCGCTTATCTTCTTCCAGATTCCCGCTTACCTTTGTCTTGAATATCCTGAAGCCTCTTCGCGCAGCATAGGTTATCCATTGTGCGAGCGCTGTTTCGTCAGGCACGAACGGTATCGTTATATCAGTCTCCAGCTGCCGCAACCTGGCGCCGAAGAACGCGTGCTCTGAACTTTCCGTACTTTTCAAAAAGGCCCGGAAAAGTGCAACCTCCAGCCCGGAAAGCGTCATGCGCGCATCAGGGAAAGACTCTCGAAAGCGTTTCACTTGCTCTTTATACACATCAACAGGCAGGCCTATCAGGTCAGTCCACACCCGCTGCAGCACGCGCTTCATCACCGGAATCGTTTCGTCTTTGCGCGAAAAGCTGGCCGGAATCTCTCCGATCCCGACGCTGCCGTCATCCAGCACTACCGTGACAAGGAGATTCTGCAGGAATGCTTTCCTTCCCAGGGCTGTGGCAAACATGGTTTTGAGCGGCCGCACAATCTGACGGAAGTGGATCGATGTTATCCTCGCCATACCCCGCTTCTCACTGGCAACTGGTCACTGATTACTGATTACCGGCTCTCGGTCGCGCGGCGCGCGGCACTCGCCACCCTCTTCACACTCGTCTCCCTTGGCTGGTGTTTCCCCCATGCCTGCGGCTCCGTTCTCACCGGCGGACGCTCGCTTTATCGGGATGAAGAGCAGCTTTATCCGATGCGGACCCACCGCGAACAATCCCGATAACAGCTCGAAGCCATATCCTTCGGGCTCTTTTTTCAGCTCGAAGAGAAAGGCAAGCCTCCTCTTCCAGCCTTCACTGCTTTCTTCCTTCGTGTAAAAGCCGTAGACAAAGTTGGAGGTGCGCAGGGACCCGTCCTTCTTGTACGTGTACAGGGTGATGAGGGGCTTTACGATCCGATCGAAATTCTCGTTCCGGAAAGGCAAGAGCGATGGAAAGAAAAAGTCTGTCTTCTCATTGCTGTCGCGGTACTCAAAAAAAGGCCAGAAGCTGGCAAATTTTCCCCTGTCATCATCAGTGTACCTTCCGAGATATATGAGGAGGCGCTTGTCCACGTACCGCTGATCTTTTACGTACCATTCGGAATCCCTGTATATAGGCCAAAAGTACGTGTACGTGTTATCTTTACCTTTCGTCCGGCGCGTGTACGGAGGCCACATACCGAAGGCGCTCTGTTCCTCTCCCTTGGTGTAAAAGTAGAATGGCCATGGCGCGTCCACTGATTCTCTTTCAGGCGACTTGTAGTAGCTGAAGAACGGAAAGAGCACACTTTTCTGTACGGTCGTTCGGGACGTGGTGCTCAAGTAGAATGGAAAAGCCCAGAAGACCTTTTTAGGATCGCCGAGGTCAGCATCTCTTTCGCCCCAATAGAAGATCGGCCATAAAGCGAAGCTCGATTTTTTTTCCTCACCACGATCCCTGTACCCATAAAACGGCCAGAACCTGAAGCCTTCTTCAGCTCCGCTGCTGACTGAGAAGAAGGGCCATAGAACGTTGGTCCGCGTCGCCCCCTCGCTTTTCACGTAGCTATAAAGGGGCCACAGGAAGAACCCGATTTCATCTTTGCCGAACCGGTTGTAAAGTTGGCCGTAGAACGGGAAAAAGCCCCCGTAATGTTTCTCCTTGGTCTTTCCCCAGAAAAGGAGCAGGATCGATGTGTCCTCCTGCCCATCGGCCGAAGTATGGTGCGTATAAAAGGGAATGAACTGCGACTTATTCTCGCTTCCCCCGCCAAGCGGCCAGAGCAAGCTGTAAGAGCCTCCATCGGCAGACGTACGCGAGAAGAAGGGTCTGATCGTCAACCGGTTGTTCTCTGGTTCTTTCTCATACGAAATGAGTGGACCAAGAAAGTTTTTCTCGCGCCCCAGCTCCCACGAGATAGGCCAGACCGCCCCGGCTCGATGCGGAAAAATGAGGAGCAAACATACGAGAATGAGACTGCCTGCCACGAATGAACGGGACGCAGAGCCTGTCCTAGAGGCTGCGTTGCCACTCGACACTCGACACTCGACACTCGACACTTACACTACCAGCTTCACGCATCAAAAAATGATGCCGAATATCGTCCCCAGAACAGTGATGGGAACCTGTTCCTGTACCGAATCCGCAGCCCTTTGAACCTTCTTCATGGTCTTCTCGGCTTCCGTTGCCAGGGTATCATCCTTCATGAGCTTGCCGAGCGTGCCCTCACCTTTATTGATGGTCTCCGTCATCTCTCTGATACTTTTTAGCGTCGCCTCAGCATCGGTATACAGGGCTTCGTCCTTAGCCAGTTTTCCCAGCGTGCCTTTGCCCTGTTCGATGTCCGCCGAGATTGTCTTCAAAGATGCGGCCGCGTCCCGTGCATCCTTATAGAGCGTCTCATCCTTTGCGAGCAGTCCAAGGCTCCCCTTCCCTTCCTCTATGTCCTGCACGATCGAGTTGATGCCGGTGAAGGTCGCATCTGCCTTATCAGCCAGGGGCCCGAATCTGTCGCTCGCTGTCGCAACATTACTGACGATACGTGTTACGTTGGCCTTGTTCTCTGCTACCATCTCTCTGAACTCACCGCTCACAGCCTTGAAATTCTGTAGACTTTCTTTGAGGTTCTCCTTTTCGTTCTCGCTTACGAGGCCTTTGAACTGCCCCATCACGTCGCTGAAGTTCTGCGCTGCGCTTTCAACGTTTCTGAACATCTGATCGTAATCCGCAGCGGCTACGACATTGGTTATTTCATCGCCTGCTTTAAGAAAGGTCTTGGCCTGGCCGGGTATAATGGCCAGATACTTATCACCGAGTACACCGAACGATTTGACCGACAGTTTGCTGTCCGCTGGAATCTTCACGTTCTCTCTGATCAGCAGGCTGGCCTTGGCCCTGTATCCCTCGAGGGAAAGCTTTCGCACGGCCCCAACCTCTACCCCGGCCACTTGTACGGGGGACTTGATGTCGAGACCGGCCACATCAGGAAGATAGGCGACCACTTCGTAGCCGCTCCTCGTGAGCGCACCAAACTTTCCGACACGGAACGACATATAAAAAAGAATCACAATCGCTATAAGCACAACAACACCGACTTTAAATTCGGAGCTCATGGCTCACCTCCTGCCAGGCCAGGTATTTTGGTCGCCCTCAAGAATTCCTTGATCGCTTCCTGGCCGTTTCTCTTGATTTCGTAAGGTGTTCCTGACGCGACAATCTTGCCGTCATAGAGCATGGCCACCGTATCAGCTATCCTGAACATACCTGCTATATCGTGGCTGATTACGACGTACGTCTTCTGGAAGCGCGTCTGCGTCTCTTTGATAAGATCCTCAATGGTAAGTGAAATGACCGGGTCGAGCGCCGACGTCGGCTCATCAAAGAGAATGATGTCCGGGTCGAGAGCCAGGGCTCGCGCGAGGCCCACTCGCTTCTTCATGCCGCCCGAAAGCTCGGAAGGCATCTTCTCTGTGAACGCGAGGAGACCGACCGCTTTCAGTCTATCTTCGACCGTCCTCTTTATCTCCTTTTTCTCTAACCGGGTATGTTCCCGCAGAGGAAATGCCACATTTTCAAACACATTCATGGAATCAAACAAGGCTGCTTCCTGGAAGAGCATGCCGAACCTCATGCGCACCTGGTTGAGTTCCCGATCATTCAATTTTGTGATCTCTGTGCCGTCGATCCATATCTCCCCGCTGTCAGGCTTCAGAAGCCCGATGAGGTGCTTCATCAGGACACTCTTGCCTCCGCCACTCTTGCCGATGATGACCGTAATCTTGCCCCGCTTCACGTCCAGATTGATTCCATCCAATACCCTCTGGCCGTTGAAGCTCTTGTGCAGATCGACAATCCTGATGACCGTATCGTCCATATCAGAACATGAGGGACGTAAGAACGTAGTCGGAAATCAATATCGTTACACTCGAGACAACGACAGCCTCGGTCGTGGCTCTGCCGACGCCTTCGGCCCCTCCTTTTGTATGGAAACCTTTGTAACAAGAGACCAGGCTCAGAATGAGCCCGAAAACAGCAGCCTTCACCAGACCATTATAGATATCCTCCAGGTCGACGTACTTTACAATCTTGTTGATGAAGAGCCCTTCATTGATGCCCAGGAGCTTGACGCCAACAAAATAGCCGCCGATGATGCCGATGAAATCAGCAATGACCGTAAGCACCGGCACCATAAAGAACGATGCCAGTACCCTCGGCACAACGAGATACTTTACGGGGCTCAAGGCCATGACCGTCAAAGCGTCGATCTGCTCCGTGATGCGCATACTCCCGAGTTCTGCCGCCATGGCTGATCCGGCCCTGCCCGTCACCATAAGCGCCGTCAGTACCGGCCCCAGTTCACGCGTCATGCTCAACGCGACGGTAACGCCGACCAGTCCTTCGGAGCTGAATCTCCTGAATCCGTAATACGTCTGCAACGCAAGCACCATGCCGGTAAAGCCGCCTGTGATGATCACGATACCAAGCGACCTCACGCCGATGAACTCCATCTGTTTGAAGAGATACCCCGGTTTGAAGGGCCTGCGAAAGGTCCAGTATGTCACTTCCATCAACATGAACCAGACCCTGCCAAACTCTGAAGCGGCGTATATAATAGGTTTAACGAGCGTCCCGACTAATCCCTCAGACATACTCCCTCGACATTCTCCGGGATACGGAACACAGGATCTCGTAAGGTATGGTGCCGGCGTGTCCCGCTATCTCGTCCGCAGTAATCGCGTCATTGCCATCGCCGCCCATCAGGACGGCCTCATCACCAGGTTCCACTTGAGGCAAATCAGTAGCATCCACCAGGAGCCAGTCCATGCAGACGCGGCCGATGATCGGGCAGCGCCGGCCGCGCAGCAAAACTGCACCCTTGTTGGACAACGCACGGGGAACGCCATCCGCATAACCTGCAGCAATGTAGGCGACTTTTGTCTTCCGCGAGGTAATGAACGTTCTGCCGTAGCTGAGGGCCGCCTGTGCCGGGAAGAACTTCACGTATGCCACTCTCGACGCCAGTTTCATAACAGGCCTCACCTGTATTTTGTCGGCCAGCCTGGGGTCAGAGTATGAACCGTAAAGCATGATCCCCAACCGGACCATGCTGAAGTAAGCTTCCGGATATTGACAGACAGCGCCGCTATTCGCCATGTGTACGAGTGGCGGTTGAACAGCGTGGCGTTTCAGAAAACCGACTGCCTCCTCGAACCGGCCTATCTGGTTCATGCCGTATTCATCTCGCTGTTCGGAACAGGCGAAGTGGCTCATCACGCCTTCCACCTGGACGTATCTCGCACCTTTCAGCGCGCTGGCGAGCGCGTCCACTTCATCCAAAGAGAAGCCCAGCCTTCCCATCCCGGTGTCAATTTTGACATGCACGCTGATCGGGAGCTTGTCTTGTCCCGCATCCTGGGCGATTCGTTTCAGGCTTTTCACGTCAGCAACCACTGGCGTAAGCTGATACTGCCGGACGGCTTCTATCTCATCCCAAGGCATCAACCCGCCCATGACCAGGATAGGCAGAGAAATCCCGTTGTTACGCAACTCCACCCCTTCGTCAATTGTTGCGACACCAAAATAGTTCGCACCTGCAGACTCGAGGGTACGCGCCACGGGACCCGCCCCGTGGCCGTAACCGTCCGCCTTCACAACGCAGAGCATCTTGACATCGGGCGGGACCTTACCCCTGATGGCCCTGTAGTTCTCTTCAAGAACCTTCAGATCTATTTCAACCTTGGCCCGACTCATCCGTAATTCCGGTCCTCCATGCGCTTGAAGGTCCGTTCAAAGGCATCGATTGTCTTTCCGACCTCAAGCTCGGTGTGACTCAACGTCAGGAATGCAGCCTCAAAGGGGCTTGGAGCAAAGAAGATGCCTTCTTCGAGCATCATACGGAAAAATTGCGCGTAAGCCTCCCTGCTGGCGCGGGCTGCACTTTCATAGTCTTGAACATCCGTGTCTGTAAAAAAACCCGTGAACATCCCGGTAACCCCGTTGACACGGTACGGAACGCGATGCCTGCCCGCGATCTCCAACACCTCCCGGGCCAGGTGTTCGACTTTCTCCTTCATCGCAGGGTATGGGTTCTCCGCTTTCAGTCGGCTCAGGGTGTAAAGGCCGGCTCTTACCGCGACCGGGTTACCGGAAAGCGTCCCCGCCTGATACACGGCGCCAAGCGGCGCCACGTGATCCATGATTGACGCCTTTCCGCCGAAGGCCCCTATAGGAAAACCTCCGCCGATGATCTTGCCGAGGCACGTCAGATCAGGGTCAATGCCCCAGAGATGTTGAGCACCCCCGTACGCTACCCTGAAGCCCGTGATTACCTCATCGAAGATCAGCAGGATGCCCGTGGCCTTGCACAGCTCCTCCAGGCTTTTTAGAAATCCCTCCTGGGGCGGGATGACACCCATGTTACCGATGATGGGTTCGATGATAACACATGCAATGTCTTTGTTCTTGTCGATGATATCCTGCACGCTCTCAAGATGGTTAAATTCCGCAACGAACGTATGCCGCGCAAGATCGGCCGGGACGCCTGCACTGTCCGGGATGCCGTACGTCTCAAGGCCTGACCCCGCTTTAACGAGAAGGCTGTCCGCGTGTCCGTGATAACAACCCCTGAACTTGATAATACCGTTTTTCCCGGTTGCGCCTCGTGCCAGCCTGATAGCGCTCATTGTAGCCTCGGTGCCCGAGCTGGTGAGTCTCACCTTTTCCATGGATGGGAAGGCGTCGATGAGCAGTCGCGCCAGTTCTACCTCGTACGGATGACATGCACCGTAACTCGTTCCATCAGCGACGGCACCTTGAGCCTCCCGCACCAGTCCGTCATCAGCGTGGCCGAGGATGATGGCGCCCCATGAAGCCACGTAATCGAGATACGTATTGCCGTCGACATCAAACAGACAGGCACCCTTGGCCCGCTGCACGAAAAAGGGTATATCATTCACCGCCCGAAAGGCCCTCACCGGGCTGTTCACGCCCGCGGGCATGAGCCGCACCGCCTCGTCGTAAAGACGCGCAGATTTTTCACGTTTCATATTTTCCTCTCTCCGAGCCTGAAATCGTACTATTCTACCTACGGGAGCCTGTCATTTCAAACAAAATTCGTCGCGCTCTTTCCGGCGAGATCAAAATTGCTTTTACTTTACATGAAAAAATGTTTACATGTTACAAAAAAACAGGAGTATGTCATGGCCATGGCAGCGTCGCGCATCGAAAAAATTCCCCCGTACCTTTTCGCCCGCCTCGACAGGAAGAAGCAGGAAGCGCGGAAAAAAGGGGTTGATCTTGTTGACCTGAGTATTGGCGATCCTGATCTGCCAACGCCTGAACATATTGTCAGAAGAATGCAGGAGGCCACTGCCGACCCTAAGAATCACCGCTATCCGAGCTATGAGGGCATGTTTGAGTTCAGGAAGGCAGTTGCTGACTGGTACTTAAAGCGTTTCGGCGTTGAACTCAACCCTGACACCGAGGTCGTGGCCCTGATCGGCTCTAAGGAAGGGATAGCCCACATCCCGTGGGCCTATCTCAACGATGGGGACGTAGCGCTCGTGCCTTCGCCCGGATATCCCGTCTACAAGATATCGACGATGCTTGCGGGCGGAATTCCTTTCATAATGCCCCTGAGAGAAGAGCATAATTTTTTGCCGGTGCGAGAACATATACCGGAAGATGTGCGGAGAAAGGCAAAGATCGCTTTCCTTAATTATCCAAACAACCCGACAGGTGCGCACGCCGACGATGACTTTTACGAAAGGGCGGTCTACGAGGCACGAAAGAGCGATATCCTCCTCTGCCATGACGCTGCATACAGCGAAGTCACCTTTGACGGATACCAGGGAAAGAGCATCCTTCAGTTCGATCACAACAAGAGATTTTCAATCGAGTTCCACTCCCTTTCAAAGACCTACTGCATGACAGGCTGGAGAATAGGCTTTGCGGTCGGCAACAGCGACGCCATACAGAACCTTGGCAAGCTGAAGACGAACATAGATTCAGGAGTATTTCAGGCGATACAATATGCCGGCATCGAGGCTCTCACAGGCAGCCAGGAATCGGTCGAGGCGATGAGAACTATCTTTGCCAGGAGAAGAGACATAGTGGTCGACGGCCTTGCATCCATGGGCATCAAGGTACGCAAGCCCCTTGGCACCTTTTATATCTGGGCCAAAGTGCCTGCCGGCTTCACCTCTGTCGAGTTCGCAGAGAAACTCATTGAAGAAAAGGGCGTTGTGCTCACACCTGGGAGCGGATTCGGCGACGAAGGCGAAGGCTATTTCAGGATCTCGACCACCACGAGCGAGGAGCGCATCAAGGAAGGGATCACGCGGCTCAAATCCATGAAACTATAGAGCGGCGGTTGACTGATTACTGGTTGACTGGCTGATCAGCCAATAATTAATCAGCTAATGATCGGCCTTCGCGCTCGCCCTGCCGTGTCTAATCAGCCAATAACCAATCAACTATTAATCTGCAGTTCTTACTTGCCCATGGCCTGCAAAGTTTTGTTCCAGGCGTCCAACTGGTCCTTGTATTGTTCAGCAAGCTTCGAATAATCGCCATCTATCGTGACGGAGTTGATCTTGTCTCCCGCAACGATGCTGTTCACTACTTTCTGATCCTGTGCATCCACGACCTCCCCGAAGATCGTATGCTTGCCGTCCAGCCAGGGAGTGGGAACGTGTGTGATAAAGAACTGACTCCCGTTTGTGCCGGGACCCGCATTCGCCATCGACAAAATGCCCGGCTTGCTGTGCTTGAGATCGGGAGAGAATTCGTCTTTGAATTTATAGCCAGGGCCTCCTGTGCCGTTACCTGCGGGGTCTCCTCCCTGGATCATAAAATTGGGGATCACTCTATGGAAAGTGAGACCATTATAGAAACCGCGCTTGGAGAGGTTAACAAAGTTAAGAACGGTCAAGGGAGCCTTATCCGGAAAAAGTTTCAACTTGATGTCACCTTTTGTCGTGTGTAGCGTCACAGTCAGCTGGGTGTTCGTCATTTTCTTTTCACCTTTCTCGATAGTTTTTTCAGCAGCAAATGTGCCCGTAGAAAACCCGATAGTTACGAGCAACAGGGCCAGACCCAGAATGAACATTCTTCTTACCAAGTTATCCCTCCTTGTCATTAGAATCCCTGCTACGCCTGTGCACTGCGGCAGGCATCAGCGCGGCGCCTGACAGCATAAGTTCTTTTGCCCCCTCATGTCAAATGCACCCCTGAACGCACAGGCAACGTGGTAGGCTTTTTGTGCTTGCATTAGGAACTCGCTTGTGCAAGTGTTTTAGGAAGTTGGATTTCGGTGGGCGCTATCGAAAGAGATCACCGTGGATATCAGAATAACCAGGATTGAGACTCAGTACCTGAATGGCGACTTTTCTGACAGATGCTGATAACTGAGCTACCGTTCGGTTTGCCAGGCAACATCTACCGGAGTCCAATGCCGTTTGGCCTCTATGATGTGGACGGGGAAGTTTTGGACCTCTACAGACTACACGATATTTCAGTCATCGTTCTTCTTGCGGAAGAAGTTGAATGTCTGCAGAAAGCAAAGCGCAATCTTTACGATTTCTATCTGGAGCAAGGCTTTCAGGTGATACATCTGCCCATAGCCGACTTCAACATTCCACCGATAGAGAAACTGGCGCAGACCGTAGAGCGGACGATCGAGTGCGCGAGAGCGGGAAGGAACGTTGCAATCCACTGCTCCGGAGGCGTTGGCAGGACAGGCACATTTGCGGCGTGTATGGCGAAAAAGTTGTTCAGCCTGCCAAGCGACCAGGCCATCGCATGGGTCCGAAGATACATTACCAATGCGATAGAAACATCCGAACAAGAAGAGCTCGTATATAAATCGTGATATTGGGTGCGGCAATATCTTTTTTCGCCGCGAGAAGCCCGCAGCCGCGCGGTTAGCGTGACGCGGCCTTGCTTATCCGGATGGCGCTCCATTCGGCCGTTCTGTCACCCGACTTGAGCGTTCCCTGCATCGAGTTGCCGTTCACGCGGCCAATGTATTGGACGGTCCCTGCAGTGAAGCTGATCTGATCACCATTAAGCCTGCCATTCTTAATGGTTAACATTTCAGCGCCGGAGTTGAGTCTGCCCGAAAACGTCTGAAAGCTTTGCTCGAGCACCAGTTCCGCTTGCGGAAGCTTCCATGCGCCCGCCACCTTTGCCGGCACGATCCAGAGCAAGGCTGAGCAGTATTCGGAGCATTTGCTTGAGTCATCGATGGTAGCGGTCTGGTCGGCTATCCACTCGCTCATATCAAAAGTGTTTGACACGATACGGGTGCCCGGCTTCATATTAAGAATTTTCGGGCGTAGCTGGTAATTGATCTCGGGCAGCAGAAACAGTGTAAGCACGGTAGCTTGAGAGAAATCAGTTTGAAACAAATCTCCCTGCATGAACCTGGCTTTGTCGCCCACACCCTCCTTTTCAGCATTGCGCTTTGCCAGCGCAACCATGTTAGGATTGTACTCTATCCCGAGCGCCCGCGCCCCGCGCTTCGCTGCAGTGATGACGGTACGCCCGTCGCCGGAGCCGAGGTCAACTACATAATCCTGCGGCGTGACTTTCGCCATGTCAAGCATTTTGTCAACCAGTGCCTGCGCTGTCGGCAGCCATACGACGTCTTTACCGTCCTGCCGCTCCACCGGTTTGTACTCGCTACTCCCCTGTTGCCCCTGTGCAAACACGCAAGTGGCGATTGCAAAAGAACATAGAACAAACATCAACCGACACACGAAACGGGAACGGATCATGCTTTTTCTCCTCCTATCAAATTAGAGTTAGCGGGTTCGAGCGTTGCATTATAGCACACCTTGCTCTCCAATTCTCCCCTTATGCCAATTCGCGTTTAGGGCAACGAACTTCAAATACGTTTGGTTAGAATTTCCACTGGCTGCTGCCCGGGGTCCCGGCCTAGCTCGTCGCGTCCCACTGCGGCGGCCTCTTGAGTGCAAGGCTCAACCAGGCCGCAAGCATCAGCACGCCGGCAGCAGCAGAAAAAGGAAGAACGTAAGTTCCCGTGCGATCGAACATCCAACCGGCCAAGAGAGGCCCGAGTAGGGCACCAACTCCGTAAAAGATCTGTTGGAGCCCGAGATTTCTCCCCATTTGTTTAATGCCGAAGAGTTCCCGTATGAGAGCAGGGAACTGAGGAGCATGTCCCCCGTACCCGAATCCCAGAAGAACACCGAAGGGATAAAGCATCCATGGCTGCGTGGAGAGAAGAATTAATGCCACGGCCACAGCTTCTGTCGCCACGGAGAGGGCCAGCGACTTCCTGGTCCCTAAGTAATCAGAAATGCCTCCCATGATCAGCCTTCCTCCAGCGCTGGCCACACCAATGGTGCTGAAAATAGCTGCGGCCGCGCTTGGAGACAGCTTATATGTCTCCTGCATGTAAGGGACAAGATGGGCGAGCATCATCTGTAAACCGAAGCCTACCATGACATAGACAGCCGCGTAGAGCCAAAACGGCTTCGTCCAGATTACTTTGCGGGCACTCCATTCATCGACACTCGACGGCTCGCCGCTCCGCCTTTCCACAGCGGGGTTCTCCCTTTCTTTGCAGAGTTCGGCCGCGTGGACTGGATCTCTCCTGAGCAGTGCGCCGAGTAGTATCATGATACTTCCGATCCCTGCGCCGGCAGCAAGATAAGAGAGTCGCCAGCCATACACAGGAATGAGGCGGCCAAAGATCGGAGGGCCTACGAAGGTGCCGAGGCCAATGCCTGAGCTGACTATACCGAGAGCGAGGCCCTGTCTTCGGCGGAACCATCGGGACGCCGTGGTCAGGACAGGGCCGTACACGCTGCTCATGCCCGCTCCGGCAAGAAGGCCGTAACTCAGGTAAATCTGCCATAGGTTGTGGACCATCCCGGAAAGGAGAAATCCGGAGCCGAGGCAGAGTCCGCCGGCAATGACCGTGATCCGGGGACCCAGCCGGTCTACGGCCAACCCGGTAAAAATCCCGAAAAGACAGTAGCAGAACATGAAGAGGGAGAATACGCCGGAGGTCTGTGCGGCCGACCACCCGAACTCGGAGCGCAAGGGCTTAAAGAAGAGCCCGAAACTGTAGCTTCCGGCGTAGGTGAGTGTGGTTATAAGAAAACAAGCAGCGAGCACGACCCACCCGTATCCGGCTGCGCTCGCTCCTGCGCTTGTAACCACAGCGGCTGTGACGTCCGGTTGGTCACTATCTCGCGTCGTAATCACGCACCTGCTGCTTCATCGTTATTGAGCCGCTATAAGAGTTTCCAAGCGCGACGGTACCCCATTCTTGCGGGCCCGACGATGCTCCTCGTCCTAATCTCATTCGATCTTGTAATGCAGATCCTGATAGGTTGCTTTCACTCTCTTCGATCGCTGCAGATAGACATACCAGGCAACTGCGTAGCCCATAGTGAGGAAGCTGTTAAAAACCGTCTGCCCGGCAAACTCCTGGTAGGATTCTCGTGGCATTCCCACGATTACGGGTAGCGATGAGACCACGAGCGAATAGAGGACCACAGCCAGCAGGTACTTTTTTGCGATGGAAACGGCTCCGGGCGAGATTCTCCAGAGGGCGAGACCCGCATAGATGCTGAAGACCGCCAGGGCCATTCGGCAGATACCGGACGCCAGGCACAGCCGGAAGAGTTCCGGATGCTCGCCGAAATAAGGTTTTGTCGCGTTCGTAACGAGGAAGACGGTCAGAAGCATGGTAAGCGGGTCAAGAATTGTGACATTCAGGCAGAGGATCAGTAACCATCCCTTCACCCCTCTGTACCGTTCGTCTTGTCTGTTCACCGCCATAATGTACACTTTCGGGATTCCTTTTCCAAGCTAATCCTCTTTGCGTACCTCAAAACACCCGCAGGGTCATGCCTTGACTAACTCACCTCTCCCGTGGCGGGGTATACGATTAAGTTTATTCGTGCCTTTCCGATAAGTCAGGTGTCAGATTAAATTTAAGGGAGGACCGAATGAACGGCCAAACAGTAATAGCGAGAGGTGACGATCACCGGTCAGCACTGAGAAAAATACTTGATGCCATGGAACCAGAGCTTGCCATGGCGCATGGCAGCAAAAAAGAAAAATCTTTCATGAAGTACGCTATTATCCTCTCGGAGACCGAGCTGGACTGCATCGTGAGACTCTGCCAACAGGCCATTGTCTCAGAAAAACCAAAGAAGGCAGCGTCTCCCAGGCGGCAGACGCCAAAGGTAAAACCAGGCAGCGGCGAAGGGAAGAGACACTTTGTCTCCGGCAAGCTGTTTTAGATGCGCGCCCTTTAGCCCGAATCACTTCGCGTCCCATTCCTTCCATACGTGAGGCATATAGCCGACAGTGGCCAGGCCGCCATTCCTTACGATAGGCGTCCTGAACAGTAATGGATCCTTCAAGAGCTCTTCTTCGACATTGTGCGCAAGATACTTGAGGTTCCGCCGGGCATACTCCTTGCCATCTCTGTCGATCAGATTGTCTATGCCTATCACTGCCTTCACGCTGTTCAGCTCACCCTTGCTCAGGCCTCGCTCAGCAAGATTGATGAACTGGAAGGGTATTCTCCGCTCCTTGAAATAGCGTTGTGCCTTCCTGGTCTCCTGACATTTGAGCAACCCGAATATTTGTATGGTCATGTGTCCGTATATCTTCTTATATCGGCTTCACCGCGTCCCCGCGTCCCCGCGTCAATCTTTGCACTTAGGCACTAGTAGCGGTGGTCCTCGATGAATTGAATAACAAAGGTGAGGAGGCCGGACAGGACGTAGAGGCCGATAAAAAGAAAGATGACCCAGAACTTGAACAAGAGTAATAGGAGGCCGACCAGCACCACAAGCCCGGCCAGCCTGAACCCATGCAGGTTCTTGAGAATAAACGACTGCGGCTTGGAGTAGCGCACAGTCGAAACCATTAAGAATCCTACAAGGGAAAACATCGACGCAAAAAGCGGCGTGGGTATGTGGACGTGCGGCAGACAGATAGGCGCCAGAGCTACCAGTATCCCTGCGACCGGAGAAGGAAGTCCGGTAAAGGAATCGGACGAAGACTGAACATTGAATCGGGCCAGCCGGTAGGCCGCGCATACGGGAAAAATGGCCGCTATCGGCACCCCGAGATCTATGGAGCGGCCGAATACGAGAGCGTCGGTACCGCTGAGATAGGTAACGTAGGCAAGATACCCGGGTGCAACACCAAAGGCAACGGAGTCAGCCAGCGAGTCGAGCTCTTTGCCCACGGGGCTGCTCACGCGAAGCCAACGGGCTACCTGCCCGTCAAGCCCATCCAGCAGCGCTGCTACCAGAATCAGGACCGCCCCAACAACATACCCTTCGGACGTGTTGAAGCTTGCGAATACCACGGACATGAACCCGCACGTGAGATTTCCCATGGTGAGTATGTTGGGTATCCAGCGGAGTTTCATTGCGCTAGCCTCACAAGAATGACCTCAAACCTGTATCCTGGCGCCTGTACTCAGTTCCTCCTCCTTCATCTCGTAAAGAGCATCGAGGAGTGCGATCTGGTAAGTGCCCGGGGCTAATGTCCTGGTAGCGGCCTTTTCTCCTGCCAGCCCGAAGTACGACAGGCCTGTCGTAGCAGCTCTCAGCGAATCGGGTTCCACTGCAAGAAAGGCACCGATGATCGCCGTTGCTGTGCAGCCTGTTCCCGTGATATGACCCATCATCTCGTGTCCGTTCATCACGCGGCAGGTCTGCTCACCGTCTGTTATCAGATCGACTACGCCAGTAACAGCGAGGGTCAGCTTCAGTTTCCGGGCAAGTGCCACGGCCATCTCTGCGACCTGATCAACCGTGTGCACCGAATCAACCCCTTTTGTACGGGACTCGGGTCTTTCCGGAGAAAGGGACAGAATCTCCGAGGCATTGCCTCGAATCACCTGAATCGAAAGCTCCTCAATCAATCGCCTGGCTGTGTCCGTACGCAGGGCCGTCGCTCCGGCACCCACAGGATCGAGAATAACCGGTACGTGCAAAGCATTGGCTCGTTTACCCGCCTTCACCATTGCCTCGATCCACGGGATGCTCAATGTGCCGATATTCAAGACCAAAGCGCCTGCCAGCGAGACCATCTCCTCTACTTCTTCCATCGCGTGGGCCATCACCGGAGCTGCACCACACGCGAGCAGGGCATTGGCAGTATAGTTCATGACCACGTAATTCGTAATGTTGTGCACCAGGGGCTTGCGTTCGCGGACACGTCTCAGGTTTTCGGCGGCTGTCTTGGCCATTTCCTGATTGTACATGTTATTCCATCCTTTAACCCTTTTTTACACGAAAATGATCCCAGCTCGATGATTTCAACGGGCGCAATCCACCCGGGGTTTGTAGCGTAATGCCGTGGCCATGCGTTATTTTCCCTACCTCTGCCACGGGGACGTCACCGCAACGGGCCACAATCGAATGAAGAAGGCCGACATGCTCCAAACCGCAGGTGATGATCAGCTCGTAATCATCGCTGTCGCCGAGAAAAAAATCATACGGGTCGCGGCCAAGCACACGGGCCGTCTGCCGCAGGTCTTCACTCACCGGGATTTTCTCCTCGAACAATTCAGCTCCAACCTTGCTCTCCTCGCAGATGTGTCCCAGGTCTCCCAGGAATCCGTCGCTTGTATCAATCATCGCCGTGGCATAACCGGTCTCAGCGATCGCTTCTCCCAGTTGTGCCCTGTGGGAAGGCCTGTTGTAAATTCTCACCAGCGGGTGGTTGAGCAGTTCCGGGCTGTCCGGCCCCTTGAGCAAGAGCTGCAGACCTGCGGCCGACTGACCCGGATACCCGGTAACGAGGATGACATTCCCCGGTATCGCCCCTGAACGGCGCACGCCTTTGCCCTGTTTTATCTCACCCATGAGGGTGATGTCGATGAACATCCCGTCTCCTGATTTCGTGATGTTGCCGCCGATTACAGCAGCGTCGAAGGGATTCAGCTCCGTAAGAAATCCCCGGTACATTTCTTCCACGTCATGAACAAGCATCTCGGCCTTCAGCCCTAAGGAAACAAGGGCGTAAACAGGCCTTCCCCCCATGGCCCCGATGTCACTGATGTTGACCGTCATCGCACGGCTTCCCAGATCAAAGGGGGTAGTATATGCCGAGAGGAAGTGACGCCCCTCCACGAGAGCATCGCACGTGACCAGAATTTCACATCCGGGTCGTGGCAGGAATGAAGCAGTATCATCACCAATGCCTACCGACACCCGATCAGACCGGATCCCATCCCTATTGAGGAGGTCGCTGATTCTCCGGATGAGCCCGAATTCACCAATATCGCCAACCGTCTCGGCCATACTCATCAGGTTCCAATACAGAGCAGGAGCGATCTGGCTGCTTCCGTCGGGTTATTCTGACAACAGACCGCTGAAATCACCGCAATGCCGTGCGCCCCTGCCTTTAATACGAAAGGGGCGTTGGCTGTCGTGATACCGCCGATAGCAACGATCGGCAGAGGGATCGCCTCTGCGACGTCCCGCAGAAGGTCAAGCCCGCTTACCGGGCCGGCATCCGCCTTGGAGGTCGTGGTATAGACGGGGCCGAAGCCGATGTAGTCCGCACCTTCCGCGAGACACTTGCGCGCTTCTTCAATGTTGGCTGCTGACCCACCGATGATGGCTTTCTTGCCCAGGAGCTTCCGCGCGAGGGGGATGGGGAAGTCATCCTGTCCCAGGTGAACGCCGTCCGCGCCGGATGCAATTGCCACATCCACACGGTCATTGACAATAAAGGTCACGTCAGCTTCCTTACATAAGGCGTACATTTGCTCGGCCGCACGGATCATCTGCCTTGTCGACCCGCCCTTCTCGCGCAGCTGGATGGTATCGGCACCACCGGCGATAGCAAGCGCTGCAAGCTCCACATGCGAATAACAGGTTTGCAGAACCGTATCGGTAATGACCTGAAACCTCCCGATCCTCTTCATCTTCTTCATGTTGCTTGATTAATTATAGCCGATATGGAGGCACGAAAAAAGTATGATCTTTGGAATAACAAAAGGCGGAAGAGAAGACTCCCGCCTTCAAGCAGTTTTGGCACCAAGTCGCATTCAAAAATAGAGCAAGGCGCTCAAGCCTTGGCGAACGGAGGAGTACTTAAGTACGTCGGAGTGAGACAGGGCGCAGGCAACGCAGCTATATGAATGAAGGCAACTTGGTGCCAGGCCTACGCCGATTTTTCTTCCAGTACCACCCTCTCTTCGAGCACTTTCATCTTGATGCCTGAACCGACACCGGGCAAAGGCGCTACAGGATTAGTCAGCGAAAAGTTTCCGGAGGAGATCCATCCTTTCAGGGTGGAGGCAATCACGCGTGCCTTCGAATAGCTGGAGATGGGGAACGTCGGGACCTCTTTGCCATCGATCGCGATTCTGCCTGTCTTGAGCTGAGCATAACTTGCTTCGCCCAGGCTCCGGGCAACGCGGTTCGGGTAGTCGTCGCTATAGTCAACGATCTGGGCATAGAGGTCAGCATCTGTCCGGGACGTGAAGTAGGCCATCTCCTCATCGATAACCGGTATGGGCACGCCGATGCCTACAATCAGAGTCGCGCCGTATCCAGTGAAACTTGCTCCTTTTACGTACTCGGGGGTCATCTGTTTCGCGTCACCGACCAGTGCGAGCGTGCCCCCGGGCGCCCGGGGCAGACCATCGGGACTACGCAAAATCTCCGGGTTATGTTGAGTCCCGGACCAGGCAACGTACCCGATACCACCGCCCAGAAAAAGCCTCGTGCCGATGCCTACCGTCCTGTACTTCGGGTCTTTCAGGAGCGGCGATAGCTGGCCCGCGCTGCAATAGTTCGCGTTGCCGATGTTTGGCTTTATGGTCCCCATGTATGTGTAGATCACTTTGTCAGAAAGGTTCACAGCAATGTTGTAATTCTGGTAGCTGTTTCGCGGGTTAAAAAGATACGCTTCGTTCACCGTGTCCTTGTGGATATATGTCTCGATTCTCTTCCGGGGGTAACAGTCTGTGCCGTATGCATGAGCTTCGAGCCTCAAGTCCCTTCCCGCTACGAAATCCTCGATCACGTGACCCCCACCGTAGCTGAACGCTCCCGGATAGACTTTGTTACGCGGATCATCATCGGGTATAGCGGTCGCTCCAATGTAGATATCAACAGCGGCAAGGCCCGCGTAACAGGGCACATCATTCAGATAGCAGGTGCCGCCCCCCAGTTTTATCCTCGGCTTGGTGTGGCCCACATTGATAAAGAGCCCGCTTGAACACATCGGTCCGAAGGTACCTGTGGTGACCACGTCCACCTCTTGCGACGCCGCTTTAACTCCTTTCTCTTTGACTATCCCTATCATCTCTTCGGCAGTCACAACTACTGCCCTGCCCTGCTTTATTTTCTCGTTTATCTCGTCAATCGTTTTCATTAGTTGCTCCTCCTTTCGGAATGTCAGATTGCTATTGGTCTTGTAAGGTTGGTGCGTATGCAGTTATGCAAGGGGTGAATCAAGATACCCTGAGGTTCAGGTCACACCGAGATTCCCGCAAACGTTCAACCGTGGATTGCGTTAGTTTAAGCCCCAGGTGGGGCAACGCATTATCCATAGATTGATCCTTGCCTGCATCAGACTCTCGATCTGGTGGCGATGTAATCCATCTTTCATAAAGTGGCCTTAACTAATATATTATTTACTACTATTTTTGTCAAGTATAGCCTTGCTGCTCCCGGCACGCATTCACAGGAACGGCTGGAGACCATGCCCCTTGACCCTTGACCCGCGACCCTGTAGTATTACTGCGTGCTTACCGTCTCAAATCTTTCCAAGGCCTACGCTGAACACGTTATCTTTGATAGTGTCACGTTCACGGTTGGCGCGCAGGAGCGCGTGGGCCTGGTGGGCAGGAACGGGAGTGGCAAGACGACCCTTTTTCGCCTTCTCCTTGGCGAGGAACAGTATGATTCAGGTACGATCACCATGCCCAGGTATTACACAATAGGCCACCTGTCTCAGCACGTCGACTTCACCAAGTCGACGGTTCTCGAAGAGGCCTGCCGTGACCTCAAACAGGAGGAAGACGGGCGGGATACAACTTACAAGGTCAAGGCTATTCTTCTCGGTTTGGGATTCTCGGAGCCTGACTTTCGAAGCAATCCTCTGGAACTATCCGGAGGCTTCCAGATCCGACTCAACCTTGCCCGGGTTCTCGCCGGCCGACCGAATCTTCTTCTCCTCGACGAACCAACGAACTACCTCGACATTGTTTCCGTCCGGTGGTTGACACGATTTTTGCGGGAGTGGAGGAGTGAGCTCATTCTCATTACCCACGACCGGGCCTTTATGGACAGCGTCACAACCCACACAATGGGCATTCACCGCACCAGGATACGCAAGGTTCCGGGCCCCACGACGAAGCTCTATGAGCAGATAATGCTCGAAGAGGAGGTCCACGAGAAAACGCGTGTTCATGAAGAAAAAAGGCGCAAAGAGCTTGAAGAGTTTATTAACCGCTTCCGTGCCCAGGCAACACGCGCACGTGCTGTCCAGTCACGCATAAGAGCCCTGCAAAAAAGAGAAAGACTTCAGAAGCTCGATAAGCCTCGCAATCTCGACTTTGAGTTTCCTTATGCTCCTTTCCACGGAAAATGGCTCCTGGAGGCCCACGACATATCCTTTTCCTTTGATGGAAATTATTCGCCGCTCATCTCCGGACTGAGCATGGCGGTCGGCAGGAAGGACCGGATCGGCATCATCGGTAAGAATGGAAAAGGCAAGACCACGCTCCTCAACCTCCTCGCCGGGGAACTGAAGCCGTTGCATGGCCTCATAACGCTCCACGAAAACCTGAAAACAGCTTACTTCGGTCAGACGAACATTGACCGGCTCGATCCCGGCAACACGGTCCAGGAAGAGGTGCTCTCGGCCAACGGCGAGCTGAGCCCTAATGTGGTCCGGAAAATCTGTGGGGCTATGCTCTTCGAGGGAGGTGCGGCTCTGAAAAAGGTGGGCGTACTCTCGGGCGGAGAGAAAAGCCGCGTCCTGCTCGCCAAGCTTCTCACAACGCCGGCAAATCTGCTTTTGCTCGACGAGCCCACCAATCACCTGGACATGGAGTCGGTTGATTCGTTAATCGATGCCATGGATGCCTTTCCCGGTGCGGTGCTCATTGCCACTCACAGCGAGATGGTGCTCCATGCTGCGGCCACAAGGCTCGTGGTCTTCGACGGAGATCGCCCGTGGCTCTTTGAAGGGACCTATCAGGATTTCCTTGATCGTATCGGCTGGAAGGACGAAAAAAATGTGCCCGGAGCAACAGTCCAAATGCCCGAAGTGCAGAAGAGGAAGACAGAAAGAAAGGACCTGCGGAGGCTCCGCGCAGAGATGATCGCGAACCGGTCGCGCACTCTGAATCCTCTCCAGGAGCGGATTCGGGAGCTTGAGGCCCAGATCATGGCTCTCGAAGAACAGGTAAAAGAAGATAACATGACGCTTCTTCGCGCATCCCAACAGGGGTCCGGAAAGTCGATAGCCGCTCTCTCCATTTCGATCCACGAGTCTAGAAAAAACATTGAAAGCTTATTCGAAGAATTGGAAGAACTCTTCGTTGAACTGCAGGTGAAGTCACAAGAATTTGAAACGATGTTTAATGAGCTGCAGCAGAAGCCTTAGAGAGCAGAGCCCTTTCCGCCTCGTAGTCAAGCTTCTTGAGGGCTTCTTCCGGAGAAAGCCACAACACTTCTTTTACCTCCGAAAAATCGATGAGTGCAGACTCCCTGACAGACTCCATTGTAAAGAAGAGCACCATCTTGGCAACCCCTTTGACCTGGTACGAAGCAGAACCCGCAAAACCCGTTATCTGGACATCGCAACCCGTCTCCTCTTTTACCTCCCGAACAGCAGCCTCCTCCCATGTCTCTTTTCCGATGAGCTTCCCTTTGGGCAGAGACCAATCATCGTATCGTGATCGACGGATCACGGCAACCTTGCGCCCTTCCGGAGTCTCTTTCCAGACTATGCCACCTGCAGCGAATATCACAATTCGTTCCTCCATCCATTTGTGCCACGATCATAAATTGTTTGTCAACGAGTTTTTTCGCCGCCTGCCAGGCCGACCGCTGCGCTTGAGGACCGCCAGCCATGCTGGCTTGAGGCAACAGACACACGACTCTTCCTCACGTCCGCCGGAGGCGACGTTCCTCAAGGAAACGAAGTTTCCGGTCGTTGAGCTGCCGAAGGCAGCGGTCCTTGAGGCCCGTTGGGGGCCGCTCCTCAAGGGACGTAGCTCCCGGTCGTTGAAGGCGAACTGGTACTACTTCGGGAAAGAGATGATGAACGTTGTGCCTTTATTCCTGGCGAGTTCTATAGTCCCGCCCAGTTGATCCACAAGAGCCGTCACGAGTTGAAAGCCGAGGGATTCAGTGTTGCGAAAATCGATAGTATCGGGAAAGCCTATTCCGTTGTCTGCAACGACAAGTGTAATCGTCTCATTATCTGGCTTCAGGCTTACACTGACTTCTCCCTTGCGCCCGTCCGGAAAGGCATGTTTCAGCGCGTTCGTGAGAAGCTCATTGATGATGAGGCCGCAGGGAATACCCATGTTAACATCAAAGTAGACATCTCTGACGTCCAGAACCAGCGTAACGCCATCGGGTTCCAGCCGATACGAGGCTATCAGGTCGGCCGTCAGCTTTCTGACGTAGTCTGCAAAATCGATCCGCGCGAGATCACTCGACTGGTAGAGCTTTGTGTGGATCAGGGCCATGGTCTTGACCCGGTTCTGGCTTTCCCTGAAGATTTCCAGAGTCCTTTTATCCCTGATATACTTGGACTGCATGTTCAGGAGACTCGATATGACCGCCAGGTTGTTCTTCACACGGTGGTGAATCTCTTTTAAGAGCACTTCCTTTTCTCTAAGGGCTATTCTAAGTTGCTCCTCAGCCCGCTTCCGTTCAGTAATGTCTCTGACAACGATTACCAGAACAGCGCGCCCATTTGAGTCATCAGAGGATTCGGTCACCGTGTATTCAGTAATGATAGACGTGCCATCCTTACGCAGGGCAGGAAACTCCGCGTTGAACAAACCTTCGCCTTTCAAGGCCAACGCAAGACCGTTGTTGAACTCGTCGTAATTGGCCTTGCTTGAATGCAAAAACTCAAGAGTTCTGCCCATCACCTCTTCCCTCTTGTAGCCGAAGATCTGCTCCACAGCCGCGTTACACGTGATGACGGTCTGGGCAGACAGATCCATGACAAAGACAGCTTCCTTCAGGCTTGCGAAAGTTCTCTCAAGAAGTATATTAGCGAGCCTCAGGGATTCCTCAGCACGCTTACGTTCAGTGATACTTCTCGCAAAGAAGACTACAGCCGAGACCCCGCCCGTCTTGTCAAGGACCGGAGAAATTTGCGTGAGAAACCACAAAGTCTTCCTCCGCCACTGTACCTTTTGTTCGAAGTTGAGGCTTTGGCACGTGGCTGCGACGTGCTTCACCCTCACGAGGATACTCGCAGCTATGGTGGAATCAAGGAAATCAGCAGGTGTCTTTCCTATGACATCCTCAGGTTTTAAGGCGTATCTGCTTGGACCGTTGTAATAGAGGCAGCGTCCCTGGAGATCGAGCATGGCAACAATGATGTCCTCAGTGCTCTCCAGGAGAAGCCGGAGCCGCTGCTCACTTTCCCTGAGAGCCTTTTCAGCGTATCCGCGGTTGGCCTCAAGAGTTTCAAGCTCTTTCACGCGCTGCCGTAGGGTGGCGAGTTCGTGCACGAGGACCTGTTTTGGCTTGGTCTCTGTTTTTCCGTCGAAGTCTTTAAGGAGCAGAGCTACGCTTGATTCTCGAGAAGCGGAGGCGCCACGGGGCGCTAAGTATTCTTTAGAATTCATACCTGATTTGTGATTATGCAATTTTTGTGCCTAAATGTAGACACTCGCAGAGCAGAAGTACAGGTTAAGGTTGAGGTTAAGAGCAGAGTGAAGCAGGAAAAAGATAAAAACAAGTACAACTACTGACTAAAATCAAGGTTCAGATTTCTCTCTTTCCTGTCTCTTATGCCAATTTGTATTCAAGTCAAGACCGAGGCTACAGCGGTTAGGCGACTCAGGTCCTTTCCTAGAGACTTATGCCAGGTCGCATTCAAAAATAGAGCGAGGCGCTCAAGTCGCGGCGAACAGAGGCCTCATTTGCTTCTCAGAAAGCAACTTGTGCCGGTTTGGATTCAAGATGGAGACCGACGCGGCAGCGAGGCAGCCCCACCCGCAAGCGGGTACCCGGGCGTACTAGAAGTACGTCGAGGAGGGCGACGCAGCGACAAGGAAGGTATACACTTGAAGGCAAATCGGCGCTAGAGGATTACGAACTTCTTGATATAGGCCGCTATCTCCTCCGGGTCATCCATGACCCTGAATATCGTCATCTCCTCTTTAGAAACCGTACCCCAGGCCAGCATAGACTTCTCCATCCATTCGATGAGGCTGTTCCAAAAATCAGAGCCGACGAGAATGACCGGGAAAGGCCGTATCTTATTCGTTTGCACAAGCGTTAGCGCCTCAAAAAACTCGTCCAGAGTCCCGAACCCTCCCGGGAGTACCACGTAAGCAATCGCGTATTTAACGAACATGACTTTACGGACAAAGAAGTATTTGAAACTCAAGGGAACGGTGATGAACGGATTCGGCTTTTGCTCATAAGGGAGCTCTATGTTGATTCCAATGGATTTTACACCTTCCTCTTTTGCACCCTTGTTGACCGCTTCCATGACGCCCGGGCCGCCACCCGTAATCAGGTTGAACTTGTTGCGGGCGAGTACCTTGGCCAATTCGTAGGCTGTGTTGTACAATTGGTCCCCTTTTTTCGCCCGTGCACTCCCGAATACGGTTACTGCGGGTTGCACATCTGCGAGGCTGTCAAAGCCCTCAACGAACTCTGCCATGATGTGGAAAAGGCGCCACGAGTCCTTAAGCGTGATGTAATCGAGCATATACTGCTTTTCCATGAGTTTTCCTTTTTGCCTTGAGATTTGGGAATTTCACATATAATATGTAAGATGCAAATTGTATGTCAAAGGAAAAAGGTGCCGGCCTCAGGACTAGTTAGCCAGTTATCGGCGCTTGACCGGTTTGCGCCCGGCCATAACACCTGGAAGCGGCTCTTCAGCAGCTTACGAAAAAGGTCTCACTCTTCACCACGAACAGAGAAACCATGAGAATAGGCATTGATATTGGGGGCACCAAAATAGCGGTTGGACTGATCAGCGAATCGGGACAGGTCACCAAGCGCAGGAAGGTCAAGACGGACGCCCATAAAGGATACCCCGGGGTGAGGGATCAGATCCGTGGCCTTGTGGCCGCGCTTCTCTCGGAGGCGGGAGCCGGTGCAACGGACGTCGGCAGGATCGGCATAGCTTGCGCGGGCCAAATCGACCACGCGACGGGGAAGATCCTTTTCTCGCCGAATCTCAACTGGACAGATGCACCGCTCAAGCACGATGTGGAAGAGGCAACAGGCATTCAGACATTCATTGAGAACGACGTAAACGCGGGGACCTATGGAGAGTGGAGGTTCGGGTTTCACAGAGAGGCCTCGAATGTCGTGGGTATCTTCATCGGCACCGGCGTCGGCGGAGGCTTGATATTGAATGGCCGGTTGTTTCGCGGCTCCCACGGCGTGGGTGGCGAGCTGGGCCATACGACCCTCAACCCATTCGGCTATCAGTGCCGTTGCGGGAATAGAGGTTGTTTCGAGGCGTACTGCGGCGGCTCGTACATCGAGGAGAGGGTCAGGCAGCGTCTTATGCAGGGTTACCGGGGCAAGCTCTGGGATATCGTAGAAGGCCGCGCAGGCAGCGTTCACGTTGGCCGTATTGAAGAAGCTTACCTTCTTGGAGATGACCTATGCACCGAGATATGGGGAGAGGTGGTCGAATATCTGGGTGCAGGTCTTCAAAGCGTCGCCAACCTTATCAACCCTGATCTAATTATTTTTGGTGGAGGAGTTGTAAAGGGTACGCAGCGTCTCATCGACGAGGCTCTTCTCGTCATGAAGCGCCGGGCCATGCGAGCTTCCATCGCCGGCCTGAAGATCGAACGCGCGAGACTGGGGGATGACGCGACGCTGTTGGGTGCGGCTTTTGTGAAGGACGAGTGAGGGTTTCGGGATGAACAGGGAGATATTCAGGGAATACGATATCAGAGGCAACGTCGAACAGGACCTCACCGATGAGGTTGTCACAAACATAGGCAGGGCTGTGGCAGCCTACATGAAGGAGCGCGGAAAAAGGGCCGCCACCATCGGGAGAGACTGCAGGCTCAGTTCGGGGCACTTCAGGGACCTTCTCGTTGAGGCGATGGTTAAGGGTGGCCTCGACGTCACTGACCTCGGCGTAGTCCCTACCCCGCTCTTTTACTTTTCTCTCTTTAATCTAAACGCTGACGGAGGAGTCATGGTAACGGGCAGCCATAATCCTCCGGAGTTCAATGGATTCAAGGTGGCCTTTGACCGAGCAACCCTTTACGGCCCCGAGATCCAGTCCCTGGGGGACATTATTGAGAAAAAAAGGTTTGTGAAGGGCAAAGGCTCACGCAACGAATATCCCCACATCATAGAGGACTATTACCAATTTCTCAGAACAAATCTGAAGCTTGATAAGAAATTGAAGGTAGTGGTCGACGCAGGTAATGGCACGGGTGGTGTTGTCGCATGTCCAATAATGGAAGAGATGGGGCAAGAAGTGGTCCCTCTTTTTTGCGATATGGACGGCCATTTCCCCAATCACTTTCCTGACCCTACCGTGGAGAAGAACATAGAAACCCTCAGAAAAACAGTGCTCGAAACGGATGCGGACATAGGCATCGGCTACGACGGCGACGCGGACAGAATCGGCGTGATCGATGAAAAAGGGACCATTATCTGGGGCGACTACTTGATGATCATCTTCGCGCGGGAGGTGCTCAAGGAACACAAGGGTGCCTCTTTTGTTTCCGAAGTGAAATGCTCAAAAAACCTGTATGACGATATAGAAAAACACGGCGGCAAGGCTATCATGTGGAAAGCCGGCCATTCCCTCATCAAGAAAAAGATGAAAGAGGTCAATGCTCTTCTCGGAGGAGAGATGAGCGGCCACATGTTTTTTGCCGATCGGTTTTTTGGATACGATGATGCGATCTATGCATCGCTCCGGCTTCTCGAGATCATGGGGAAACTGGATATCCCGCTCTCCCGGTTTCTGAGCGACCTGCCGAAGACTTATTCCACGCCGGAAATAAGAGTTGATTGTCCTGAGAAGCTGAAATTCCGGGTGGTCCAAGCACTCACAGACTATTACAAACGGATGTTCCCTGTCATCGACATCGACGGAGTGCGGGTGAGTCTGCCCGATGGCTGGGGACTCGTGCGTGCCTCAAACACGCAGCCGATACTTGTTTTGAGGTTCGAGGCAGATACGGGGCCGGGCCTTGATCGGATCCAGAACATGATCATGAGCGATCTCCAACGCATCATGAAGGAGCACTCATGACCCCGTCACGCCTTGCCGCTCACTGCTCAGCGATCACCTCTCACTCTCGCTACTCTCAGGTGTCATCGGTTATCGGTCATCGGTTATCGGTCACTCTTCTTGATGTCACTGATCACCGATCACTGATCACTGATCACCGTTTTACTGGGATTTTCCATGCTTGATGTTCCTCGTCACATAACGAGGCCAGGGCGCTATATTGGCACCGAGCCGAATGCCCCGTTCAAGGACCCGAAGAGTGTGGATATCCGGTTTGCCCTCTGCTATCCGGATATATATGAGATCGGTATGTCATACCACGGCTTCTTCCTCCTCCTTGAGATCGCCAATGGCGTGGACCGCGTCTGGTGTGAGCGCTGCTTTGCACCATGGCACGACATGGAAATGTACATGAGGGAGCAGCACATACCCCTTTTCACGCTGGAATCAAAGACTCCCCTGTCACAAATGGATGCTGTCGGCTTTTCACTCTCCTATGAAATGAACATTACCAATGTTTTAAACATGCTCGAACTCGCGGGCATACCGTTGGAATCACGGATGAGAGACACCGGTCCGATCGTGATAGGAGGAGGGCCTCTCGTTCTCAACCCGAAGCCGTTCGAGCGCTTCTTTGATTTATTTGTCGTCGGTGAGGCAGAACCAGTCCTTGAGGACCTCCTTCTGCGGCTACGCGAACTCAAGGGCTTGTCCAGAGAAATAATAATACGGGAACTGGCCACGCTCGACGGCGTCTATTCACCGCTTCTGGGCGCTGACCGTGTCAGAAGACTCTATGTTGACGACCTGGATGCGTCCTACCATCCGGTCAGGCCACCCATTCCGGTCGTCAGCAGTATCCATGACCGGCTGAACATCGAAATTTCCCGGGGCTGCGGAAACGGCTGCAGATTCTGCATGGCAGGGTACGGCTACCGGCCATACAGAGAACGGAGTCTCCCGGTGCTGGCAGAAATCATCAAAGAAGCGATCGGCCAAACGGGCTACGAAGAGATATCGCTACTCTCGCTCAGCTCAGGTGATTACAGCCATCTCCGTGAACTTCTGTCGCACGTCAGATGCCGTTTCAAGGACGTCTCTCTTTCCCTTCCCTCCCTCAAGATCGGCAGCGTGACTGAAGAGGAGATAAGGATTCTTGGAGAAGGCGCGCGGGGCGGATTTACGTTCGCGCTCGAAGCTGCATCTCCCAATCTCCGGGACAGGTTGAATAAGAGCATGGACCTGGACCTCTTCCTCAACCAGCTGCCACTTCTCAGGAAATATGGTTGGCGAAATATGAAGCTCTATCTGATGATCGGCTTTCCATGGGAAACAGAAGAGGACCTTCTCGCCCTTCGTGCCATAGTCGAACCATTTGTCCGTCAGCATATTGATGTCAATCTCTCTATATCGCCACTCATACCAAAACCGCATACGCCTTTTCAGTGGTTGTCGATGGAGCCTGAAGCATCACTGGAGCGGAAACTCTCAATTATCAAGCAAAGTCTGCCGAGACGGGGAGTGAAGCTGAAATTCCGGGACGTCAGGAGAGCCACGATGGAGGCCCTGATCGCACGCGGCGATGAACGCCTCGGGTCTCTCTTCCTCAGCTTGCATCAGCAGCGCGTTAAACTTGAAGCGTGGGGCGAGTTTTCGAGACCGGATCTTTACGAAGCGTGGCTCGACCGGAATGGCGACGTGAGAGAGAAGTTGCTTGGCAAGCGCGACATGAATGAAGAGCTGCCGTGGAACTTCATTGATACGGGAGTGGATAGGGCTTTCATGCGCGAGGAGCTGGACAAGGCAGAGCGTCGTGAAACAACAGAAAACTGTTACAATGCGTGTGCGGGCTGCGGGCTTTTCTGCGCCCCCAAACGCGAAAAGCCCATATCTGAACGGCCAATAGAGTTGCAGCAGAAGCCGACGGAAGCACCTGCCGCGGAGACGCATACCCTCTATACGCTCCGGTACGGAAAATACAACGACGGCCGTTACATAGGTCACCTCGACACGGTCACTCTGTTGTTGAGGGCCTTACGGGCCTCACGCTTCTGCCTTCGTCTGCACGGCAAGTACCACCCGAAACCCCGTATCTCTCTCTCGCCTGCGCTGCCCGTAGGCGTAGAGAGCATGTGCGAGTTTGCGGAGATTGAAGTTGTCGATAGTCCGAGTAGTCCTGCAAACTCGCCCGAGACCATCAATACGATCAACAGCCATCTGCCACGAGGCCTCAAGGTTTTTGGGGTAAGTGAAGGTGGCCTAAAAGCACACGACAATGGCCACGCGTATCTTCTGGTGTCAAATAAAGGATCCTCCGACCCGGAAGGATTTCCGTGGAGAAGAGAGGGACAAAAGCTATTTACCTTGTGGCAGGGACAGAACGTCAAAGGTCTTTGGCAATCTGCCCTGTTTGAGAGGATCATAAAGGTGGAGGAGAAAAGGATTCATGCCAGCGGAACTGATAATCAACGTAACGTTCAATGAGACAAGGGTCGCTTTTCTTGAAAATGGGGTTCTGGTCGAATTCTTCATCGAGAGAAAGAACGACAAGAGCATCGTAGGGAATATATACAAGGGCAAAGTGGCAAGAGTAGTGCCCGGGATGGATGCAGCATTCGTGGACGTCGGGCTCGACAAATCTGCTTTTCTCTATGTAGGTGACGTGGTCATAGACACGGGCATGTACGAAGAGTTCGAAGAGAACGGTGCGCCCATTGAAGCTAACGAGCGTATTGAGGGAGTACTTGAAGAGGGACAGGAAGTGATCGTTCAGGTATCGAGAGAGGCCATAGGGCAAAAAGGTACTCGCGTCACTTCAAGAATAACCCTGCCCGGAAAGCTCCTGGTACTCATGCCGGGTAGCAAGCACATCGGCGTGTCAAGACGTATAGAGGGCGAGGAAGAGCGGAAAAGGCTTGCTGCCACTTTGAAAGATTTGGCCCCGAAAGGCTTCGGGCTGATTGCAAGGACCGCCTGTGAAGGAAAGCGGCCGGAGGAACTGGAAGCTGATCTGAATTTTCTCCAGCGCCTGTGGGAGGGCGTCCAGGAAAAGGCCAAACGGGTACGCGCACCCCAGATACTCCATCAGGACCTCGGCATGATTTTCCGGATCATAAGGGATCTGCACTCTCACAGTCTCAAGAAGATTGTCGTCGACGATGTCTTCGTTTTTAAGATGATTGAGGAGTTCCTGAAGGATACTCTACCGGAAGAGGAATGCGAGGTCATTTATTTTGATGAACGGGAGGACATATTCGATTACTACCGGATCGAGATAGAGATCGCCAAGCTTGCCTACAAGAAAATCTGGCTCAAATCGGGCGGCTACATCGTGTTCGATTATACCGAAGCATTGACGGTTATCGATGTCAACACGGGCAAATATCTGGGCAGGAGAGGCCTGGAGGATACCATTCTCAAGACCAATCTGGAAGCCGTGAAAGAGATAGCGTACCAGATAAGGTTACGAAATATCGGCGGGATCATCATTATTGATTTCATCGACATGGAGAGGAGGGAATCGCGAGAAAGTGTGGTTCAACTGCTTGTTGATGCGTTGAAGAAGGACAGGATTAAGACGTTTGTTTATCCGATCAGTGAATTGGGACTTGTGCAGCTTACGCGCAAGAGGACCAGAGAAAATGTTGTCAGTATGCTCAGCGAGTCGTGCCCCACATGCGATGGTTCCGGATATGTCAAGTCGAGGTTCACCGTCTGTTACGAGGTTCTACGGGCCTTGAGAACCTCCTGTAGGAAGCAGGAAGGAAAGCAGTTCGACATTCACCTTGCCCCCGAAGTGGCACAACTCCTTTACGAAGAGGAGAAGGCTTCACTTGAATACCTTGAAACCACGTTCGGAACAAAATTTAACGTCATCGCCGATCCGGCACTCGGCATAGAAAGCTTTCACGTGGAGGGTGTCTACTGAGTGGGACTCATTCTCGTTGGCCTTTACGTCGCCTGTGAAATCATAGCAAACGTCACAGCCGGGCGGCCCGTGCAAGTGGGTAGCATCGTTGTGCCGTCAGCGGTCTTCATCTATACCCTCACCTTCACCCTTGTCGACTTGATCCATGAAGTGTTCGGCAAGAAAGGAACACGCAAGGTCATCTATGGCGCCTTCCTGGCCAATATTCTGCTTGCAGCATACTCGTATCTGGTTATCCACCTCCCTGCACCAACTTTTTTTTCCGAGAGTCGCGCTTACTCGGTTGTCTTAGGCTCTACCCCGAGAATCGTATGCGCCAGCCTGACAGCATATCTCGTGAGCTCGCTCGTGGACATCGAGGTCTATCACCTTTGGCGAAACCGTGTGAAGCGATGGAAATGGTCGCGGGTGCTTATGAGTAACGTCTTCTCAACCTTTGTAGATAGTGTCGTCTTCATATTCTTAGCCTTTTATGGGGCACTGCCCGTGATTCCACTCGTTAAGGGACAGTATCTGATCAAGATGGCTATCACAGTAATCAGCCTTCCCTTGATCTATATCCCGTCGCTGCGAAACAGGGTAGTGAGGGCGGCGGCAGAGTAAGTGGAGTCCTCACTTTAATCATGATTGAAACGTATCCCTCCCCCGCGAAGGTAAATCTCTTACTCAAGGTACTCGCAGAGAGACCGGATGGCTATCACGAGATTCTCAGTGTTGTCGATATCATTTCTCTCAGGGACGTGATACAAATCGAAGAAGTTTCGGAAGATATAGTTACGGTTGAGGACGATAAGCATATCCTGCCTCCAGGGCTGGCTAACACCGTATACAGGGCTGCCACGCTGCTTAAAGAAACCTATCACGTCAAGCGCGGCGTCCGTTTCTTCATTCAAAAGAATATACCCGTAGGCGCAGGGCTTGGGGGGCCGAGCAGCAACGCAGCTACAGCGCTCATGGCTCTGGTGAAACTCTGGAGTCTGTCCGTCAGCTCTGCCGATCTTTTTGAGCTCGGAGCCAAGATCGGTGCGGATGTACCCCTCTTTCTGTATGGTAAACCGTGCATCATGAGGGGTGTCGGAGAGCAGATCGCCCCGATTCAAATCCCCCGTATCTGGTACGTAATCGTCTATCCCGCTATCATCTTGAATACAGCGGAGGTGTACCAAGGCCTAAAAATGTCATTGACTTTGCCTCAAAAGCATATTACATTGTCGGGGCGGTTAGACACTGTTTTCAACGTTGCGCGGATGCTGGAGAACGACTTGGAGAGAGTCGCCTTTTCTCTTCATCCTGAAATACATACGGCAAAAGAAAGGTTACGAAAAGCGGGAGCCATTGGTTCGCTGATGAGCGGGAGTGGCTCCTCGGTTTTTGGGGTCTTCGAAAAGGAAGGCGATGCACGGGTAGCTGCGGAAAAAGTACGTGATTTAGGAAGTGTCTTCGTGGTCCACAGTTCATAGCAGGAGGGAGACATGGAAATCACCGGCATCAAGATCTATCCCGTGAGTGAGAAGAAGGTCAGGGCATACGCTTCCATTGTATTCGATCAATGTTTTATCGTAAGGGACTTGAAGGTGATAGACGGTGACACCAAGCTTTTCGTAGCCATGCCGAGCAAAAAGATGAAGGATGGCTCGTACCGCGACACAGCGCATCCTTTAAACAGCGCGATGAGAGAGATGATAGAAGCCAGGGTACTGGAGGCTTTCCACAGCCAGCTGGGACCAGTCACGTTGTAGTAAGCAGTAAGCATTGGGGTGTCGTCAAGCGGTAAGACACGGGCCTTTGGAGCCCGCATTCGGAGGTTCGAATCCTCCCACCCCAGTATTTCTCCGGCAGGGGGTAAGGTGTGGATAAACTGAAGATATTCAGTGGGAGCGCGAACAGAGAGATCGCTGAAAGAATCTGCCAGTTCCTCGGCCTGGAACATGGCAAGGCCAAGATAGGCAGATTCAGTGATGGGGAGATCCAGGTTGAGATTGAGGAGTCTGTGCGCGGCATGGACACCTTTCTCATCCAATCAACGTGTCCGCCGGTCAACGAAAATCTTATGGAACTCCTGATAATGCTCGATGCCCTCAAGAGGGCGTCCGCTGCGCGGATTACGGTGGTGATCCCGTATTACGGATACGCGAGACAGGACCGCAAGGTTACACCGAGGGCTCCCATATCAGCAAAACTCGTGGCCGACCTGATGGAGGTTGCGGGTGCGTCGAGGATTCTGGCCATGGACCTGCACGTGGGGCAGATTCAGGGCTTTTTCGATATACCCGTGGACCATCTCTATGCGCTGCCGGTCCAGCTGGAATATTTCAGCAGCATTGTGGGAGAGGTCGTGGTCGTCTCGCCCGATGCAGGCGGCGTTGAAAGGGCCAGAGAATTTGCCAAAAGACTGAAAAATGCGTCAATCGCAATTATAGACAAGAGGAGGGAAAGTCCGAACGTCTCTAAGGTAATGCATATCGTCGGCGAGGTGGAAGGAAAAGTAACCATTCTGCTTGACGACATGATTGATACCGGGGGCACCATAGTCCAGGCTGCAGAGGCTCTGGTTCGCGATGGTGCGTCGATGGTATACGCGGGCTGTACGCATGCCGTACTGTCAGGCAATGCCATAGAAAAATTGAACGCCTCCGAGCTGCACAAGCTTGTTGTCACCAACACCATTCCCCTTCACGACAAGGTAGACAAACTGCGGCGTCTCGAGGTACTTGATGTGTCACCCATTCTGGGCGAAGCTATAAAAAGAATTCACGATGACTCGTCTGTAAGCTCATTATTTGTATAGGAAAGAGGAGGTAGTAGGATGGAAGAAATACGTTTGAAAGCAGAAAGTAGAGTGCAGGGTGGCAAGAACATAGCACGAAGACTGAGAAAATCAGGCATAATTCCGGCCATTCTTTACGGGAAAGATGTGGAGCCGCTTCCGTTACGAATATCGGCAAAGGAATGGAAAACCGTGCAGAGCCGTGTCAAGAGTAACACGATTATCAAGATGGAACTCAAACGGAATGACCACGCAGAAGAAAGACCGGTCATGCTGAAGGACCTACAAAAGGCCGCGCTTAATGACGCTGTACTGCATATCGATTTTCTGCAGGTATCAATGGAACGTGCGGTCCAGGTCGAAGTGCCGATACACCTGGTGGGCGAACCCGTGGGACTGGTGAAAGGCGGCGTTATCGAGCAGCATCTCAGAACCATCATGGTGGAGAGCTTGCCCGGGCAGATTCCGGAGAAGATCGATGTCGACATATCCGCTCTCGATATCGGTGATTCAATACACGTGAACGAGATCAGTCTACCCGGCATAAAACTGCTCGCGCCGCCTGATGTCGCTGTGGTCGGCGTGACACCGCCACAGGCTGAGGAGAAGCCGGCAGAGGTTGCAGCACCGGTTGGAGAAGAGGCTGCCGCTCCAGCAGAGGAGAAGGAAGAGAAGGAGAAGGAGAAGGAGGAAAAGGAGAAGGACAAGAAGGAGAAGAAGGAGAAAGCATAGTTGTTCCTGTTTTGCGGCCTGGGAAATAAGGGCGCTGGATACAAGTACACAAGGCACAACCTCGGCTATCTCGTGATAGACCGATATGCGGAGCACTTCGGAATTGACGTAAATAAGAAAGCCTCAAAATGCATCGTCGGTGAAACGAACGATCTTATTCTGGCCAAGCCGGACACATATATGAACCTGTCCGGCGGCCCGCTTGCGTCACTCGTCCGAAAGCGAAACATTCCTCTCGATAACCTGGTTCTCATCCACGATGATCTGGACATGGATTTCGGGAGAATCAAGATTCGATGGAACGGCAGCGATGGAGGTCACAAGGGCGTCCGGTCGATCATTGATTTTCTTGGTTCACCCCTTTTTCACAGGCTGAAAATAGGTATAGGGAGAGACCCCGTGCTCTCTCCCGAGGAATACGTGCTCGTGCGCTTCAGAAAAGACGAGCTGGAGCCGATCGCTGAAATACTCGATACGGCCGTTGATGCTCTTCACACGCTCGTAACTGAAAGCCCGGCAAAGGCAATGAGCCTGTATAACAGAGGTTGAAAGATGTTACAGGTTTAAATGCGTTACAGGTTGCAGGTTAACAACAAGAGCTGTTACAAGTTAAGGACGATGGCTGTTGCAGGACTGTAACGGCGTTGCCTGTAACATATTGCGTGTAACATCTTTGTCTTGTAACCTGTAACTTGCAACTTGTAACAGTTCTTGTTCGTAACGGGGGTCTGGATGGGTTTCTCCTGCGGCATAATCGGACTTCCAAATTCGGGCAAGTCGACCATCTTCAATGCGCTCACCGCCCTCTGCGTGGCGGCCCAGCCATATCCCTTCTGTACCATAGAGCCGAATGTGGGTATCGTGCCCGTTCCTGATACGCGTCTTGCCAACCTCGCGCGATTGGTCAAACCGGAGAAAGTTACACCGACGTCGATTGAGTTCGTCGACATCGCGGGTCTCATAAAAGACGCACACAAAGGCGAGGGGCTCGGGAACAAATTCCTGGGCCACGTCAGGGCAGTGGACGCCATAGCCCATGTAGTGCGCTGCTTCGAAGCCGAGAAGATACCACACGTCTATGATGGCATCGATCCCGCGCGAGATGCGGACATCGTCGAAACCGAAATCGTTATCTCTGACCTGGAGATCGTCGAGGAGCGTCTCGACAAGCTGGAGCGGCTGGCTAGAGTTTCCAAGGAAAAGCGCGGTGAGGAACAACACGTCTTGCTCAGGATTAAGGAAACCCTGTCTCGTGGAGAATTCTTGAATAGTGACAGCTTTACGCCCGAAGAAGGAGAACTCGTGCGTTCATTCGGACTGATCACGGCCAAGCCGCTTTTCTACGTGGCCAACATTGGTGAACAGGATCTGGGAAGCCCGGAACCGGCATGCTTTCAGGGGCTGATCAAACCAAGAGGGAGGCCGGTGGTCCCGATTTGCGGCAGACTTGAAGAGGAGCTGGCATCGCTCCCTCCTGAAGAGATGAGTTCTTTCATGGAGCTTTACGGCATGAAGGCACGCGGCATAGAAGGTGTTATCACCGCCGGCTATGCAATCCTCGACCTGATCACGTTTTACACGCTTGTCGGCAAAGAGCTGCGGGCGTGGACAATCCCGAGACATACAACTGCATACGTTGCGGCCGGCAAGATACACTCGGATATGCAGAAGGGCTTCATCAAAGCCGAAGTCATCTCGTACGAGCATTTCGCGCAGTGCGGCTCCGAGCATGTGACACGAGAAAAAGGCCTGGTGAACATTGAAGGCAAAGACTATGTGGTAAAGGATGGGGATATACTCCATATCCGCTTCAACCTCTGAAGACCCGGTCCGCTTGAGCTAATCACAGACATTATCTCACGCCCGCTTCGCTAGAGGCCGCAGAGTCGCAGAGGAAGGGCGAAAGAGAGAATGAGATTCTTGCCCGGAATGGTTGAGAGGACCATTCCGGGCAAACTCCGTCCGGCTATGCCGGAAGGGGTTTGGTTCCTGCAAATTTCCGGCAACGCCGGATGCGGTGCGAGGAATTCTCTCCGAGAATTCAGAGCAAGCACACTCTTGCTCTGAAGTGCCTCTCCTTCTGCTGTTCTCCCCTCTGGGATTTTCCTCTGCGGCTCTGCGGCCTCGAATGAGCGGAGCGAGTGGGCGTGAGATGAAGTGCTGTCTTCGTTGCGGCCCTGGTCGCTATGTGCTCTCTGTGTGACAAGACAAGATTGGTTACGGCAGCGTGATCTGTTCGAATTCGGCTCTGTCCAGATGTCCGTCGTGGTTCTTGTCGTATTGACGAAACTGCTCCATCGTTAAATTAGGTATGACCACGGAGAGTTCTATCGGGGTTATCTTGCCGTCTCTATTATTGTCCACATCCGCAAAGCTCTTCCCGTCCGTGTTCATCCTGCGCGCGAAAGGCGATGGTTTCTTGCGCTTCTGGACCGACGGAACCTTTTCGACAACAGCTTTTTCCCCGCCGGCTTCAACCGCGATTTTGGGTGACTTTACGATACGAACCCCATTAGTTGTATAGCCTACCCCTACCCTATCTCCTTTCTTTATGCCAGCGATACTGCCGTAGCCTTGTAACAGCGGGTTGGAGATATCAAAGCTGACGGTGTTACCTCTGCTTCTGAGCGTCATACTCCGCGATTCCGCGTCCACCTTAACAACCTCCCCAACAAACTCAACGCGACCGCGAGGCCCGTAGGACTGTTGTCTAAAGGTTCCAGTTTTCCCATGCACCGCCGGAGCAGCCAGGCAGGTTAAACAGAACACGATTGCCACGACCAGTCTTCGATCTTTACACATAGGTTAGCTTTTCACTCCCTCAAGCTGAAGTTGCACTGTTTTATACATATCGACGCAGCATGTCAAGCACGACCTACCGCTGCGCTTGAGGATCACTGCGATCGAGGACCGGCCTTCGGCCTTGAGGAGCGCTAGCGTTTGAGGCTGCAAGCAACTGCCTTAAGTCGCCACAGGCGACGGGCCTCAAGGGAGCGCAGCTCCCGGTCCTTAAGACTCGTCAGAGCCGGTCCTTAAGCGAGGCCGCTCTCGAATCGTGCCGCAGGCGGGATGGTCCTCAAGCTACCGCAGGTAGCGATCTTGTTGCGCCAGCGCGAACAGAGGCGCATGATTGGATGTAAAAAACGGCGGATTATTCCTGAGAATCTTTTGCACGGCCGGATGGCGCCTGAACTCACCCTCCAGAAACTGACGCACTCTACGCCTCTCCCATCCAGCCGGATGCACGAAGTCGGTGTAAAGAGAAAGATCTCCATCAAAAAAAGGCCTGATCCGTAAGAGATTTGCCTCGGGACTGGCGATAGGAAGGTTGAACAGGGCCAAGTTGAGAAAGTCGATGTGCGCACTTTCCCGGACCACAAACTCCAGCGTCGCGCGCGCCGAAACCTCTGTTTCCTGAGGCGTGCCCAAAAGGAGGTAGACGAACGTAGAGATTCCGGCTCTTTTCAGCGCACCGAGGGTGAGACGTGCCGTCTCCACGTCGTGCCCTTTCTGCATCGCATCGAGCACATCCTGGTCAGCCGATTCAACACCGAGCTTCAGCATCACACACCCGGATGCTGCGAGCCCCTTGCAAAAATCGGGATCGGTCAAATGCCGGGTAACACGAGCAAAGCCATACCACGGCGTAACTGAGCCATCAGCAATGATCCGGCTCGCGCTCCCTTCCTGCGACATCCGTTCCATGAGAGTTGGACTGATGGCGTTGTCCACAAGGTGGAAGAGTGCCGGCTTCAATTCAGCAGCCAGACGCTCGAGGTGCGTCAGAACACGGTGAGGCGGAAACGGGCAGTAGTCACTGCCTTCCGTGCGTTCCGGGCAAAAGGAACAACGGCCCCAGTAGCATCCGGAGGAGGCCGCATAGGGCACGATCAGGCCGGGCGATAGATACTGCCCTAACGGCAAATCAGAGAATCGCGGCAACGCGTTATCAGATGAAATTAGACTTTTTCCTGCCAGTCTGAGCAGAGGATATCCTCCCGGCCCGCAAACCATGTCGTCTACGAGACCTGCGAACGGATTCTCCCAGTCCTGCTTTTGTAGCCAGGATGTAACAAGGCCACCCCCAAGGACCAGTCTCATTGATGGAAACTCCCGCCGCAGGAACCCCAGCATGGAAAAAGTGGGAAGCGCCTGACTGAGGTAGTTGAGGGAAAAACCAATGACTCCGTCTGATACTCTCCCTGCGACATCGCGCAGCCTGTCAGAAAAAAGAGCACAGTAGGGATCTGTATCCGCATGTTCAGCACAGTATAGGAGGTCGTCACTTCGCAAGGGTGAACGTTTATCGTGCCGATAGTCGGCAAGGCTCAGGCGGGCACCAAACCTCTGACCATGAACTGTCACGATCCGGTTAAGATCCATGACTGCCCGTTTGTATCGGTCAGGGTTCTGATAAAGATGCCAATCCCGCAGCGCATCAAGGTTCCGTGGGAGGTTGCGCACCGCCCTCTTGGTCCAGGTGTCTGTTTGCATAACCCTGGTTCCCAATAGGTGTAGAGTTTCTTCGAGATTTAGGTCAAGAAGGAGGCACTCGACATTGTTGGCGTCCAGGAATCCCGCCAATTTTGGGATGCCAGCCGGCGGCTCGCACGCCTTGGCAACAGGAGGATGAATCAGAACCATGGCGCCCCATTCTAAGCTAACTGGTAAAGGCAGTCAACAGACCCGTGATGCGGGTAAACAGTGATCGGTAATCAGTGACCAGTAATCAGTCACCAGCGCTCAATAAACAGAAACTGATAACTGATAACTGCTTTTGCCACTGATCACTGGTCACTGATCACTGGTTACTCATCGTTTGCCCCCCTGCCCTATTAAGTTTCAGCCGTTTAGGACGATGATAAGGTATGGGTGAGCAGGGAGGAGCGTTACCGCTAGAGAACTATCTCGAAACGGCCGAGCCGAGCGCTACGCCCAGGGACAGGGTTCTCGATCGTATACGCAAAGGCGAGGACTTTCCTGCCACATCAGCTAAGGTTAGTCTTATCACCAGGCTCACAACCGCGAGTGAAACATCTATCGGCGAACTCGCCAATATCATCCTTACCGACTTCGGGTTGACGACTAAAATCCTCAAACTGCTTAACAGTGTCTTTTACATGCGGTTTGGTGAGGTCACAACCATCTCGCGCGCCATCATCCTTTTGGGCCTCGAAAACCTGAGAAACATAGCCCTTACTCTCACCCTCTTCGACAAATTGCAAAAAAAGAACTCGAATCTTCTTATCAACCTGATGGCAAAGGCTGTCTACGCTGGCATTCTGGGACGAAAAGTGGCTAACAAGGTCGGTTATGCGAACTCAGAAGAGAGCTTTATCTGTTCACTCTTTCATAACCTCGGTGAGATACTCATTGCCTATTACAGCCCCGAAGATGTGAGCCAGGCGGGAAAGAGTTCATCGGAAGACCGGCACGAAGATAGCAGGTCAGGTGAAAGAGCGCTCTCAAAGACAACCTACCAGGAAATAGGCATGACTATAGCCAAGGAATGGTCTCTCCCGGATATGATTGTGTACTGCATGAAAAGAGTTCATAGCGCGGAAATCATGACGAACCCCGGCCCGATGGATAAGCTTCACTACATTTCCGCCATCTCCAGTAGAATTACTGATATCATGGAAACAGCCAGCGATGACAAGAAAACGCAGATCAAGTGCCTCATTGAGCTGTACGGAAAGCAGTTCGAGAAACTGAGCGACGCGATTGATACGATCATTCCTGAGACGAATAAGGAGGCAATAAAATACTGTGACGCCTACGGCCTCGACTTTCAGAAGTCCGCACTGGGTGATTCACTGTCAGGCCATACAATTAAGGCCTCGCCACCGGAACGTCAAAGCCTGTCACTTACATACGATCTTGACGCTCAGGCTGCCCGCAGAGAGGAATCAGGGGGCGAGGGCGTCACGAACCCTGAGACGGTATTCGCAGACGGCATGAAGGACATTACTAACGCCATCCTGGATAACTACTCCCACAACGACATATTCAGGATAGTCATCGAAACCATGTTCAGGAGCATGAAATTTTCGGGCCTTGAAAAGACGCTTCTCTTCATCAAGGACACAAAACAGCCCGTCATGAATCTCAGGCTCACCTTCGGCGATTCTACGGAAGCGCTCCGCACATGGTTCAAGATACCAGTGGGAAACGACGGTGATATCGATATCTTCAACCTTGCGATAGAAAAACAACGGGCACTTTTCATTGGTGATACCAGCAGAGAGGATATTAAACGGCTTATTCCGCAGTGGTTCTCCGAGAGATTACCCCGTCCCCTCCTCCTGATTCTTCTGCCTATTGTTGTTAACAGTAAACCCATCGGGCTTGTCTATCTTGAGGGAGACCCGGCGTATGCTGAAAGCGTCTCGGCTGCTCACCTCAACTATTTGCGGGCGCTGCACAACCAGATAATGCTTGCGATCAGACAAAATCAATAATTCACATCTGGCCCTTGACAGCCAAGACAACCATCCTTACATTCGTGTTAGAAGACAAAGATATCGGGTTTGCGCCGCCACTCTTCCCCACAAGATGCGGTGCTCGGGCAGGCCGGAAATAGCCCAATCCCCGACCCCCCAGCTTGACTGGCCTGCCCTTCTTTTTTCCCGGCAAACCGCCCAAAAAAACACGTGACATGATTGGCCCGCGTTAGGCCAGCTCCGCTGCACACAGGTACGGCGCAGAGAAGTACCCTCATTAATACCAAATCTAACTTCGACTATGATAGAATAGCATGGGGCAAGGTGAGGTCCGGCGGGCGACCCCTTTCCGCTATGCATGCGGTACTGTTCCGCCTGTCAGAGCATCAATCATCTCGTCTTGCCAAGACGCTCCTTGTGGGTCCAAAACAAAGATTGGGTATCGCTTTGTGTGGAGGGGACGCATGGTTACAAACGACCAGATCGCAAAGGCTATGACCCTGCGATTGGATGCGGTGGTCGAGGACCTTCCGCCCATGCCCTCGTTTGCGGAAGGTATACGGAGGGCCCCGAAGAGAAGATTCACGCTCGACCGTGCAGAAACGGTTCTTGCGCTAAAGAACGCGCTGCGCTATGTGCCGGAGCGCTGGCACGCAAAGCTCGCGCCCGAGTTCCTCGACGAGCTCCTCACCATGGGGCGCGTCTATGCATACCGTTTCAGACCTTCCGGACAGATCAAGGGAAATCCCATTGACGCCTATCCTGGCCGCTGCATCGAGGGCAGAGCCTTCCAGGTAATGATTGACAACAACCTCAATTTTGACGTCGCGCTCTACCCCTATGAGCTTGTCACGTATGGGGAGACCGGCCAGGTGTGCCAGAACTGGATGCAGTATCGATTACTGAAGGCGTACCTCCAGACGGTTACAGACGAGCAGACGCTTGTCGTCGAATCGGGTCACCCGGTCGGCCTTTTTGCCTCGCACCGGGGTGCCCCGCGGGTGATCGTTACCAACGCGCTGATGGTCGGCTGCTTCGATGACCAGGAGAACTGGCACCGCGCTGCGGCCTTGGGCGTTGCTAACTACGGCCAGATGACAGCAGGCGGCTGGATGTATATCGGCCCGCAGGGCATCGTCCACGGCACCTACAACACCATCCTCAACGCTGGCAGAACCCGCCTCAACTTACCTGTCGACGCAGACATGACCGGCCACCTCTTTGTCTCGGCAGGCTTGGGGGGCATGAGCGGCGCCCAGGGCAAGGCAATTGAGATAGCCAACGGCGTCGGGATCATCGCCGAGGTGGACCCGTCACGAATTGAGACGAGGCTTTCTCAGGGCTGGATCAGCCGTACCGTCGAAACGCCGGCTGAAGCCTTCCGCATTGCCTTCGAACACATGGCAAAGAAGAAAACGATCTCGATCGCATTCTACGGCAACATCGTCGACCTCCTCGAGTATGCTGTAAACAACAACGTGCACATCGAGCTTCTCAGCGACCAGACATCGTGCCATGCACCCTACGAAGGGGGTTACTGTCCTCAGGGCTTGACGTACGACCAAAGGACGCAGCTTCTGAGAACTGAGCCTTCCATCTACCGGGACATGGTAAACCGGTCGCTCCTGCACCATTTTGTGTTGATCAAGGCCCTGGTCGAACGGGGGACCTACTTTTTCGATTACGGTAACAGTTTCATGAAGGCTGTCTATGATGCAGGCGGGACAGAGATATGCAGGAACGGCCGGGATACGCGGGATGGTTTTATCTTTCCCTCCTATGTCGAAGATATCATGGGGCCGTTTCTTTTTGATTACGGTTATGGCCCTTTTCGCTGGGTCTGCCTGAGCGGCAAGCCCGATGACCTGCGCAAGACCGACCAAGCGGCAATGGAGTGCATTGATCCCAACCGCAGCTTCCAGGACAGGGACAACTACGCATGGATCAGAGATGCCGAAAAGAACAGGCTGGTGGTGGGGACGCAGGCACGGATCCTTTACCAGGACGCTGAGGGTCGGATGCGCATTGCCCTTAAATTCAATGAATTGGTGAGGAACGGTGAGATAGGTCCGGTCATGCTCGGCCGCGATCACCACGACGCGGGCGGCGTAGATTCGCCCTTCAGGGAAACAGCGAACATCAAGGATGGCAGTAACGTCATGGCGGAGATGGCTGTCCAGTGCTTCGCAGGAAACGTGGCCCGGGGCATGAGCATGGTGGTGCTCAGTAACGGCGGTGGGGTCGGCATTGGCAAGGCGATCAACGGCGGGTACGGTCTGGTGCTGGATGGAAGCGCTCGGGTCGACGAGATCGTCCGCCAGGCTGTCCTGTGGGACGTGATGGGCGGCGTGGCACGAAGGGCCTGGGCCCGCAACGAGGGCTCCCTCGAGACAGGTATCCGGTACAACGAGCAGCGACGCGGCTCCGACCATCTGACCCTGCCCTATCTGGCCGATGGCGATCTCCTTGCCAAGCTGGTGGACAAGGCTTTCACGGAGGGTCTGCCCTAAGCTTGTGGGTTTCACGCGCAGGACCAGTTTCCGTTAGTCCCTTTTTGACTGACGTTAAGGAAGGAACCGACGATGGATACAATTATCGAAACCGTACCCAATTTCTCCGAAGGCAGAGACCAATCCAAGATCGCGGAGATCCTGGACGCCTTTCGGGGGCGGAGGGGCGTGAAGCTGATCGACCATGAGGCGGACCCGGACCACAACAGGTGCGTGGTGACCGCAGTCGGGGAGCCGGGACCCCTTAAAAACGCGCTACTTGCAGCCGTGGGCGCGGCGGTGCGCTTGATCGACCTGCGTGTGCACAGGGGGCAGCATCCGAGAATGGGCGCTGTTGACGTGATCCCCTTCATCCCCATAAGGAAGGCCACGATGGAGGAGGCGGCCGCGCTTTCGAAGGAAGTGGCCCGCGCAATCGCAGAAACATATCGTATCCCGGTCTTTCTTTATGAGGAATCAGCGTCTGATCCGGTGCGGAAGAACCTCGCGGATATACGCAAGGGTCAGTTCGAAGGCATGGAACAGAAGCTGAAGCTGCCTGAGTGGAAACCAGACTTTGGGGAGGCTGTGCCTCACCCGAGCGCTGGTGTGGTTGCGGTTGGAGCCCGGATGCCGCTCGTTGCGTTCAATGTGAACCTCGGTACGGACAACATGGAGATTGCGAACGCAATCGCAAAAGCGGTCCGTCATCAGAGCGGCGGCTTGCGTTACTGCAAGGCCATCGGCGTTGATCTGAAGACGCGCGGCATGGTCCAGGTCTCGATGAACATGACCGATTTCACCCGAACGCCGCTCTACCGCGTAGTGGAGCTGATCCGCACTGAAGCGCACCGGTGTGGCGTAAACATAGTGGGGAGTGAGATCGTCGGTATGGTGCCGATGGCGGCCCTGGTTGACGCGGCGGCTTACTATATGGGTCTCGAACACTTCAGCATTGAGCAGGTGCTGGAGCAGAGATTGATGGAATGACAAAGATGGGCGGTAATCTTATCATCAGGAATGCGGAAGAATTGGTGACCGTCAGCGGATTCGCCGCGAAGAAGGGATCCGCGATGGCAGACCTCGGCATCATTCGCGACGGAGCTCTGGTTATCGACAACGGAATTATCACCCGAGTAGGTCCCACCGACGAGGTTCTGACCGGCATCGACTCTGTTCGGTATTCGGTTATCGATGCCACGGGTAAAGCCGTCCTGCCAGGCTTCGTGGATGCACATACACACTTTGTCTTTGGCGGTTACCGCGCCGAAGAGTTCTGCTTCAGGTTGCGGGGCATGAGTTACATGGAGATCATGCAGCGGGGGGGCGGCATAGCAAGCAGCGTGGAGGCCACCAGGTCCGCGACGAAGGATCAATTGATCATGTCCGGGAAAAAGAGGCTCGACCGTATGCTCTCCTTTGGCGTTACTACCATCGAAGGAAAAAGCGGATATGGCCTCGACCTGGAAACAGAGATAAAGCAACTCGAGGTAATGAAGGCGCTCGACGCGTGCCACCCCGTCGATATTGTCCGAACGTTCCTCGGGGCTCATGCCATCCCAAAAAAGTATCGCGGCGATCCGGACGGATATACGGACCACATCATTCGCGAGGTACTCCCGGAAATTGCTCGTCGCGGCCTCGCCGAGTTCTGCGATGTTTTCTGCGAGAAAGGCGTGTTCGACCTGGCCCAGTCGCGGCACCTTCTGGAAGCCGCCGGCACATTCGGCCTCGCATCCAAGCTCCACGCAGACGAGCTCACGCCATTGGGCGGAGCTGAACTCGCGGCCGAACTGGGTGCTGTTTCCGCGGACCATCTTCTGTACGCATCGGAAGATGGGATCAGGCGCATGGCGGCACGAGACGTCGTTGCCGTACTGCTCCCCGCAACCGCCTTCAGTCTGAAAGAGCCTTACGCCCCCGCCCGCATGATGATCGATCGCGGTTGCGCGGTTGCGCTCGCCACTGATTTCAACCCGGGGAGCTGTTTCTCTGAGTCGATACCGCTCATTTTTGCGCTTGCCACGCTCTACATGGGAATGACGCCGGAAGAGGCAGTGACAGCCTGTACTCTCAATGGCGCCGCAGCACTGGGCCGCGCAGGGATTGTCGGGAGCCTCAATCCGGGAAAACAGGGTGACCTTGTCGTTCTCGAATTTCCGTCGTATCTTTTCATTCCTTACCACGTCGGGGTGAACTGCGTGGAAAAGGTAGTCAAAAAAGGCGAGGTCGTTTACGATCTGGCAACAAGAGAACGAGGAAACGTCACATGCTCGTAGACCTCACGGTGCGGGAACTTCTTGAACGGGTCGCCTCGGCAGAGCCTGTCCCCGGCGGCGGCTCGATGGCCGCACTGTGCGCTGCCCTGGCGGCAGGTCTCGCCGAAATGGTCGCACGTCTCACCGTCGGGCGACGCAAGGACTCTGCCCTCGACCATGAGATGAACCAGTTGATTGACCGGGCGCAGGCGTTGCGTGGCGACCTGACCCGAGCGGTTGACCTCGATTCCGACGCTTACACCAAGGTGATGGTTGCTTACCGCATGCCCAAGACTACCAACGAGGAGAAGCTGCTGCGCAGCGAGGCAATCCAGGAGGCGCTGAAGGAAGCAGCACGCGTACCCCTCGCCGTTGCTGAAATGGCGGTCGATGCCCTTGAACTGGCTTCTCTCGCAGTCAGCAAGGGCAACAAGAACGCGGTGACCGATGGCCTGGCAAGTGCCTTGATGGCCCGCTCAGCGGTGATGACAGCTGCAGCGAACGTCAGAGTAAATCTTCAGGGGATCACCGACGAAGCGTTCGTGCGGAAGGCTCAGACCCGTACGGAATTGCTGGAGAAGAAAGCTCTCGCCGCAGAAGAGATGATCCGCTCGTGGGCACAACCTTTAGTGACCGGAGGCGGATAGCTTTCGATGCAGCTCTTCCTTGAACAGCTTCTGAACGGGCTCGCAATGGGCTCGATTTACGCCCTGGTGACGCTCGGACTCGCGCTTGTATACGGTGTCATGAGGATCCTCCATGTTGCCCACGCCGCCGTCTTCACGATCGGCGCCTACGCTGGCCTCTACCTCTTCGGCGCAACAGGCAGCCTTGTTGTCGCCTTCCTCGGCTCGATGGCGATCTGCGCGGCCGTCGGCGTCATCATCGAGCGGTTCCTCTATTTTCCTCTGCTTAAGTATCCTCCCTTCGTGCCTCTCATCGGCAGCATTGCTGTCCTGCTGTCCATCGAGGAAGCAGCACGACTGGTCGCTGGCCCTTACATTCTCACCTTCCCCGCGAAGCTCCCGTTCCCGAATGTTTACGTAGGCGCCACTCAGATCTCATCCGGACTGCTGGCCATTTACGTTATAACGGCCGCAGTGCTGCTCGTGCTGTGGTACATCACCACCCGTACAGAATTGGGCCTTGCCATGCGGGCAGCCTCCCAGGACGCGCTTATAGCCGGCACCATGGGCATCAACAGCCACGCGATCATCACCATCACCTTCGTCATGGGATCGGCCATTGCCGCGATCGCAGGAATCCTTGTCGGTATCTATTACAACCAGGTCTACCCCACCATGGGAACGGTGCCCGCATACAAGACACTCGCTCTGATCGTTGTTGGCGGACTCGGCTCGGTACCGGGTGCGGTCATCGCGTCTCTGACCCTCGGGATGGCAGAGACTCTGCTCATCGGCTATGCAAACATCCCTCTGCCCAGAGACGCACTTGCGTTTATCGCCATGATCGGGGTCCTCGTGTGGCGGTCAGAGGGACTGCTCGGCTCATCACGGTAGGAGGCATAGTGAGCGCGTACGCCACGACGATTGCAACTATGATCACTATCCAGGCCATCGCAGTCTGCGGTCTCAACGTGATCGTCGGTTATGCGGGGCAGATCTCTCTCGGGCACGCCGCGTTTGTCGGCATAGGCGCCTACGCCGCAGCTTTACTCGCTACTAAAGCAGGGCTTTCCTTCTGGCTGGGCCTTCCCCTGGTAATTTTTGTCAGCGGGCTCATCGGTCTTTTGCTCGGACTCCCCAGCATACGGGTTCGTGAGGACTTCCTTGCCATCACCACGATCGGCATCAATTTTATCGTCGAGGCTCTCTTCCGCTACGTGCCGTTCTTTGGAGGCGCGCTTGGCCTCGGTGGAATTCCGAGGATCATTTTCTTCGGGATCAGGATAAAGGGCCAGGCGTTTCTCCTCCTTTCCGCCGGCTTCCTCGCAATCTGCATGTTGCTCTCCTGGTGGCTCACAAGGAGCTGGGCGAGCCTCGCCTGTTATGCGATCAGAGAGGACGAGTCGGCTGCGTCGACACTGGGCATATCGCCGGTGCGGTTCAAGCTCTTCGCCTTTGTCATCGGTACAGCAATGGCCGGCCTCTCAGGCTCCCTTTACGCACACTATATGCAGTTCATCAGCCCCGGTGACTTCTCGTTCCCGGTTTCCGTCGGCTTCCTGAGCATGCTTGTCCTGGGCGGCATGGGGACCCTCTGGGGACCGCTTGTAGGCACTATCATCCTCGGCATCCTTCCGGAGGTCTTCCGTCCTCTGGTCGACTACCGCGTATTTCTCTACACGCTGCTCCTCCTCCTGATGATCAGGTTCCAGCCGGGCGGTCTGCTGGGCCGGGAAAGTGCGGCCCGCCGCGTGCTTGCGCCGCTGTTCCGGGGAGGAAGACGATGAGTCACGAGCTGCTCTCGGTACGAGGCGTGTCCCGCCATTTCGGGGGACTCAAGGCTGTTGACGCAGTCGATTTCGACGTGCTCCCTGGCGAGATCCTCGGGATCCTCGGACCGAACGGCGCGGGGAAGACTGTGCTCTTCAACCTGATCTCCGGGATCTATACGCCGACCGCCGGCGAGATCCTCTTTGACGGAACGCCGATCGGCGGTCTTGCGCCGCACCTGATCGCGCGCTCAGGGATAGGCAGAACGTTTCAGATCGTGAAGCCCTTCGGCACGTTAACAGTCCTGGAGAACGTGCTCGTCGCGCGGGGTGTCACCCGTTATCCGAGCCTTCTGTCCATCTGGGGGCGCTGGCGGACGCGCTCCGAGGTGAGGGAGGCCATGGACGTGCTAGAAAAAGTGGGACTGGCACACCTCGCGGACCGCAAGGCCGGGCTTCTCCCGCTCGGCAACCTGAGGCGCCTCGAGATCGGACGGGCGCTCGTGGTCGGCCGCATGCTCCTCCTTCTGGACGAATCCTTCTCAGGACTGCGCCACGAGGAGATCGAGCACCTCGAAGCACTCATCAGGAAGATACGCAACGACGGCCGCACGGTACTGCTGATCGAGCATAACATGCGAGTGACTATGAACCTGTGCGACTGGATCGTCGTTCTCGATCACGGGCGGAAGATTGCGGAAGGGGTACCGGCTGAGATCCAGCAGGATGAGCGGGTCATAGAGGCTTACCTCGGTCGCAAGGGAGTGATCCATGCTGCTTGAGGTGCGCGACCTCCACATCTCGTACGGTGATATTGAAGCGGTTTGCGGCGTTGGCTTCCAGCTCGAAAAAGGTGAGCTGGTTTCGATCATCGGCGCAAACGGGGCGGGCAAGACGTCGATTCTCCAAAGCATCATGGGGATAGTCGCAGCGAAGAAGGGAAGCGTGAGCTTCAAGAACAGAGAAATCAGCGCTCTCGCGTCGCACCAGCGTGCCCGGATCGGTATCCGTATGGTTCCCGAGCGTTCCCATATCTTCCCGCGGCTCACTGTCTACGAGAATCTCCTCACAGGAGCTTACAGGCTGCGGAACAAGATCGATGTGGCAAAACGCACCGAGTGGCTCTACGACATTTTTCCGATACTCAAGGAGAGAAGCAATCAGCTGGGGCAGACGCTTTCCGGAGGGGAGCAGCAGCAGCTGGCTATTGCCCGCGCGCTCATCTCAGAGCCGGAGCTCCTTCTCGTGGATGAGGTCTCGATGGGATTGATGCCGAAGCTCGTGGATGAAGTTTTCGAGGTGCTGCGGCAGCTGAACAAAGAACACGGGTTGAGTATCCTCCTGGTCGAGCAGAACGTGGTGGCGTCGCTTGCCATCTCGACCCGCGGATACGTGCTCGAAACCGGCACCTGCGTCATGCAAGGCGATGCCGCGGAACTGGCGGACAATCCACGGGTGAAGGAGGTGTACCTCGGGCATTGAGGCCCGCGTGCTACGGTCTAATAAAAAATTAACAGGAGGTGGAGAGATGAAATGGAAAGGAGTGGTGTTAGTTGTGTTGGCCGCGTGCTTTGTCTTGGTCGGCATGGCGGGTGCGGCGGAAACGATCAAGATCGGGTGTTTGGCCCCGCTCACAGGCCCTGCGGCAGCTGACGGGCTCTCGGTTCAGAACTCGCTCCAGCTGGCGCTCGAACGGGTGAATGCTGAGGGCGGCGTTCTCGGGCAGAAAGTGGAGCTCGTTATCTACGACGATCGGGGTGAGGCGAAGGATGCAATAGCCCTCGCGCGCAAGCTCATCGAGCAGGACAAGATCTCTGCTTTTGTGGCCGGATCGTACAGTAACCCAAGTCGGGCGGTCGCACCGATATTCCAGGAGGAGAAGATCCCTCTCGTCGCGGCGTATGCGGTCCACCCTGACGTGACAAAGGCAGGTAACTACAACTTCAGGAACGGCTTTCTCGGCAAGGTCGAGGGGCAGTCCGCTGCGTATGCTTCAGTGAAGATGCTGAAGGCCAAGAGGATCTCCCTTCTGACGAGCGACAATGATTTCGGGCGTGAGCTTGCGGAAGGCTTCAAGAGCTACATCGTCAACAAGGCGGGCGGCGCTGCGACGATCGTCTCTGCACAGGTCTACCCTATGGCGGAGAAGGATTTCAAGGCATACCTGACAAAGATCAAGCAGGATAACTCGGATCTGATTCTGGCGAGCGGCTACTACTTCCAGTCGGGACCGATAGTCAAACAGGCGCGCGAGCTGGGCATCAAAGCGACCATCGTCGGCGAGGAGGGCGCAGACTCACCCAAGTTCGTGGAAATAGCAGGAGCACAGGCTGCCGAGGGTTTTGTCATCGTGACGAACCTGAACCGGGACGACAAACGACCGGAGGTACAAAAGTTTCTCACCACCTACGAGCAGCGCTTTAAGATTCAGCCGGACATGGTGGGTGCCTCGGCTTACGACGCCTTCATGATCATTGTGGACTCGATAAAGCGGGCGAAGAGCGCCAAAGGGCCCGACATCCGCAACGCAATCGCGTCCGTCAGGAACTTTAACGGCCTGACCGGTGAGATCAAAAGGTTCACCGCCGATGGAGAGGTAGTCAAGGATGTACAGGTGCAGATCGTCAAGAACGGGCGGTTCCACTACCTTGGTGTGGTTACCGATCCGGACGTCATAACGCCGTAGCCTGGCAGTTCAGCGCGATAAGCGGGGGTGCAGTGGCAGCGAGGCTCGCGCGACTGCACCCTGCCACGCGCATCAGATCGAGCGATTTTCGCCATCATTCAAATACTTCACTGAAGCTCTTCGGCCCGGGGAGTTCTCTCCCCGGAATACTGGCGGCTTCTAACTTCCTTGAGAAAGGTTACGAATTCCTCGCGCTGCCATTCCTGAAAAAAGAGGTCGTTATGCCCACCGGGGGTAATCCTGATGTGCCCCGGCGGTAAGATATCCTTGAGGGCTCCTTCGGTAATCGGGGCAGGGACGACCTGATCACCGGACTGGAGGAAGATGTTGATGTCGCATCCGCTTTGATTCTGTAAATTTCTGATAGGCTCTTTGATCCTGAAGGTCACGATGTCCTGAACCTCCCTGAATGTGCGCACCAGATTTATTAAGGTCTTGGCCATCCAGATACTTATGCCCTGGGCCTCTTTTCTTGCGTGCACACGCTTCTCTCGTCGCGTGCCCCCCTTTGGAGGGGCCGAAGGTAATCCGAGAAGCATGATCAGCGACTTCACGTACCCCTGGGTAAGGTGGCGGGTGAGGAACCGCGTCACGTGGCGGACAAAAGTAATCTTCTCATCAAGCCCGGGCGGGTTGACCAGTATGATGCTGCGGACACGTGTGCAAAGGTCGGGATGGGCCGTGAGCACCCTCACCGTCTCGAAAGCGGAATATGATTGCGCGACAATATCGAGGCTCATTACCGCCCGGTCCTTTGCTAAATGCTCGATGAAATAGCGGAGAGCAGTGATTCGGTCGACTGCGGGGTCGGCGTAAAAATCGAGAGGCGTACCAATGGGATTTTCAATACTCGCTACTTCGTAACCAGCCACGAGGAGATGCTGGATAAACCCCATCCGGTCAGAGATGGGTATGCTCGTGCCGCCCAGGAGCAGGACCGGGCGCCCGACGTCCTCGCGAGCCACCTCTATGCCCAGGCTGGCAAGATGGTCGCGTGTCACGTAAAAGGCCCTAAAAGAGACTGCTCTTTCGTGCCATCCCATTTCTTGGTCTCGGATTTGCCTTGAAGGTTGCGCGTACTGCTCTATGTTAGATTCCACGAGAGTCTTGAGGGGCTTGCGTCTCTCTTTCAGGGTTCCTATCCGGCGGGATTCGCTTTGGAGGAAGTCATCGTAGTCAGCGCTTGCTATGAGCAGTTCCAGGGCATAGAGGCTGCCGTTCAAGATAAGTAAGCGAGGAGCGCTAAAGAACATGCGGGCTGCAATGCTCCATCTGAGCTTTCGTCGGAATGCAAAAACGAGGCAGACATACATGAAGGTGAAAAAAACGGGCACACGGAAAAGGAAAGGCAGCTTGAACCTGTGCATCGAGGCTACAAGCCCTTTGCCCCTTTCGAAGACAGATCTATAGCTGAAGATAGAGTTGCAGAGGGAAATGTAGATGTCGACCAGCTGGCCGACCGACATTCCTCGCGGCCTAAACACGACGTTTCTGATGTTGTAGAACTGAGGTTCCTTCGTGAGGATCCGGCCATCGCGTTCCATTTCTTGGGTAAGTTCGGTGCCCGGATAAGGGGTAAGCACGTTGAGGAGAACGTGGACCAGGTGGTTTCTCTTTACAAAGGATTCGAGGAGCGCTGCGCTTCTGGCTGACGTATGGTCATCTCCGATGATGGTGGAAAAGACCACCCGCATATGGTGGCGATGTATGTTTTTAATAGCTTCTTCGTAGCGCTCGGGGTCATTCATTTTCTTGTTCATGGAACGGAGAGCTTCGGGATCGAGGTTCTCGAAGCCGATGAACAGGTGTTGGCAGTTAGCCCTTGCCATGGCCCGAAGAAGCTCTTCGTCGAAACCAACCATGTAGTTCACCTGCGTATACCAGGTGAAGGCGATGCCCCGTTCTTCCTGGTAGCGACAGAGCGCATCACAGACCGAAAACGCGTGTTTGCGGTCGATGGCGAAGTTGTCGTCGATAAAGGCTATGGAGCCGACGAGTCTTTTTTTCTGTCCCGAGACCTTGTCGATCACCGTTATCGGGCGGACGGTATTGAGGCTTAGGACCGCGTCGACCTCAGCGATGACCTGCTCAATCGATTTCTTCCGAACGATGTGACCTGCCACCTTTGTTACCGAGCAAAACCGGCAGTTAAATGGGCAGCCCCGGGCAGTCTGGAGGTATGTGAAAAGGTAATGGTCATTCTGCACCAGGCTATAACGGGGAACAGGAGATACCTTTAGATCGGGCAACTCATTCGCCTGATAGACTCGCCGCAAGGTACCCTTCTGGGCGTCGATGAGCAGTTGAGGCCACACGTCCTCCGCCTCCCCGATCACAACAGCGTCAACGTGGTTGAGGACTTCATCCGGACAGACCGTGGCATGGATACCTCCCATAACCACGGTGATGCCGCGCTTCCGGAACTCGCTCGCAATTTCGTAAGCGCGCGTGGCCTTGAATGTCATGGCGGTGATGCCGACAAGGTCGAAGTGTTCGTCAAAGTCGACCTCTTCTACTTCTTCGTCGATGATCTTTACCGAGTGCTCAGGGGATGTGAGCGCTGCAAGCGTTGGGAGCGCGAGAGGGATGCCAAGTGTCATCCGAGTGTTCGGCCGTCCAGTATACAACGGGCCCATGAGGTGAGCGGAGTAGAGATCGCGTCCCGATTCTGCCAGGAAGCTTGGGTTGATGAGGAGTATTTTAATCCTGTTACCTCCGTTACCGCCGGCCATAGTATTGCACGTGCAAACGCAGATGAAAAGTGAATCTTCGGAGGAGGAGAATGAGGCCCATCGTTTTGGATTGCAATAACAGCCCTTTTGTGAGTAAACTGTAACGCGGACCTTCCTTTCTTTTTCTTCCTTTGGGCCACCCTGACAGGCTCATGCGGCACGATGAAAAATATGATTATTCAAGCCCTGACCCCACGCATGCTTGAAAGCCGCTACCCTGTTTGAAGACCGATTCGTTGAGACTTAGCTTCTAAGAAGGAGACTTCACATTTGAAGGAGCTCATCAAGACCATTCTCGCACATCTGCCCCTTTTGCGGGCGAGCCAACCCGCAAACGGCCTGGCACAAAAGTATGCCGGCGACCAGCCACCGCTGCGATCGGAACTGTTCAGCAGCGAGCAGATGAAGCAGCATGGCCGAGCCCTGGCAGCCTCGCACAAGGTGGGTTTGGGACGCGCTCCGGACCAGCTCCTGGCGAGGCTGGCTGAGAACGAAGAGGTCCTGATTGGAGCCTGTAATCTGCTGACCGCCGCGGTCAAGGCGAATCGCCGGATTGCGCCGGCCGGAGAATGGCTCCTCGACAACTTCTATCTGATCGAAGAACAGATTCGCACGGCCAAGCGACATCTTCCAAAGGGGTACAGCCGGGAACTACCGCGCTTATTGAACGGCCCATCGGCCGGGCTCCCACGCGTGTATGACATCGCTCTGGAGACGATCTCGCACGGCGATGGACGGGTGGATCCGGAAAGTCTCAGCAGTTTCGTGGCAGCCTACCAGACAGTGACTGGCCTGAAGTTAGGCGAATTGTGGGCAATCCCTATCATGCTGCGTCTGGCGCTTATCGAGAATCTCAGACGCGTTGGAACCCGGATCGCCGCCGACAGGATCGACCGAAACCATGCCGACTACTGGGCAGACGAGATGACCCAGATGGCGGAGAAAGACCCGAAAAGCCTGATTCTGGTGATCGCGGATATGGCGCGGTCGAGCCCGCCGATGGTGAGTTCGTTTGTCGCGGAACTTGCCCGCAGGTTGCAGGGGCAAGGCCCCGCTCTGGCATTGCCGCTCACGTGGATTGAGCAGCGGCTCTCCGAGTCCGGCCTGACGATTGAGCAAATGGTACAGTCGGAGAGCCAGCAACTGGCCGCCGATCAGGTTTCCATAAGCAACAGCATAGGCAGCCTCCGCTTTCTCGGGGCTATGGACTGGCGCGAGTTCGTCGAGACGATGAGCGTTGTGGAGCAAACCTTGCGTGAGGATCCGGACGGCGTCTACAGCACAATGGATTTTGCCACCCGCGATAGATACCGTCATGTTGTGGAAAAGATAGCGAAGGGCAGCCGGCTATCCGAAAGCGAGGTGGCAGGCAAAGCGATCCGGTTGGCCCGCGAAGGCGCCGCCAACAAAGGCAGTGACGATCGAGCGGCGCATGTCGGGTTCTACCTCATCGACAAGGGGTTACCGCACCTAGAACGGATGGCACAGTTGCGCCGATCGGCCTCCGGAGCCCTTCGGAGGATGAGCCGCCGGTTTCCTTTGTCCCTCTATCTCGGCGCGATCACGCTGATAACACTGACTTTCACCGGGAGCTTGTTGGCGAAGACGCATGGGAACGGTTTACATGATTGGCTGCTCGCGCTGACCACTATCCTCTCACTGCTTTGCGCAAGTCAGATGGCGGTGGCGCTGGTGAACTGGCTGGTAACGTTACTGGCCCAGCCGCACGTGCTGCCCCGAATCGACTTTTGCAAAGGAATTCCTTCTGAATTGCTTACGCTGGCCGTGATCCCGACTATGCTCACGAGCGCCCAAAACATCGAGAATCTGGTCGAGGCGCTCGAAGTTCGGTTTCTGGCGAATCGAGACAAAAACCTGCACTTCGGCCTGCTGACTGATTTCCGGGACGCTCACGCGGAAGCGATGCCGGAGGACGAGCCTCTGGTACAGCTCGCCCGGAAGAGAATCGAGGAGTTGAATGAAAAGTACAGGGGCGTAAAAGATGACACATTCTTCCTCTTTCATCGTCCGCGCCGATGGAATCCCCGGGAGCGGCTTTGGATGGGTTACGAGCGCAAGCGGGGGAAGCTTGCGGCATTGAACGCGCTTCTGCGCGGTGGCTCAAGGGAACCCTTCTCATGCATCGTTGGGGATACTGGGGCCTTATCGAACGTGAAATATGTGATCACCCTTGACACGGATACGCAACTGCCGCGCGATTCCGCGTGGCAGTTTGTGGGAGCCATGGCGCACCCGCTCAATCGTGCGCGGTACGACGAGGAGAAACAGCGTGTCTCTGAGGGGTACGGTATCCTTCAGCCACGCGTCGCCGTCAGCCTGCCGGGCACGACCCCGTCGCGGTACGCGCACCTTTTCGGGAGCGAGCCGGGCATCGACCCGTATACGCGCGCCGTCTCCGACGTTTACCAGGACCTCTTTCACGAAGGCTCGTTCATCGGTAAGGGCATCTATGATGTCGATGCGTTCGAGCGGGCACTCAACGGGCGCTTTCCCGAGAACCGGATCCTCAGCCACGACCTCGTGGAAGGGTGCTACGCACGGGCGGGACTGTTGAGCGATGTACAGCTATACGAGGAATATCCGTCCCGCTACAGCGCAGACGTGAGCCGCCGCCATCGCTGGATGCGCGGGGATTGGCAGATTGCACGCTGGTTGCTGCCGGGTGTCCCCGGCCTCGGCGGGCGCCGCCGGAAGAATCCACTATCCGGGCTGTCACGGTGGAAGATCTTCGACAACCTTCGCCGTAGTATCGTGCCCTCGGCATTGACCCTGCTCTTGCTCCTGGGCTGGACGGTCTTGTCTCCGCTCTGGTTGTGGACCTTGGCGGTGATCGGAACCATCCTGATCCCCCCCTGGATTGTTTCTACTCTGGATCTCTTTCAGAAGCCGGGCGATGTACTGCTCAGGCAGCATCTCGCCGCCGCGCTGGGCTCGGCCGGCCGCCACTCTGCTCAGGCGGCATTCACGCTCGCGTGTCTTCCCTACGAAGCCTTCTTCAGTCTGGATGCGATTCTGCGCACGGCCTGGCGGCTCGCCATACGCAGACGACTCCTGGAGTGGAATCCGTCGAGCGACTCGGATCGCACCAGGCGCACGGACCTCGTTGCCTCTTACCGGACGATGTGGATTGCCCCAATCATTGCCTGTGCTGCGCTCTCCTATCTGGCACTTTCAAGGCCGGCCGCGCTCTATTTTGCTGCACCTATCCTGGGCCTCTGGTTTGCCTCTCCCGCCATCGCATGGTGGATCAGTCGGCCGCTCGCTCGCCGAGGAGCAAGGCTGACGGCTGACCAGACCGTCTTTCTCCGGATGCTTGCCCGGAAGACGTGGGCGTTCTTCGAAACGTTCGTCGGTCCGGTAGATCATTGGCTGCCGCCCGATAACTATCAAGAGCATCCCGTCGGCGCGGTTGGGCATCGCACGTCCCCGACCAACATAGGACTTGCGCTACTCGCGAATTTGTCCGCGTACGACTTCGGCTATATACCAGCCGGGCAACTTATTGAGCGCACGGAGCATGCATTCCGCGCGATGGAGGCCCTGGAGCGCCATCGAGGCCACTTCTACAACTGGTACGATACCCTCTCTCTGAAACCACTGCAGCCTCTCTACGTCTCGACGGTGGACAGCGGGAACCTTGCAGCCGACCTGCTGACCTTGCGCCCGGGTCTCGCCACGCTACCCGATCAGAAGATCCTGGCAACCCGGTTGTTTGAGGGCTTAAGCGACACACTGAGGATTCTCGTGGACGCTGCAGGAGGAACAGCGAAGGCCCAGCTCGCTAAACTTCAGGAGGATCTGGCGTCCGCGTGCGATTCCCTGCCAACCTCGCTCACCGCTGCGCGGCTCTGTCTCGACCGGCTGACGGCATCCGCTACTGAAGTGGTGCGAAGCCTCGATGGCGAGGCCCAGAGTGAGGCAAAGCACTGGGCACGCGCCTTCATCCGGCAATGCCAGGGCGCCCTCGATGAGCTGGCATTTCTCGCTCCGTGGATTCTACTCCCGATCCCTCAGAATAGAGCCAACGACTTTGACGCCATCGATGAGATCCCAACCCTGCGCGAACTGGCAGGACTTGAGGCCAGGCCACTGCCGGCAATCGGAAGTGGTCTGGGCGGGTGCGTAGCCCTCCAGGAGGGCGAGTGGTTGATCGATATTCAACGGTGCATCACGGACGCAAGCACCCGTGCCAGAGCAAGGATCGCGGCTATCGACCTCCTCGCGCTGCAATCCAGCGAACTATCCCGCATGGAGTATGACTTCCTGTTCGACGAGGCGCGCCATTTATTGGCTATCGGGTACAACGTGGGCGAGCACCGGCGGGATGCCAGTTTCTATGATCTGCTCGCATCGGAGGCGCGATTGTGCACGTTCGTCGGGATCGCGCAGGGACAACTGCCGCAGGAGAGCTGGTTTGCCCTGGGGCGCCTCCTGACCACGGCCGGTGGAGAGCCGATTCTTCTTTCGTGGAGCGGTTCGATGTTCGAGTACCTGATGCCGCTCCTGGTGATGCCCACGTACGAAAACACGCTGCTCGACCAGACTTACAAGGCGGCCGTGGAGCAGCAGATCGAGTATGGGAGGCGGCGCGGCGTACCATGGGGCATTTCTGAATCGTGCTACAACATGGTCGACGTTCGCCTCAACTACCAGTACCGCGCATTTGGCGTGCCCGGTATGGGGCTCAAACGCGGACTCGCGGAGGATCTGGTCATCGCGCCGTATGCGTCGGCTCTGGCGCTGATGGTGACGCCCGAAGAGGCGTGTCTGAATCTTCAGCGACTCGCCGCCTCAGGATTTGAAGGCGACTATGGCCTCTATGAAGCAATCGACTACACTCCTTCGCGTCTGCCGGCTGGAAAATCGAACGCGGTGGTTCGCTCCTTCATGGCGCATCACGTGGGCATGAGCCTCCTATCTCTGGCCTATCTGCTCCTGGATCGTCCGATGCAAAAACGATTCGGGTCGGATCCGCGGTTCCAGGCGACCGCGCTCCTGCTCCAGGAGCGGGTTCCAAAGGCCACGGCGTTCTACTGGCACGTCCCAGATCTCTCCGATTTACGTACGACTCCCACCGGCCCGGAGACGCGGGTCCGTGTTTTCAGTGGCCCGGACACGCCGATTCCGGAAGTACAGTTGTTGTCGAACGGCAGATACCACGTGATGATCACAAACGCGGGGAGCGGTTACAGCCGCTGGAAGGATATCGCGGTCACGCGCTGGCGCGAAGACACTACCCGCGACAACTGGGGCACGTTCTGTTACATCCGCGACGTGGCCAGCGGGGAGTTCTGGTCGACCGCATATCAGCCGACGCTCAAACAATCGGACAAGTACGAAGCGATTTTCTCGGAGGCACGAGCGGAGTTCCGGTGGCGTGACCACGACTTCGACACGCATACGGTGATCGCCGTCTCTCCGGAGGACGATATTGAACTCCGCCGAACCACCATCATCAACCGCTCCAGCACGCATAGGACGATCGAGGTTACGAGTTATGCCGAAGTCGTTCTCGCGTCGCCTGCCGCGGACGCGTTGCATCCGGCGTTCAGCAACCTCTTTGTTCAGACGGAGATCCTCCCCCAACGCGGGGCGATCCTCTGCACCCGCCGGCCCCGCTCCCTCGATGAACCGGTGCCCTGGATGTTTCACCTGATGGCCGTGCACGGGGCAGACATCGAAGAAGTTTCCTATGAGACCGACCGCTTGCGGTTCATCGGCCGCGGAAACACGGTCGTTGATCCGCAAGCAATGAGAGGGTCCGCGGCGCTCTCGGGCAGCCAGGGCTCCGTGCTCGATCCGATTGTCGCGATCCGTCATCGAATCACGCTCGATCCTGGAAAGTCGGCGACGATCGATATTGTCTCAGGCGTCGCCGAAACCCGTGACGCTGTCTTAAGCCTTGCCGAGAAATACCGGGATCGGCGCCTCGCGGATCGAGCCTTCGATCTCGCGTGGACACACGCCCAGGTGGTGCTGCGGCAGCTCAATGCCACGGAGGCCGATGCGCAACTTTACGCGCACCTGGCTGCCCCTGTGATCTACGCCAATTCCTCATTACGCGCTGACGCGAGCGTTCTGGGCAAGAACCGCCGCGGACAATCCGGCTTGTGGGGCTACTCTATTTCGGGCGATTTGCCGATCGTGCTGCTGCAGATTGGAGACCCGGCCAATATCGACCTGGTGCGCCAACTCGTGCAGGCCCACGCTTACTGGCGCCTGAAAGGACTGGCCGTGGACCTGGTGATCTGGAACGAAGATCGTGCCGGTTACCGGCAACTACTCCACGAACAGATCATGGGGTTGATTGCCGCAGGCCTTGAGGCCAACGTGACCGATCGACCCGGCGGCATCTTTGTGCGAGCCGCGGACCAGATATCGAACGAGGATCGCGTTCTGCTGCAGGCGGTCGCGCGTGCCATCCTGACCGACAGCCGGGGAACGCTGTGGGACCAGATCCACCGGCGCCGCCTGGCGGAAGTGCTCGTTCCGCGTTTCACGCCGACCGGTACACACCGCTCAGAGCCCTTGGCGACCACGGGGGTGGCTCGACACGATCTGATCTTCTTCAATGGCCTGGGAGGATTCACCCCGGACGGGCGCGAGTACGTGGTTACGACCTCACACGGGCAAACGACACCGGCGCCGTGGGTGAACCTGCTTGCGAACCCGCACTTCGGAACGGTCATCTCGGAGAGCGGCCTGGGCTGTACCTGGAGCGAGAATGCCCACGAGTTCCGACTCACTCCCTGGTACAACGACCCCGTAAGCGATTCGAGCGGTGAGGCTTTTTACCTCCGTGATGAAGAGAGCGGCCATTTCTGGTCCCCCACGCCGCTGCCGAGCCGCGGCCCGCAGTCGTACGTCAGCCGCCACGGATTCGGCTACAGCGTCTTCGAGCACACAGACGGCGGCATCCGGTCTGAGCTGTGGGTCTATGTGGCCCTGGATCAGCCGATCAAGTTCACGGTGTTGAAAGTGCGAAATGAGTCCGGCCGATCCCGCCGGCTCTCTGCCACGGGATATGTGGAATGGGTGCTGGGAGATCTGCTGCCTAAATCGACCATGCACGTGGTCACCGAAGTTGATCCTGTTAGTGGGGCGCTCTTCGCTCGGAACCCCTATAACACGGAGTTCGCGGACCGTGTTGCTTTTTTCCACGTGGACCACGAGACTCAAACCTTAACCGGCGACCGGGCAGAGTTCCTTGGGCGTAACGGCACGCTCGGGAGTCCCGCTGCTATGGGCCGGTCGTTCCTTTCCGGCAAAGTGGGGGCCGCTTTGGATCCGTGCGCCGCAATCCAGGTTCCTTTCGAGCTTGGCGACGGACAAGAGCGTGAACTCATATTCACGCTCGGCGTAGGGAGAGATGCCAATCACGCCGGCAACCTGGCGCATCGTTTCCGCGGATCCGCTGCTGCGCGTGACGTGCTCGAAACGGTCTGGCATTACTGGAACCACACTCTCGGCGCAGTAAATGTGGACACACCAGATGAGTCCCTCAACGTGCTGACCAACGGGTGGCTCCTGTACCAGACTCTCGCTTGCCGTGTTTGGGCGCGGAGCGGATACTACCAGCCTGGGGGTGCCTTCGGTTTCCGCGACCAGTTGCAGGACGTGATGGCGCTCGTCCACACCGAGCCGCGCCTCATACGCGAGCACTTACTCCGCTGCGCAGCCCGTCAGTTCCAGGAGGGAGATGTCCAGCATTGGTGGCATCCTCCTTCAGGCCGTGGCGTGCGCACGCACTGCTCGGATGATTACCTCTGGTTGCCCCTGGCGACCTGCCGTTACGTTCTGAGCACCGGGGACACCGGGGTGTTGGACGAGCCCATTCGGTTCGTCAAAGGGCGCCCTGTAAACGCAGAAGAAGACTCCTACTACGACCTACCCAGCCGGTCTGAAGAAACGGCCAGTCTGTATGAACACTGTGTGCGAGCCATTCTGAGGGGCCTCAAGACCGGTGAGCACGGCCTGCCGCTCATGGGCTCCGGTGACTGGAACGACGGCATGAATCTTGTCGGCGCACACGGCAAAGGTGAAAGTGTCTGGCTGGCTTTTTTCCTTTATGAAGTGCTCATGCTGTTCAGTGAGGTTGCCCGCGTGCGCGAAGACCTGCCCTTCGTCGAGCGCTGCCGGAAGGAGGCGGCAGAACTGCGCCGCAATGTCGAGCAGCATGGCTGGGATGGGCAGTGGTATCGACGCGCTTACTTCGACAATGGCTCGCCGCTCGGTTCGGCGAGTAATCCCGAATGCCAGATTGATTCGATTGCGCAAAGCTGGTCTGTTTTATCCGGTGCGGGCGACGCCGAGCGCTCGCGCCTGGCAATGGAAGCAGTCGACAAGCGTCTCATTGACCGGGACCACGCGCTGATCCGCCTCCTGGAACCCCCATTCGACACGTCGAATTTGAACCCTGGCTATATAAAAGGGTACGTGCCGGGTGTCAGGGAGAATGGCGGGCAGTATACTCATGGGGCAATCTGGGCAGCGATGGCATTCGCTAAATTGGGCGATAGCCGGCGCGCGTGGGAACTGCTGGCAATGATAAATCCCTTGAACCATGGTCGATCTCCCGAGGAGATTGCAACCTACAAAGTGGAGCCTTACGTCGTTGCAGCCGACGTATATGCGCTCTCCCCGCACACGGGCCGCGGCGGATGGACGTGGTACACGGGATCGGCCGGATGGATGTACCGGCTTATCCTGGAGTCACTCCTGGGGCTGAGGCTTGAAAAGGAGAAACTGCGTATCGTTCCGTGCCTCCCTTTGGATTGGGAGACGTTCAAGGTGCACTACCGATATCGCGAGACCGTATACCACATCGCCGTTCTGCAAACACGCGCCGGGAATGGCGAGACGATTGTGACTGTTGATGGCGTTGAACAACCCGACAAGTTTATTCCCCTTGTTGACGACCGCAAGGAACATGCGGTCGAAGTGCGCATACCCGGCGCACGCAGCTGATCATCTCAAGGTCTTGCCTTACCTCACGCGCCATTTCTCCGGGACCATCTCATCCACGCGCCCCGGCTTCAGAGGCATTCGGGACAGCCTGTTGCTAAGTGCGTTGACTATTCCGTCTGTTATCTGCTCTGCAGTCTTTCCCTGCGCATAGAGGAGGTTAAACTGCGGATGCGTTATTTTCCCATCCAGGTAATCCACGCTTATCAACCTGAAAGGGCGTGCATTATCGTTGTCGTTTTGTGGAGGGAACTTCGATGCTGTCTTTGTAACAAGTGCTAACAAGCTTTGCCTGTCTATCGGTTCTCTTTGCATGTCTGTTTTTGCTCCCTTTCGGGAGCATTTCCTTTCCCCGCTTAGTTATTTTTTCTACAGGCTTTTTACTCCTCAGCTCAGTGCCTCCTTTATCAGCCCTTCCAGTTCTCCCGAGGTCAGCGGTTTGAATACGACCCGCCCGATACCGGCAGCCTCTATCTCTTCGGGTGATGGCGTGCCAACGTTTCCCGTATAGAGCATGACAGGGAAACCGGGGCGGATACGTCTGAATCGCTTGGCAAGTTCCAGCCCTGTCAATCCGTCCATGACATTGTCAAGGATAGCAAGGTCAAATCGATCAGGTTCTTCTGAGAAGGCTCTTAACGCCTCAAGGCTTTGCGTCTCACCCTTCACGCTGCAGCCCAGACGTTCGAGCATAGTGGTGGTTGCGTTGAATGTGTCTTCACCATCCTCCACAACCAAAACACGAAGTCGCTGTCCGGAAGCCATACTGGTACCCCTTTCTTTTGGGGGCGGCTGGCAGTGACCCCTCGTCTCTGATAGATTCTCCACGTGACGAAGAGAGGCAGTTAAGATAAGTGGATGACTATAAAAACCAGTAGAACATATTTATTCTATCACAAACGCAGTAGAAAGTCTCTTCTTTCTACTGCCGTCTGGAAGTGACATCTGTCACCATCTCATTTCTTTTCATAGTATTCCGGATAGACTCTCTTTGCACAATCCGGACAAAGGCCATGGGTGAATTCCGCTCCGGAGTGGTCGGTTATATAGGTCTCCACCTGCTCCCAGTACCCTTCATCATTGCGGATTTTCTTACAGGAAGCGCAGATAGGCAACATACCACTCAAGGTCTTGACTTTAGACAGCGCATCTCTGAGTGCAATAATAAGCCTTTCCCGTTCCTCCTCTGCCTGCTTGCGCTCGGTGATGTCACGGATGTTGCATTGGATCACTTTGTGATGATTGACCTGGTATACATTACTGACAAATTCCACGGCCATCTCCCGTCCGTCCCTTGCGCTGAGAGGCAAGTCTTCATAACGGACATACCCTTTACGCTGTAATTCAGTAAACGCCGCCTTGCTTGCTTCGATGTCTTTGAACGCACCTATCTCCCAGAGCTTCTTTCCCAGGAATTCATCGGGGGTGTATCCCAGCATATCTACCAGGAATGGATTCACGTCATGTATCTGTCCGGTGTCCGCATCGAGGATCAGGATCCCATCCTGTGCTGTCTCAAAGAGCCGCCGGTACCGCGTTTCGGAAGCCTGCAATTTTGTCTCTGCCTGCTTGCGCTCGGTGATGTCTTCAATGGCAAGGAGGATCTTCCGCGTGCCCGTACCTTCCTGATAGATCCTGCGGGCGTTAAGAAGCATTATCTTGTGCCCTATGGAGGGGAATATATGGTCAACCTCATAGTGATCGAACTTGGTATTTGTCGGCAGGATATCTTCAAGCAGCTTTCGGAGGGCGGGGATGTCCCATTGTCCATTTCCGAGATCGAAGATGAACTTTCCTATAGTTTCGTCAGACGTTACCTGGAACGTATTGCAGAAACCCCAGTTAACCGAGAGAACCTTCAGATGCGCGTCAAGCACCACAAGGGCTTCACGCACGGTCTCGATGATCGCCTCGGTATATCTATGGTTTTCCTGAAGTGCTATTTCAGCTTGCTCGCGCTCAAATTCTATCTCTTCCAGCTCAGCAACACGCTGCTGCATCGCTGTCAGTTCGCTTATGAGTTTTTCTTCCGTTCTATCCTGCTCTTTCATAGCGCACACCTCCAAGGGAAAAATCAAGGCTTAATGCAGCGATTTCCCGACATGCGAAACGCTCATGGATATACTGGGGTTGCGGAGGAAGGGCGACTCGAAGTGAATCCACCTCTTTACGTGCCCTTTCAGAGCACATAAAAGGTTTAACGAAGGTGCTTATCCGGATCAGAGCACACATCCCGAAAAAACGCCTTATCAATTATACCACTCTGATAACACTCTGTAAACTCTTGGCAGTGTGCGGCGTAGACCGGCAGAAGCACGTTCGAAATTGCGATGCGCCGCAGCTTTCATTCCTCCCGCAGAAATTGAGCAGTCTCCTCGCGTGAACCTTGAGCAAACCGAGAACCCACTGAGATAATCACGTCTCAAATCCTGATAGGGTCCCATCGCCCAGCTCGTTGGTTTTGTGCTCAAGTTCCGCAATAACCTGGGCACCTAACAAAAGAATTAATGATATAGCCTCCGTGATGAGAAGAGCCACGACTGTTGTCGCGAAGGAACCATAAATTACATTTACCATCGACAGGTTCGAGTAATACCAGACCAGCGCACGGCGGGTGAACTCCCATAAAATTGTGGCGGTTATTCCTCCGATCAATGCGTGATGAAACGCGATATGCCCCACGGGCATAAGCAGGTATATGGAAGAGAGCAGAAGCACCTCACATAGTACCCCCAGTACATACAGCGCTATCCTTGAAGTGAGTTCAAGGCTCACGCTCCATCCGAAAATTATGAGTTGCCTCTTTTCAAGTATCTCTAACGCTCCCGTAATAAATGAAATCACCACTATCGCCAGACCGATTGAAAGGATATACAGATAAGGAATAACAGCGGAAGTTAGAAAGTGCCGGTGTTGCACTCTGACGCGGTGCATAAAGATGACCGACATGGCATTTTCAAGCACGGTAAACGCCATCGAGCTGAAAAACAGCATAGCCACGAATCCAATAATACCGAGCGCCTGACGGTGCTGAAGAAAGACCTGCATCTGTTCAGTCAAAATTGCTCCGTAGCCCGGTATCATCATTCCTATGTAAGTCGACAAGATGTAGAACGACTGTCCCTCTCCTATAAAGTGGGGCAGCACAATGAGGGCAAGGATTGACAGGGGAACAATCGACAGCAAGGTGTAATAGGCGAGAGCGCCGGATAAGAGCAAGCCCTGGTTGCGCATGAAACTACGCAATACCCGCAGCAGGAAGCTGAAAGACCGACCCAGTAGCCAGTTCACAGGCTGTTGTTTATTCTTCATGAAATAAGAAATAATGTCATTTTACTTTCGGAAGCTCCTTAGGTCTTTGTCAGGCCCATGCTCCGCATCAACGGGGAGAAGTATAATATCTTCTCCACCCAACGGCTCGCTTCTCCCCCGCTTAATCCGACACCGGGATCTGATTCTCCTCGCACCAGGACCGGAGGGCTTTCTGCTCTCGCTCATGCTCGAAGCGGTACCATGCCTCCAGCAGGTCCTTTGCTGCGAGGAACTCTTTGAAACAACTGTAGGCCCCCTTTCGCCTGAACATATCACGCACCCGGCCGTATTCACTGGGCAGGTTGGCTTCCACGAATGCGAAGACGAGCGACTGACCCAGATCAAGATCGTTCTTGTGGGGGATCTCTATCATCTGATCCCAATCCACCTCCTCGTCGCCGATCTCGTCGATGCCAGCCATCTCCGACTGGAAGAGTATCTGGCCTGTCCCGGCATTGAGGTAGGCGGAGTTGGTGCCATAGGGTGCGGACCCCACAAAAAGAAAAGCATCTTCGATATCGCTGAAGCTTACCCCAGCCATCTCTTTTCCTTCAGGTTAACCATACCATGCACTGTCGGCCCCCGGCAAACGTCGGGCTTAACAATTCGTGAGAACAGTTAGATGCCCTTACTGATCCAGAGAGCAAGATGAATGCCTTAAGAACTGGGATAATCTCCGCAAAGAAATTCTTAGATTACGGCTGATTGATCAGTAAAGAACCGGTTCTGTCTTGACTTGGCGCCGCATTTGGTGTTAACTGTTAGCCATTCCCCGGTAGCTCAATCGGCAGTAGCGGCTGGCTGTTAACCAGTAGGTTGCAGGTTCGAGTCCTGCCCGGGGAGCTTTTACTTATCCAATGATTTTAAGGGCTTGCAGTTTTGGGACCCCTATTTTTCCGTCACCAAATCGTCATCAGCTTTGCGGCGTCGCTCCGCTGCTACTTATCGGTGATTAAAGGACAAACGATTTGGCCCTGAGATCTGGGGATGAACCTCCACCGTCCGACCTCGTCGACAAGGCGACTTGGCATGGCATCACAGTGCTGCCCGATGATGTTAGCATTCGCACATCCAACCACCGCGGCCGTTTATAAAAACCCTACAAGACCTATGGAGCGCTTGGATGGAGACGGTGGGAGAGCGCATAACTGGCAGATATGCTGGCAGTCATAAGCCCGGTCCTCAAGCGCCGAAGGCCCATCGTCGGGCTATTGATTTTACAAATAAATAGGTGTTAACTCTGCATGAAAGGTTCCAAATGAGACGGGTAATTGTCATCGTCATGGTAGTTCTGTTCTTCATCGGGTTCTCGTGCCCGGCTTTGTTCGCAAGGGGCGGGCACGGAGGGCGCGGTGGCAGCCGCGGAGGGCGCGGGGGCGGATTTCATGCATCGTATCATGGATGGTATCATGGCGGATCCTATTGGGGTGGAGCGTACCACGGATGGCCTTACCGAGGGGGGTATTACGCAGGGTCGTCGCACTACGTAAGTTATGCTTCCTACGGCTGGTACGGTGGGGGTTTCTTTGGAGGATTCTATCCTGATCCCTGGTACTATTTCGGCCCACCCAATGATGACCAGTACCTGGTACCACCCGCAGCGGCCGATGCCGACTCTGTAACGCTTGAGAGCCCTGTGGAGGATTCATTAGGAACGCCAGGAGAGTGGGTTGAGGTACCGGGTCAATGGGTGGATGGCATTTGGATCCCTTCCCACGAGGTATGGGTACCCGATACGCCCTAGCCTGTCTCAGGTTTCCCAATAGCCCTCTCTGCTACGGCGATGGACATGGTGGCCACTTTCATACACCGGGTACGGTATGCGGGCTCGTAGACAAATGCACCGTCTCACACTATTAACGTTCGTGGTATTCACCGCTCTATTCCTCTTTTGCTGCCAATACTCCATGCAAAGCGCGGAAAGGAACCAGGAAGCAAAGCTCGCAGTCATGCAGGAAAAGGAGAAGAGTATCGTGGCCGAATGCGAGCTCAAGAGGGTCCGAGGTGAGTTGAAGACGTATGCCGAATCAGCACAATGTTCCAACCCGGTGATTATCCAGGCCCACCAGGAGGCTGGGGATCCTGCCATGAATCTCGTCTATCTGTTTACCGCGTATAGGCTGGCAATAGCGGACCGCATTGACAGGGGTGCATTGAGTCAGGCCGAAGGCAACCTGATGCTGTCCCAATTGATGTCACGGATTAATACGGAAGTAGTGCACAGGGATATGGCGGGTGCACAACAAAGATCACGGCCCGGCGCATCATACGAGTCTCTGCTCCAGGGCCTGGGGGTATGGCAAAGCTTAGCGAACCAGCCAGCGCAGAACAGCGTAACAGATACCTCCCAACCGCAACCGCAGCCAGGTGCCACTCAGCAGAGTCGAGAAAGCGCTATCACGTGTTATCAAATCGGTCCCCGGATCGCCTGTCAGTGATAAGGAGATACAATCCGTGCACTATTTTCCCATCGCATTACCTTTTCTACTCCTCTTCGCTCTTCTCTTCTTCGTCCTGATTATTTTCATAGAGATAGGCATCCTCCGGTACGCGTACGAGAGAATAGGAGTAGGACGACGTTACATGTTTGCCCTACTCATCCTCTCTTTCCTGGGAAGCTACGTGAACATTCCGATCTTCCAGCTGCCCGCCCACAAGGTGGCGTCGGGCGAGATGGTCAACTTTTTCGGCATGCTCTATGTGGTTCCGGTCGTGCGGGATTGGCCTGGAACGATCGTCGCCGTCAACCTTGGAGGGGCTGTCATTCCCACGTTCCTTTCCATCTACCTGATGGTGAAAAATCGACTCTATAGATCCGGCCTCGTGGCTGTGGCTATTGTTACGTTCTTCGTTCATCTCATGGCCTATCCTGTCCCTGGCGTGGGGATCGCTATACCCGTCTTCATACCTCCTCTGATTGCCACGGTAATAGCGCTCTTTCTCTCACGACAGTATGCAGCACCGCTCGCATATATGGCTGGAAGCCTGGGAACGCTGTTAGGAGCCGATATCCTGAACCTGGAAAGAGTTCAGGCCCTTGGCGCCCCGGTTGCGTCGATTGGAGGAGCCGGGACTTTCGATGGCATTTTTATGACTGGAATTCTTTCGGTTCTGATGGCCAGCCTGATGACGGGAAGGAGAAGCCAGGTCCAGTGACACGGACCGCCCTATTTGGCTGCCATCAATGCTGTGCCCGATCGCATCGCGAGCCTGCAGGTCAGAATCCTATTTGCGGGGAGCGCCTTCTCTCACCTTCTGGAGCCGCTCGATTGCTGCTCTCACGCTTACCTGCATCCTTTTGATCGATTGGGCCAGGATCAAAACTTCACCCTTCGCCCGGACATCAACGGTTGCTCTCAGGTCACCCATACTGATTTTGTCGGCCACATCCGACAGATGACGGATGGGGCGAACAATCGAAGAGGAGTAAAGATAGATCACTGCAAGCAATACAACAAGCTCAATCGTCACGATGAGCAAAAAAAGCATGATTCTCTTATGGTATTGCACAGAATACGTTTGCTGCATAAGGTTCATCTTCTCTACAATGGCTTTCGCCGGTCTTGAGAACTCATCAATGTAGGTCGTCGCCGCAACAATAGCGTTTGTCCCTTCTACCGGCGTGGTGAACATATATTTCGGTCGGACTTTGCCGTCAGCGTCCCTCCAGTCGTAATAGCCGTTGGCTGGTTTTTCCAAACCCGCGTCCATGATCTTCACGAAATCGGGGAGCTTAGTACCAAGCGCGTGCAGATCTGTCCCGACGATCTGCGGATTGACGTGGAAGTAATTGATCCCCCGGTTGTTGTGGACAGCCGTATATCCGGTTTCACCGACCTTCTGCACGGCAATCTCTTTAAGACGGGAATCATTAGCGAGCGCCGCTATTGACTTCTGATTATGAGATTTCATGTAGATCTCGATCTGTCTTGCGACATCCTGAGCTTTTTCCTGGATCATCTTCTCTCCCAACTTGTTGAGAGAGGCTGTGGACTCCTTCAGGCTCGCGGTACCCAGCTCGCTCAAACTGTTCAACCCCAAATCCTTGATGCTGACAAAGTGAACAGGACCAAGGCTTATGCTGACAAAGAGCATAACGCCGATGATCACGAAAGCGAGAAGGATCGGAACAAAAATTCCCAGTATCAATCTCTGCAACAAACCCGGCCCGCGCTTCTCTTCACCAGCCATATAACCCTCCCCGTCTAAAAAGACCGCCGCTTTGGAAAAAGAAATTCTCCCATCGCCGCAACAAACGAGGCTCTTTCGGAGCTATCCGTAATCTCCTCGCCTATCGCTTTTACAAAGGCATCCACTCTATCCTCAGGAAATGTGTCTTTTGACTCTCCGAAATCAGCGATTTTGTCATCCACAATAATATGGGCAATCGGACCCATGATCTTTGCCAGCTCACGTTCGATGACTGAAAAGAGATTGCCCTCAACAGGCTTCTTGGACGGTTGCTTGCCGCTCCGGACAGCCAGAAGTGCTGCACGACAAATGGCCAGCGAGGGACTGGCTGCCCATGCCAGATCGTTAGCCCTTCCAAACCAGGCTGTCCAGATAGCTGTCCCTGGAGCATTGTCGATCATGTTACGGTGCTGCAGCGACAACGCGTCTCCGCGCAGCCGCATCTTTTTTCCTATCTTCCAGGCAGCTTCGATATCGGTTGAGAACTTGGGAATCTTCGAGCGGCTGAGCTGGTTCTCTCCTGGCACAATGAACCAGACTCTCGTGGCATCGCCGGTTGCTGATGGCAATTCCTCAAAGTCAACGGCGTAGCCCATCACTTCCTTGGCCACCAGAGCGTCCATTTCCGGTCCGGAAGGCATGTTCAGGATGACGTTCAGATCGAGGTTGCTGATTGACAGCGCTCCCTCCCCCACAGCATAACCGCTCCTCCTGCAAGTCCCGGTAACAGCTGCATAGTTAAATATACCAGCGCAGGTTCCGTTTGTAAACAATCCAGCGGGAGGGGGCGACGCGAGCCCCAGGAATAGATTCACTGAGTTTCCTGCCATGCGTCGGAAAGGACCGCCGCAAACTCAGCTAACACCATGGCCGTAGCGCCCCATACCTTGTGGCCAAAAACATCGAAGTAAGGTACCCGCATCGGCGGTTCGTGCAGTAACCACTCCTCCACGGCCCTGTTCTGGTCGCCCAAGAAATGGCTGACCGGAACTTCCAGCACCTCAGCCACCTCGCCAGGCTGCAGTGCAAACGTAGGTCTGTGAGGCAGATAGGCCACATGAGGTTCAATACGGAAGTCGCTAGGCTCTATGTATACTGGGCTCAGTCCACCAAGCAAAAGCACGCCATCCTCACAGACACCGATCTCTTCGCAGGTCTCACGAAGCGCCGTGTGAGACGTAGAGGAATCTCCGGGGTCGACGGCGCCGCCCGGCAGGCTTATCTGTCCCTTATGATCGGCCACAGCATCAGTCCGCCGTGTCAGCACCAGGCAGAGTCCGCCCTTTTCTTCGGCAGGGTAAAGAAGAAGCAGCACCCCGGCCCTTCGCGGCTGGTGGTCTGGCGTCAGCGGGTCAAGTGGTCTTGGGATGGGCGCCATGCACATCTGTGCTGCCCGCCCCGGCAGAGGCCGGCGCAGCAGGGCCGCGACACGATCCGCAGTCAAAAAAAACGGCCGTGTGGTAGCTGTCCCTTGCTTGTCATCCATCACAAAATCATTATAGTGTCGCAATTAAAGGCCCGCAAGCCATCCTCGCACGAAATCCCAAATTCCAATCACCAAATTCCAAACAATCCCAAATTACCAAATATCAAATGGTCCAAAGACAATAATGCCTATAATGTGTTAAGTTTGCAATTTTAATTATTGATAAATTGTTTGGGATTTCGATATTGCAATTTGGAATTTAGGTTTACGGTTGGCGTGGAAAACCAGCCTCTGACCCGCATAGGCCAGTGAAGCGGACTGCGCAGGATGCGCCACGCGGACCGGAGCGCCGCCAGCTGCACCCCACTCAGAACAACCTCTCCGTATACCTCCCGGTTGAAGGAACCAATAATCAGTTCGATCTGGGGTTTCAAGGCGGGAAACCGGCTATTCAGGCGTGCACCGAACTCCAAGGGCGTCTCACTTTGAACACGAGGAAGACCGCTGCGACGCGCCCAGTACAAAAGAGCACGATACAACTCAGCAGCTCTTTTATAACCCGTTACAGCACGCTTGATCATTTGCCGCGAGCTAACAAAAAGGCCCCGCAATCGGGTCCACCACGAGGCAGAGACTGCTTTGCTTCCCCTAGCCCGGTTCCCGGAAGTCTTTGAGAATAGCCATTTGACAGCATAGAAGGCAGCGATGGCCAGGACCACGAGTAATAGCAGCAGCATTAGACCAAAAAACCCCCAGCCTAGAATTTTTTCCAGCAAGTCCACCCACCAACTCTGTGTGCCAGGCTTAATCAGGTGCCAGTCGATCCCGTTCAACGATTCAGCAGATGGATTGGGCCGGCTACTCCTCGGCATAAACATGAAGCGTACGACACTGACAAACAGGTATCCCAACGGCCCCCCTGCAACCTTGAGCACGCGATAGCTCATTTGAGCAGCCAAGGTCAGGCCAGGGAGGAAAAAAAGGACCAGGCCCCCTGCCCCCAGAAGGACGATGGCAATAAAGCTCACGATAACTCCCATGCCCTGATATCCGGGCAGAAAGGCTTTGGACGCAGTGCTCTCGATCCGCACCATGCCTATCGATAAGAGGCTGAATAGGAAGAAGGGGAAAACAAAGAGGAGGGAGAGAGAGTCATCTATCGTCATACCCCCCTTTACAAGGGCAATGAGTCTTACTATCAACAACGCAAAAAAGGCTGAGAGGCCGAAATCAAATCGGCTGCACGTAGCATAATACGCCTTTGGCCTTCTTACGAAGGTCACGCCTGCTGCCCACAGTATCGACACCAGGAAGAGGTTCATCAAAAGGATGAGCCATGATTGCGCATCCTTCGAACCGGTAAAGAGGGTGAAAAGCCAGCCTCGGCTGAAGAGCGCATGTGTGCCGTAATAAAGCCGATGGGTCACCATCAGCGCAGCACAGACAAATGCCAGTATCTGGAGACCAAGGATTTGCACAATGCGCCATCCCCTTCCCATCGAGACATGGGTTATGAATCCTGCCAGGACGAACGTAATGATCGTCTCGAAAAAAGGGAAAGGGCTATGCATGGTCGCAATCGTCGCGAACATGGCCCAGGCAAAGAACCAGCTCAATTCCAT
>DATFYE010000031.1:0-21032 GCA_035315185.1 Syntrophorhabdales bacterium | reverse complement strand
TAATACCAATTCGCCTTCAAGTGTATACCTTCGTTGTCGCTGCGTCGCTCTCCTCGACGTACTACCAGTACGCCTGCGTCGGCTCCTCGCTGTCGCCTCGGTCTCCAACTTGAATGCAAACTGGTATAAGGCCTTGCTGGTCCGCACGTCACCTGCCTCCCGTCATGCGAGTGAAACGAATTGCCGCGTTGCGGTCAAGCACCCTTATATATCGTGGGGGCACGATGTGTCAACAGAATTCTCGGACCTCTGCAGATTGCGTTATACCGATTCGCCTGATACCAAGTTGCATTCAAAAATAGAGCGAGGCGCTCAAGACGTGGCGAACGAAGGCGTACTCAAGTACGTCGGAGTGAGACAGGGCGCAGGCAACAAAGAGGGGTACCCGTGTCTAAACACGGGTCTATGAATGAAGGCCACTCGGTATGAGACATCTGGCAGGACAGTTGGGAGTTTACTTCTCGCTCTGGCCGGTGCGCTGATCGAGAATTTCCTGCACTTCGGGGATGATTGCCGTATTACCACCCAGGCCACAGCCTCCGGTTGCTTTAAAGTTTAACGCGCGGTGTGATCGGGGATCTCTGTTGCGCTCTTCTCCATCCAGCAAAGGACCTATGGCGTAGCCCTGGTGCGCCGATACGGGTCGGCCGCATTCTGTAGCAGCAATCCATAGAAACGTTGCGCCGGGAGGAGCAATGCGTTTCAGGCTTGCCTCCAAATGAAGTAAGAATGCTCTATCGGGCTCGACTGACTTGGGGCGCGAGGGATTCCTTCCCATGATGGCTCCGCTCGTCGCTTTGCCCAAATGATAGTAATATGTTTTGCCGTCTTTATCTGCCTCTACCGACCATACGGGCACTACATGTATAGTTCCGCCCTCGCCCATTCCCGACGGATGAAGTCTGTACCTGCTATTTTCAGTGATGATGGCAAAGAGCGTGCTCACACCATCAATGGTTATGACATCCTTAGCGTAATCACCCAAGGCCACAAGCAAGATGTCCGCAACGATCGTCTTTTCTTCACCATCGGCGAGCTTGATGTTCACGGCATGTTTTCCCGCCACAGGGTCAACGATTATTCTCGTAGCAATTGCGTTGTCGTAAACGAGGACATTCCTTTCCTTCGCGCTCTTAAAGGCATTTTCCCTGTGGCCTATTACAAAATGACCACCGACATAGCGGACAGCGCTTATTGTGCCGGCTTTGATGTCGTCTACGATCCCGATGTCAGCGCCATACGTTGTCGCCACTTCCGAAGGAGTAAGACGCGTTCCGACAAGTCCGAACTCTTCTTTCAACCTGTTTTTCCAGTCGATCCTGGCTTCCCCTTCGACTTCGAATACCACTCTGCCGCACAGGTTTACGACGTGGCGGCCAGCGTCATCACCAATGAGGCCCATTTGCTGTAACGCGCGGAGCGTTGTGCCATTCCTTTTGAGGTTGGTTTTTGCATAGCGTTTTTCTTTATCGGTCAGCTCGAGAAGCGAATAATGCAGAGCTACCTTGAGGTTCTTCATCAGCTCTCGGGGGCTTTCGGCAACCAAGGCCAAGAGGCTCTTGTAGTCGATCCTGAAAGCCTTGTACCGCAGGCTCTGCGGCGGGTTCGAGAGTCCAAAAATACGTTTCAGCTCATTGACAAGAAGGGATTTTGTCTGGAACATCTCGATCAATCGCTGATCCATGTCTTCTTCAGGATGTACGGTCCATCCGGAGAAGGTAAAAATATCGTGTGGGTTAGTAACGATACAGTGCCTGCCCCCATTCTTGTGCGCCTGATAGAGCACATTCAGATAGGCAAACATACCTCCGATTCCCATGATATGGACAGTTTCGTGCACCCCAACGGGCAGTTTCTCTTTAACGATCTCGGGGGGTGTCGGCTTCTGTGTCAACCAATCTGAATTCATATCTTGATTCATCGAAGCGGAATAATGGCCAAGCAACGCCACCACGTTCGGATTGCCTAACTCCTGGAACAATCGCAGCACCGCGAGCCTATGCGATTCAGTGACGCTGTTTGCCATGTTCAATTGACTCACAATGTCTCTATTAAGCATAGAGTTGGCCTTCGCGATTCCTGGTCCCGTCGCCAACGGGAACCAAAAAAGATATACTAAAGGCTATTGCTGAGGTTCCTTGGGGAGGTTCCTCAAGTTCCTGAGGTACCGTTGCTCGTTGTAGGGCTTTTTGTTCTTGATGGCATCGATCACTTCGATCACAACCGCTTGGCCTATGAGCTGCTTCGCCTGAAACTCTGAGAACCCCTCGCTCTTCAGACGTTCCAGCGTGAGTGCTGTTTCGGGAGGATCGTCTGCGTTGATCTGGTTGTCTATCACCTCGAAAATGGTGTTTCTGAGATGTTCGTTGACCTTCATTTGGGTCAGTATACCGCATTTGAGTGCTGAAGAATAGATTTCCACGGCGTCGTACTCAGAAGTACGTCGAGGAGAGCGACGCAGCCCACCCGCTGACGCGGGTACCCGGATGGTATACGCTCGAAGGCAAATCGGTATTAGACATCGACATCTTTCGCCTGTCCATGCCCTATGGCCCTTTTCAAGGGCCTCAGCACCGCAAACATGCCCAACCCCGCGCCCAGAGAAAGAACGGAGAGTGTGGCAAAAAAGCTCTGCTTTGGTATCCTCTCCCAGAATGTTCCGAGATAGCCCGCCAGGTAGTTCCCCGCGAAACTCGACAGAAACCATGTGCCCATGAGCATCGAAACCATGCGGCCGGGAGCAAGCTTTGTCACGAGCGAAAGGCCGACGGGAGAGAGGTAGAGTTCACCGATGGTGAGTATAACCATGCAGGAGAAGAGCCACCAGAGGCTCACGATCTGTTGCCCTCCTGATGCGCGCGCAGCAAAGATCATGACGACGAAGGAACAACCCAGAAGCATACAGCCGATCGCCATCTTGGCAACGCTGGAAGGTTCTTTGCCCCGCCGTCCCTGCCATGACCAGAAGCTGGTAATGGCGGGTGTCAGAAGGATAATCATGGCCGGGTTAAAAGCCTGAAACCACGATGCAGGCATCTCCCATCCCAGGATGTGACGGTCGGTATTCTCGTCGGCCCACAGGGCAAGCGTGTTTCCCTGCTGCTCATACACTCCCCAAAAAATGATAGCGAACAGCATTAACACGACCAACCCCAGTATCTTGTTCCGGTCATCCCGGCTCATTGGCTCATGCCTGGGAAAATTTGCTGAATTTCGCCGTGCGAGAAAGTCAGGCGCAAGGTACTTCTGACCTGCGAGGTAAATCGTGAGGCCAACCAGCATGCCGACCCCTGCAGCGCCGAACCCGTAATGCCAGCCATAGACCTCACCCAGCGTGCCGCACACGAGAGGCGAAAAGAAAGCGCCGAGGTTGATGCCGAGATAGAAAACGCTGAAGGCACGGTCGCGCCTGTGATCACCCGGAGAGTAAAGAGCGCCGACCTGCGTAGAAATGTTCGGTTTGAAAGCTCCATTCCCAAGGATCAAAAAGAGCAGTGCCGGATAGAACATGCTTTCGAGGGCCATGAGAAAATGGCCGATGGCCATGAGCAGCGCGCCCACTATGACTGTCCGCCGCTGCCCCAGAACCCGGTCTGCGACCAGCCCTCCGAAGAAGGGCGTGAAGTACACGAACCCTGTGTACAGCCCGTAAACGTGAGATGCCTGCTCCTGGCTTAAGAGAAGATGCTTCATCATGTAATAGACGAGAAGCGCCTTCATGCCATAATAAGAGAAACGCTCCCACATTTCTGTGAAAAAAAGAAAGTAGAGTCCCTTAGGATGCCTGCCTGAAGGGCTAACGGATTGAAGGCCCTGGGAGATTTTCTGGTTAACAGCGAGCAGGAGACCCCCTTTCCCCGAGATCGAGTGCGAGCAGGAGAACTGCGAACAGATAGCTGCCTACCGCGGATCCTATCAGGAACCAGCTGAGGCGCCCGATTATTGCGAGTGCCACCAGCAGGTAAGCGAAATCGCGATTGGCCAGGAGACCTGTGAGCCTCTCAACAGTTCTTGACCTCGGCTTATCCGGGTTGACTCTCGAAACCTTGTAGACGGATGCTGCACAGAAGGCAAACCCACCGAGTAGAACCCATAACAGATAAAGGTAAACTTTGTTACCCGTTTGAAAATAAAGGCCTACGCCTAATCCGGTGAAAATCGCGAGATGCACGATGTTGTCCGTGATTATGTCCAGATAGTGGCCAAAAACAGTCTCCTGTAGTTTTAGCCTGGCTATCTCGCCATCGACACCGTCCAGCACCACACACAACAAGAAAAACAGTGTGCCGATAAGCTGTGACCAATATCCGCCCCTCGAAAGCAGAAAGGCGCCCGCGAGCCCGACTGCCACATTAAAGAGCGTGACTCCATTGGGGGTGACCGAGGTGCTCACGAGCCTGCGGCTGATGAAGCGGGAAACGTGCCGGTCCACGTGGCGGGCCATGAAACCGTCCCGGTTTACTGTTGCTGACGGAAGGGCAGCAACCAACCGGTCCTCCGCGGTCCTCACGGATGCGTGCTCGCTGCCCACGCCGCACGGCAGGCCGGGTGTGGCCGCTAACTGCTCTGCTCTGTCAAGAATTGTCAGACCGGATTGGTCAGGCGACCAGATGGCACGCGCTGCAGAGGAGAGCACATCTTTACCTGCCGAGTAGATCGCTTCTGTGCCGGCCTTTTCGCGGGAAGCCAACGCGTACATGCTGCCGCTGTCCATGAACCTGTCTGGGGCCTGGACAAACGTAAAGATCGACTTTCGATCGACAACAAGGTCAGCTCTCGCTACCAGTGCTCCTTCGCCCTGACCGATGCTTATCTTACCGAGGACGCCGTCCAACTCCTCTACATCGCGCACGATGTGAAACGCCTCCGGCAGGATCAGATCTGAAAGAGCCGCGAATAGTGATTCCTGGCGGCTCACGATGTGCACCGCTTCGATCCCGGCCCGGTGCATAAGCAGGACAAGTCTTCGCACTACCGGCAGGCCGAAGATCTGCTGCAACCCTCTTTCGTCGTTCGCAAGTATGAGTGCGGTTCTTACCATTCTGAAGCGTGTGGAATGATGAAACGGAAAGATGATAAGAATAAAAACTGCTTAAGTCAATCGGTTCGGGAACCCTCCTTTGCGCAGCACGTACGGCGCCTCTTCTTCTGAGCGCCCGCGCCCGCGCGGTCGCAGGTTGAAGTATCGGCAAGCCTTCGACGATTATTAGGGCACAGCCTCATCACGCGGTTTACTATTTGCTTGTAGATTGTATAAGGCTTGATACCAGTTGAATTCAACAATAGAGCGAGGCGCTCAAGCCGTGGCGAACGGAGGCGTACTTAAGTACGTCGAAGTGAGACAGGGCGAAGGCAACGAAGCTATATGGGTGAAGGCAACTGGTATCACAGCTTCTTCATCAGCCCGCCCTTGAGCAGCTTATAGTGATGCCCCCTCCAGAAAATATGCGAACCCAGGAAACACCAGAGCCATATCCCGAAACTGATCACATCCTTCACAGGCAGCAGCCAGAGCCATCCAAGCCATTGCCTGGGATATCCGGCCATCCTTGCAACCATAAGAGCAACACTGGATCTCAAGGCAAGGACCACGGCGATTGCTGACAGAGAGGCTGCTGTCGGGCCATGCAGGGCCAGGAAAAGAAGAGAAAACGGAAAAATGTGCGTGACGCCATACCCGAAAAAGCCGATAGGCCTGCATACCCTGTAGGTTCTTGCCCATCTGAGCTGATGCACGAGGTACTCGCAAATGCGCATTCTACCCACAACATACTCAATCAGGTACCTGGAAAGAACGTTCCTGTAATCCTTTTTCCATAGGCAGTTGCCGATTTGATAGTCCTCGGCGAGGTAGTCGGCAAAGGCCGGCAAGCCTCCTATCTCGTCCAGTGCTTGCTTCGAGAGCAACATCGAGCCGCCGAGACCGAACGTGACGCCCTCCAGCCTCCTCGCCGTGAGGACCGACGGTATGAAGTCAGCCGCTGTCGTGAGGGACTCGAGAGCTGCGCCCATCGTGTGAGCTCGCGTGATCTTGGAAAGACACGTGACGATGCCCGCTCTTTCCGTAGCAAGGTACTCCCTCACAACCTCTTTCAGATAGCCACGGTCAACCCTTATGTCGCTATCGCTTATGAGCAGCAGAGGATGGCGGGCTTCCTCGATAAGACCATGAAGATTTGACACTTTCGGATTGCTCCCGAGACGGCTCGTGTGGACAACGACGCGGACTTTAGGAACATGCGATTTGGCAATCTCCAGCGCGAAAGGTATTCCTCCGTCTCGCTCATCATTGAATCCGAGGAGGACCTCGTACTCAGGATAGTCCTGAGTGACGAAACTGGCGACATTGTCACGCCATTCAGGATCCACCCCTTTCATAGGTTTCAACACAGACAGAGGCGGGTAAGCAGGCTCGGGTTCAGCCTTCGGATATTCCGGCCGGCCGAAAAACTCCTTTATGCAGAAAAGGGAAAAGAGCGCATAAACAGATCCCAGCAGGATAATACATCCCACGATGGCTTCCATAACCTTAGTCCCCATTTCCATAATTTTGACTCACCATGTCCTATTTCAATGTTCCGTTCTCCCTAGCCACTACCACGGGATCGCGCCCTCACAATCGGCTCTGATACCGATTTGCATTCAAGATGGATAGCGAGGCGAGGCCTGGGCTACGCAGGCGTACCCGGCGGTACGTCGAGTAAGAACAGGCTGAAGGCCAACGAAGGTAGGCGCTTGAAGGCGAATCGGTATAGGACGATTTCCCAATCGCTTCCTGCTGCAGGCGCATCTTCTTCAGAAGAGCGTCAAAAGATTCCTGCTTAATGATTCGCGTGAAGGACTTTCGATAGTTCTCGACGATGCTGACACCGTCGATCCTCACATCGCGTACAAGCCACTTCCCGCCCACTTCAGTCAATGAGTAATCAACAGGGATCGCCTCATTTATCCTGTAGATGCTCGTCTTCACCGCTGCCTCGCCCTTCTTCACATCCTCGCCCAGATACTGCACCTTTTCTTTCTTCAAGAAATCGAGCACCAATCGCGAGTAGGAATCGAGAAAAAGGTCTTGAAATAAGTTTTTGAACTCAAATCTATTCGCGTTACTGAGGCCATCCCAGTAGGTCGTGAGCACCTGCTTTGCCATATCATCGAAATAGAAGTTCCTGCGAATTACCTTCTTGATAGCGATCCGCCGTGTATCTCTTAATTCCTGTCCTTGCAAGCTCGGATCCGTCTGGATGGACATGGCCTCGTCCAGCATCTGGCGCACCGTGTCTGTCGGGGCCGCGCCTTGACACCAGCCATGCCCGGAAGCGATCGCGAGAATCGCTGCAATAAGGATCAGTATGATTCTTACTTTCAAGGTCACGTGCTTTTCTCCTCCTTCGCATTGCAGTCTATGGCACGGCTATAGCCACACCATGCGTTGTTCCTCCGGAACGGACGATCCGGAATAAGTTGCAAAAGAGCGGGCAGGAAAAGAACTGCCGCCGCGAGCACGCTCAGGCTTCCGATGGTTGTAAGCAAGCCCAGACTGTGGACGCCTTGATGTTCGGAGATAGTAAGGCTGCCAAAGCCAACCGTCGTCGAAAGGCCAGCGAGGACTACCCCTATTCCCGTGCTCGACGGGCATGACCCTCCGGAAAAGTCACTGCTTCCCTGCCCCCAGCGCTGAACAACGATAATACCATATTCAACACCTGCACCCAGAATGAGCGGCAGGAAAACGCTGTTGGCCAAATTGAGGTCTATACGAAAGAGATACATCAAGCCAAACGTCCAGGCAGTCCCGACGACCAGCGGCGAGAGGGCAAGTAAAGTCGAGACCAGGCTCCTGAAAGTTACTATCAGGAGAGCAAAGATGAAGATGACCGCGTACACTGCTGCTTTGACACAGGCAGCACGGAAGGCCTGCGTGAAAACGCTGAGGGTGACCGGATCACCCACGGCATCAGGGTCCACGGACCTGAGATCGCGAACAAAGTTTTTTAGAAGATCAGGCTCCCAGATATTCTGAGCAGGAAAGACCCGGATGAGGTACAGATGGTTTTGGCCCACATACCGTTCCCGAAGCTGTTTCGGCAGGTCTTCTATACGCATAGGCCTCGCCTCCACACCCTTGCGGAGAAGATCAAGCTTTGCCACAAGATCATTGATCAGATCATTCTCAAAGGCTTTGAGCTGACCTTGTAGTTTTAGATGGTCTGTACCTCGCAGCGGCTGCCTGACATCGTCGATGAGCCCCCTTACTTCTCGCATCTGTGTTTGCAACGGCTTGCTCACGCCCCATTGCGAGGCAGTCGAATCGAGCATTTTGAAGCGGATCCTGCCGAGGACCTCGTCGAGCCGATGCGGATCCACCGGTTGCTTCGCAGCGGAGAGTGGCCCGATGCCGTCCACCAGAGGTTTTATCTGTCGTAACGTACGTATCTTCTCCTCCTGATCTGAAGGGAGCAGGCCCAACACACTTTGCACCTCCCGGACGGTGGGTAGTGCTTCAAGGGCCTCTGTCTTTTTTTTAATTTCCTCAAGCGAATGGGCCAGGAGGACGCCGTACATACTGGGGCGGTGCGAGCTCTCTACGAGTTTTTTCTCCCAGATCACTGATTCGGCCCTCTTTGATTGGAGCCGCAATGTGTTCAAGTCGAACTCGACCTTCCGCCCTGCCCAGATCGAGAGAACAGCCGTCACTGCCGCGACAAGCACCAGAAGACTGGCGCTGAAACGTTCGAGTCTCAGAAATGGTTTCACGGGCTGATTGCAGTCTGCTAAATTCCTCCGCTCATCTTTGTCGAACAGCATGAGAAGTGCAGGCAGGAGGCAGAGTGTTGCAACCGTGGCCATGACCAGACCAATAGCGCAGATGATCCCCAGCTCTTCCAACCCCTTGAAACCCGTGAGCACCAGAGGAAAAAAGGAGAGGGCGGCGGTGAACCCTGCGAGCAAAATTCCCGGGCCAAGCCTGACCATAGTCGTCTGGAGAGCTTTTTGTATTGACGCACCATTGCACTGTTGCTCCTCTCTGTAACGGGCGAACCAATGGACCCCGTAATCGATCCCCAAGCCCAGGAGCATGGGCGCAAAAACCACCGAGAGCAGATTCAGATGGCCAATGAAAAGTGTGGTAAAACCAAAGGTGAGCGAGAGGGCTGTAAGCAGGGCCACCATTTCTACAAGCGGCCTGCGAATCCCGCGCCAGAAGGAGACGAGAAGCACTGCCAGACCGCCAAGAGAAAGGAGGGTCGCCAGACTCATATCGTGCAACGCTGCGTCCATTTCGTCCTCGCCGAGAGCCTTCTGACCCGTCACGCCCACATTGACTCCAGGAAAAGCAACCCTTACCTCGGCAATCGTCTTTCTGAGCTTGGCCAGTGGAGCCTGCCATCTGGAGAACCCTTTCGCTGCCTGCCCGGGAGTCACGAAGAGGAGCAGGTACTGTTTGTCCTCCGTCCAGAAATAGCCTTTCCCCGACTCATCATCTAACCCGCCGGTGGCGAAAAATGAGCCCCATGGGGAGGCAAAAGAGGTCTGTCCATTAAGGTGCGCTTTCATTTCCCGCAGCACCCTGATGAGAAACTCAAGGTCCATGGGCTTGGTGTTCTGTTCCGTATCCTTATCGAGAAATCCTGTGAAAAGCTCCCCGACCATGCCCTGCGCCATTTCGTTATTGACCTGGTCAAAGAATGTAAGGAGACTCGGCGAAAGGGCAAGATTGCGCACGAAGGTGTCATGCTCCTTAAGGTTGTCACGCAGTGAGAGAAGATCCCTTTCTTTTGGATAGAGAAGCGCCCATGGCTTAAAACGTTCAGGGTCTATACGCCAGAAAACCTCGGCGAAGTTTTGGTGATCTGCCTCAAGCCGCGATACGAGCGCGCGAAGAAATTCAACCGATCGGCGTCTATCGTGACTCTCGATTGCAACGACAAAAGTATCAAAGTCTGAGAACTGATCAGCTTCCTCTGCTAATCGGACGAGTCGGTTCTCCTGGGAGATGAGAGCTCTCTGGCTTGTCCAGAACTGAAGGTCTATTACTGTATAAACGATTGAGATCCCGGCCAGCACCAGCGCACCAACAAGGAAGAGGCGCGGATGCGAGATTTGACTCTCGAGAATTTTGTTGAGCAGACGCTGCACCAAATTCATACAGTAGTCTCTGCCAACCGTCTATCTTGTCTATCTTGTCTATTTCGTCTATCTGGTCTATCTGATGTCTCTTGTTTCTCTCTTCCATCGTCCGAGCGAGAAGCGCGGGCTTCCGAGTCATGCGTAGCATGACGGTCGTCCTTTCGGCTCTTTGCTCTACCGTGACCCATGACCCGTGCCCCTGTTTTGCCGGCCTTACCAGCTCCTCACTCCTGTGGCGTATTCGAGCATTGCCAAGGACATATTATAGCTGAAGACAGCCTCCAGATATTTGCCCCGGTTTTCACCGTACTTTTCCATCCCGCGCAGCATATCGTCGGCAGTGCCTATACCCATGTCGAAATTCGAAAGAGCGGCCACAATCCATTTTCTTGAAGCAGCTGCCGCGTTTCCGTAGGCTTCGCCAGCCACCCTCCATTCCCTGACCTCTTCGTAATATTTGACCACTTCTATGGGGATATTAAGTCTTCCCGTTCCTTTTGCGTGAAGGAGCCTCTCGTATTCGGCTTTCTCCTTTTCGATCTTTGCCTTGGCTATTCCGAAATCGAAGTGCCACTGCAACCCGCCCACCATGCCTATGTAGGCATGATTGTATTGATCAGGGAAATAAGGATTGTGAAACGTCTCGCGGCCTGGAGCCCCCGCCGCGGAGCCTGCCAGCGCTGCAAAAAAGGAAGGGTAACGATCACTCCGGGCTGCTTCCACAATAGAGTGCTGTGCGGCTATGGCCTGTTCGAGCTGCTTCAGCTCAGGCCGGTCAGCCAGCGCTTTTCCAATGTAAACGTCAAGCTCGCCCAGTCGGTCTTCTCGCAACGACAGCATCTTCTCTGCAGGCTCAAATTCGTTACCGGGGGGTAGTTGCATCAAGGACTTCAGGGCAAAATAAGCAATGCTCGCGCCTTTCTGGGCTTCGGCCCGGGAGCGCAGAGTATTGGCTGCATACGCATCGATTCTGTAAAGATCGCTTTCCAGCACGTTCGGCGAGCCCGCGTCCAATAGCCGCTTCATCCGCGCTCTTGCCTCATCAAAATAGGTAAGGGCTTCGGCCGCGGCTTCAACCCCTGCTCGTGCCAAAACCAGCGCATAATAAAGCTCTTTCACTCTGAGTGCTATCTCATTTTCTTTCTGTGCCTGCTTCAGCTCACGGGCTGCCAGCCCCTTGGCCGCCGCATCTCTTCTGTTGGAAAGCTTGCCGAATGTATAAAGGGGCTGGGTCATGGCGAAATCGGTGCTGCCGAAGACACCGATACTCATTTCCGGAGAGGGGTCCGTGATCCTGCCGTTTATTACTAACGGCCGGTTGGCGTCCTTGACGGGCCCGACCATCGTAATGCTTTCCAGTTGCGGGTAATAGGCAGCATCTACCTGCTCCAGTTCACTCCGCCCCACTCCTATTTCGCTCTTGATTCCCGCAAGTTCAGGGCTCTTGGCAAGAGCCATCCGGATCATCTGCTCAAGGCTCAGGACCGGCTTGTCTCCTTCCTGCGCCCTGCCCGGCAACGGTTCCCACAGGATTAAAAACAGGCTGACCGCAGCCAACCCGCAAACGGCTGCGATCCTGAAACATCTCGGTCCCTTCTTGCAATGAGTTTGAGTGGATCTGTCCATACGCCCCTCCCTCTTAATGCATTAGGTCACGTCACGCCATATCCCTTCTGACCGGAATTGGAAATGGTCTTTTTCCGCATCTCAAAAGCCAGCACCGCATAGATCAGAAGGCCGACGCCAGCCCAGAAAATCTGTTCCAGCCTGAGGGTAACCCCGTAGGTAAGCCCCAGCGAAGACTCCAGACCAAAAATCACAAATGCAAGGACCCTCGTGGCTTCCATGACCCCGAGGTCAATGGGCAGGGCAAAGCTCAGAAGGCTGAACCATGTTCCGAGAAACCACAGGCCTGCAGCCAAGCTCAACGAAGCATGGTCGGTCAAGACCAGAAGAAAATAATAACATTGGAGGATACCACACGCCATGCCCGCGATGTGCCAGAATATCGAAAAAAGCAGGTCAGTCCGACGCCTCTGGTAAAAGACCCGGAGCTTTTCGTCGACTCCGGTTATAGGTGCGGCCAGCTTTTCCATCCGGCGACCACCCAGCCGATGAATGACGCACCAGCGCAAAAAGGCACCCAGCTTGCCGTATCTCTGCATGGCAAGAAAGATAAACATCCCCGCACCAAGCAGCGTGGTGGCGGTTAGCATCGCCACCCAGATGCTACGGGGCATGCGCATGCCTGGCAGCGTTACCAGCGTGCCCCCGACCACAAAAAGGAGTTGAGCCAGTGCATAGGAAAGCTTATCGATGATGATCCCGGTTGCGCTTTCGGACCCCGTACTATCTGATGCAAGGAGAACTCCTTTTGCCACTTCGCCCCCCATGCCTGCCGTAGGGGTAAGGTAGTTGATCGCATAACCTGCCATGCGGATGCAGAATATACGAGAAAACGGAAGTGCCCGGTGCGCGTCGGAGAGGCAGTGGCGCCAGGCTTGCGTGTGAAAGAGATCGGCAACGCCTTCAATCAGGATGAGTGGCACCAGAGCCCATCCCAGGAGTTTCAACTGGCTCCACAGCTGGCCGGGCCCGATCCGAAGGATCAGAAGTCCGATGAGCAGGCAACCGCAAATAACCGCGAAGAGATGGAATTTTTTATATGGCACAATCATCCACCCGGACATCACGCGATCCTTCCCGGCTGGACTGGTAGGCGCAATGGATCAGCCGAACACACCATCTGGCCTCCGCCAGATTGGCGCCTCGAATAGTCTCATCCACGATCTCCCTGCGAAAATTTTCAACCACCTTTTCCATCCACGCAGGGTGATGAGAGCCTCCGGAAAGGGGTTCGGCAAAGTCGTGCCTCGCTTCCGGAGACCCGCTTGTAAGAGCGACGAGATGGTCGTCGTTGATGAGTATGCGTCCGTCTTTACCCGCTATTTCACCCCGGTTTTGCCGTGACGATGCGCGCCAGGTGAGGTGCAGTTTCGCCTCTCCTTCGTGAAATCGGATCGAAAGATCAACCGTCTCTTCGATACTGCCGGCATACTCCATTTTTGCTGAGACAGATAGCGGGGCTTTGGTTATGACGGAACGGATAAGGTAGAGCTGGTGCCATCCGTGATCGAGAAGGATCCCGCCGCCTGCAGTTTCGGCGCGCCTCCGCCAGTCGGAAATCCCACCGCCTGAATTGGGCGGCCGAAGCACGGCAAGAGAAATAGACTCTATCGAACCCAATCCTTTTTCCGAAAGGAGTTCTTGTGTCTTGATCCAGAGAGGCGCATGTTTCCAGTTGTTCACGGTAAAGAGGACACATCTCGGTGGCCTTACACTCTCCATCTTTTCGAGGCTTTCGAACGAGGTGACGAGCGGCTTTTCGCAGAGCACATGCAGACCCGCACCTAAGGCTCTCTCTGCCAGATCCGCATGAGAATAGGAAGGTGTACAGATATCCACAAAATCAAGATCGCCGCGTCCCAAGGCAGGTTCTATGTCCGTGTAGACGGATGCTCCCGGAACGAGTTTTCTCGCCAGGCGCGCCCTTTCAGGGTCAGGCTCCACCACAGCATCGATCCTGAAGTGCTTGCTGTGCTGCCAGGCAGGCAGGTGCGCGTGCAGAGCAGCGTTTCCGAAACCAATAAGGGCTCCGCGCAGCACCTGCGGTCCTTTTTTGCTATCGTTACTCATTGACATCGTCCCAGCCTCTCGCGGCATCCGACGCTCAATTTCAACTGGCCGATCCGGTCTATTTAGTCTATCTGGTCCATCTGGTCTGTCTGGTCCACTTAGTCTGTTTAGTCTATTTGGTCTGTTTCGTTTATCGCTTCGGTCTATTCTTCGGTCACCGGTCACTGGCTACTTTCCACTCGTCACTCGTCACTCCTCACTTGTCATTAGTCTTTATACCGCACATGGTCCCTCACGAAAGAAAACGTGTCGTCAATGATCTGCAGCGCTGTGTCCGCTTCCTCTTTCTTCAGAATGAGAGGCGGATTAATGCGGAAGTTCGCCTTGTAGCTCATGCTTATCATGCCCCTCTTCAGTAGCTCGAGGAAGATCTGCCTGGTCACATCCCGTCCGAGTGGTTCTTTGGTTTTCCTGTCCTTTACCAGCTCCACTCCGATCATCAGACCAAGTCCCTGGATATGTCCGATGAATTCATACTTCTCCTGGAGCCTCTGCAATCCTTTGCGTAAATGGTTTCCCACCTTTTCCGAGTTTTCCACGAGCGATTCTTCGATGATAGTTTGAATGGTCGCCAGAGATGCTGTGCTGGCGAGTGGATTGCCCCCATAGCTGCTCGAAGAAGAGCTTGCCTTTGCAAAGGGCAGGCTCGCCGTGATTTCATCCGTGGAGACAAGTCCGCTGATCGGGAAACCGTTGCCCATGCCCTTTCCGATGGTCAAAATATCGGGCGTCACGCCTGTATGGTTGCATCCGAACATTTTTCCTGTGCGGCCGAATCCCGTGATCATTTCGTCGGCAATGAGGAGGGCATTATTCTCATGCGCGATCTCGAGCAGACCAGGAAGAAATTCGGGAGGCGGAATCACGTTGCCAGCGGTGCCCTGCATCGGTTCTACCAGAATTGCGGCAATGCTTCCTGCCGTATTCTTTTCGATCACCTTGCGGACGAAATCGAGGCAGAAAATGCCGCAGCCAGGATATGCCATGTCAAAGGGACAGCGATAGCAGTCAGCATAAGGCGCGAGGTGCAAACCGGGATGAAGCACACCCCAGTGCTTCTTGAACGGATCGCCGATGAGACCCAGCACGCCGCCCGTCTTACCGTGAAATCCCCCCCAGAAGCCGAGCACCTCGAAACCCTTCGTACAGGATTTCGCCAAGCGTACAGCCGCCTCAACCGCCTCGGAGCCTCCGCTGTAGAGCTGCGTTCTTGAGAGCCCCGGAGGCGTGAGTGAAGCGATGAGGCCGAGGAGCCTCATCCGTTTTTCAGTGGTGAAACTGCCTGCTGTAACCTTATCCAACTGCTCCTTTATGGCGGCAATGTATCGCTGGTGCGAATGGCCCAGGCTGCAGACAGCCACTCCTGCCATCAAGTCGAGATAAGACCTGCCATCCACGTCAGTAAGCCAGCACCCCTTCCCTTCCCGGATAACAAGCCGCGAGAGCTGGGCCACTTCCTGGAGCCCCGGAGAGACGTAGCGCAACTCTTCCTCGTATATCTTCGATGAAACTTTCTCGGTGATGTCAGATTCACCATGGACTAGGTGGTCCATCAAGCCCTCCTTATAAGATGCCAGCTATGTACCCGGCAATGCTCTTTGCAGCTGCATCGCGACACCGGGAAAAGCTGGGCCAGTCATTAACGTCGATTAACATGATATCGCGCTTCGCCGTAAAAACGGCATCCCCGCCATAGGCCTCAAGCCCGACCGCTTCCGCAGCCCGACAGGCAAGCCGGCGCAGCTCATCCGCTTCAAAGGTGACGTCCTCACCCGAGGATTCGAGAAATGCGCTGAAGTAGCTCGCTCTACCCGCTCCGTAAAACTTGACCACGTCACCTTCGATGTGCTCCTGGACGAGAACCTCTCCGATCCTTCGCTCCTTGAAATGCGAAAGCGCCGCTGTTAATTCTTCAGGGGACTCTATCCTCTTCACATCACCCACCTCCATCGCATGGACATCCCCTCGCTTCAGCCAGTAAGGATAAGCCCGGCGACTTAAGACTCTGCCTTCTGCTTCTTCTGTCGTGACGACCTCGCTTCGTGGTATCGGAAGACCAGCATCCTGGAGGAGGCGGATCAAAGGCCTGCGGTAAGAGTTGCGCACTGACGCGACGGAGTTGAGAATCTTCGCGCCCCTCTTTTGCTGCGCCTCAAGGATATCCAGGGCACGGGCAGATTGCGCCATGGTGAGTATGAAAGGAGAATCGATACAAGCATCGGCCAGTTTTTCTGCTTCAACCGTGTAGAATCCGTGGCCCATGTGCGATAACTCCTGCAGGGTCGCGTCCAAAATTGCCGCGTCGTCCCCGACTTTTCCCGGGGAGAATACCTTTTCCCTGTACACGCCGACAAATGTCACGGTGGGGTACCTCTCTTACGCTCCTTCAGGTATCGCTCTGCTGTATCGATATCTTCGGGGTAATCCACGTCCACGGTCTTTGAGACAGGGATGCCGTAGAGCCTGTAACCGCTATCCAGCAGAAGCCCCAGGAATTGCCTGAGGGCGCTCAAACCGCTGCTTCTCGCGGACTCCACCAAGTGAAAGATTGATGGCTCGAAATAATAAAAACCGGCCGTGACATAGGGGCTCGTCCTGGCTGCATCTCCCATGGCTTTTACCCTGTAATTTCGATCAGTCCTCACCCACAACGGTTTTTCGTCGTCAACAAAGCGGGTGAGGGCCAGCACACCCTGGGCATCCGGCAGGGAAGAGCCCCTCGTAAGAAACCGTTTGAGGCTTGAGAACGGGAAGACCGCGTCCACCGTGAAGAGCAGGAAAGGCTCGTCTGCGAGCAAAGGCGCCAAAGAAAAAAGGCTCTCCATGGAACTGGGTGTCGTCTTCTTTATTATTTCCAGAGGCACCGGCCACGTGTTCGTGCGCAGGTATCTGTCAAGCTCCGGCGTAAGGTCGTTGATGATGCAGGCGATCGACGCCACCCTGACGCTCGCCGCCGCACGGATCACCCTTGCAATCAACGGTTCGCCACCCACGCGTATCATCGGTTTCGGAGTGAATATCCCCCCCTGCGTCATGCGTTCTCCTGTGCCGGCTGCAATGATCCCTGCCTTCATAGGACGAGCGCCTCCAGCTCAGCAAGAGTCGATATACAGGCGTCGACTTCTGCGGCTTTCACCGCGACGGCGCCAGGCCCCTTGAGCCAGATTGTTTTCATCCCTAGTACCCTGCTAGGGATCATATCACGCTCATACGAGTCTCCCACGAAAATCACCTGATGCGCAAGCAGGCCGAGTCGTGTGAGAGCGAAGCGAAAGATTTCAGTATCCGGCTTCCGGGTCCCCATCAGGTTCGAATCGACCACGACGTCAAAGAACTCAAGCAACTCCGCCTCTCCCAAGACCGTGGCGAGGTTACCGTAGAAGTTGGAGACAATCCCGAGGCGGTACCGGCTTTTTGCCTGCTTCAACAGATGGGCCGCATGCAGCATGAATTTTTCAGATACAGCGCAGAACTTGTCAACCAAAAACTGCTCTTTCCGTCTGTCTTTAACACCCAATGCCTCGAACTGCCATTGCACGTGGGCTGCCATCAATGCACGAAGGCCAAGCGTTCTAACCCTCGGGTCAGCATAACAACGGTCTTCCGCATGGTAGAACGCGCGCTTGATCTCTTCCCGGGGAAAGTCGATAGCTACTTCTTCGTAAAGAGCGTAGAAGCGGTCAGGCCATCGTTCACCGTCAGAGTCGAGCGTCCCTCCGTAATCAAAAAGGATTCCTTTGCATTCTTCAAACGTGTCGGTAATCATCTGATGCCGGGTGGGATTGATATCAAGCTGCATTCAGAAACAGCACCCGCAAACTAAATCCTTACTCGGTCACACGCCGCTCTGCCCGCGGAGGCTGTTCTCTCTGAAACGGCTTATAGCATTCTTAAGGAAGTTGGATGGCCCGGTGGTTCTCTCGCCCTCTTTGCGCCATCCTTTAATAAACGCTTCGGTCAGGCGAAAGGCCTCATCATCCGTGTACTGGACCGGAGGATGCTTCATGAAATAGGCTGCAGGAGCATGGAGGATCCCACCTATTCTCCGGTCGAGAGCGAGCCTGCAGCAGCGGATCGCGTCGATCACGATGCCGGCTGAGTTGGGAGAGTCTTCCACCGACAGACGCAGTTCCAAGTTCATGGGAACGCCTCCGAAGAGTTTCCCTTCGACCCGAATGAAACAGACTTTATTATCTTTCTGCCACGGCACGTAGTCGCTCGGCCCAACATGGATATTCTCGTCGTCGAGTCGCTTAGCCGCAACAGACTGGACCGCTTCTGTCTTTGAAGTTTTCTTCGAAACAAGCCGCTTCCGGTTGAGCATATTGAGAAAATCGGTATTGCCGCCGGTATTGATCTGATACGTGCGCTCCAGCTTCACCCCACGCTTCTTGCATAAATCGACCAGCATGCGATGGATGATCGTTGCCCCGAATTGGGACTTTATATCATCGCCCATGAGGGGCAGCCTTCTTTCCTCGAAACGCTTCGCCCAGGCTGGGTCGCTGGCGATGAAGACCGGCATATTATTGATAAAAGCGGCCCCGGCTTCCAGCGCACACTCCGCATAAAAGCGCGTTGCCTGCTCCGAGCCAACCGGAAGATAGTTCAAAACAATCTCGGTTCCCGCTTCCTCGAGCGCCTTAACCACAGCGGCCATATCAGGCTGCGGATCCTGCGCAACCGCAAAAGCACATGCCTCATCGTAATCGGCCATGTGCTCGGAATAGCCGTCCAGGACCCTCCCCATCATAACCCGCGTGCCGCTGCTCTTAATGTCCCTGCAAAATATCGTCGTACAATTTGGCTTTTCAAAAATTGCTTCAACAACGTCCCTGCCGACCTTTCGCCTGTCTATGTCAAACGCTGCTACTACCTCGATCTCCCAGGGTCTGTAACCGCCAATCTCCCAGTGCATGAGGCCGATAGCGTCCGACCTGGCTATGGTTCGATAATGATTGATACCCTGAATCAGTGAACTCGCGCAGTTCCCGACCCCGACAATGGCAATTCTGATTCTTTTCATGCTCTGTTTAAGGTAGGCCTCCACGGCAAAAAAGTCAATAGTAACTGTGAGAACGAGCTTGCAAACGATAGCTCTGCGGGGTAAAATGGTGAAGTATGCGGGCGTGTAGAGCTTCTTCTTTAACGTGAAACGACGTATGGCCTGAAAACCAGAACCTATCAAGAAAGTGAAAGGAGACGCTATGATCAGATTTGAGCAAACCTTCAACAGCTTTCTTCTTCAGCATCAGGAGAGACACAACCGCACCTACCACTTTCTGATCCTCCTGGACGCACTTATTAGTGCAGCGAAACATATCCAGTATTACTACCTCACAGGTGCCCTCAAGGGAAATCTCGGCCTGGCGGGCAGTGTAAACGTACAGGGTGAAGATGTGATGCGCATGGATCAGATCGCCCATGAAATCACCATCCATTACTTGAGGGCCTCGGAGCGGGTTATCCACGCAGTGAGCGAAGAAGCGGAAGAGATCGTCCAGATCAATCCTCGCGGGCGTTACTTTATATATTTCGACCCGCTGGATGGCTCGTCCAATGTCTCACACGGCTTACCGGTTGGGTTCCTGTTCGGCATCGCCAAGCGCAATCTCAACGGCGAGGAGGATGGTCACCTCAGGGCCGGGAAAGATTATATCGCAGCCGGCATGTTTGTTATCCCGACCGGGACCTTCACCCTCGGGCTGAAGGACGCTGGCACCTGGCGCTTCCACATGGATGAGACCATGAGTTTTGTCAGGCCAATCAAGATGGTCCTCCCTGAAGACCCGAAAACCTGGGAATTGTCATTTAATGCCTCCAACCGGCACACCTTCTCAGAGCCTGTACAAAAATGGATCGACGAGAATGAGGATAAGTATGCGTTCAGATATCTCGGTGCGCTGGCCGGCGATTTCCACAGGATACTCGCGAACGGCGGCATGTTCATGTACCCGGCGATTGTCAACCATCCAAATCCGAAGAAGAACCGCCCGGAAGGTAAACTGCGCCTCATGTACGAAGCGTCTGTCGTCTCCTTCATGTGCCGGGAAGCAGGGGGCATGGCTGTGAATGAGAAGGCAATCCCGATCTTGGACATCCAGCCGGAAAAACATCACCAGCGAACGGCACTCTATGTAGGATCGAAGGGATTGGTAGAGGACATCACCCGAGCCTTGAAAACAAAAGCTTAAGGCTCGCCCAATAACGGGTCCCTCAGACCGGAACCGAGGCTGGGCCAGTGCTGCGTGAAGGATGCGGTGCCGGTCCAGCCACTGTTCATCCCACTCAAAAGTTAGCCACCCCTCCAGCCCCAAATTTATAACTTTCCTTATCGAGAACGGTTGGGTCGCGCTCTTGACCTACCAGCAAAAATTGGTCATATTGATGAAGGCTCGGAAGAATGAAGGAAGAGATCAGAGATCTGCTCAATGACCGGCAATACGAGGCGGTCACGACGATCAACGGCCCCGTGCTCGTCATAGCCGGTGCCGGAAGCGGCAAAACCAGAGTCATTGAGTTCCGCGTTCACCACCTCGTCGAGACCGGCATCAGTCCGCCATCCATCCTGCTCCTGACCTTCACGAGGCGAAGCGCTGCTGAGATGATATCGAGGGCAGCGAAACGGGACCCGAGATGCAGTGGCGTGGATGGCGGCACGTTTCATTCGTTTGCCAACAAAATACTTCGCACCCACAGTCACTATTTTGGTCTGCCTGCCAGCTTCACCATCTACGACGAGGCAGATGCTGAAGAAGCGATTCATCGGTGCGCTGCCAGGCTCGGATTCTACTTAAGGAAGAAACGTTTCCCCAGAAAAGATATGCTCAGGTCGATCCTGAGCATGGCCCTCAATAAAGAAGTACCCATCGAAGATGTTCTTGCAAAGCACTATCCAACCTTCGGGGAATACACTGAAGATATCAGGCTCCTCCGCGAGAAGTACACCGAGTACAAGATCGCTTCGCATTGCCTCGATTACGACGACCTGCTGCTCTACCTGAAGCTTCTTCTGCAAAACGAGGAGGTTCGCGGCCAGTTGGCCGAACGGTACCGATACATCATGGTCGATGAATTCCAGGACACCAATGCAATGCAGGGAGAGATCACGTACTATCTGGCAGAAGGGCACAGAAACGTCCTCGTAGTCGGAGACGATGCCCAGTCGATTTACTCATTCAGGGGAAGTTCTCACGAGAACATCATGA
>DATFYE010000030.1:0-5917 GCA_035315185.1 Syntrophorhabdales bacterium | reverse complement strand
ACCCAGGAAGAAATAAGTCCCCCTGCCTTTCTTGGGGCTAATCTTACCTGCTTACATGATTCTTATACAGGAATTAATGGTAAGAGGAAGAAAGTCGCAACCAGGGGCTCGTGGCGCATTGAGGGGCATGATCACTAAACTAGGCCTCACGACATGCCAAACGCGACACACAGGGGCAGCCACGCGAAGGGCGGGCTATTTCTGGCGGGTACCACGGGGGATAGGCCGGAGCTTATGGACAATAAAATACTTGTCGCCATGAGCGAGTGAAAATAATATACTCCGGACCAATTCAACCTCGAAACCGAGATCGGCGGCTATCTTAGAATAGACGTATTTTTGATGTTCTTCCTTCCGTTCCTCGATTTGCTTATTTAGGTAGTCTTCGAGTATCCCGGCGACACGGTTAAGCTCAGCGATCTGCGCCTGCTTTATTGGGTCGTCCGACCCACGATAAGATCTTCTCTGGACCCGAACCGGGTAGGCGAGCATCAGATAATCACTCCTTCTTTTCGCTGCCTCGCATGGACCGCCCGATTTCTTGGGGCTATTTTGGGGCTTTCGTCCCCCTCCGCAATTTCCTGGCGATTTTTTCTACCGCGGCAAGGCGGGTCGTTTCCGTCGACGCCTTTAGGTAATCGTCGATGTCACCTCTTGTGATGTAGATCGAGGGTTGATTCTCACCGGTGGGTATCGAAAAAGAGTATTGTTTCTTTTCGATTGTGAGGCTCGATGGATCTTGGTGCAACTCCTCTTTGAGAACTTTCCTTATGACCGTCAGTCCTTTCTTCTCCCATGGCTCCATTCTCCCCTCCCTTTCGCTTTCCTGCACCCTTGCCGCTGCCCGTAATCCTGCCCCGCGATACTATAACTTCTTATCCATCCTAAGCTGGTGCCCGCACCTACTGATTCGGCGTAGGCTTTACTTCCCGTATCTCATACATTACACTCTTGTGGACAAAGCGCTGCAGTCTGATCGCCTCATCGAGACGTCGCTCGTAATAGGCCTTTGATCCGGCAACCCCGATGATGGCCCCGAGGATCAGCACGATCACGAGCTTGTCCCAGAAGCCCACCTTCGGCGATTTATTCCGTATTGGTGACGGCTCCCGCCTGTCACGGCCTGCCCCTTCTGTGGTCGCCAGTTCTAGTCGTCGTTCCATGGTTCATGCCTCCACTTCTTACAGCGTATCCTTTTCTTTCAGCAGGCTCTCGTATACCTCGATCGTCCTCTTCGCCTGCCTTGTGGCTGCTGGATTCTTTCCGCCTTTATAGAGGCGCAATGCCTCCAGAACGTTGTTATCGCTTAGCTTAAGCTTCTCCTGCAGTATCTTTGCCCCCAGCAGAGTGTCCACATCGGCCCAGCGCATGGAGGCCCAGGGCGTCTGCATCAGACCCTTGTAACCCTTCCGGGACACGGCCTTGTAGTCAAAGTTCTCGTTCTCCGTGTACATCAGGGCGACCAGCAGTATCGGACTTACCTGAGCCGAGGCCGAGGCGCCTTTGATAGCCATGGCCAGTTCGTCGACCTTCTCCGGTGGGGCACCGACTTTCAATAGCGACTGCTTCACTCTGTCGACCTGCTGCTGGCCCACGGGTCTTACCTGCACCGGAACGATCAACTCGGTAAAGCTGTGAAACTGTACCCACAGCACTGACGTACAGACAAGCAGCACTGCGTACTTCGCGAGGGACACCGCCGCGTGGGCCGCGCTCCTCTCATGGTTTTCTGCATTATCCATTGGTTCCTCCGCCTAAGTGCCTCGGATGCTCTTCGGCTTGGCCGTTGCATCCCGTATCGTACAGACCCTCATCAGGTCAGCGTTTATCTCGTAGACTTCCTGGCGCGGCTTAACCTTCTTGATCAATCCAACGCTCTCCAGCGACCTGATATAGTTAAAGATGCTGGTTCTCGTGACACCGAGCTTCCCCATCAGGGCGGTATGATCCAGGTACACCATGCTCCCTCTCAGCCTGCTTCCTTTGGCTTCCCTGACCAGCAGCTCCAGTAACCGCAGCTTGGTTTCGTTGATGTCGAACTTGAGTGCAAACTCATGCTCAATGAGGATCATAGCGCTGCCCTTACCTTTTTCTATGGCTCCTATCACGGTCGCTTTTCTTTCACTCATGGTGCTATCCTTTGTTTATTATTTGTTGCCGACTGGTTCAGCTGGAGTGCACTACCATACACTATTGTTTGGCTTATAGTCAACTATGGCTGTCGTATCCTGGTGAGCGTCGCTCTTGTGTGGGCGGAAGAACCGGTTATGCACTGGTCGCTCCTCACCATCCATGGTGCCGACAGGCGTTTTCATTTACTCCGTGTCAGGGGTACCCAAAAAAACGTTGTGGTAATCTCTCTTGAGAAGGTCTACACTATGATCATGCTCTTCAAGATTATAAGGAGAAAAATACGTGAGGCGAGCACTGTTTGTCGCAATCGTGATAGTGCCTCTGCTCGCTTGTATGTTGTCATATACGCTGGTGAACCGGAAGGAGAAGAGCACCTATGAACCCGTCGTCTGCACGAGACCGGCTACGGCAGCGGACAAGCTGCCCTCCCTTCCCGAAATACGCGTCTTCACAGGAGTGTGCCAGGACGGCGCCAGAGGTTCACTCAGGTACACCATAGCAGGCAAGTGGAGCGAAGAGACCAAGAATGCTGAAGAGTATGTGGTCGTTACCTTCGGCGATAGCAGATTCACCGGGTCTGTGAAAAGCGTCTGCCCATCCAACCCGTGGACCCATCGTGTCGCGTGCACGGCCGTGTCCATGCAGGGTGATGCGTTCCGGTACTACCGGCCGGACCGCTTCCCCTTAACGAGTGATATGGGTAAATAAGTACGGCTGTTCGGCACGTCAGGACTCCTCGTCAAAACCTCTCAGGGCCCTTTTCAAGGTACGATATGAAAGAAGGCCTAAATCACCACCTTAGTGCTGTTTGGTCCGCTTCTTTTCTGGCCGTCCCGGTGAGTCCATCAAGAGAAGAGGGGTTTTCGGGGTCATAGCGTGCCACGCCTGCACACAAGGAGAGTTTGTACTTTTGGGTCTTGAACTGGCTACATGTCTCAAGGGCGTTCTGGAGGCCATTAATGAGTTCATCTCCTGTTCTTTTGGGGGCATCTGGTGCAAGGACTGCAAGCTTGTCTCCCCCCTACGGGACCGAGGAGATTGCGCACTACCATCCGTACTTGTGCATTTTAGGCGAAATATTGAGAATCACGATTAGGAAGAAATCTGCGGATTTCCTGACAGGACCGGTTCGGTTGCAGCGGATAAAGTTCGGCGCGCCGAACTTTATCCACGGGATCCCTGATTATATTTCTGCGGCAGGTTGGCAATGCAGGCAGAAATTTTTGGGACCGTTTTCTGAAGATCTTGTCGAAAATGGTAAACCTATAGGACCTATAACCCCTATAAAAAAGCCTTTAAGACCTTTAGGCAGGCGTTTGAGCCTTGGTAGACAAGGCGTTACAAGGGGCTATGTCCCTCAAAACCCGATAAACCGTCCCTCAGAACCCGAACGGGTGTCCTTCTTAGCCCGAAAATAAGCCCTCCATAACCCGAACAACTGTCCCTCAAAACCCGATAAGCGTCCTTCAAAACCCGAATTAGGGGCTCCTACGCACCTCGTGCGGCCGGAAAACCATGCGTAGCAAGGCGTTCAAGAGGAAGCATCCTCCAAAACCGAACGTCCAGATCGTCCTTCAAAACCCGAATGGCGAGACCTTTCTTCAACAAATGTGTCTAAAACACTGTCTATCAACGGTTTGGTTATGCAATCGTCCTTCAAAACCCGAATATGCAGCCCGTCCTTCAAAACCCGAACCTCCGCTTCTGTATCAGGAAAGTGCGGTGTATCAACGCAATAGGGAGAGACCGTCCTTCAAAACCCGAATTATTACTTCAGGGCCTTGGCTGGTGGCTTGCCGGGCAAGGCTTCATCACTTCGGTACAGCTGGACAATATCCTGACTTATGAATCTACTCTTCTTCGTCAATATGCCGTTCTTAATTAGTTCAGAGATTGCTTTCTTGAGAAGCTCCCGCAACTTCCGGCCCGGCTGTTCGGTGTCCATGTTGAGGACCTGGGCGAGGGTGAGGAAGTGGCCGGAGAATACGGGATTGTCGCGGTGAGATTGAACGAACCGGTAAAGGGAGCGTGCAATCGTACCGGATAAAGACATCCTTTTTGCCACATTCATAAGGGTGACTGTCCCGGCCAGGTACGCTTCGTAGAAAAACGGATTTATCGTGGCGGAGAGAATTTTGTCTTTATTGTCCCACGACACGTTCGCAAGCATGGCGCTCATTGAAGTAAAACGGGGTTCTTTGGCGCCACCGTTCTTCGACCGAGCAGAAACGCGCAAATCAACACCGGCCACGGTGAGAAGCCGCAAGGACTCGATGAGGCGCTTATAATCCTTGGCGCCTGGTTGTTTATATCCGAGGGCCCGTAAGAGAGGGAGAGCTGGACCGCGATAGGTGTATGTCTTTCGGCCTTCCTTATCGGTTGTTTCCGAGCGGTGTTTGCTCACCACCTCAAGGCACGCGAGCAGGACAAGCAGAGAATCCTCTTCATACGTCGATAGCTTTGGGCCAGTGTAAGTAATTTCTCCCCACTGCGCTGCCGTGATGATGAGCCCTTTGAGAAAAGGACGGTCTTTCAGGTCCTTCACATTTAAAGGGAAAAATGGACTGACGCGGGTCATGTCCGTGGGGAACCCGGCCCACTTGAAGAGGCTCTCCTGGATGGGCGGAAGTTTGCCCCCCGGGGCCACCATCTCGCGGACCTCGGCCGCCTGTTCTGCGGCTTCTTCCTGAACGGTGTCGCCGGCGGTTTCCATGACTCTTTCCAGGATACTTCTAAGCTCTCCGCCTATATGGTCTGGTATGTTCTTCTCGGCTGGCAGTTCGTTGGCTGGACTATCTTTAGGTGGTTTCTTGTTCATTGAGTGCCCTCCGGCACAGGCGGTTTCGTGCAGGCCGCTATAGTTTAATGACCTGGACGCCCTTTTTAACGTACTTTTCCATATGGGAGTCGGTGGTATAGATTGTCTCCGAGCCGTTCGTAATGAATCCTGCCAAAATCAACGAATCAACGGCGGGTATCCCAAGCCCATGAGAGAGGGTGGCGGCAAGGCTGTGGATCTCTACGTTGTCGAGCCAGGAAATGTGGCAAAGGGACAGGACATTATCGATTAGTCTGTTTACGGCGTCTTCCTCCAGAGCTCCCCTGAGGGACAGTCTCTTAAGTTCGAAGATCGTTAAGCAAGACACACACAAATCAGCATCCTCATTGATGCCTTCAAATATCCCGGTGGCTTGGCGATTTCCCGTTAGAAGCTTGAAGAAGAAACCGGTATCAAGACCGATCATCTTCGGATCTCATTTCATCGAGCATCTTGAGCGCCTTCTTGTCCACCTTTGTCTTGCCTATCATTCGCAGTATATTGTCTTTCGCGGTCCTTCGTTTCTTCTCCCGTATGCCGTATTCGATAAATTCGGTGACCAAGGAAGATACCGACTTTTGTTCTTTACCGGCATGTATCTTTAGATCGTGGACTATTTTATCCGGAACGTTTACCGTGACCCTCATCGCAAGGCCCTCCTTTGCTGCGCATAACTATAAGCATAATTATAGATCATAAGAGAGTTATGTCAAGAAGTATTTGCGGGGAGGCTGCGGAGGCAAAGTTCGGCGCGCCGAACTTCGGGATGTCGCCCTTACCGGCCCTACTTTTCTCGCCCCCGTTACAAGGCAATGAGAACATGGCTGTCTATTCCACCACCCGTCCCGCTTCGCGTGACTTGAGGGCACAGAGCACGCGGAGGAAGGACCCGAGAGGAAGCGGGTGCAGTGTTGTCCCGATGCGGGGAGGTGGCCGCATCAGGACAGCTCCGCCGCACCATAATAG
>DATFYE010000029.1:0-11656 GCA_035315185.1 Syntrophorhabdales bacterium | reverse complement strand
CACCCTGGTGCAACCCCTCGTCTACAACCCAGAAGTTGTCGATCCTCTCCGCTACTTTGACTCGCCTGATGTCCACCCTGTTGTCCGGGCCTACAACGGCGACCTGATAGCTTCCCTGGAGTTCACTGACGGCTCGCTGCGGCACGAGGAGCGCTGCCTTCTTTAACTCTGTTTGCGCACGCACCCTCGCGAACTGTCCTGGCCGCAGCACGTTCCCCGGATTGGGGAAAAGAGCTGCCACCTTGATAGTGCCCGTAGACATGTCGACCTGTCGGTCTGCAAAGGCGAAGCTCCCCTTGTGCGGATGGATGGTGCCGTCGGAGAGGATGAGTTCGAGAGACGCTTGCCCCTCGTGCCAGCCTCCATGGTGCATATAATCCAAGTACTGGTGCTCGGCCATAGAGATGTAAACCTTAATAGGGTCGACCGTGGAGACCGTTGTCAGCTCCTCTATGGAGCCGGGACCAACGAGATTTCCGACCTGAGCCCTGGCGATGCCGGCTATGCCGGAGATCGGTGAGGTTATTTTGGTAAAACCCAGGTCAAGAATGGCCTTGTCAACTGCCGCCTGGGCCGCTACCATCGCAGAATGAGAGGACTCCTCGGCGCCAGTCGCATCGTCGAGGTCCTTCTTGCTTATGGCATCATACTCGATTAAAGATTTTGTGCGCTCCAGGTTGGCGTGCGCGTTTCGCCAGCGCGCTCGCTGCTCGCCCAGGTTCCCCTTCGCCTGTTCAAGGGCAGTCTGAAAAGGCCGTGGATCAATCTGGAAAAGGACTTGCCCCTTATTGACGAAATCACCCTCCTTGTAATCGCGGGAGACCAGGTAGCCCTGGACCTGCGCGCGTATCGTGGTGTTGACGAGGCCGTCCGTGCTTGCGGTCCATTCTGCATAAACGGAGACATCGCTCACGATGACGTCCGTTACCTGCACTAAGGGCGCAGGAGGGGAATCCCCCGCCTGTTGCCTGCCACACCCAGCGGCAAGGACGAGTAAAAGAAGTGGGAGAACGGCGCAAAGAAGACTTCTGGTATGCTTGCACGCGCTGCCCGTTGCCATCTGCATCGATCCTCCTTCATGAATCAGCCAAATGGGCTATTTTACACAGCCCATGCGGCCAGTAGCCCCGGCCCAAGTCTCAGTATCGCCTGCTGTTCCGTGTCAGTAACCACTTCTCTTGCATTCTGCGCGCGGCGACGCAAGACCCGACTTCCTTCACTGTACCGGCTGGACGGTTTAGTTAGAGTAGAGTAGTATGAGCAAAAGATTGTTGTCAATAGGAATCTGACCGCAGACCCGATGGAATTCTGTTTTGAAGGGGCAACGGTAAAACGGACGTAGCTTCCGGAGAGCAGGATATGGTAGCTTGATATGTTTTGCCGAAACGTGATCATAGTAACCGTGATTCTCACGCCCGAAAGGCGCTCTTATGCGCCGTTACGGGTTTCTTCTGGTTTGCGCAATACATCTACATTCCTTTCCTGACCCCCTACCTCTTCACGCTCTCTATGACAGGGACCGTGGTGGGTCTGATTGTCGGAGCTTACGGTGTCACACAGCTCGTCCTGAGGATTCCGCTCGGCATCACCGTCGATGTCGTGCGAAACCATAAATTATTTATTGTAATCGGGACGTTCCTTGCCGGCACCTCATCTCTGGGTATGATCATCTCTCCTTCACCGGTGCTGCTCTTTATCGCTAACGCTCTATCCGGAGCCGCCTCATCAACGTGGATATCATTTACCGTCCTCTACGCCAGCTATTATGAAAAATCCGAGGGCACGAAGGCTATAGGTATAATTAACGTGTTCACAAACGCAGGGAGATTCGCGGCATTCATCGCAGGAGGCCTTCTTTTCGAGCGCATCGGTATTCGCGGCCTCTTTGTTGTGAGTTTTGTATCAGGAATAATTGGCTCGATTGTCGCCTTATGTATCAAGCGTGAACAGGAGGCGGCCCGGATCAACATCAGTATGAGGGGTCTTGTCCGGGTCGTGAAAGAGCGAAGGCTCCTTTTTTTCTCAGTCATGTGCGCTTTTACGTACCTTGTGACTTTTGGAACCGTGTACTCCTTTACGACGAGCACGGCAAAGAATCTTGGCGCCACAGGGCCGGAGCTGGCGTTATTCGCGGTGTTGTTCAGCGCTGCAGCTATGATGGGATCCTATTTTGTCGGGACAAAGATCGCCAACAGGGTAGGCGAAGCATACGTGCTCATGCTCGCCTTTTTGCTGTTAGGAATGTACTGCGTTGGAATTGCCTTTTGCCACTCGGTATTCCCCTTCTTTCCTCTCCAGGCCATGGTTGGACTCGCCAACGGCGTGCTCGTCTCGTCGCTCATGGCGAATGCGATCAGATACGTCGATAAGGACAGAAAATCAACTGCAATGGGCTTCTATCAGTCGGTGTATTGCTTCGGAATCACGTTGGGCCCCGTTCTCATGGGTTTTCTCATAGACCATATCTCGACACGTGCTTCATTCACGGCAATGGCCCTTATTCCCCTTGCCTGTGCCGGCGTAATCTGCCCTGTTTACAAATCGAATGTGCTGGGTCGCGGCGAAGATCACTCTCACGGACTGGGATAAGGCCCCCTGCCGGGCCCACTTGACTTATCAGCGCTGAATGAATAAAATTCATATATAATAAAACTAGGAGGTGGGTTGATGAAGAAACTGCTTTTCCTGTTACTCGTCGGTTTCATGGTGATTGGTTTCAGCACGGCGCTCTTCGCGGATCAGAAGAATTATGGTTGCGGTCTAGGTTCGATGGCCTTTGAAGGGAACGATGGTCTTATTTCCCAGATCTCGGCGGCCACGACCAACGGGACTTCCGGCAACCAGACCTTCGGCATTACCTCAGGCACATCGAACTGCACGCAGTACGAGACGTGGACCTCCAATGAAAAGGTGAATGTTTTTGTGACAGACAATATGGACAGTCTGGCAAAGGACATCGCAAAGGGTAAAGGAGAACACCTCGACACCCTGGCCTCGCTCATGAATATTCCTCAGAAGGACAGGGCAGCGTTCAACTCCAAGCTACAGAAAAACTTTTCCCGCATATACCCATTTGGAGACGTGACTGCTATGGAAGTGATAAGGAATATAGAGGCTGTTATCTCTTCCACGTAGGTATTTTTGGCTTAGACGTTTACAGGGGATGCGGCACCTGCAGAGGGTGCCCATCTCCATTCTTCTTTCGTGCTCCCTCGTCTTGTGGGCCGCCGTCGGGGAGAGGCTCTGTGCAGAGGAGTCTTCGTATCTGGAGTCGGTGCTGAGGGAAGCCCACCAGATTGCCCTTCATCAAGACAGGTATTGGCACATCTTGCTCCACTACAAAAAAGGTCTCTTCGGCACAAGAAGCCTGATCGACGATCCGAGGTTCTTCCTCGCAAAGGACGGTAAGTATAATCCCGAGGCGGAACTGGATGCTTTCATCAGAGCCATTTTCAGTAACGAAATAAAAGACGGGAAGCCCGCTGCCTGCAAGTTTGTGGCACGATATGAGTGGATCAAGGAGAGACTCCGCCTTGATATGTCCCGCATTCCTGGTCCGGAATGCAAAAATTTTAATGAACCGATCAAGTCTTTCGACAGCCTGCTCGACGAGATGCAGCCTGAATCGGTCACCTTGGTCTTTCCTGACGCCCATATAAACAGCCCTGCGTCCATGTTCGGCCACACGTTGCTGGTCATAGAGACTGCGTCAAAAAGCAAACTCCTTGCACATGCAGTGAATTATGCTGCGGCCACCCAAGAAACATTCGGTCCTCTCTATGCCGTTAAAGGCCTCTTCGGTTTTTACAAGGGATATTTCTCTATGCTCCCCTACTATGGCAAATTGCAGGAGTACGGCGACATTGACAGGAGGGACATCTGGGAATACCCCCTTAATCTGACCAAAGATGAAACGAAAAGACTTCTTATGCATCTCTACGAGCTGGACAACATTTACTCCTACTACTATTTCTTTGATGAGAACTGTTCCTATGACCTGCTCTTTCTGCTCGAAGCAGCACGTCCGTCGCTCAATCTGACCGACGAGCAGCACATGTGGGTCATTCCCCTCGATACCGTTAAGGACGTGGTGAAAGAAGGGATAACTCTCGGGACTGAGTACAGGCCCTCCCAGACGACGAAGATACAACACCTGGCATCCCTGATGTCCGAAGAGCAACAGGTAAAAGCACTTGAGCTTGCAAAGGGCGAGCTTGAGCCTGACCGAATACTTGAGCAAGGGATCTCTCGGGACGAAAAGATACGGATATACGACCTTTCCATTGAATACCTCCAGTATCTTCACACAAGGAAGCAGGTAACCACGGATGCCTATGTGGAAAGGTTTTTAAAAATCCTGCGGGCCAGGAGTACCTTGGGGGGGCAGGATAAAGAAGAATACGCAGTCCCTGTTCCGCCAAGGCCGGACCAGGGCCATGGTTCAAGCCGGATAGGATTTGCAGCCGGCTCAAAGGCGGGCAGCCCCTTTCAGGAGATAAGCTACCGGCCTGTTTACCACAGCCTTCTGGACAACGGAAAGGGATACAGGGAAGGGGCGCAGATCATATTTGCAGATACTGCCTTAAGGTACTATTCCCAGGACAACAAGCTGAAACTGGAGAGCCTGGACTTCATCAACATTGTCTCTCTTGCCCCGAGGGACCTTTTCTTCAAGCCCATCTCATGGATGGTTGATACCGGGTTAACGCAGAGGATAATGAACGACGGGAAAGATCACATGATCGCGCAGCTTAATCCTGCCGGAGGATTTTCCTGGAAAAACAGTTTCCTGGGACTCTACTATTTCATGATTGGGTCGAGTCTGAACGTTGGGGGCGCCCTCACGAACGACTATGCGCTCGGAGCGGGTGCTTCGGCGGGTCTCATCAGAAGTATTACAGACTTCTGGAAAATACATCTGTATGCGAAAGACATCTACTATGGAGTGGGAGATGAATACAATTATTTTGAGGCAGGGCTGATGCAGAATCTTATTCTCAGCACGAATTCGAGTATCTCTCTCGGGGTCACGAGAAGTAAGACCCTCTCGTTCTACCAGACGGAAGTGAAGTGCGGCGTCAATTTTTATTTCTGAATGAGAGCAGGTGCTTTGAACGTTCTTGGCAGCACTTGCTGCAACAACAGGCGGCGTAATGAAGTATAAAGCGATTTTTTTCTCTTTCCTTGCTCTGCTTATACTCATCACTTTTCCGGGCTGCCGGTCACAACTTATATTCCACCCCGATAAGGTGATCAGGGAAACTCCCGCCGATTTTAACCTTCTTTATGAGACTGTCTCTTTTGAAACGGAGGATCACGTCACCCTTTCGGGGTGGTGGATACCTGCGGAAAAGCCGATTGCAGTGGTACTTTTTTTTCACGGCAATGGTGGAAATATCTCTCATTTCCTTGACTTCGTGGTGGTCTGGAACAGGATGGGGCTCAGCACTTTTTCCGTTGATTATCGTGGTTACGGCATGAGCGCAGGCTACCCTACAGAGAAAGGGACTTACCTTGATGCTGAGGCCGCATCGATGTATCTTGTGGGAAAGCGGGGCATAGACCCTCAGACTATTATCATCTATGGAAAATCGCTCGGCGGATCGATTGCCGCATGGCTTGCCCGAGAACACACCCCCGGCATGCTGATAGTTGATTCTTCCTTTACTTGCATTGCAGCCGTCGCACAGGAGCTCTTTCCGTGGGCTCCGGCTGGACTTATCCTCGGCAATGCCTATAATACCGAGGAATATATAAGAACGGTAAAATGTCCTGTTCTCATAATCCACAGCCGCGATGATGAAATGGTCCTCTTTCATCACGGGCAGGATCTCTACGAGGCTGCCCCGCAGCCAAAGGAGTTCTTGCCCATATCAGGGTCCCACAACGGGGGTTTCCAGCAGTCCCTTCCCGTATATGAACCGGGGCTAAAGAGTTTCATAAGTCAGTACCTTCCTTCCCGGTGATTGAACGGATAGCGCACATTCTTATAGCTACATTGCCCTTCTGCCGATCAAAGAGTCACATAAGGTAAATCGAGCAGACTTACGTAATATCTCCAGCGCCCCGCAATAGGCTCGGCCTGCTCCACGTTGAGCTGAACCTCTTCCGGTGTCTGGGGGCTGGGCGTGCCGATCATGGTTGCGAGCATGGTCACTTTTGCCTGCATCTCGAGCCAGATCGCATTGATCACCGCCTCTTCCACGGATTTGCCGGTCATCAGGATGCCGTGATTCTTCAGGTGACACCCAATAGCATCGCCTAGGACGCGGGCCACAGCGGCTCCCTGGTCAGCGGTCACTATTTTCAGCGAGGAATGAAAGACGGGCATGGGTTTGGCACAAACAACCGACATGATGCCCAGCATCGGGAGGATCGGTTTTCCGGCGGCGCCAAAAGCGGTGGCGAGGTGCTGATGGGTATGTACCGTGGCCATGACATCCGGCCGTGCTTTGAATATCTCGGTATGCAGCTTTACTTCACCTGGTGCGCGGTACTTGCCCTCTACGTGATTCGCTTCGAGGTCAACCATGATAACCCGTTCGGGGGTCATATCGAGTAGGTTTCCGAGATCAACGCCGCGTGCCTTGATTAAAACATACTTGGTACCCGGAACGCGTGCGCTCACGTGTCCCAGATAGTCAGCCAAGCCGAGTTTCGCGAGGATACGGCAGCCGGTTGCCACCTTTTCCTTGAGTTCCTGGACGATTTCTTGATTCAGATTTTCTATGGCCATACTAACCTCCTGTATTGAGTTCTCATTCTCACGGGAAGCTAATTCGTGAGTTGACCCACTAGTGACTATTACATATCACGTTTTCTTGTCAATTAAAAAAGGTGAAACAGATGGAAGCACAAAAGTGGCTTATGGGTTAATTCCGCGCCAGGACTGGAAATTCAAAACATCAAATAAAAAAATGTTTGACAATTCGGAGCGGTTTGTCTTACGTATAATACCGATTCGCATTCAAGCTGGAGACGGAGGCGGCAGCGAGGAGCTGACGCAGGCGTACTCAGAAGTACGTCGAGGAAAGCGATGTAGCACACCCGCAAGCGGGTACCCGGAAGGTATACACTTGGAGGCGGTTGGTATAAGACTAATGATGCGAGGAGGTGGCTTTTGGCGAAAAGTTTAAGCGGTTTTCTAAAGATGCTCGAGGAGAAGTATCCTGAAAAGGTTCTCCACGTGAAAGAGCAGCTGGATCCGAACCAGCACGAACTTGCAGCTTTCTTCAAGCTGCTTGTAGAGAAAGATCAGAACCCGGTTGTGATTTTTGAGAATGTGAAAAACCTGAAGGGAGAACGATCCGCGTTCCCACTGGCGAGCAATCTTTTTGTGACTCGATCGCTCTGTGCGATTGCTATCGGCGAGGACCCTTCCAACAGCCAGATGGGGCTCGGTATCCGTTTCGGCGAAATCGAAAGAAAGTCGGGGACGCTCGATGTTGTAAAGCAATCGGAAGCTCCAGTGCTGCAAAATGTGTGGACCGGCGACAAGGCAGACGTCACACTCCTTCCTGCGGCGCGCTATCATGAAAAAGATGTGGGGCCTTACTTTGTCATGGCCTGTCTGATGAAGGCAAAGTCGGGCGATTTCTATGATATTACCCCTACAAAGAATCTGGTCTACGGTCCGAGAAGGATGAGCATCTCCACACATGGTCACCACCACCTGGCACGCATTATTGCAGAGCACGAGGCAGTAAAAGAACCGACCCCTGTTGTTGTGGTGCTGGGGCACCACCCGGCCTTTTATCTGGGTTCGTGTGCACTCCTCCCATACGGAAACCATGACTATAACACCATTGCGTCATTCATGGGCGAGCCCTTGCGGCTTACGCCTTCTGCCACACTGGGCAATGATTTTCTCATCCCTGCCGACGCTGAGATCATTATAGAAGGCACGATCCAACCCGGAGTGCGCGACTACCAGAATCCCTTTGGCGAGATCTCCGGCCACTACCAGGAGCGCATGCTTGTCCCGGTGATCGACGTGACAGCGATCTGCTTCAAGAATAACGCGATCATGCAGGGGATCACACCCGGTCAGGCCGAGCACATTATCCTGGGTGGACTTCCCAAGGAAGGGAGTGTGTACTGGGCGATGAAGAAGATTGTATCGGAGGTGACAGCAGTCCATTTGCCCCATTCGGCCATGGGGCGCTTCTCGGCTCACATTGCCGTGAACAAGAAGACATACCGGGATGTGACGGTGGCTGCCATGATTGCCTTTGCCGAACAGCCCAACCTGAAGCTTGCCATCGTTGTTGACAGTGACATCGACGTTTTCAACCAGACCGAAGTGATGTGGGCTGTTATCACCCAAACCAGATGGGATAAAGACGTGACCATTATTCCCAGGGTTCAGAGTTTCCGGCGTTGGATCGGTGACGCGGTTTGCATAATCGATGCAACGCATCACGAAGAGGTGGCCAATTTTCCGGAAAAAAACCGGATTCCGGAAGAGGCAGTGAAGAGACTGAGAGAGAGGGGATTTTAGCATAGTCTCGGGCGGCGCGCAGCGAACCATGCCGCCGACCAAAGGAGGGATCATCATGAGTGAGGCTCAGGCAACAGCCGCCGACACGTCCAAAATGAAGCCTGAAACGAAACGCTTCCTGTACCTGCTGATCTGTATTGCAGCTGGCGTGATCACTTACCTGTTACCAATTACCCCTGCCGAAACCGGCCGAAGGGCCCTCAGCGTAACCGTCTTCGTCATCGCTATGTTTATTGCCGAACCGGTTCCGCTCGGCGTGACAGGCCTTCTGGGCTGCTGGTTGTACTGGGTCTTTGCCGGCATCCCCGTGGCGAAAGCCTTTTCCGGTTTTCATAGTGATACACCCTGGTTTATTCTCGGCGTTCTGCTCATGGGCATCATGGCGGAATCCACCGGACTGGCCAAGAGAATAGCCTACAATATGGTTTGCCGATTGGGCAGTAACTATTCATCGATTCTCGCCGGAATGATGGTCCTCAACCTTTTACTCACGTTTATCATTCCGTCCGGACTGGCCAAGACGCTCGTGCTCTGTACCATTGCCATCGGATTGATCCAGAGTTACGGCCTGGCCAAGGAGAGCAACATCGGTCGAGGTCTGATCCTCGCGATGACCTACCAGTCAGGGCTCTTTGATAAAGTTATATTGGCCGGAGCAGCCACGATTCTGTCGAAGGGACTCATCGAAACGGTCGGCAAGGTGAAGGTCTTATACGGTTTGTGGTTAGTAGCCTACCTTCCTATCACCCTGCTCACCATCCTTGCAAGCTGGTGGATCATACTGAAACTTTTCCCGCCTGAAAAAAAGACCCTCGAGGGAGGTCAGGAGTATTGCCGGGCCGAGCTGAAAAAGATGGGTCCCATGTCGGCCAGAGAAGTCAAAGCAACAATCATAATGGCTTTGGCGACCGTGCTGTGGGCGACCGATCACTGGCACCATATAAATCCCTCGATAATCGGTGTGGTAGGAGGCTTGTTTGCCTGCCTGCCCGTGGTCGGCGCGATGAAGAAAGATGATTTCAGCAAGGCCAACTTCCCGATCGTTGTCTTCATAGGCGCGGCCATGTGTCTCGGCAATGTCATGGCCGACACTGAGATCTTAAAGACGCTCACGGCCGCCTTGTTTAAGTGGATGACACCCGTATTGCACTCTGCCTCGGTCATGGCGGGTATGCTCCTGTATTGGTACGCCAACCTGTTTCACCTGTTTCTCGCCAACGAGCCTTCCATGATCAGCGCGACGATGCCTGCGCTCATGCAGTTTGCCTTGAAAGACGGGTTCAACCCGCTTACGCTTGGCATGCTCTGGGGGTACGCGGCAGGAGGCAAGGTGTTCGTCTACCAGTCGGCGGTCCTGGCCGTAGGTTATGCGTTCGGCTATTTCACCACCAAAGACCTTTTCAAGTTCGGGTTGGCCATCTTTTTTGTGGAGTCGTTCCTGCTCCTGGTGATCGTCCCATGGTACTGGCCTCTCCTCGGTCTCACGTTCCGCTGAGGCAGCCAGACTGGGGGGAGAGTGGGTTAAAACTAGGGTTGAGGTTCATTCGGATCACTAAACACTATTCACTATACACTAAACACTCGCATTGAAGGGGGAAGCGCTATGTCAAAGGTACAATACAAGGATTTGCGTGACTGGCTGAAGGTTGTTGAAGATACCGGAGAGCTCAAGACCGTCGACGGAGCCACCTGGCAGGAAGATATCGGCATGGCCACGGAACTGCTGAATCATACCCCGCAGGCGCCTGCCGCGCTCTTCGACAACATTCCGGGCTATCCGAAAGGCTTCAGGGTGCTGACCAACGCGCTCTTGAGCAACAACCGACTGGCCATCACCTTCGGCCTGCGGAAAGGACTCTCCAAATTTGAGCTGAGCACGGAGCTGTATAAGAGAACCGAAGGGCAGAAGCCGTTGCCTCCCGTGTACGTGGAGAGCGGTCCCATCATGGAAAACGTCCTTGAAGGCGACGCAGTCGACGTGTTGAAGTTCCCCACACCCAAGTGGCACGAAGAAGACGGAGGCAGGTATATCGGCACGGGCAGCTACAATATCACGAGGGACCCTGACGAGGGCTGGATTAACGTGGGGACCTATCGGGTCCAGGTACAGGACAAGAACCATGTGGGATTTTATATCTCTCCGGGTAAGCACGGCCGCATGCATCGGGACAAATACTTCGCCCGTAAAGAGCCCTGCCCGGTCGTCGTGGTGGTCGGAGGAGATCCTCTCCTTTACCTCGCCGGTGCGAGCGAACTGCCCTTCGGGCTCTGCGAACTGGACTGGGCCGGTGCTGTCCGCGGTGCACCCTTTGAAGTCATCAAGGGTAAATACACGGGCCTTCCGATTCCTGCCCGGGCAGAGATCGTCCTCGAAGGCTTTGCCCATTACGACGACGTGCAGGAAGAAGGGCCTTTCGGCGAGTGGACCGGGTACTACGCGAGCGCCTCGCGCAAAGAACCCAGGATCGAGATCAAGGCGATCTACCACCGGAATGACCCGATAATCCTTGGTAGCCCGCCAAACAGGCCTCCTGACGAGCTCGCCTTCTATCGTTCCTTCATGCGCTCCCCTCTCTTGAAAGAGGAACTGGAAAAAGCGGGAGTACCCGATGTGGTCGCTGCCTGGTGCCACGAGGCAGGCGGAGCGAGACTTTTTCTTGCGGTCTCCATAAAGCAGCGCTATCCCGGTCACGCCACCCAGGTGGGCCATGTGGCCTCCCAGTGTCACGTTGGCGCGTACTGCGGCCGCTACGTTGTGGTCGTGGACGACGACATCGACGTTACCAGCCTGGAGGAAGTCGTCTGGGCCATGTGCACGCGTTCCGATCCCGCAACCTCCATCGACATCATACATAGGGCGTGGAGCACGCCGCTTGATCCGCGGATCAGCCCGGAAGATAAGGCCAAGGGAGCACTCTGGAACTCCCGTGCCATTATCGATGCCTGCCGCCCCTTTGAGTGGCGCGACAAGTTCCCTATGGTCAACATGCCGAGCCCCGAGGTAAGAAAGAAGACGGTGGAGAAGTGGGGACATTTGATAAAGTAGTTGCGGGTTACGCGTTACGAGTTGCAGGTTATCAATCCAGCAAGAGCTTTATGTTGACAAAAGGTCGAATTGTATAATATTTAACAATTAGAGAAATCGGGCGCATCGGG
>DATFYE010000028.1:0-78254 GCA_035315185.1 Syntrophorhabdales bacterium | reverse complement strand
CTTCCTGAAACCCCCATGCCGACACGTCGGCACAAAGAAGCATGAAAATAGTTTGATCTTTCAGTTCTCTGACGGTAGCATGTCGAAAGAAGCAGCAATCACAACCATGTGAAAGAAGGTCGAGATCTTACTGGTGGTGGTGTAGACCCCGCTCCTGAAACTGACATGAGCCGGTCATAAGGACAAAACAATGCTGCCATAGAGCGCGAAGGAGAAATTTTTACAATCCGGACTGGCTCCTTCACATGGTAAAGGAGGAAAGTTATGTAGCAACGACTGAGCATGGGGTCTATTTTCAGGAGAAAGTGAGCGTATCAATATTTGTTTCTCTGTGCAATGTTTGGAGCGGTAATGGTGAAGTTTGCAAAGAAAGAGCACAGCCAGTGCATTAAGACGTGGACGCTGGTCGCGTCACAGTTCAAGGAGGAGGTCCGGAAGTATCCGCCCGTTTCATTGTCCGCATTCGAGGAATGAACCCACTCCCACTATCTTTCTCGTCATAAGAAAGAACCTTGGCGTCGTTATCTGTGCTCCTTGGAGTGAAAGAGCTGGACGCGATTCCATCCCTCTTCATCTCGTTACTGTTCAAGGATGGTAAAACCACAACAGCGAACAAAAAGGTCTCTTGACAACCGACCTTCAAGTGGGTGTACATTGATGAATCTCTTAAGGCACGTAACGGATAACCGATTACGATGAACCCGGGCTTCAGCAGGTAAGATATTCTTTCTCATGCAATCGAGAGCTTGAGTTTGCCGTTATCAATGCAAATATTGAGGTGCGTGATATGGATGCAGATCAGATTAAAAAAGACCCGGCGGCCTGCTTGGAGGCCGAGATAAAAGAGTATATCGCGCAATCGCCCAATAACATCATGCCCGACTTTCCCGGCGAGCACATGTGGGATGAGCCGCTCGTTGGTTTTGCAAACGGCGATGACCCACTCTTCACCGAGTACAAGAACATAATCGGTGATTTCCACGTGACGCCGCGGGAAGCCCTCGAAATGAATCTCAAGAAAAAGGCGCTGGGATACTACAATCCTGAAAACATCAGTGTTATCTCTTACTTTCTGCCGAGTACAAAGCTTATCCGTGAAAGCATGCGTAAGGAGACCGATATTTGCTCCCTGCGCTGGAATCGTGCCCGCTGGTTCGGCCAGGAATGCAACGTCAGGTTACAGCGCCATCTCGTAGTAGTGCTTGAGGACTTAGGATACCACGCTGTTGCACCGGATCAGGAGGCATGGTTTGAGGTCAAGCGTGAAGGCCCCTGGGCGCCGGCATCGAGATGGTCACAGCGCCACGTTGGGTACGTCGCCGGCCTGGGCACTTTTAGTATCAATGACAGTTTCATCACAGCTAAGGGCTCGGCCGGACGCATGGGCAGTATTGTCTGCAACGTTCCGATTGCTCCTTCGCCCCGTGTCGCAAAAGATCACCGGGAAAACTGCCTGCTCATCCGGGAGGGAACCTGCGGCACATGTATCAAACGCTGCCCTGTCGGCGCGATCAGTGATACGGGGCATGATAAGGCAAAATGTTTAGCGTACCTCGATTCGGGCATGGCGCAGAAGGTCAAAGATCAGGGCCGGAAGGAGAAATTTGTCGGTGGTTATATAGGTTGCGGGTTCTGTCAGACGGGTGTGCCCTGTGAGGGGCGAATTCCTGCGAGCATGAAAAAAAAGTAAACAAGAGTGGTGGTAGTTGCGTGAGAGCATTGTCGGAATCAACCTTAGGGAGAGGAGATGACGAACTACACCATCAAATGCGTAGCCGTCGATGTTCGCACTGAGTCCGGAATCTGTCCTGGTTCAGCGAAGTGTCAAAAAGGTGAAACCTATATGCTTACTGCCAGGACTCCAGAACCCGCCGGAATCTGCGGACGGGCATTCGCAACGATGCACCCCATGGCATTTGCCATGCGATGGACAGAAGAGATGCCATGGGAGAAAACAGACCATGTTGACGTCGTGTGTCCCGATGGCTTCGTGACCTACAGGCTTTCGAGAATAAGAGAACAGGGGTAAATCCTCACCTTTCGTGGCCAACTGCTCTTGCCGCTTCGTACGTGGCTTTGATAGAGCACCCCGTTCGATGCTTCCTTCCGTCGCGAGTCTGTGGGACTTAGCGGCACGCCGAGATGCAACGCCCGATGCTGTGGATCAGGAGGAGGTTTTATGACGTTCAGGACGCCCGCGGAAAAGCGCTACTTCGAGGACTACGAGGAGGGCTCTGTGCACGAATTCGGCAGCATCACCGTCGAGGAGGAGGAGATCGTAAGCTTTGGAAGACGATACGACCCGCAGGTGTTCCACATGGATCCGGTGAAGGCGAAGGAGACCGCATTCGGCGGTCTGATCGCCAGTGGCTGGCTTACGGCTGCTCTCGCGATGCGCATGATCGTGGACCACTATCTTTCCCACACTGCGAGTCTCGGCTCGCCGGGTGTGGATGAGCTGCGGTGGCTCAAGCCAGTCCGTCCAGGAAACAGGCTGTCCTTAAGGATACGTATCGTGGAGACTCGTCGATCGCAGACAAAACCGGACCGCGGCATTGTCGGCTCCCTCGTGGAGGTGCTCAACCAGGATCACGAGATCGTGATGAGTTGGAAAGGGATGAACATGCTTCAATGCCGAAATGCTTCGGCAGATCACTTGTGATTATTTGGTGCTTCCTGAAAGGTTGGACTGTGTACAACCACTAAATTCGTTCCATTACGGTCGGTAATGAAGTATCGCTCTTAAGAACCGGCTTCTTCAGTCCTCCAGAACTAAACCTTTATCTCCGAATAACGACTTGGTATACTGGTACAGCTATCTCGTATCCTCAAGTTCTTCAGTGGCCAGACCGCAACCGCCGCAGAGGAGGTATTTATGAAATTGCCAGAGTATATCACTTCCGCAGAAGTGCTTAGGGTATGCAAAGAGATAGGCATCAGGGACTGGACAAAGTTGAAGGAGCCGAATGCGACGGCCAAAGAAGCGAAGATCATTCTCGATCTCGTGAATACCGAAAAAATGCCGATCGACGCTAGGGAGTTTCTTGCCGGTCTCAATGTTGAACTGGAGCACGGGACAAGGTTCAAGGACGCCAACGTCACCAATAACCATCCCACCATTACCGGCAAGATTGTGCTCGCCCATATGAAGGAGTCACTCGATTATTACAAGCTGCTCGAAGTGGCAGAATTGGAGGGTGATCTGTTCAAGGTGGTCTCTGCAGGAAACCCTGCCAAGATCAAAGCCGTCTACAAGAAACTCGCCGAAGCCAGGATAGTCCTCTGCACTGCTCAATCGAAAAAGATGGGACCGAGGACAGGGCAATGAAAATTTTGATGACTGGAGGCACAGGCTTTGTCGGCTCTTTCCTTGCTGAGCGCCTGATCAGGGACGGACATGAGGTAACCATCCTCGTACGACCGCGAGAGCAAACAAGGGGCTCGCCGCATGCGGTTTTTTTTCTGCAGGGGGACCCTACACAGAGAGGTTCATGGCAGGAGGCTATCCCTGCATATGACGCAGTGATAAATCTTGCGGGTGCATCGATATTTACGAGGTGGACAGACGAGCAGAAAAAGGCAATTCTTGACAGCAGGGTAAGCACGACGCGCAACATTGTGGATGCCATAAGCGCTGACCAGGCGAAGAGGTTTACCCTGTTCAGCACGTCTGCAGTCGGGTACTACGGATTCCACGAAGACGAAGAACTGACCGAAGACTCGCCCCCGGGGGACGACTTCCTGGCAACGGTTGCCGTCGCGTGGGAAAATGAGGCGCTCAAGGCCCAGGGGAAAGGTGCACGGGCGGTTATAACCCGATTCGGGATCGTCCTGGGGCCCAACGGAGGCGCACTCGGTCAGATGATCCCACTGTTCAAGAAATTCATAGGAGGCCCGATCGGAAGCGGCAAGCAGTGGTTCTCGTGGGTCCATGCAGCGGATTTGACAGAAGCCTTTGTGTTTTTGCTCAGCCATCCCGAACTATCCGGTCCGTTCAACATCTGTTCGCCACGGCCCGTCAGGAACAGGGAGCTTGCCAAAGCGATCGGGAAAGCGCTTCACCGCCCCTCGTTCATGCCAGCTCCCGGATTCATGATCAAACTCGTACTGGGTGAATTCGGCTCCGTTATCCTCAAAGGCCAGAAGGTTCTTCCACGCAGGCTTATAGATGCCGGTTTCGTGTTTCAGTATCCGGAGATCGACAGAGCCATTGAGGACGTAGTCAGTCGGAATGGGAAAGAGCATGAGAGCTGATACTCACAGAAAAAGCGTAGTGCGCCACAGCCTCGGTGAAGAGACGAGCCTCAAGCAGATGCTTGCCTCTTTTAGCGACCTGCGTTTTGCTGTTGTCGCCACCTCTGATGAGGGGAGACCCTACGCCTCTTTAATAGCGTTCGCGCTCACGCCTGACTTAACAACAATTGTCTTCGCCACGCGCAAAGCTACACGCAAGTACAGAAATATGATGCATCAGCGATCCGTCTCTGTCCTCATCGATAATCGTTCCCAGGCTCCCGAGGATCTGAGCCGCGCCCAAGCGATCACTCTGGTCGGCACGGCCGCACTTGTAAGAGCCGGATCAAGAAGAGCAGAGTATGCAAAGCTCCTCTCTCAAAGGCACCCGCAGCTTGCCGGCTTTATAGACGAACCAGGTACAGCCCTTGTTGCGGTCGTTATCGAGGAGGCGATTCACGTGACGCAATTCCAAAACGTGGCTACCTGGAAAAGAGAAGATTGAGCATATCTTTGACGTCTAGGATGTGGATGTCTTCCTGAACTGTTGATTTTGAGATTTCTCACTGTGATACCACGTTTCAGGCGGTAATCGTCAACTCTCAACATCACCTGGCTGCAGGTATATTCGCCATTATCATCCGATTGCAATTAGCAGAATTGACAACAAAGCGCGATAAGCGCTTGGTGGAACGCTCGTATGACACAATGCGAGCAATACGATTAGATGCTTAAAAGAAATCGAGTATCTACCATATAAACAATCTATGAGAGAAAGTGAAAGCGTAATGCCAATTCCACTTTTGATGCTTATGTTTCTTCTAGTCTTCTATTCGAAGATTGGAGATCGGAGTGAGTCGAGGGCTGTGTCGTTCTCGAAGACGGGACCAGCGCCTTCGCGATCGTGCCTTCTGGAGCTTCAACCGGGAAAAGGAGGCGAAATGAGCTCGCAACCTGCGGTAACACTACTGTCCAACGGCTCGTACGATGTGATGATCACGAGTGCCTGCGCTGGCTACAGCACCTGGCGCGGCCTGGATGTAACCCGCTGGCGCGAAGATGCCACGCGCGACTGCTGGGGCCAGTTCTATTACGTCCGTGACCTCAGCGACAACAGCATGTGGTCGATTGGAAGTCAACCGCTGCGCCAGGTCGCTGATGAATCTGAAATCGAGTTTCACACCGACCGCGCGGAGTTCCGTCGACGTGATGGCGACGTCGAGACCCGCTATGCCGTGTGTGTCGTGCCGGATGCAGATGCCGAGGTACGCGCGGTGACGCTCGTCAATCACGGCCTTCGCCGCCGCGAAGTCGAGCTTATGAGCTATGCGGAGGTGTGCCTGAATGACCGTCGGGCTGATCAGTCTCACCCTGCTTTCGCAAAGCTCTTCCTGGAGACGGAATTCGATCCTCGGTGCAGCGCGCTTTTGGCGCGACGCCGACCCCGCGGCGCGAACGAACATGCAGTCTGGGCGATTCACGCTTCGGTGGCGAGCGTATCGGCCAGTGACGAGATTGATTACGAGACGGATCGAATGAGATTTCTCGGACGCGGGCGCACGCCGGCCAATCCCGCCGCCTTGGATCCGGGGTCTCGCTTGTCGCGGACCACCGGCGCGGTGCTCGATCCGATCTTCAGCTTGCGCCGGCACGTCGGGCTCGAACCGGGAATGACGACTCGCATCGCATACGTGACTGGAGCGGCTGACACGCGTGAAGCCGCCATCGGAATAGCCGAACGACTCCACGAATTCGAAGCGATCGACCAGGCGTTTGCAGGAGCCAAAGTCTACTGCCAGCGCGAACTACGGGAGCTCGAGCTCACACCGGACGAAATCGCCCTGTTCAACCGGTTGGCGTCGGCCGTCGTCTTCACGAACTCCGGTCTTCGCGACCTTGACGCCGTGGCCGCCAACCGGCAGGGACAGCCAGGCCTGTGGCCGTACTCTATTTCCGGTGACCTTCCAATTGTCCTGGCCCGAGTCGCTCGGGTGGACGATGAGACGATCGTTCGGCAACTCGTTCAGTGGCGCACCTATACGCGTCGCCGCGGATTGAATGTGGATCTCGTGATTCTGGACGAGCGCGCCGGCGAACCTTCGGATCGATTACGAACGGAACTCCAGACGGGGATTGCCGGCAAGATCCTCGGCAAGTCGGGCGGTGTGTTCTTTCTGACTGCAGACAAGGTGCCGGCCGATGATGCACTCCTGCTCGCGGCCGCCGCGCGAGCCGTACTTGGCGGTGATCGCGGGTCACTGGCCGAGCAGATCGATCATCGCGCTTCCCCACGGGCCGATCCGCCGCCGCAGCTCATTCCTGCTGCGGTCGCGACAGAGCCTGTCGCGCAGCCCGCCCGCCCGCCTGAAGAATTGAGTTTCTGGAACGGCTTCGGAGGTTTCACCCGTGATGGCCGCGAGTACGTGAACGTAATCGACGGCACTTCACAGGTTGGACCAACGTTGCCACCGGCGCCCTGGACGAATGTGCTGGCCAATCCGCGGTTTGGATGTTTAGTAACGGAGGCTGGTCTGGGCTACAGTTGGGCCGGCAATAGTCAAATGAACCGTCTCACTCCCTGGTCGAATGATCCGACTTCGGACTCGCCAGGTGAAGTGATCTATTTGCGCGACGAGGAAACCGGTTACTTCTGGACACCCACGCCCTTGCCGCTGGGACCAAGGGCAACGGTGACCGTGCGTCACGGCCAAGGCTACACGCGCTACACGCATGACAGTCGTAATCTCTATCAGGATCTCCTGGTTTTCGTCCCGACCGACGAGCCGATTAAGTTGGTGTGCCTGACGGTGCGAAATGACGGTGATCGGACCCGGCGTTTGTCGGCAACGTACTACGCCGAATGGGTTCTTGGAACCGTCCGTGAAAACGCACCGCTGCAGGTCGTCTGTGAGCACGATCCGGAGAGCGGCGCGATAGTGGCGCGGAATGCTTGGGCCGGTGACTTCGCCGAGAAGATCGCCTTCGTGGCCTCTGGTCCGCCGACGCAATCGGTCACCGTTGATCGTACGGAGTTTCTCGGGGAACATGGCTCGGTTTCAATGCCCGCCGGCCTGAACCGCGTCGGGCCGTCCGGTGGCGCGGGCCCGGGCCTTGATCCCTGTGCGGCAATGACGACGGAAATGACGCTGGCTCCTGGTGAGACGAGAGAAGTGGTTTTTGTCCTGGGTCAGGCGGACAGTTTGGAGGAGGTTCATCGACTCATTAGCGAATACACACAATCCCGCCAAGCCGATGCGGCCCTGACGCAGGTGCAACAGCAATGGGACCGTTACCTGAACGCGCTGCACGTGACTACGCCCGATCCGGGCATCGACCTGATGCTCAACCGTTGGCTTGTTTATCAGGTCCTGGCTTGCCGCGTTTGGGCGCGCTCCGCGTTTTACCAATCCGGCGGAGCGTACGGCTTTCGAGACCAACTGCAGGATGTGATGGCGCTGGTCTACAGTGCTCCGGCAGAGGCGCGGGCGCAGATCTTGCGAGCGGCGGCACGGCAATTCGAGGAGGGCGATGTCCAGCACTGGTGGCATCCGCCGTCCGGGATCGGCGTTCGCACGCGGATCACGGACGACCTCTATTTCTTGCCACTCGTGGTTCACCACTATGTTGTGACAACAGGCGACACGGAATTGTTAGATGAAGTAGTGCCGTTCATCGCTTCGCCGGTACTTACCGAAGAGCAGGAGGAAGACTTCAACTTGCCCGCGGTGAGTGAGCAGACTGGCACCGTTTACGAGCACTGTGTTCGCGCGCTGAAGCACGGCTATCGGCTGGGTTCCCACGGACTGCCCCTCATGGGCACCGGTGATTGGAACGACGGCATGAACAAGGTGGGTGCTCACGGAAAGGGCGAGAGCGTTTGGAACGCGTGGTTCTTCGTAAGCGTGTTGGGCGCGTTTGCAGAATTGGCGGAGCGGAGCAGCCAGGCCGACGATGCCAATTGGTGCCGGGAGCGAGCCGAGCAGTTGCGGATCGCTCTGGAGGCGACCGCCTGGGACGGCGCGTGGTACCGCCGAGCGTATTTCGACGACGGCACTCCCCTGGGATCAGCTCAAAACGATGAGTGCCAAATCGACGCCATCCCGCAGGCATGGGCGGTCATTTCCGGTGCAGCAGACCCGGCACGGGCTCAAGCGGCAATGGACGCGGTTCAAAAACGACTGGTGCGTATCGACGACAAACTGATCCAACTGTTCGACCCGCCGTTCGACAAAAGCGCTCTTGAGCCCGGCTACATCAAAGGATATGTGCCGGGCATCCGCGAGAACGGCGGTCAATACACCCACGCCGCCACCTGGGTTGTCCTGGCGACGGCCTTGCAGGGTCGCGGCGACCGCGCCGTGGAACTTTGGAACCTCATCAACCCGGTCTACCATGCCACGACGGTTGAGGAAGTGCAGCATTACAAAGTTGAGCCGTATGTGGTTTGCGCCGACGTGTATGGCGCCCCGCCGCACACAGGCCGCGGCGGCTGGACGTGGTACACCGGCTCGGCGAGTTGGCTCTACCGCGTCGCCATTGAAACGATTCTGGGTTTCCAATTGCGGGGCGGCACCCTTCGTTTCGAGCCATGCGTCCCGCCGAGCTGGCCAGGATTTGAACTGAGCTATCGCCATGGGTCCGCGACATACCGGATTCTGGTGGACAACTCGGCTGGCACGGGTCGCGGCCTCCGATCGGTCGAGCTGGACGGGCAGCGATTGCCGAACAACACTGTGCCGCTAAGCGACGACGGGAAAACTCACGACGTCCGCGTGCAATTGGGCTGACGGAGAGCAACTGACCCATGGCCGAAACTCCCGGTGCCGACGATCTAAATCTCACCGAAAGAGATCTGGGCCTGCTGCAGTTAACCACGGTTCTGTACTATCTGCACGAAACCAACCCGGACAACGGGCTGGTCCGCGACAAGACCGACCCAAACGCTCCGGTCAGTATCGCCGCCTGCGGCATGGCGCTGGCGACGATTCCGGTTGTCGTCGAGCGCGACGTCCTCTTCCGAGATTTCGCCGCCAAGATCACCCGGAAACGGCTGCGTTACTTGCTCGAATGCCCGCAAGGCCCTGAGCCGGACGCCTCCGGTTACAAAGGCTTTTTCTACCATTTCCTGGACATCGAGACGGGTCGCCGCGTTTGGAACTGCGAACTTTCCACCCTCGACTCGGCGTTTCTGTTCGCCGGCGCCTTGACGGCCGGCACCTACTTCGATCGTGACACGCCGGACGAGGTCGAAATCAGAAGCCTGGCCGATGCGCTTTACCGTCGGGCCGACTGGAATTGGGCCCGGGACGGCGGACCGACTCTAACCCATGGCTGGCGGCCGGAGAACGGGTTCATCCCACATCGCTACCAGGGTTACGACGAGGGTTTGCTGCTGTACATTCTTGGACTCGGTTCGCCCACGCACCCGTTGCCGCCCGAGAGTTATCGCGCCTATTGCGCAACCTACCAGTGGAAGAAAATTTACGATCGTGAATTGCTCTACTCGGGGCCGCTCTTCACGCATCAACTCTCGCACCTGTGGGTCGACTTTCGCGGCATTCGCGATGAATTCATGCGGGCGCGCGGCAGCGACTACTTCGAGAACAGCCGGCAGGCGACGTTTGTGCAGCAGGAATACGCGATCCGCAATCCCCTTAATTTCGCCGGCTACGGCGAACACTGTTGGGGATTCACCGCATGCGACGGGCCCGGTTGGGGGAAGCGTGTGGTCAACGGCGTCGAACGCGAGTTTTTCGACTATACCGCTCGAGGCGCCCCCTTTGGTCCCGACGACGGGACCGTCGCCCCGTGGGTTGTGGCCGCCTCCCTATCGTTTGCTCCTGAAATCGTCATCCCGACCCTTCGGCAATTTGCGCAAATGGAATTGGGAATGACAGGGAAATACGGGTTCAGGCCGTCGTTCAACCAATCCTTCGCGGTGCCGGATAGCCCGACCGGTTGGTGGGTCACGCCGTACCACTTCGGAATCGATCAAGGGCCGGTGACGATGATGGTCGAGAACTACCGCACCGGCCTGCTCTGGAACATCATGCGCCGTTGCCCGGCAGTCGTTGCCGGACTGCGGCGGGCGGGATTTAGTGGCGGTTGGCTTGATTCTGTTTCGGGAATTACTTAGGAGGTGAACTCCATAATTTTTTACGCACTCAGAATTTCAAAAAAGCTGTGAGCCCTCGATCTTGCGCACTCCTTCCTGTACTCGTTAGAATTCTATTTTCTGAACTCGTAGAAGAGTACCCGTGGCAATGGAGGCCACCGAGGGAAGGAACCGCATCTTTTCCTCCCTGCTACCTTTGAGGTCCCTCTCAACCAAAGCGATCAGTCCGTGGCATACGACACTCCGTGATCACCAGAGAAGTAGCAATACAAAGAGTGCCACAAACATCACCACACCTGTCACAAGGGCAACTCGACGGACTGTTCGGCGCGTGGCCGCCCTACGGTCCATCCTCTCGACGAGGTGATCAAACAGCGCGGGGCTCTCTTGTTCTATCCACCGCAAGCTCTTATCGAGCGTCTCTTCTGTGACAACCCTCGAAGGCACCTTGCCGCAGAGAGGACACGGAGCAGCCTGCTGCTTGAAGGCGAACGGTGCCAAGTCTGTCTCAAAACCGCAGTGCGGACACATCCGGCTCATGGTACGTCACCCTGGTTCTCTTCCCCGACCATGCTGCTGAGCATTGATGCTAGGCGAGCGCGTTCGCCGCGACGGTGATTCTCCTCCTCACATTTCGTGAAAGCCAGTAATAGCATATTCTCGGCTCCACGGTTTAACTTCAAAAACGTATTGTTTATACAGCCTTTGCCCAAGCTTGTCCGTGAGTGCTATACCATAGTGGAACTCAAACTCATAATGGTAATACTCACTCTCAACAACAATATCATTGCTCGTCACTTTCACCCTATCAGCGTTTGAGACAAGGGTATAGATCCTTTTGTAAAACGCTAAGTATTCATCGTAGCACGTGAACTGGCCCTCCAATGGAGGTTTGAGATCAGGTGGGAGGCCCTTGCCGAAGACCTCGCGTTCATAACGTTCCCGGTCAAAAACCATGGGCTCGTCTCTAACGCGCTCCTTTTTCAGTGTGTTCATATATTTAAAGTCAAAGACGTCAGTCGAAATTCCCCCTACTTTTGAAATAGCGATTGTTTCGAGAGCATCTATTGTGTTGCCAGTCCTAATGGCATTGAGATGCCTATCAACTACTCTTCGCGCTTGTCTCTCCGGTGACCTGAAATATGAGATATACCTTCCTACACCCAAAACGGAACCTCCTTCCTGACAGGCCCAGCGATTAGAATCTCACCCTAATGAGGCCGAAAAACATGTTAAGAAAGTAATGACGAACGCCTAAATGGTTTCTGAGATGCAATTAACAGACCATAATAGAGAGAGAAGTAGTGGTGTAATCCCAGAACGTTACAACTCTGCCAGCCTCACGCGTTCCCTGGCACCTAAGTTGCAGAACCCTCTCCATGTCCCTGGGCAGGTGCGCTTCCGCATGGGCTATGACGGTTGGAAACCGTGGGGCACTGCCGTGAATGACGCTGACAGACCCGTGCGGAATCCTCACGTCGTGCTCCGGGAGGAGTTTGACGACTGGGCTGTTCTCTTCGACCCCGATACCGGCCGTGGCTTTGGTTTGAGTCCCACAGGCGTTTACGTGTGGAAGCTCCTGAACGGGGAGCATACGACAGATGATCTCCTCAAGGAGCTCCGCTCCTATGCTGATGACGTACCCAAGGAAGCACTAGAGCATGTCGGCGCATTTATTGATGAGCTCGCTGCGGAGGGTCTTGCCGGATTCGGCAGCACTGGATCGGGCCTTCCCGCCAGTGTGAAGAGACCGGAAAGCTTTCCCTCCCCTCCCTCCGGGCGTGTCTGCGAGCTGAAGAGCTTCAAGTATGAACCCCCGAAGTTGATAGATCTGAGCGGGGGAAGGCACGAAGCATACGGCGACAGCTGCAGTCCTGGGTCGTTCGCAAGCAACAACTGCTACCCCACTGGGAACTCCGCAGGCGGCATATGCTTCCCCGGGACATCGGCAAGCTACTGCTACGCCAACGGAACTGCTCCGGGCCATGCTAACTGTCTTAGCGGAGGGTCAACTATTGCCGAGTGCAATTATGGCACCGGTGCATCTGGTTACTGCGATACTGGGAGCGGAACTTAAGTAACTACCTGCACCAACACTCCGTGAGGAGGGGATTCGGCGGGAGTTTACTAGCTCGCAACCTCGTTAAGGCTGACCACTTCGCATAATGTCAGAATCTTCTTGACTGGGTCGTTAATCTGAGAGAGCTTGGTGTAGACTTTTCCCCCGGCTTCCAGCTTCGCCACGCTCACGGTTCCCAACTCTCGCCAGATATCGGCCAGGCTGCCGGCCTCGCCGGTTCCGCAGCGGGTTTCGCAGGTTCGGCCTTCGGAGGAGGCTGGCTGTCAGCAGCAGCCAGCTATCATCATCAAGACAAAACCCATGCCAGTAACACCGAGAAAAGTGCTTTTTCCATAAGGTACTCCTCCTTTATCGTGTTTTTGCGGTGAATATCCACTGGGTTTCGCCCGTGGTCACAGCTTTCTTCACGATGAGATCTCTTTCCACTGTATCTTCTTTCCCTTCAACCGCAACCTTAATATGCTTCTTTCCATCGGTAATGTGCAATCCTCCTGGTTCGTCTCCAATACCATATTTGTAGGTGAACTCGATACGGGCCAACGCGCCAGACGTCGCATCTAGGGTCAATCCCGGTCTTTGTGTCTCGGCTCATCGTAACCAGAGGATGCAAACCTCCAGGCGCGAATGGATAACAGAAAAAACCCACGAGGCGTTGGCCGAGGCGGATTTCGACGGATAACAAGGCGCTCCGAGGCTTGGGCTGCGCAGGCGTACCTTGGGGTACGTTGGAGTAGAACAGGCCGAAGGGCAACGAAGTTAGGCGCGAAAGACGCCCGGCCGGTAACCCCACAGCACCACCCCCCAACCTAAAAAGAGGAGACTCAAATGCCGAAATCAAATCTCAAATCCTTAATCGGCAAGCTGAACGGCACCTGCCGCAATGCCCTTGAACTAGCCGCAGCGCTCTGCCTCTCCCAGACTCACTATGAAGTGGACGTCGAGCATTTTCTCATCAAGCTGCTGGAGCTGGCGAATACTGATTTTCAAAAGATACTCCGCCACTTTGAGATCAATGAGGGGCGGCTGGCAGCCGATCTGACGCGGGCCATGGAAGGCTTTAAAACGGGCAACACGAGAAACCCTGCCCTCTCTCCCCGGATACCGAAAATGATACAGGACGCCTGGCTTATCGCCTCCGTAGATTTTCAGGCTGCCGGCGTGCGGTCGGGCCACATCCTGCTCAGCCTCCTGTCAGACGACGAAATGGCGCGTATGCTCATCGCAAGCTCGGACCTTTTCAAAAGAGTGTCCGTAGAGACGTTGCGGGAGCACTTGGCTGATCTCACCTCCGGCTCGGTTGAGGAGAAGGCTGCCGGCCCTGCGACAGCGACCTCTGCAGCTCCGGGAGAAGGAGCTCTGCCGGCCGGAACAAAGGCGCTCGACCAGTTCACCATCAACCTGACAGAAAAGGCTCGAAAGGGCGAGATCGATCCGGTGCTCGGGCGCGACTTTGAGATCAGGCAGATGATCGACATACTGATCCGCCGCAGGCAGAATAATCCGATACTGACAGGAGAAGCAGGTGTCGGGAAGACCGCTGTCGTGGAAGGTTTCGCGCTGAAGGTTGTCGAGGGAGATGTGCCGCCGCGCCTCAGAAACATCGAGATCAGGACGCTCGACCTCGGGCTTCTCCAGGCAGGCGCCGGTATAAAGGGCGAGTTCGAAAACAGGCTGAAATCGGTCATCCAGGAGGTCAAGGCATCGCCGATCCCGATCATACTCTTTATCGATGAAGCTCATCAGATGATAGGGGCAGGAGGGTCGGCAGGCTCAGGCGACGCAGCCAATCTGCTCAAACCCGCTCTCGCACGGGGCGAACTGCGCACCATCGCGGCGACCACCTGGTCCGAGTATAAGAAGTATTTTGAAAAAGACGCGGCGCTCGCGCGCCGGTTCCAGGTCATAAAGGTCGAAGAACCCGACGAGGAAAAGGCGATGGTGATGATGCGTGCGATCTCGCCCTTCCTCGAAAAGCATCACCAGGTCATGATCACGGATGATGCTTTGAACGATGCGGTACGTCTCTCGCACCGCTATATAACGGGAAGGCAGTTGCCTGACAAGTCGGTGAGTGTGCTCGATACAGCGTGCGCACGGGTGGCGATCGGCCTCACGACTAATCCGGCACCTATGGAAGACATCGCAAGACGGATCGGAGAAATCGACCGCGAAATCAGGATCCTTGAGAAAGAAGTCCTGATGGGTCGCAATCATAAAGAGCGCATCGATGCACTCGCGAAAGAAAAGAAGGAAGCGCAGGCCCGTCTCGATGAGCTGGATAAGAAATGGAAGAAGGAGATGGAGGTTGCGAACCGTATCGCGGATGCCCGGAAGCAGATCGAGGAACTGCACGAGAAGAATCCTTCGGACAAGGCTATCTCTCAGAAACAGAAAGCGCTGAAGAACCTGGAGAAAGAACTCGCCAAGGTACAGGGCGACACACCGCTCGTTCAGATAGCGGTCGATGGCCAGGTTGTTTCCGAGGTTATATCCGGGTGGACCGGCATCCCCACCGGCCGCATGCTCACCGACGAGATTGACACCGTGCTCAAAATGGAGAAGTTGTTGGGCGAGAGAATTATCGGACAGGACCATGCCCTCGCTGCCATCGCACAGATGATTCAGACCGCTCACGCGGGAATCGAGGACCCGTCCAAGCCAACGGCAGTCTTCCTCTTCGTTGGCCCGAGCGGTGTCGGCAAGACCGAGACCGCACTCGCCCTTTCCGAGCTGCTTTACGGTGGTGAAGATAACGTGATCACCATCAATATGTCCGAGTATCAGGAGGCGCACACGGTCTCCGGCCTCAAGGGCTCTCCGCCCGGCTATGTTGGTTACGGAGAAGGCGGCGTGCTGACCGAGGCCGTGCGCAAGAGGCCCTATAGCGTGGTCCTGCTCGACGAGGTTGAAAAGGCGCATGATGACGTGCTCGAACTCTTCTACCAGGTCTTTGACAAGGGCAGGCTTGAGGATGGAGAAGGCAGGCGCATCGACTTCAAGAACACGCTGATCATCCTCACGTCAAACACGGGCACGGATACGATCATGAAGGTCTGCCGAGATGAGGAGACCATGCCGGACTGGCAGGCGTTGACAGAGATGCTGCGGCCGCATTTATTAAAGCGCTTCAAACCGGCGTTTCTCGGGCGTCTGAAGGTGGTTCCCTACTATCCGATCACTGACAAGAACATGCGCCTCATTGTAAAACTCAAGCTGGACCGGATCGCAAGACGGATGCTGGAAAACAGGAACGTTGCTTTTGTGTACGATGAGAAACTGGTCGACACCATAGGAAGCCGCTGCAAGGAGGTCGAGAGCGGTGCCAGGAACATCGATCACATACTCACAAACACGCTGCTGCCGGAGATGTCGAAGGAGCTGCTCTCTAAAATGGCAACGGGACAGAAAATCAAGGAAGTAAAAGTCTCCCTCGATGGCCAGGGATTCAAGTTTGTCGTTCGTTAAATCAAAACGGAACAAGGTACACGGAACACATGCAAAATCGCACGGCACCTTCTTTTGCCGACCCTGATGACTTCGAGCGTTTTCGCTCGATCCTCGAGGGAGCGGGCTATACCGATAAAGGGGTTATTGAGGCACTGGGTGTGAAAGATTTTCCATCCGTGCGAGGAGACGACTTGCCAGTGTTGCTCAGGCGTACCAGTCAGGGCACCCCTGTTGATATATTCGTCCGCCTGTTTCTTATGCAAGTGCCGGTGGACTCTGAGGCCCTGCGGGAGGCCATTCGGCCGATGAAACTACAGGCCTGGATTGATGGCGGTCTTGTAAGGATCGATGGAAACTCGGTAATCACGGAGATGAGGCTCCTCCCTTTCCAGGGCTTTCTCATCGCGTTTGATCCCGAGCGGCGACTCTTTTCTCCGTCAGCCTCCGATTACGTAATGGGCATCGGCGCCAGTTCCCTTACGCTAGCCAACCATACCGTGCGCAGGCACGCTCGCGTGACGCTTGACCTTGGCACAGGCTGTGGCATCCAGGCCTTACTGGCTGCCCGCCACAGTGACCTCGTTTTTGCTGTTGACCGAAATCCGCGCGCAGTTCAGGTAGCAGCATTCAACGCAAAACTGAATCGATTGTCTCACGTCGAGTGTCGCGAGGGCGACCTCTTCGAACCGGTCAAGCAGGAGAAGTTCGATCTCATCGTTTCCAACCCTCCTTTCGTGATCTCACCGGGGATGCGCTACATCTACCGTGACAGTGGCATGGAAGGTGATCAGATCTGCCAGAAGATCGTGCGTCAGGCTCCGCAATTCCTTACCGATGGAGGCTTCTGCCAGATCCTCTGTAACTGGGCCGAATACAAGGGTCAGGATTGGCGCGAGCGGCTTGCCGGCTGGTTTGACGGAACGGGTTGTGATGCATGGGTGATGCGTTCTGACACGCAGGACACGGCACACTACGCCTCCACGTGGATCCGGCACACCGAGAGACTGCAGGGCGAGGAATATGCGCACCGCTTCGAGGAATGGATGGCCCATTATGACAGGCAAGGTATCGAAGCTGTGAGCGCGGGCTTCATCTCCTTGCGCCATTCACCAGGACGCGGCAACTGGTTTCGCGCCGAGGATGGCCTTGGGAAGGGGACAGAACCATGCGGCGATTCGATCCTGCGCGGGTTCGAGCTGCGGGATTTCCTGGAAACCGTTCGCGATGACGAAACCTTACTCGACATGCGCTTTCGCGTCTCGCCCGATGTCCGCCTGGAGCAGCAGTATGCGCCATCCGAGGGCAAATGGGCGGGCACGGTGGCCCGGCTCAGCCTCGTGAAGGGTCTCGACTACTCAGGGGAAGCAGACCCGCACGTTGCGAGGTTAATTGGCGGGTGCGATGGCAGTCGCACGCTCGGTGAACTTTTTGTCGAGATGGCCACGTCCATCGGGCTCGACCCGGCGAATATCAGGCCCGCCTTTCTCCAGTTGGCTCGCCGCTTCATCGAACGAGGCTTCATCCTGCCGTTCGATTTTCAGCCATAAATTCGAAACATAAATTGGCTCGCCAATTAGCATTCTTAGGGGCCAAGTCCTGCGCCGAGGTTCTTCTCACAGTGAGTGGCGCAGAAGCAATGCTGAAGCGCGGCCTCATGTCTCTCCTGTCCTTCGAGGATCGTGACATGATCCGCTTCGCGCGCTTCCAGTCAATCACGGACCCGCCCACGTCCCTATCCGGACGGTGGGCATCCAAGGCGAAATAGAATAGTAGTGGCAAACCTTTTGCAGTGCTATAATTGGTGAGTGTATCGAGAACAAGAGGCGGAGTGACCAGGAATCCTTTTAGCAGATCGAAAAAACACTGGTTCGCGCCTTTAAGAATAGCGACCTCCATGTGGTTGTCTGGAGGTTGATCACGGAGGCAAGGCTATTGTTTGCCAGCAATAGCCAGAATCACAAAGTATCTTGGGCAGCATGCACATGACCCTTAGATAAGAAGCACATCGGGAAGGATTTATTATGCCGTTTGAGACTTTCAAGAAACATGCGACACTTCAACAATCCATTTATAAAGAGTCACTTGATCGACAGCGAGAAGCGAACCCGGATTCCCCTTTGAAAAGACCCGGCCCTTTAGCTCAGGCAGAGCCAGGAAAAAAACGAACGGGCGGGGAGATAATCAAGAAGGGGCTTCCGCCTTCGAGGCAGACGCCTAGTTGCCCACCAGATAAGGTCCGCTTCTTCGACTGGTTGTATCTACCTATACGCCAAATGGCCAAGGACTTAAACACAGACGAGGATTTTCTGTTCGCGCTTGCGGCAAGAGAGGGCGGATGGACGGACGATAGCCTGGATCACAATATGCCACTCAACAACCCATTCGGTGTCAACAAGATCAACGACAAAGGTCAGGCGGCAGGTAATAAGAAGTACTCAACATTAACTGAAGCAATTGAAGATTGGAAGAAAACAGGGCAAGGCACCTCGTTCGGTGAGCGCGTGCGCAACGCCAAGACAGCTCAGGAATTTGTCGACCGGCTTCAGGGAAAGAACATGAAGTATCGCCCCTATAATACGTTCGACGACAAGTACGCAGAGCATTACATGGAGGTATTTGTCAGCGTGCCAAAATACAAAAAGCTCTATGAAACCCGCTAGGAAGGACGCAAATAATGAGAGATGAAAGCGGCGTCAACAATACTCTTCTTGCACAAGTAACTCTCATCGTCCTAACGGCTTTGCCAGTTAACGCGCTTCCTGTGATCAGAAAATTATTCTTTCTGGGCCTCGTTTTGCTCTGTACCGGAACCATTGTTCAAGGTCGCGCAGTAGCTCAGCCTTTTCCTGAAGGCGCTTTGATTATCGAACAACGGAACCTACCGAAGGTGTCAAATCGCGCCCTCGTACTGTGGATGCTAAAGCCCCATCGATCAGACCCTATTCCGGAAGATGATCCGTACACCTGTCCCGATGAGACACGAGGCAGTGCTTACAGCGGGCCAACAAGGGTGTCACTCGTCGATGTAGCGACCGGGGCCATCATTAATACCGTCGAGATCCGCGATCCGCATTTTCCCGATAAAGACTCTTTCGATATCCCGTACGAGATGAGGCCGGGCTATTACTACTTAGTTATTGCGCCTGCACGCGGCAAAAAGGCAGGTGAACCGACAATTCTTAATTACCGGGATTACAACGGGGACGGTGAAGCGGCTGAGTTTGCTCTGTACGACGCTCCCTTTTGTATGGGACTTCAGACTGCGCTGATCGGCTATAGCAGGCGCCAGGATCGGGTTCTGCAATATCCATTGGACGTTAAGTTCACGAAAGACAAGGAATCATGGCGCGAAGAATCACTCTGGTTGGAGTATATCTTTTCGGAGAAACCTGTTGCGCCTGGTCATTATCGGTTTAAGGTGGATTACCGGGGGCGGGGAGGCTCTCTCCTGTCGTACGATGTCAAATACGATAAGGCTTCTGAACGCTTTCACGGCACTTGCGTCATTACGGACCGATGATGGCCGAGCAATGTGACCCAAGCTACGATCTGGAGTGACGGCCTTTCCATACTACCCTGGACGGAGGTGAAAGATATGGCTTACACTCAGGAAAACCGAATTATAAGCATTGATACTCCTCTTGGTGCAGGCGTACTGCTGCTTACGGGGTTGAGCGGTATAGAAGGCATCTCGATGCCTTTCAGGTTTGAGTTGGAGCTGGTATCTGAGAACCACACCATCGCCTTCGAAAAGATTGTCGGCCAGAACGTCACTGTTTCTATCCAACTCCCAAAAGGAGACAACCGGTTCATCAACGGAATTATCTCCGAATTCTTGCAGGCAGGGGGCGGGATCGAGGACGACAAAGGCCGTCACTTTGCAGCGTACGGGGCAATCTTGGTTCCCGAGCTCTGGATGCTTGACGTGACCACCGATAGCAGAATTTTCCAGAACCTCACTGCCCCTCAGATAGTCGAGAATATCCTAACGGAGAATAACATCTCCTACAAGACAGATCTGAGAGGACAGTACCAAACAAGGGAATACTGTGTTCAGTACAGAGAGACGGACTTCAACTTCGTCTCGAGGCTCATGGAAGAAGAAGGAATTTGTTATTATTTCCAGCACGAAGCCCAAAAGCATACAATGTTCCTGGCTGACAGAACTGAATGTCATAAAGAGTGCCCAAACCAGCAGACGGCACGATACCAATTGAGCGCCGACGGCACGACCGAGGATGATGTGATAACCGGTCTGGACTGGAAGAAACAGATCAGATACGGTCGCTATACGGTCAAGGACTTCAACTTTACTACCCCGAAGGTCGACCTCGAGGCGAGCGTTTCCACCAGATATAGACTCGGGCCCGGTGAGCGCGAGGCTTACTACTATCCGGCAGGCCACACTACCAAGGCGGAAGGCGAAAGAATAGCGAGGCTGCGCATGGAAGAGGAAGAAACGAAGATCACCATGATGAGCGGATCGAGCACATGCAGGGCATTTACAAGCGGCTACCGGTTCAGACTGGAGGATTATTATCGTGGGGATATGGACCAAAAAGAATACGTGTTGACCTCTGTTGAGCATGAAGCAAGCCAGCCCATTAAGAATGAGTCGCCATTTGATTACTCCAATACCTTTGTCTGTATTCCTTACGAGGTGCAATACAGACCTAAGAGGTCCACACGTAAGCCTCTAGTGATGGGTTCGCAGACCGCTATGGTCGTTGGCCCTCCCGGCGAAGAGATTTACACCGATGAGTACGGCAGGATCAAAGTTCAGTTTCACTGGGACCGATTGGGCAAAAAGGACGACAAAAGCTCCTGCTGGATCAGGGTCAGCCAAGTCTGGGCAGGCCCGGGCTGGGGAGCGGTCATTATTCCCCGCATTGGCCATGAAGTGGTCGTTGACTTCCTTGAGGGCGATCCTGACAGGCCGCTTGTCACCGGCAGTGTGTATAACGCCATCAACAAACCGCCCTACCCTCTTCCCGATGAAAAGACCAAGAGCACGCTCAAGTCGGACTCCTCAAAAGGCGGGGGTGGTTTCAACGAGATCCGGTTCGAAGACAAGAAAGGGAGCGAGGAGATTTTCGTTCACGGGCAGAAGGATTACAACATCGTAGTTGAAAACAACACGACCCATACGACGGTCAAGACGCATACGATAAAGGCCGAAGAAATACTTGTGGAAGGCACAAAAAAAGTTACCATCAAAGCAGCGTCATCCTCTATCGAGATCGACGCGGGCGGCATTACCATTAAGGGTTCACCACTGGTGAAGATCAATCCGTGAAGGTGGATAAGGTTAACGGAGGAGCCTGATGGGAGAACCAGCGGCAAGGGTCGGCGATGACCATAAGTGCCCTTTTCATGGTGGCGGGCCTATTATGCCGCCGGCAGCAACGACTGTCCTCATTGGTGGAAAGGCAGCGGCTCGAATAGGAGATCGGGCTGTTTGTTCACCTCCCGATGTTCTTGCGAAAGGGGCCTCGTCGGTCCTGATAGAGGGCTTGCCGGCTTGCCGACTGTATGATACTACGGCGCATGCCGGCTTAATTAAGGCCGGCTGCCCCACAGTGCTGATAGGCGATCCCGCGGTCAGCATCGTGATCAATGGAGATGTTGCCTTTGCTGAAAAGGTTCAGAAGGCGCTGGCCAGAATCCTGCCCACTCGTTCAGGAGCAGAATGGTTGCGGACGATGGGACTGAACGGTCGGACGGTTACTATTCAGCCAACCACGGAAGGAAGCGCGTGCACTGCCGCCGATGGGGCGAATGCCATGAACGGTGTGGGGACAGATAGCACGATCGATTGGAATCCTGACGATTCAACGACGGATGACAGTCTGCCTGGGACACAGGGCTCGCCCGGTGCTGATGTCATTCTTGCCCACGAGATGTGCCACGCAATGCACAATGCCGACGGCAACGACAGCGACGGACCTGACGACCACTTTCCCGGCCAAGTTGGAACCTCGGCGCGCAACGAAGAGCGGAGGACAGTTGGCACGTCGGGTAGGAATCCAGGCGGGTCATCGAATGTGAGGTTGCCTCCCCCTCCCACTGGCACGCCTGCTCCTCCACCACCTTCTCCCGGCGCACCGCAACCACCTCCACTGACCGAGCCAAATCCGCGAGATTACAGCGGAGAGATACCATCGGAGAATTCTTTTCGACGTGACCTAGGTATCGATCCGCGACCGAGTTATTACCCTCAGAACTGGCCTGGTGGCGCTCCGTGGTAAGACATGGCCTCCTTCTCGGACTTATGATGTTTTTTTCTTCATGTCTATTCTGTCAGGTCGGTATTGGCCACACCACGCCCACGCCTAACTCAGGGATTAAACAGGCTGATAGCTCGAGTCCTACCAAAAGCTATCTCAGTAGCAGTCAGGGCGACACGACACAAATAGCGAGCCCGAAAGAAGCCAAGACAGGAGGACAATCTTCCATGGACACATCATTAACATTGGAAACTCATTTTCAAATCACTCAAGAGCACCTCGTGCTTCATTACAAGGTGACCAATCCGACAAAGCGGGATGCCTATTTGCTTAATCGCCTTTACCGGACTGCGCCTGTACGACAAATGACCGCCGATATAATCTATATTCATCTCGACGCCAAAAACGAAACGGTGTGGCTGAACAAGAAACTGGCTGACCTTCCCATTGGAGTACGCTCAGCCACACCCGTAGCGCCTTACGTGACACCGCTTCGCGCGGGATCCAGCTTTGAGGAAAGGGTTCACATTCCCCTTCCGATAAGGGAATGGCAGCAATATATAGTGCCGAAGCCTAAGTCCGAAGAGGAGCTCAAAGTGCGGCTGTTCAAATATGTTTATTTTACCTTGGGCTACTATTGGCGGAAGCCGGGAACCGACGAGGAAATCAAAAATATTCACGGCACCGAAGTGGTATTTCCTCGCACCCCGCCTGATGCCTGGCCGGAATTTGGACTGTTGGAAAGCGACCGCATCCGGATGGATATACCCGTCCTGACCTTTGATTCGCATCCATGAGCGAACATGCGTCAACTGCGGGCAGCGTTACAACCATTGGATCCCACGGTAACACGTGCCGTGCCTCCGAGAGCCTATGCCCGTCGTCTGCGTCCGATGGAATCCGTTGAAAACAAGGTGCAGCTGGCTCTACCGTTACGCCTCACAGGTGCAATGCCCACGGATAAAGATGAAAAGATTGTCTGTTCCAAGGTTCGGTTGGAGATAAGCGTAGTACCGGATTCCGATGCCTTAGCTGCCAAGGAGCAGAACATCGGTAGCCAACCCATATGGCTACTCTCGGCCGCCGCATGGCGTCAGTACTGGATAGTCACTGCCGAGCAGACAGGTCTTTCCATCCCGATCTTGTTGAAAAAGTAAGAGATTGATCCACCGAACGCCTGAACTATCATCAAAAGACTGATCAAAAGTTGAGAAGCGCGCTGTTTTTTTGAACGTACAATTAGGGAGAACCGGGCTTAGGCGCGGGGAACTCCTGAATTAAGTTTGACAGGGCAAAAGACGACAACTATAATTGTAGCACCAACTTTTTATGCTCTTCTAACCTCACGGCCGGGGGTCCGCCCATATGCCTGAGTTCCAGCCTGCACGTTTTGGAAAGTACATTCTGGTTGAGAGGCTTGCCACGGGAGGCATGGCCCAGCTTTACAGGGCCAAAATACTCGGTGTTCAAGGCTTCGAGAAGCTCATCGCCATCAAGATGATCCTGCCTCACCTTGCCAAGGAACACGAACTGGTGAGCTCCTTCATCGATGAGGCGAAGCTTGCCGCACTGCTGAATCATCAGAACATCGTCCAGATCTATGACTTCGGGAGCATGGAGGAGTCTTATTTCATTTCCATGGAGTACCTCTTTGGCAAGGACCTGAGAGGCATCGCAACCAAATCGAAGGAAAAGAATCTGCCGGTCAGCCTGGAGTATGCGCTCTATATCATTTCCAGGGTATGCTCCGGTCTCGATTATGCGCACAAGCTGAAGGATTTTCAGGGGAAGGCTCTCAACATCATACACAGAGATATCAGCCCTCAGAATATTTTTGTGACGTACGAGGGTGACGTGAAGATCCTTGATTTCGGCATTGCCAAGGCTGCCAGCCAGAGTACTATAACGCAGTACGGCATGATAAAGGGAAAAGTGGCCTACATGTCTCCCGAACAGGCTGCGGGGAAATTCATTGATCGGCGTTCTGACATTTTTTCCACAGGCATACTTCTCTATGAACTGGTCACGGGAAATCGGATGTTCACAGGTGACAGCACCATGCAGATCCTCGCGAAGGTGCGCGAAGCAGAGTTTGAGCCGCCTGAATCGGTCATGCCCGGGCTTCCCGCTAAAGTCTTCACGATTCTGAAGCGCGCCCTCGCAAAGGAACCGGATCAGCGTTACCAATCCTGCGGTGAGATGCTTGGGGATCTGGAAGAGTGCATGGTCGAGCTTTCGTTGCGGCCAACCGCCGGCGGATTGGCCCAATACATGAAGGCGCTCTTCCAGGACGAGATCGTGGCCGAGGATCAGGTGATACGTGAAGTAAGCGGCATCACAAGGGCTGAAGAGCCGGAGCCGAAACCCAAACCCGAGCACAAACCGGAGCCCGAGAAACCGGATCTCAAACCCGCTGAAGTGAGTGAGACCGAACACGCCCCCGTAGAGCCTGGAGCGCCCAAGAAGAAACCGGCTAAGAGACTGTGGCCTCTGTATGCGGCTGTTGCGGCGGTCGTTCTCATCATCGGTCTCGTGTTCGGCTTGCGGCAGAGCGAAACGCCAGTCTCACCTCCGAAGAAGGAGACTCCCGTTGTTACTGCTCCGCCCTCTACCACTGCTCCTGCAAGCAGGGCACCTTCGGAAAAAGCGGCCCCAGCGGAACCGGCAAAAAAGCCTGAGCAGGAAGGGGACCCTACTGCAAAAGCAAAGGCACTGCGAGGCCAGGCTTCGACGCTCGTGCAAGCCGACCCTCAGAAGGCCAAATCATTGCTTCTTGAGTCGGTCAAGCTGGATCCCAAAGAAGCGCAAGGTTATTTTCAACTGGGCCTCGTGTATGTGAAACTGAAAGAGTACCCTAAAGCACTTGAAACCTACCAGAAGGTCGCGGAAATCGACCCTAACTTCCCGGACATCTATTTTAATCTTGGTTATGCCTATGCGGTGAACAAGGAGTATGCAAAGGCGGAAGAGATGTACAGTCGGGTGGTAACGCTCTCTCCAACCTACCTGGACGAAGCTTTTTTCAATCTCGCTATGGTTCAGGAGAAACAGGGCAAGAGGAAAGAGAGCATGGCAAACCTCGAAAAAGCCGTGGCGGTAAACCCGCAAAATACACTTGCCAAGGAACACCTTGACAAGCTGAAAGCATCCTCTAGGAAGAACAAATGAAAACTGCACCTAAGAAGAAAGTCTTTATAACAATCATCGGACTTGTTGTGATGGTAATGTTGGCTGGTTGCGCATCGACAGGGGATAAAGCTGAAAAATCTGCGCCGCCACCCACACCGTCTGCATCGGCAACTTCAGCGCCGCCGCAGGCACCACCACTTACCCCTGGGGCTGTAACCGGGACCTCAAAGCCGTCTCCCGATACCCAGTATTTTATCCATACGGTAAAATTTAAGGGTGAGTCGGTCTCAATCATAGCAGGATGGTACACGGGCGACATCCAGAACTGGAAGGTTCTAAAGGAGCATAACCCTGACATCAATCCAAATCGCATATTCGACGGCAATAAAATTCGCATACCTCAATCCATGATGAAAACCAAAGCACCTATGCCAAAAGAGTATGTGGACAGTTTTTATAGCAAACCGACAAGAAAGGAACCCGTGCGGCCGGCGCCGGCTCCCAGCCCGTCCACCAGTGGTGGGGACGAGCCAACACTTTTTGGCCCAAAATAGTTTCCCGCAAGGTAATTGCCCGTAATCCGGCAGCGGATAAGCGTTTATAAGGAACCGTGAGCATGGGGCTTGCTAGCAACCTGCGAGCACACGAATACCGAAAGAAACGACTCTACCGTGTTGTATGGACGTTCTCCATTCTCACCATCGCCGCATTTGTCTTCTCCTTTCTGATTTCGAATCTCCTCATAACGAGACAGCAACAAAGCCTGCTCTATCAGGAGAAAATGAGATCGGTAAGGATCACGCTCAGCCAGTTTGTGAATAACGCTGCGGTGCCGCTCGCTCAGAATGATGTGCTCACCCTGAACACGCTCCTGAAAGAGGCTACTTCTTCAATCAGCGGTCTTCTCTACGTAGCTATTGTTGATCAGAAAAATGTCATACGTGCTCACACAGACCCGGCCAAGATTGGAAAGATATTTGAAGAATCTCTGAATGGCGGGAAAAGGAGCCGGGACGCGGATATCAGCACTGCAACCTACATCCTCCCGACGGGCGAACGAGTCCTCGAGCTTTCAAGGCCTGTCATGTTCACCAAGAAAAATCTTGGATCCGTTTACCTGGCGATCTCTCGAAATGTGATCAACGGCGAGATTAACAAGCAGATATCTGCCTCAGTACGCTCTATGTTTTATCTCGGAATAGCCCTATTGATGCTCTTGGTGGGTGCCGCTTTTTTTCTGTGCATGCCGCTAAAACGTGAATTGACTGCAGAAGGCGAAGCACTACAACTCGCATCGGAACAACCCTGTGAGTCGCAAGCCGGCGGAAAGAATGGTGTGCCCTGCACGTCCGATCTGGTGGAGGGCGAACCTGCCAACCTCTTGAATCCTTACAGGGAAGAAATAACGAGAACTCAGGTGACGGTCCTTTTTGCGGGCATCAAAGGATTCAAGGCTTACACCGAAGCCAGAGACCCCCAGGAGGTCCTGGATGATCTGAACCAATATCTTTCCGTGGCCACGGATTGCATAGTCGCATATGGGGGTTACGTCGACAAGTTCATAGGTGATGCTGTGATTGCAGTCTTTGGGAATACGCCTCTCTGGGCAGATCACAGCGAAAGGGCGGTCAGCGCCGCTGTCGCCATCCAGGAGGCATTGCAGAATGCAGCCGGCAACGGCAACCCCCTTCTTTCGAAGGTCGGCATTGGCATAAGCTCAGGAGTCGTACTCTCCGGTCACATCGGAACTGAGGAGAAAAAGGCATTTACGTTTATTGGCGAGAGCTTTAAAGTTGCCTATTCGCTCAACGTGATGGCAGGACCCGGAGAGATCATCATGAGTAAGGATGTATATCAGTCAGTGGAACAGAATGTATCTGTTGAGCCTCTCGCCCCGCGCGAAATGGCCCAAAGAACAGAGGCCTGGGAAAACTTCCGTCTTATCAAGCTCATCGAAAGAAAGGACTATAGTCGGGGACTTTCCCGCTGAAATCCCCGCTACTCCGTTTGTCCCCTTCCATGTTCCCATTATTGCGCATCGTCATCGTAGCATTGCTCGTGGCGGGCTGTGCTCAACTCCCGCAGCATCCACCGCCACAGACGCTCACGATGGAGGCCCCACAGGTCTCCGCGGAGCCTAAGAATGCCAGGTTATTTCCTGAATTCGCAGCAGTGATTACACAACCCGGTGATACCTTCTCATCCCTTGCAGCGAAGTACCTGGGCAATGCGTCCAAGGACTGGGTAATCAAGGACTTTAACGATGTTAACTCCCTGAGTCCCGGACAGCCTCTGATAATCCCTTTCACTGCTTTTGAGAAGGGGGGGTTAACTCCCAAAGGATATCAAACGGTCTCGGTCCTCTCGTATCATAAATTCTCAAAGGATAAGAGCGATTTAACGACGGTCAGTGAAAAAGCCTTCGATGATCAGATGAGGTTCTTAAAACAGCACGGATTCCGGGTCATTACCATGGATGAGTTTTTCGATTTTCTCGAGTTCAAGAAGCAGATTCCGGAGAGGTCAGTGCTCATCACCATCGATGACGGGTGGCGCTCGGTCTATGAGATAGCTTTCCCGATCCTGAAAAAATATGAGTACCCTGCCACATTTTTTATCTACACCGATTTTATTATCCAGGGGAGCAAGACCCTCGACTGGGGTCTTCTGAAGGAGATGGCAAAGAACGGCATCAGCATCCAATGCCATACCAAAACACACCGGTATCTGGACCGGAGAATCGGTGATGAGACATTTAAGGACTACTTTGAAGCAATAAAAAAGGACTTGATCGAATCAACCAGAATCATTAAACAGCGCGTGAACTCGGACGTGAAATATCTGGCCTATCCTTACGGTGAAACGAATCACCTCGTCATCAGCCTGCTCATGAAGCTCGGCTACCGGGGAGCCTTCACCGTGGAGAGGAGCGGCAACCCATTTTTTGTTCACCCCTATCGGGTTAATCGGTCTATGATTTATGGTACCTTCGATCTGAAGGACTTTGAAAGCAATTTAAACACCTTCGACAGCAAAGCGCTCAAATGAGATTAAAACTCCTGGCCGCCTTCGTTCTCCTCGTACCGCTGCTCATTGGCTGCACGACGACGCGTCCGCCCGTCGTCCTTGTGGAGCCTCTGGGGCGGCAGGAGGACCCTTTCCAGGTATTCCCTGACACATACCGCACGCGCGCCCTTGCATACGAGAAGAAGGGAGAGTTACAGCAGGCGTTGTTCGCGTGGAAGATTGTAGGCAGCTTCAGACCTGATGATCCGGAGGGTCTGGAAAAGATAGAGCAGCTCCAGAAACGCATACGGAACGTGGCGGACAGCCACTTCCAAAAGGGTCTGGATTACCTCAATAATAGTTCGCTTCCGGCAGCTCGCAAAGAGTTCCTGCTGGTCCTCGCGTACGACCCCGAGAATCTTGCGGCGCTGGAGTACCTGAAAACAAAAACTATAGAGCCCGATTACGCGTCCTACGAAATCAGGCAGGGTGATACAATAAGTGGCATTGCAAAAAGAATCTACGGCGATTCAAAAAGAGACTTCCTCGTCGCCTACTTTAATGATCTCACCGGCAACGATCAGTTAGAACCGGGGATGGTCTTGAAACTTCCGATTCTGGAAGCAGAGCCAAAACGCGAAGTTAGGCTGGAAACAAAAAGAGAGAACAAACCCAGAACCGCTTCTCCTCCGAAGGCCTATGATAAGGCGCGCGCGGAGGAACACTACAGAAAAGGGGTAAACTATTTTCTCGCTGAGGATTTGCAGGGCGCTATCAGAGAATGGGAAAAGACGCTGCGCCTCTATCCGGAGCACCCGAACGCAAAGAAAGATATCGAAAAGGCGCGCAGTCTGCTCTTCAGCATGGGATCAAAATAGTTTTTTTATCTTCGAGATCACGCCTCTTGGAGCTTTCTCACCCGCAATTTCTCTCATCTCCTTGGCGTCGGCCTTTTCGTGCGTCGATGGAGATTCCTCGGCAGCAGGTTCATTGACTTCGGCCATACGCCCTTCTCCCAGAAACCGGAAGACAGGCCCATGAGGACTCAAGGCAACATTGTCGTAGAGCGTGAGCGCGATTTGAAAAGGTATTGCCCGACCGTTCAGCCTGACCATGTTCTGTCCCGTCAGATCCTTTATCCAGTACTGACCACTACTGAAGAAGACCTGTGCGTGCTGATCGAAAATCCCGGAATGGTCGAGCACAAAATCGCTTTTCGCACTCTTGCCGATGGTAATCGGTAACTCTTTGAATGAGCGGATGGTAGGACCATACTGGATGACGAGGGGAACAGAAGCCGGCTGAACGGATATCTCTGAAGGCGCCTCCGGCCGCGGTGGGCCGGCTGCAGGACTCGATTCTTTGATCGGCGGGGGAGCGGTTTCCGCCTCGACCCGCGCTTCTTTCATCTGCGTCAGGAAGCTCACCTTTGGCCCTCCATCGGCGAATTCCAAAACGTCTCCGTCTTTTAATAGGACCTCGGTAATCTTCTTCCCGTTTACAAACGTGCCGTTTGTGCTGCGATCGATCAGCCTGAACTGATTGCCTTCCCGTATGATTTCAGCATGCTTTCTGGAGATAACGGTAAGCTCCTTTGGCAACTGCAGATCTGAAGAGGGATCACGACCCATGGAGATCGTCTCTTTCGAGAACTCTTGAATCTCCCCTTTCATGGGGCCGTGGATGTGGATGAGCTGGACTGTGATGGACGGAGGCCGCTTCATGCTATGCGCTAGTACATTATGCCTTATGCGTTTTTGCCTAGTCAAGCTCACAACTAAAGAATTGTTTTCAATTCAGCGTCAATTCGGTAAAATGAGGCTATGTTCCGGATGAACTGCGCTGGTAAGTCAGACGTAGGGCTCAAACGTTCGAATAACGAGGATTCTCTTGTTGTCGAGCCCACTCTGGGGCTTCTGGTGGTGGCCGACGGAATGGGTGGAGCGGCCTCTGGTGAGGTTGCCAGCCAGATATTTGCAGACACCGCCCGCGAAGTTTTTTTGGCCTCCGAGCCGAAATCGGATGCGATCGTCTCTTCATTGGTTCAAAAGGCCTTCCTGCTGGCAAACGACAGGATATTTACTATGGCAATAGAGAATCGGCAGCGCCGAGGGATGGGATGCACCGCAGAACTGCTGGCTCTTTACGACGAGAAGTATACCCTCGGCCATGTGGGAGATAGCCGCACCTATCTGTTGAGACAAGGCAAGCTTAGGCAGATAACCAAGGATCATTCACTCATCCAGGAACAGATAGACGAGGGACTTATCTCGTCGGCTGAAGCCAGGACCCACGCCCTACGGAACATCATTGTCAGGGCAGTCGGCGTAAGAGAGGCGTTGCCCGTAGACTTGGTCAAGGGGACAACCCAGCCGGGCGACATATTTCTTCTTTGTTCCGATGGGCTGACTGACATGCTGGAGGACGATCAGATTCAAGAACTACTATCTCTTCCCTTAAGTCCTAACGAAAAGGTCGAAAAGCTTATTGATGCCGCAAAGTCAGCGGGAGGTTACGACAATATTACGGTAGCTCTCTGCGAAGCAAAAAAATAGAGCAGGAAAAAGAAAAAGCAGGTTAAGGTAAGGACTAAAACGAAGGTTGAGTAGAGGCGGACGCTTCTCTCAACCTTCGTTTTTGCTTTTTCCTCAACCTTTGTTCTTGTTCTTTCCTGTGTCTCTATTGACACGGCGGAGTTATCGTAATAAACATAAGAGCCGTCCACTTACACCGATTTGCATTCAAGTTGGAGACCGAGGCGGCAGCGAGCAAGCCGACGCAGGCGTACTAGAAGTACGTCGAGGAGAGCGACGCAGCGACAACGAAGGTATGCACTTGAAGGCGAATCGGTGATTGATGACACTTGCTCTGAGCATCCGTAACCTCACCTATCAATACAGAGGGCAGAAAAAGCCTGCGCTGGATCGTGTCTCCCTTGATGTTGCGCGCGGGGACTCTCTCGTCATCATGGGGCCCACAGAGGCCGGGAAGAGCACCCTGGCAGCCACTATGAACGGTCTTGTTCCCCATTTCTTTAAGGGCCGCATTGACGGTGCAGTGAACGTACTGGGCAGAAATACAAGAGAGTCGACGGTCGCGGAGCTGTCCGAGCGTGTGGGCATGGTTTTTCAGGATTTTGAGGCCCAGCTTTTTTCGACCAATCTGGAGCTCGAGGTGGCCTTCGGGCCTGAGAATCTTGGCCTGCCACGCGAAGAGATCGTACGCCGGGTGGACGAGAATCTGCGGCTGGTGGGACTGGCCGGGTTTAAGCGCCGTTCTCCGGCATCACTCTCCGGCGGCCAAAAGCAGAAGTTGGCCATAGCTTCAATCCTGGCGCTGACGCCAGAGCTACTCGTGATGGACGAACCGACAACCGACCTTGATCCGGAAAGTAAAAAAGAAATCTTTCGCATTACCAATGGGTTGTGCCTGCGAGAGGAAATGACTCTGATTACCGTCGAACAGGAGACTGAAGAAGTCCTCAGCGCCAAGAACGTTCTCTTGCTTAAGGACGGCCGGGTCGCGGGCTATGGTTCCGCCTCAGAAATACTGCGGCGGATTGATCTGCTCAAAGCCGTAGGTGTGATGCCGCCGGCTGTCCCGGCTTACTTTCATCGCATGGGATGTGAAAGCTTGCCTCTGACGATCGAGGAAGGCCTCAAGGAGTTTGCTGCCCGTAGATGGCTCATTTCAGAAGAAGCCTATAGACGCGCTGCAGAGAAGGACGAGCGCCGCGTTTCGAAATACGGTGAGACGATTGTCGCGTGCGAAAACCTGGAATACACTTACCCAGGAGGCGTAAAGGCACTGAGCGGGATCAATGTTGCAGTACGGCGCAAGGAGATAGTTGCGATCATCGGGCAAAACGGGGGCGGAAAGACAACGCTTGCCAAGCATCTCAACGGCCTGCTGCTTCCCAGCAAGGGGCGCGTCTTTGTGAGAGGTGTGCCTACAACGGAGCAGACCCTGTTCGAGCTGGGGCGGACCGTGGGGTACGTATTTCAAAACCCGGACCATCAGATCTTTTCTGAGACAGTATTCGATGAAGTGGCTTTCGGTCTCAAACTGCGCAATATGAACGATCAAGAGATCAAAGCGCATGTTGAGCAGGCGCTGGCGGCCGTTGGCTTGACCGGCTTTGAGCATGAAGATCCTTTCAGTCTGACAAAAAGCGGACGGAAACGTGTCGCTGTCGCTTCAGTGCTGGCTCTGAGACCGGACGTCCTCATCCTTGACGAACCCACGACCGGGCTCGACTACACGGAGCAGAGAAGCATGATGGAGATGATAAGGAATCTTAATGAGCAGGGGTGCACCATTATTTTCATCACACACCACATGTGGATCGTGGCCGAGTATGCCCATCGCGTGCTTGTTCTCAAGGAGGGACAAGTCTTGATGGAAGGCACTCCCCGTGAAATTTTCGCCAGACAGGAACTCGCCGAAGCCGCGTTGAGCCCGCCCCGGGTGACCACATTCTCTCGGGCTCTGGGCAAGACCATGCTCAGCATCGAAGAGCTGGCGCTCTGCACTCTGACGGGAGGAACATCGCCGTGATGGGCCAGGAGATCTACCTCGAAAGAGAGACGTTCTTTCACGGACTTGACCCTCGCACCAAGATGTTTGCGCTCGTCATCTTCTTTGTAATTATCCTTTACTTTGAAAACCCTTTTTGGGTTGCGCCCATGAGCTTCCTTGTCCTGGCCCATGGTATTGCGTCCAGATCATTGGCGAACCTGAGACCGGTCCGCTATGTACTTTTGGTGCTGGCCGTCTCCAGCATCATTCTCTGGAATCTCTTTGCCAACGGAAAAACGCCGCTGTTCTGGATCATCGAACGCGAGTCTCTTTCTTACAGTGTCGGGAGAACGCTTATCCTCCTGTCACTCGTGGTGGAAGGCATAGTTTTTCTAAGCACCACCAGGTATGAGGAGTTGACGCTCGGTTTGATCAGGCTCGGTCTTCCGTATAGAGTCGGTTTTGCCGTCTCAACGGCCTTTCGTATGATACCCATGATTGTGGCAAGTACGTACGCCGTGGCTCAAGCTCAGCGAAGCAGGGGGCTTGACCTCGATACCGGAAACATAGTCCAGCGTGTGAGGAAATATCTTCCTCTTCTCGTGCCGGTCTTTCTCTCCATGATCAGGAGCACCAATACTTTTGTCATGGCTTTGGAATCGAGAGGTTTTGGTGCACGGAAGAACAGGACTTTCTATTTGCAAATTGGATTCAAAATAAAGGACTTTATTTGCCTCGCGTGCCTTGCAGTCCTCTTTACGGCAGCTACTTATTTCAAGTTGACGGGGCACGGAATGATCGCGGGGTTGCAAAGGTTTTGAACTGATTCTGGAAGGATACTTATGAAAGAAGTCTTCTCCATGTGGAGACATACGCGAATGGTCATCCTGACGGCCCTATCGGCAGCTATTTACGCTGCCGTGCTGATCCCCTTCAAGGGAGGCATCCCTATCATACCGGGCATCACCGAAGTGCGCCCGGCTAATGTTTTCCCCACGGTTTTCGGACTGATGTTCGGACCAGCCGGTGCGTGGGGTGCAGCAATCGGCAACAGTCTGGCTGACCTGTTGGGCGGTACCCTGACGTGGGCGAGCGCAGCAGGGTTTTTTGGCAACTTCATGCTGGGCTTTATTCCCTACAAGCTATGGGGCGCAACCGGTCTCGTGCCTGCACGGGATATGAGCCAGAACGTAAATTGCCGAAGGAAGCTTGCAGCTTATATCCTTGCGGCAATCGTTTCTTCGTCAGCGTGTGCAACGATAATAGCCTGGTATCTGGACTTTGTCGGCCTTATCCCGTTTGCTTTCCTGGCCATCGTCATAACGGTGAATAATCTCCTTGCCCAGCTCGTGCTCGGTCCGCCGCTTCTTCTGCTCCTCTATCCCCGGGTCAGGAGATGGGGCCTCGTATGGACGGACATCATGAGACCCGAAGAGGTATCCGGCGGCTTTTTGAGGTTCGCCGGAGCAGCATTAATGATCGTGGGCGCCTTGGGTGGTCTCATAGTTGGCCTCGGCATCTCTACGGACCTTTACGGGCAGCATCTCTTCAGCTTTTCAGCCGGGGTCAAAGGGAGGGTGGGTGTTTGCCTCGGCGTTCTCCCCTTCTTATGTCTTATTGTGATTGCGAGCTTGATGCTGTCCGGGCGGGAACAATTTTCCGATGAAGACAATACATAACGCTTAACACACAACACTTCTTCCGTGCGCTACGTGCGTTCTGCTGAGTATGCCATTTTCAACCCTACCTGGCCGATGTTGGCGCCGGGTGAGGCTCCCGCGCAATGCCTCTCGGGCTTCCGATATCTGGAGTTGTTTGGAATTTGGTGCTTGGAATTTTGGATTTCGTTCACTGCGGGTAGAGAACATAAGAAAGGAACAGAAATTGCATGCACCCTTGGCAGGCAGGAGGGCTGTATGTCCGGACCCAGGATCTATACAGAAGCATGGCAGCGACTCAAGATCGCTGCCAAAGAGACTGAGTGCAGAGAGCCGGAAGAACCCAAGCACATTACTGATTCTCCCGAGAAACCTAAACGGCTGAGAGCCCCCAGACCGTTCTTCATAGCCACAGCCGTACTCGCGGTCCTGTCGACATTAACGGCAGCTTTCTGGATCGATTCACAGGCAAAATTGATGACGGCTGCCCGTAATGTTACAGATTTCAAGACTCGCCTCGAACTTGTTCAGGAAAATATGAAAAAAGTAGAGGACGAAAGGCAGAGACTCGAAGATGAAAACAGCAGGCTCTCTGTGCAGTACGAGGAGAGAGCATCGGAACTTGCCCAGCTGGAGGAGGAGCTTCAATCACTGAAAGCGCAGAAGGCAAGGCCCAAATCAGAACCGAAGCAGCCCGTCGCAAGAGCCGAAACCCAGCCCGTGAAGGCTGCCAGTGCACCAAAAACCGCTCAGGAACCGGCTTTATCGGCGCCACGCGAAAAGGACAGCGCCCAGAAGCCTGACACGCCTGGGCAGCGAGACGTCAAGTCCTACACCGTCGATTAACCTCGTCAAAAGGTAGGGTCATTGGGCCCGGAGATACCTTAGAAACTGGATTGCGGCTTCCGCCGGAATCACCGTATGGAAACTGATTATACCAATTCGTATTCAAGATGGAGACCGAGGCGCGCCGAGGCCTGGGCTACGCAGACGTACCTGGCGGTACGTCGAGTAAGAACAGGCCGATGGGCAACGAAGGTATACGCTTGAAGGCGAATTGGTACTATTTGTTTGCGTAGCGCCTTCGGGGATCGAGTAAATCGCTCAACCCCTCTCCGAGCAGGTTGTAACCCATCACCGTGAGAAAAATGGCTATGCCCGGATAGAGGCTGAGCCACCACGCGATCTCAATATTGTCCTTTGCTTGAGCCAGGATATTTCCCCAGCTGGCCGTAGGCGGCTGCACGCCGATTCCGAGAAAGCTGAGCGCTGATTCGGTCAATATCGCACCGCCAACTCCCAAGGTAGCCACCACATACACAGGGGCGAGCGCATTTGGCAGGATATGGCCAAAAATGATCCTTCGGTTGGAGAGTCCCTGGGCCTTGGCTGCCATCACGAACTCCTTACTCTTGATACTAAGGAATTCAGCCCTGACCAGGCGCGAAATGCCCATCCAGCTGGTAAGGCCGATCACCACCATAATGTTCCAGATGCTCGGCTCCAGGAAGGCAATCACCGCGAGTATCAGAAAAAAAGTGGGAAAGCACATCATGAGATCGACAAACCTCATGATGACCTCATCTACCGCTCCGCCGTAGTAACCGGAAACGGCGCCGAGAATCAGACCAATCAGAGTAGCTATGCCTACTGAGACAAACCCGACGAGAAGAGAGATACGACTTCCGTAAATCACCCTTGCCAATACATCCCTTCCCAGCATGTCAGTCCCGAAGGGGTGCGAGAAAGACGGCCCGGCAAGCACGTTCTTGAGGTCAGGCTCGATGGGGTTGTGGGGCGCGAGTACGGGAGCCAGCACCGCGCACAAAAACATGGGGATGAGGATGATAAGGCCGGTAAGAGCAAGCCTATTTCTTGCGATGTTTTGGAGTAGTTCCATGTGCGAAGGCGTGGTCAAAAACCTGGGATATATCCCGGGCGTAAATGAATTTTAAACCGGCTCTGAGCCTCTTGTCTATCTGAGACACGTCGTTTCTGTTCTTATCAGGGACGATCAGCGTGGTAATACCCGCCCGTTTCGCCGCCAGCGTTTTCTCTTTTATTCCGCCTACGGGAAGCACGACACCGGTGAGCGTGATCTCTCCGGTCATTGCCACGTCGTTCCTTATCCGCTTGTTTTTGATGATAGAAGCAAGCGCGGTTGCCATGGTGACACCTGCCGATGGCCCGTCCTTGGGGATTGCCCCCTGGGGCACGTGTAAGTGGAAATCGTGCTGCTCGAAAAATTCATCATTGATACCGAGCTTTTTTGCATTGCTTCTGATGAAACTGAGGGCTGCCCGTGCGGATTCCTGCATCACCTCACCCAGGTTACCGGTGAGCGTGAGCCCTTTCTTGCCGGGCATCACCGCAGCCTCGATGAAGAGAATATCTCCTCCCGCCTCGGTCCATGCCAGCCCTGTTGCAACACCGGGACGCGATGCGCGGAGCGCAGCTTCAGGGAAGAGGGCCTCGGGCCCGAGGTAGTCGCGAATGTTTGCGACAGTGATTCTGTTTCTCGCCTTCTTTGTCTGGAGTCGCTCAACAGCCACCTTACGGATGATCTTGGCGATCTGCCTTTCCAGCGCACGAACACCGGCTTCCCGCGTGTAATGGTCTACGAGGTAGAGCAAGGCACTCTCCTCGAATTCGAGTGTGCTTGCATCTACACCGTGTTCCTTCAACTGCCTGGGAATCAGGTATTCCTTTGCTATGCGCAGCTTTTCCTCGCTCGTGTAACCCGATAACCTGATAACCTCCATCCTATCCCGCAGAGCAGGCTGTACAGTGTCAATGATATTTGCTGTAGTGATAAAAGTCACCTTTGAAAGGTCAAAAGGCAGTTCCAGGTAATGATCGCTAAACGTGGAGTTCTGTTCCGGGTCGAGCACCTCGAGAAGGGCGCTTGACGGATCACCCCTGAAATCAGTGCCCACCTTATCAATCTCGTCCAGCATGAATACCGGATTATTACTGCCAGCCCTCCGTATACCCTGGATGATCCTGCCGGGCATTGCCCCGACGTAGGTCCTTCTGTGGCCCCGGATCTCTGCCTCATCTCTGATACCGCCGAGAGATATACGGATGAATTTTTTTCCCATGGCCCGCGCTATCGATTTTCCCAGCGACGTCTTTCCAACCCCTGGTGGCCCCGCAAAACAGAGCAGGGGGGCCTTTATGTCAGGCTTTATTCTGAGCACCGCCAGGTATTCAGTGATGCGCTCTTTTACATCCTTGAGATCGTAGTGGTCCTCATCCAATATCCGGCGGGCTTTCTTGATGTCGAGTTCTGATTCATGGTGTATCTCCCAGGGGAGATCTATCAGCCAGTCGAGGTATGTTCTTATGACGCTATATTCTGCTGAAGACGGATTAAGCATGCTGAAGCGGGAAATCTCCTTCTCAATCTCTTCTGCAACATAAGCTGGGTAATTCCTTCCCTCCATTTTCGCGCGAAGCTTTCCCACCTCCACGACCACTTCGCTATCCTCACCCAACTCCCTCCTGATGGCGTTGAGCTGTTCCCTCAGGTAGTGCTCCTTTTGTAGCTTTCCGATCTCTTTCTGGACTTCCAGATGGATCTTGCCGGAGAGCTCGAGAAGCTCCAGTTCCCTGCCCTGGAAAAACGAGAGCCTCCGCAGCTTGTCTTCAACGGTGTCAAGCTCCAGCAATTCCTGTTTCTCTTCCAGATTCAGCTTCAGCATAGTACCGACAAAATAGGCGAGCTTGATCGGCTCGTCGATGCTGGAGGCCGCTATTTTCAATTCGTCCGGAGCCTGAGGTGTGAGGTTAAGAATCTTCTGGTACTGATTACTAACTGTGCGCATGAGCGCTTCTACGTTCTTGGTGACGTCTTCATTCTCGTGAAGCACCTCTACGCTGGCCCTGGGGAAAGGTTCCTTCTGGGTGAGCGTTACCTGCCTGATCTTTGCCAGCCCCTGCACAATGATGCGGATGCTGCCGTCGGGGAGTTTGAGGAGTTTGTGAATTGCAGCTGCCGTTCCTACGGGGAAGATCGTTTGTTCGGACGACGCCTCTTCTTTGAGGGCAGCGCCGAATATGCCGATCATACGGTCTTTTGACATGGCTTCGTCGACTGCGAGCGAAAAGGCCTTCTCAGAAACTGCCAGCGGGACGACCGTGTAAGGATATACGATTGTCTCCGTTGTCGTCAGGATGGGGAGTTCCCCCGGAATCTCAGGGTCCTTTTCTTTCAGTTCCTGCTGCATCTCAAATCACCTTTCATTCAGCCCCACGACAACCTCTGCCGGTTTCTTTTGCGCGTGTATGATCAGAAAGCCATCCTTGTAAGATGCCTTTACCTCGTCGATCCTGACTGTCTCGGATACGACGATCACCCTCTCGAATTCTCCGTAGTTGATCTCCATCTGGTGGTAAGTATGTATCTGTTCCCGGTCCTCCATCTTTCGCCTGCCGGAGATACGGATCCGATTCCCCTCCTGGATGATGCTGATCTCTTTCCTTTTTACACCGGCCAGCTCCAGCTTGATAATGATCTGATCCTCCAGTTCGTATATGTCCAGCGGGGGTTTCCATTTTGCGTCCATGGCAGCCGGTACAAGTATCCTGCCTGTAACAAGCTCGAAGAAATCCTGCTCCATCCGGCCGGCCAGTTTTTTCAAGTCCTCAAAGGGGTCAAACGATTTTTCTTTCGCCATTTGGCTCTCTACTTAACCTCCGAAAGAGCCCAGGCCACAAAGCAGGTGGTCTGGGTATTCTTCTTGGCCTTTTTGTCGAACTGCTGCGGCGTGTCGCTGATGTACGCGCCATCAGGCAACTGCACTTTGGCCAGGTATTCGGCAGCTTTCGCCACCGCATCTTTCTGACCCGGAACCTTGTTAAGGCCCATGATGGCATATGCCGTCACCTCAGGGTCCTCGGGCGCGGGCGGCACCATGGAAAAACCACCTGAGGGCTTCTGTGCCCTGAGCAGCCATGCTACCGCGTTCTTCACGGGCGCAGATGCCGGATCAACTTCGTAGGCAAGTAGGGCACGGATGGCCCAGGCTATGCCTGCAGCCACGGACGGAGAGCCTTTGGGCATGCCATAGCCACCATCCTGATTCTGGCAGCCCAAGAGCCATTCCAGGGCCTTCTTCACGGTGGCATCCTCCCTGGGGTAGCCCAGTTCTGCGAGGGCGCACAGCACTACCGATGTGTATATGGTAAGCGGCGGGCCTTCGGTACCTATGCGCTTGAAGCCACCGGCTGCATCCTGGACCCTGCGCAAATACTCTACGGCGTTCATGCAGTTAACCTGTCCCTTCTTTACCTGACTCAGGGCCAGCAAAGCAAAGGCTGTGTGAGCTGTGTTGTTGTTCCAGTCTCCATCAGGCTTTTGGTCCTTCAGGATGAAGGCAAGCCCCTTTTCAATCCTATTCTTCTCCATCCCGTCCATTGCAAGTACCTTGACCGCCCAACTTGTTGGCTCAGTCTCAGGAGGAAATTCCCCTTGGAGTCGTGACCACCCGCCATTCGGATCCTGCATGGAAACGATATAATTCAAAGCCCTGGGAAGCGTGTCTGCACTGAGAACGAGCGAGGGAAGTAAAAGCAGAGAGAGTACAAGTGCATAAAAAATTTTTCTTTTCATCGTGCACCTCTCATGATGGGGTTTTTGGGTTGCGGCAAGCGCCAACTTCTTATAGCATTATATAAGTTTCCGTTCAATAGATTTCAAGACCAAAGACCCGTTGAAGCGAGGAATCGGCTTCCACGCTTCCACGCATCACCGCATCATCACGACGCATTGATTGACAATTCCCCTGGACTGGATAATAATAATCACTACCTTCATGGATGTCAGCACCTTCATTGCCTTCAGCGCAGGTATACTATCCTTTTTCAGCCCCTGTGTCCTTCCTCTCGTTCCTTCATACCTGATTTTTATCAGCGGTGCCAGTATAAGCAGCTATACCGAGCTCTCCTCGGCGCAGCATAGGAAGACATTGCTCCTGCACTCACTCTCGTTCATAGTCGGGTTTTCACTCGTCTTTGTGTCGCTTGGCATCTCCTCTTCTCTATTGGGTAACCTCTTTTCCACCTACGAGAGATGGATAGTCAGGATCGGTGGCCTTTGTCTCATTCTTTTCGGCCTCAATATGCTCAATGTCCTGAAGATTCCCTTTCTGAACCAGGAAAAAATGTGTCATCTGAGAACAAAACCAATAGGGCTTCTCGGCTCCTTTTTGATCGGCATAACTTTCTCTCTGGGCTGGACCCCGTGCATCGGACCGGTGCTCGGATCTATCCTCCTTATAGCTTCAACGACTTCCACGGTGAAGCAAGGCATGTATCTGCTCAGCCTTTACTCCCTCGGTCTTGCCATACCCTTTTTTGTGGCTGCCCTCCTCGTGGGCCGGATCCTTTATCTGATGCAGAAATACGGCTGGATCATGAAGTACTCCTCTTATGTGATCGGTGGGCTGCTGATTGTTGTTGGGGCGTTGCTCGCGTCAGGGTATTTTGCCTGGCTCAGCGAAGCGCTTTTACGACTATAAGACCAAAAAAAGGATAAAGCAGGTTGAGATTAAGGTCGAGCATAACCGAATAATCTTTTTATTCCTTCAGCTTCTTTTAGTTCTTTCCTGAAGCCGCTCTAATCTCGTACTGCTGTACTTGTATGACTGGCTGATCCCCATTTGTATTCAAGATGGAGACCGAGGCGCTCCGAGGCGTGGGCTGCGGAGGCGTACCCAGCGGTACGTCGAGCAAGAGCAGGCCGAAGGGCAACGAAGGTGTACGCTTGAAGACAAATGGGGATTATAAGTCGAGGCTTCGGAGATCCGCCTGGAAGGTTTCGTTGAACTTCTTGAGGACTCTATTTTCGATCTGCCTTACCCGTTCTCTCGATATTTTGAATCGCGCACCGATCTCCTGGAGAGTCATCGGCTCTTCTGCCATGATCCGCTTTTCAAATATCAGGAGTTCTTTGTCGTTCAACATGGTCTTGAATTCCTTGACCTTCATTTCGAGTATGTTCCTCTTTTCCCTTGCTGTGACCGCGTCCTCGATGTTTTCATCACTCTGCATCACATCCATCAACGTTTCTTCACCTTCATCATAAAGGGGGTGATCAAGTGACATATCAGTGTAGGCCAGCCTCTTTTCCATATCCTCAACTTCCTCGGCCTTCACGTCGAGGGTACTCGCAAGAAGCTGCGGTGCAGGCACAACGCCCTGAGCCTCCAGCCTCTTCTTCTCCTTATTTAACCTGTAGAAAAGTTTCCTCTGGCTCTGCGTGGTGCCAACCTTAACCATGCTCCACGAATCCATGATGTGTTTCAGAATGTAAGCCCGTATCCAGAAAGATGCATACGTCGAAAACCTCGTGCCCTTGTACGGATTATATTTCTTGACAGCATGGACAAGCCCTACGTTACCCTCTTGTATCAGGTCGAGGATGTTCAGGTAGGTATTGTAATACTCCAGCGCTATTTTAACGACGAGTTTGAGGTTTGATATGACCAGCATCTGGGCAGCGTCCCGGTCTTTATGAACAAATGCCTTCACAGCCAGGTCGATTTCCTGCTCTCTTGTCAGCACGGGATGTTTTGATACTTCTGCGAGATAACGCTTCAGCGGATCGAAGGGTGCTGGAAGCTCACGGTCTTCCAGATCCTTGACCTCCAGATCTTTTCCTTCTTCGAGAAAGCCGTCCTCCGGATGCTTCACGCCTGTCCTCTTCGTACCTTGATCAATTCAGCCGCTATACTTATAGCTATCTCTTGAGGCGTCTCAGAATTAATGGCTATCCCTATCGGGGCATAAACCGACTCCAGCGTTTTGTCATCAAAGCCTTGCTGCCTCATGTAGTCCATAACCATTCTTGTTTTTCTCTTGCTGCCAATCATTCCCACATAGCGTGACGGTCTCTTCATCACCTGTTCCAGAACGAGCGCATCATGCTTATGACCCCGAGTCAAGATTACCACATATTCGTTTCCATGAAAACTGAGCTGATCAAACACGTGCGCGAAATCGTCAACAATGACACGTTCTGCCTCGGGAAATCTCTCTCTATTGGCAAAGTCCTCCCGATCATCTATCACGGTCACGTTGAAGTCCACCATGGTGGCAACACTCGATACATACTGCGAAACGTGTCCTGCACCAAAAATATAAAGAACTGGAGCTGTCTGAAGAGGTTCAATGATGGTATTATCAGAGACCACGGGCCTTTTCTCGTGGGCGTGACGCTGGAAATCAGCCCCCATCCCCTTATCTACAGGGTCACCGAAGACCGTTCCATCCTCTTTGACGATGCTTTTCGATAATCCTTCGTCTGAAAACCTGGTAATCAGCAAAGCACCTCTGCCTTGCCTCTCCAGATCTGAAAGAGCTCTATACAAGGTCCTGTGCTTTTCTGTGACCGGTTCCACGAAGACATCGACATTGCCACCACAGATCATCCCTTCATCTTCGAGCTGCTTCCCGTCCATCGTGTAGTGAAGGAGCTTGGCCACCCCGGTTTTCATGACCTTGCGTGCCTCCTGCCACACTTCTGCCTCGGTACACCCTCCGCCTACCGTTCCGTAAAACTTTCCGTCACTGCCGACAAACATTTTAGCCCCTTCTTCCCTTGGGGCCGCGCCCAGCTTTTTCACGATAGTAGCGAGCGCCCCACCACTGCCTTTCTCCAGGTACTCATCTATGATGCTGTAGAGATCCATCACCACCTCAAACGGGTTTAAATTACAGACGGAAACGCGATGATGCGAAGAAACGTGGAAGTGGGAATACAAACTCTTTTCTTCTCTTCTTCCGCATATCCGCTTCCTCGCTTCTTCTCGCAGCTAAGCAAGGTCCGGCCTATTGTAACGGTGCATGATCGCCTCAAGCACACCGCCTGCGATGGCGCGCGCCTTGTCTGATATGGTGTAGCAGTTGATGCGTTCCGCCCTCGGGTCTATGTCCCCGACCTTTTCGCCTTTCTCCACCTCGATTTCCCGAATCAGCCCGCGCAGGATGCCTCCGATTGAAGCCTCTATAGGCTCTTCATCCACATAGAGGATCGTAGATCCCTTGCTGACAGGATCACCCAACGCATGCACATGTTTGACGAAGCCTTTCTTCGGGGCCCTCAGCACGCGCTCCTGCCTGTACCCTTCCGTTACTCCGGGCATTCCTGTGTAAGGCTCGGCCTGCCCTTTGTAAATGACTTTGCCGAGGTTGTGGCCCCTATTGCTCTCGACAACCGCGTGCACCTCGTCGGGCGCCCTGAAGTCAGGGCCAACCCCTATTACCAGTAGTGCCTCGTCCTTGCGTGTCCCAGTATTTCTCTTCGCCATCACCGCATCGACCACTACGTCGGGAATTAACTCTCGAACGATGTTCCACGACGGATCAACGATCACACCGATAGAGCCTCCCTTCCAGAGGAGGTCGAGCGAGGCCGCGCTGCGGATGTATTCCGCGCGAACACCTTCTACTTCCATGGCTCCTTCGTAAATCGCCTCACAGAAAGCAACCCCCCTTCGCACGGCAAGCGGGCGTGCTATTTCCGTCATGACTATCCTCGTAATTCCAGACATGAAGAGGCGGTGTGCAATGCCCGTGGCCATTTCTCCTGCGCCTTTCACGACCACCATCAGTGTCTGCACGCTATCTGCCTTTTCCGAAAAAACAATTGGGGTAATGGCACTCCCCGCAGTCCATACAAAGGCCTCCGTGCCCCAATTTCAGTATATCACTTTTGGTTATGCTGACACCAGCCAGGACCCACGGGAGGATTATATCCAGAATCGTGTTCCTGCTGTAATAGACGCACGCTGGAACCCCGAGTATGTATTTCCCCTTCCGGCGTGCAACCAGGAACATGGCTCCTGGAAACACCGGCGCACCATAAAGTTGTATCCGGGCCCCTGTTGCTGCAACGCCTTCCTTCGTGACATCATCGGGATCCACGGAAAGCCCCCCTGTCGTAATGATGATCTCAGCGCCCTTCTCAAAAAGACGCAGAATTGCGTCCCTGATAGAGCCCACATCGTCCGGAGCAAACTCTTTTCCTACTAGTTCCAATCCATAATTTCTCAGCCTCTCTTCCACCATGGGCGAGCCATCTTTTATTCTCCCGCTGAAAACTTCGCTCCCTGTCACAACAAGACCGCCCTTCATCGCTTTAAACGGGAAAATCTTTATAACCCCCTGTCTACCCAAACGCTCAGCCTTTTTCAAAGTTGTCTCGTCTATGTAGAGCGGTAGAATGCGGGTGGCCGCAACCATCTCACCAGCCCTCACAGGATAACGGTCAGGTACCGTTGTGAAAGCCACATGCTCCACATTGTTCAGCGCGTAAAGTCTTCTCGTGTTGACGCAAACAAGGCCTTGCACCGTACTCATAAGGTTGATCCTGCCTTCTTTAGGAGGCGTCAGTGTCATGTGCTCGTCCATAGCGGCTTCGGCAATCCGGCGTGCAGCTTCGTCCTCATGTACCTCCTTTTCGTCGCCTTCCATCACGTATACGTAATTTTTTCCCAAGTCCATAAGGTGTTCCACGTCGTCCCGCTCGATGATCCTCCCGCGCTTAAAAGCCACGTCCTTCTTCTTCTGGGGTATTATCTCAGTTACGTCATGGGCCAGCACAAGGCCGACAGCGTCCTGCACCTTAACCTTTTTCAATCGTGTATCCCCTCCCTCTTAGAAGATCGATGTCCCGTTCCGTATCAAGATCAAGGAGTATTCCCTCGTCACCTTCCACATAGAGTATATCCTGACCATGCTTCTCAATGATGGGCCTTAGTGCGGTATCCCCTTCAAGCGTGCGCATCTCATCGAGGTATCTCATCGCATCTATGAGCGCAGGATGGCCCTGCTGCCCTTGAAAGACAGGCAAAATGATCGGGTGTGTCCCCTTGGCAAATGACTCGATCATGCGACGAAGTGTTTCGCCCCTGACAAAAGGTTTGTCACCGAGGTGCAAAAAGAGACCGTGCTCCGCATGCAGGAATGGCAGCACCGCTCGTACAGACGTTGACATACCTTGCTCAAAGGAGCTGTTATGGACAAGCACAACCGGTGCATCTTTAAGCAGGCGCTCAACGCGTTCCCGCTCAAAGCCCGTGACCACGAAGGTCGTGCCTATTCGCAGGTCCAGGAATGTTCGGAGGGTTCGCGTCAGCACCGGCTCTCCGTCGATGCTCAGGAACAGCTTGTTAAAACCGAGTCTCCTGGAGGAGCCGGCGGCTAAAATAACTGTATCAACGACTGGATCTTCCATATCGTGCATGGTATCAGGAAATCAAGGTGGTTTGACCTGAAAGAATTCAGATCAAGCTAAGCAGGAAGAAAACACCTTGCCGTCTAACTTATCAACTTTTCTCTATCTGCTTATTGAGATCGCTAATCAGAGCGTTTACGTCAATGCCGTGAACCTTTGCACCTTGTTCAATGTTTTCAAAAAGCGCTGCCTGACAACCAACGCAGCCTAGTCCATATCGTTCGAAGGTGGCGCGCGTCTCGGGATACTTCTGTACGACTTCCTCGATGGTCATCTGTTTGCTTATCATCGCGAGCTCCTTTGGTCCTTCCTTTAGAATACATCGGCTGAGAAGATGTAAATGCTAGTTCCTTTTGACTTCCAAGCGTCTTTGGGTAACCCGGCCTTCATACAGGCGTATTCGAGAAAGGCAATCCTGTCCCAACCGTATTCCACGGCTACCTGGGGTAAAAGCAAACCGGTATCAACCCCTTTCTCGATGTACAAGCCGTGTACTCCCACTTCTATCTCTTCGATGTCATCGATCTTCCGCATCGGCGTCAACACAGAGATCTCGATTTCCGTGGCCTTCCATTCACCCGCATCGAGCGGGGCGAACCGCGGATCGTGGAACGCTGCCTGCCTGGCCATTTCTTTGATCGTCTCGTGGAGGGGCAAGAAGCCCTTGATGTGACCTATGCAGCCTTTCAGTTGTCCGTGTGTTTTCAGACAGACAAAGGCCCCCATTTTCTCCTTTAACTTTTGTGGCACCACCGAGGGCTTTTCCTTTTTGCCGAAGAGGTCGCTCTCTATGGTCTCTTTGACCATCTCTTTCATGAGCGCCCTTTCTTCGTCGGTGAAGTGGAGGTCGGTTCCCGTTCTCTTACCGCAATTCGCCTTCATTCATATACCTTTGTTGTCGCTTCGTCGCTCTCCTCGACGTACTTCCACGTACGCCTGCGTCGGCTCCTCGCTGCCGCCTCGGTCTATTTTTGAATCCAAATTGCGGCACTAGTCCCCACGTCCGTTACCCATCTTGTAAAAAACAGCGGAAATGTATCCTACCACAGATGCTTTGTCTCCCGATACATCCCCCGAGTTCGCGTACTTCAAAACCTTGCTAGCGTTTGCTCCCAGCTTCTGCGATACCATCATGGTCGTGGTCATGGGTCCGGCCCCGCATGCCTCGCACTTGTCCGCGGCAAGATCCCTTGTCAGTCCCATTACATCAAAGTTATCCAGGTTTCGTGCTATCTGGCCGTCCAGCTCCAGCGCATGGCCATATGGGTAATAGTGAGAAAGGTCCGTACTGCCTATAACAAGGCATTTCTCCTTACTTCCCTGGATTGTCTGGAACAGCGCCGAGGCCAAAGCTTCACATAGGGCGGCGTCCTGAACTCCCATTATGAGGGGGACTATCCTGAACTCCTTCAATACAACCTGCAGAAAAGGAAGCTGCACTTCCAGGGAATGTTCCCCCTGGTGGGCATAAAAATTCGACTGAACCACACCACTCTTCTTCAGCAATTCAGAGGAGAACTCTTCATCGATCTCCACGATCCCGAGCGGCATCCTGTAACCACCCTTGTCTTGAAGGGCCGCTCCTTCAAAATGGCTTCTATGGCTCGGCGCTATTATAATCACTATATCAAAAGTCCGCTTTGACAAAACCTTGTATCCCCAGGCGGCCACCGCGCCGGAATACATATAACCGGCATGCGGCGCGATCAGGCCCTTGATCTCACCCTTTATCTCCACCGGTGAAGCCTGATCCAGATAGAGCTCAATGTCACGGGTGAGAGCCTTGGGGTTCGCCGGATAGAACATGCCGCTGGCTGCCGGCTCTCTTATCAATTGCCTTGTCATGCTCTAATATTTTAGACCATATGGCAGGATAGTCAATTGAAATGTACGGGCGCGAAAGCGGAAGGCTGGTCTATTTGGTCTATTTTGTCTATCTGGTCGTTTGGTCTTTCTGACCATATGGACTAAATGGACTAGATAGACTAAATAGACGAGTATCGCCGAGTAGAATCAGGATGTTTTGAAATAGTTCGGTGATCGTCTGCGTTCCGGGCCTATGTAAGGAAGTCCGGCGCCCCTTATGGGCGCTTCGCTTACATCAACCCACTCCGCGTCTGAGGGGCGGTAAAACTCCTTGATGCTGTTGGATGCGATGAGGTAATCGAGCATATTATCATCCACATAGTCGTAGCTGTTATCCTGGTATTTAACGTGTATCATGGCTCCCCTCCAAAACGCCTAACTGTCTCCTCGACACAATATGAGTAGTCTACCACTTCATCCGGCCAAAGCAATTGACCAAAAGGCTATTTTCGTTAGGAAAAACGGTTGAAGAACTTAGAGGATCGTGCGCCATTTTCATCATCAGTCCTTCACGGAGCAACCTGTACCTGGTCACCGAATCGCGCGGCCAAAGCCTTTGAGAGGGCGTCTGCCGCATTCTCGTCCGACAGTTCGACCATGAGTTCGCCTCCGTCTCCCACAACGAGCCTGCCGAACTGCTTCACCACCTCCGCCACGTCATTCGGTTCGACCGTCCACCAGCCCCGCGTGCGCTTCAAGAGCTCTTCGCCTCTCAGGGGCTGCGGCGTAACGAGATCAATACTTCTGAACCAGGCGTTCCATCCGATTTGCGCCGGAGCTTTCAAGACAGGAGAAACAGGGTCGTGGTAGATGCGACACCGGCCGAAGAGGCGTGCACGAATCATTTGAGTATCTCCTGGATGACTTGCTCCAGCTCCTCATTTCGCGGCAGCGCCGGAGATACCCGGACTCTGCCCCGTTCAAGGATGCGCGCCAGACAAAGAGCGTAGAGAAGGGCGGCTTCTTCCTCAGTCTTGGTCAAACCCCGCTTGTTAGCCCTAGCCCAGGCCTGCTCAAATAACTGGAGTGTTTGCTCGCGCCACGCGCGGAGCCTGCGGTCGAGCGGAGGCAGCGTAGCAGCCTCAAGCATCTTTTGCTGAAGCTTCTCCATCTGCGAAAAAACGCGCCGCATGCTGCGAACCGCCGGATCACGCTCAAATTCGTCACTGTCCATGATTAGACCCCAAGGGGATGCGATGAAGCGAAGAAGCGAGGAAGCGAAATACAAAATCCCTACTCTTACTTTTCCGCATATCCGCTTCCTCCGGGTACCCGCTTGCGCGTGTTCGCTTCCACTGTTGCAACTTATGGTATCAGAGGCGAAGAACGGGGTCAAGAACCATCAAAAGTAAGGGGCACGGGTCATGGGGCAAGGGCCATGGGTGAGCCAGACAGCGAGATGTCATATTCTTGACTCAAAGAGGTCAATGAAAAACTCGAGTGTCACAGCCATTTCCCAGGCGCAGATCCGCCTTTTAACCCTTTTTCTTGGGCTTTCTCCTGCTTAATACGTGACCCTTGACCCGTGACCCATGACCCCATATGGTACTGGCACAAGAATTGAAGTGGCAATATCGTGCCAAAACGCGACAAGGAGGTCCTATGCATGACATTGACGAGGTAAGGCAGATCTACCGAGGCGCAATTATTCCAGCTTCGACCTCCCCGAGGCCATCCTCGGAATTGGCCTCCGAGTCCTTTTCCGGAGTTCTGGCATCACAGCAGTCCAAAGACCAGGCGTTCGATAGCGCCGTCAGCTTCGTGCTCGAAAATAAGAAGGGCTATGTGGCGGGCGAGAATCCGATGAAGTATGGCATCATGCAGACAACGCTGAAAGATTACGATCCCAAAGGAAAAATCGCAGAGCACGTAAGCCAGCTCGACGAAACAAAAGCTAAACAGATTTATCGAAAGATTTGGGAAAGGGCTGGCTGCGATAAGCTGCCCTACCCTTTAAATGTCGTCCATTTTGACACGTATGTACAGAGACCACGCACAGGAATTGAGGCATTAAAAAAGGCTCAGGGAGACCCGCAAGTCTACCTCGACGTGCGAAAATCGCTTCAGGATGGGATCAAGGCTTACGCGCCGAACAGAACTCAGATGAGGACTCGAGTAGATCAGCTGGCCGCCTATGTGAAGCTCAACACGCCGATCGCGGAGACCGACGGGCAATCCGGTGCCGCCGACACAGCTCAAGTTCTTTCCAAGAAAAAGACACCCAGCAACTTCGAAACCGCTGCTACCTTTATAATAAAGCATGAAGGCACAAACATGGTTCAGAACGATAATGGCAAAGGGCCTGCCAGATTCGGTATCTTGCAGACTACCCTTAAAGACCTTGATCCAATGGGCCGCATAGCCAAAAACGTGAGCGAACTGGATGTAGGAAAGGCAAAACAGATCTATAAGAAAATCTGGTACCGGGCGGGGTGTGACAAGCTTTCTTACCCGCTCAATATTATACATTTCGACACGTTCATGCACCGGCCGAATACCGCGATCCAGGCACTCGGCAACTCGGACGGCGATCCGCAGCTTTACCTGGAATTGCGCCAGACTTCCTTGAGGGGCCTGAAAGGCTACAAGAAATTTGCAAATGCGTGGGAAGGCAGAATACGCAACCTTTCAAAGCTTCTGACCAATAGTACAAATCAGGCGGCAGAGAAAAAGCCTGCGGCCATACAGCCCTTAGAGCCCGAGCGCTCCAGCTAGTGCGGGGTTGAATTCTAAGCTATAGCTTCGTTGCCTGCGTCGGCACGACTCCGACGTACTATAGTACGCCCGGGTACCCGCGTGCGGGTGGGCTATCCTCCTGGTCGCCTAGCTCTATCATTAGAATTCAACCCCGCACAGCACGATCCATCTCATCAAGAGCAAGACACGGATACTTTTCAGATTGAGGCTTACTTGGGTAAAACCTCAGCGACGGTGAGGCCCACTTCTGCCGGGTTCTTCACAACCCGCACACCGGCAGCCTCCAGCGCTCTTATCTTTTCACCCGCGCCACCCACACCGCGTGAGATAATGGCACCGGCATGTCCCATCCTGCGTTCCGGCGGCGCGCTGAGGCCCGCTATAAACGCAACGAGTGGTTTTGTCATCCGGTTCTGATAGAATAGGGCAGCGGCCTCTTCCTGCGCGCCGCCGATCTCACCGATCATGACCACGGCTGCGGTCTCTGAGTCCGCCTGGAACAGCTCTAGCACATCGACAAATGAAAGTCCGATGATGGGGTCTCCGCCTATACCAACGCAGGTCGACTGGCCCACACCGAGTTTCGAAAGCTGGTCAACCACTTCGTACGTGAGGGTCCCGCTGCGAGAAACTATTCCGACGTGCCCGACTCTGTGAATATAACCTGCCATCACGCCTACCTTTGATTTTCCGGTCGATATAACACCGGGTGTATTCGGACCGATCAATTTGACCTTCTTTTGTTTCAAATAATGGCGCGCTGCGATCATGTCCAGGGTTGGTATGCCCTCCGTGAGGCAGACAATCAGGCTGAGACCGGCTTCAGCAGCCTCCATGATTGCGTCCCCTGCAAAGGCGGGTGGAACAAAGATAGCAGACGTATCGGCACCCGTTGCAGTAATGGCGTCCCTGACAGAGTTGAAGACAGGCACGCCCTCAATAGACTGCCCAACTTTGCCGGGCGTCACACCCGCAACGACCCTTGTACCGTATTCAAGCATCTGCCGCGTGTGAAAGGTTCCTTCGCCACCGGTAATGCCCTGCACCACGACACGTGTGTTTTTGTCGATGAGAATACTCACCCTAGCTCCGCAATAGTCTGTTACAGGTTAGAAGCAAAAACGTTACAGGTTAAGAACAAAATCTGTTAAGAACAAAGCCTGTAACACCCTTCTTACTGTACCTTGTAACCCGCAACTCGTAACAGCATTTTTTTGTAACATGTAACGAGCATTTGCTTGTAACCTGCAACGTATTCAAACTCGTAACTCGAAACCCGTAACGCGTAACATTTTTCAACCGGCTGCCTTGAGCAGCCGCTGGACCATTTCCGCCGCTTCTTTCATGCTACTCGCGGGACTGAAAGCAAGGCCTGATTCCTCGAGAATCTGTCGCCCGATCTCCACGTTTGTCCCTTCCAGCCTGATAACAACGGGCGCCTTAATATCAAGTTCCCGTGCTGCCTCCGTCACGCCTTTTGCAAGCGTGTCACACCTCAGGATCCCACCGAAAATGTTAATGAAGACAACTTTTACGTCCCGATCAGAAATCAGTATGCGCAGCCCTTCTTTGATCATCTCTCTCGTCGCTCCGCCACCCACATCGAGAAAATTCGCCGGCTCAGCTCCTATCAGTTTGATGAGATCCATCGTTGCCATGGCGAGGCCGGCGCCATTCACCATGCAACCCACGTTGCCGCGCAGCTTTATGTAGTTGAGGTTGTGCCGAGAGGCTTCAACCTCCAGTGGATCTTCTTGAGACGGATCGCGTAACACGGATACATCGGGATGCCGGAATAGCGCATTGTCATCAAAATTGATCTTGGCATCGAGTGCGACAAGCTTCCCTCCCTCGGTCAACGCCAGGGGATTAATCTCAACATGAGAGCAATCCTTCCCCATGAGAAGGCGATACATGCTCGTAACGATCCCGGTCATCTGCTTCATTGGCTTTCCGTCCTGACAGAGTGCGTAACAGAGCCGGGACACCTGAAAAGGGCGCAAGCCCACACCCGGGTCTATCCATTCACTGAGAAGTTTTTCCGGTGCCTCATGCGCTACCTGCTCGATATCCATCCCTCCCTCAGCGCTGGCAAGAAGAACCGCGCATGCACGAGCCCGATCAATCGTGAGGCCAATGTAGAATTCCCTCTCTCCTTTGAGTGCCTCTTCGATGAGCAGCGTATTAACCGGTCTGCCTTCAGGCCCGGTCTGCGGCGTTACAAGTCTTCTGCCAAGAAGCAGGGATGCCACCTCGCCTACATATTCTGATCCATCGACGGTTCTGACGCCGCCTGCTTTCCCCCGGCCACCAGCGTGGATCTGGGCTTTAACAACAAGAGGGATGCTGCCGATCGCATGAGCAGCTTCGACCGCCTCCTGGGGTGAATTCGCTATTCCGCCCTTAGGGATGCTGATTCCGTATTCCTGGAACAGCCGTTTGGCTTGATACTCATATATCTTCATTTTCCAACGTGCCCGGTTCCACTGTCGGCCTACCTTTTTTTACCCGCCTTGCCGCAGACATGCCAGCCCTTAAAGCATCTCGATTGAGCTTCTCGGTCCCCTTTGGCACACGCGCCAGCACAGCCGCCTCAATAGCCTTTTTTGAGACGATGGAAGTGAGCTCGCTGATCGCCCCGAGTGCAACGATATTGGCGACCATTTCCTTCTTGAACCGGTCACGTGCGATCCGCGTGAAAGGTATCTGTATGGTATCCGCCGCAGGGATTGTCTTGACGAACGTGGAATCAACGATCAGCATTCCATCGGATTTCAAATCCTCGTAATACTCATCGAGCGCTTTCTGATTCATGGCCACCAGGAGGTCTACCTTCATGGCCTTGGGGTAATCAATCTCTTCGTCGCTCACGATTACCTCGGCCTTGCTGGAGCCTCCTCGCGCCTCCGGCCCGTAGCTCTGCGTCTGGGCTACCTCCTTGCCATCATACACGCCAATGGCCTCAGCAAGGATAATCCCCATCATGATCAAGCCCTGTCCCCCGGAGCCGCTCAACCGGATGTCATATCGAAAACTCATGCTTCCTTTCCCTGGGCCAGCTTTGCGCGCTCTCTGATGCGATCGTATTCTTCGGTGTAGACCGGCAGGTCCCTGTCGGCAAGCACACCGATGAGAAACCTGTCTTCCATCTCCTTAGGGCTAAGCTTGGCAGCGGACTCCACGGTTACAGCGTGATCGCGCTGCCACTGGAGCATCTCCACAGGCCCTCCCAGGCGATTCAACTTTCCATACTGCGTGTTGCAGTGGGCAATTACTTCAACAACCGAGAAGCCCTGCTTGAGGAATGCCTTCTCCATGAGCCCGTCGAGCAGCGTCGCATGGTAAACGGTGCCTCTTCCCACGAATGGAGCGCCCGCAGTCACAGCCAGTTCCGATATCTTGAACGCGTGTTCAATATTGGTGTACATAGTGGTCGTCGACCTCATCCCATACGGCGTAGTAGGGGAATATTGGCCACCCGTCATACCGTAAACACTGTTATTCAGGATAATTGCGGTGAGATCGATGTTTCTCCTTGCTGCATGGATGAAATGGTTCCCACCGATAGCCACTGCATCTCCATCTCCCATGACGACAATGACTTTGAGGCCCGGCTTGGCAAGCTTTATACCGGTCGCAAAGGTGAGAGCGCGGCCATGAGTCGTATGGAGCGTATTGAAATCGACGTACACGGGCAATCTTCCGGAGCAGCCGATGCCGGACACGAGCACCACTTCATCCTTTTCGTAGCCAATGCGATCTATGGCGCGGATAAGGGCACCCAGCATGATCCCGATACCACAGCCGGGGCACCATACGTGGGGAAACTTCTTGTCATGGCGCAGGTATTTATGGATCAGCTTCGTGACCTCTTCCATTACGCCACCTCCATCATGCGACCAAGTATCTCTTCCGGGGTTATGATTGTGCCGTCAACTTTGTTGAGCGTCATGACGCGCGTATATCCTTGATTAACCCGTTTGACCTCCCGGGAGATCTGACCCATGTTCATTTCGGGCACCAACACGGCCTTCGATGTTTTAAGCACCGGTTCGACCAGGCTCCTCATGAAAGGCCATATGGTTGTCAGTTTGACGAAGCCGGCTTTGATCCCCCGCTCCCGTGCTTCGCGAACAGCCCTTTTTGCAGATCTGGCTACACAGCCATAAGCTATCACGGTAATTTCGGCCCCTTCCACCTGATCCACTTCGCCCATCTGGATCTCCGGAAAGCGCTGGCTGATCTTGCGGAAAAGGCGCGCGATAAACGGGCCTATCTCATCCGGCCTGCTCGTGGGAAAACCGCGGACGTCGTGCGTCAGCCCGGTCACGTGGTACCTGTATCCCTCACCAAAACTCGCCATCGGAGGCACGCCGCTGGGTGTATCTTCGTACGGGATGTACCACTCGGGCGGCACCTTCGGCTTTACACGGTCAAAAATCTCGACCTGACCTTCTTCAGGCAGCACCACTTTCTCGCGCATGTGAGCCACCACCTCGTCAAGCAGAAGTATCACCGGGTTCCGGAACCTTTCAGACAGGTTGAAAGCCTTTATGGTCAAGTCGAAACATTCTCTGACCGTCGAGGCAGAGAGCACGATCATGGGATGATCACCGTGGGTGCCCCAGCGTGCCTGCATCACGTCGCCCTGGGCCGCAAAAGTAGGAAGCCCTGTGCTCGGTCCTCCCCGCATTACATCGACGATTACACACGGCACCTCAGCGATGCACGCAAAGCCAAGGTTCTCCTGCATAAGCGAGAATCCAGGTCCCGAAGTAGCGGTCATCGATTTCGTACCGGCAAGAGACGCCCCTATGACAGCACCGAGACTCGCTATTTCATCTTCCATCTGTATGAACGTTCCATCCAGTTGGGGCATCCTCACGGACATAATCTCGGCGATCTCTGTCGCAGGCGTAATGGGGTAGCCGGCGAAAAAGCGACACCCCGCACGCAACGCCCCTTCCACTACGGCCTCATTGCCTTGCAGCAGGACCTCGTTAAGGTTTCGCTTCTTCACTGACCCCTCGCCGGCTTTTCTTTTTTCTCGTCCACCGTGATTGCGAAATCAGGGCACCGGAGTTCACATAGACCGCACTTTGCGCACTTTTCCGGGTCCTTCACATAAGGAGCGCCTGTTTCGTCCTTGGCGAGTGTTCCTGTGGGGCAAAAGGCAACGCAGATGCCGCATGACTTACACCACGACCTGTAAATGTCGATATTCGGCGGCTTCTTCTCTTTAGCTTGCTTTTCGGTCTGGGCCATTATTACCTCAGCCTGGTATAGACTAGCAAAGTATATACCACGACATACCGAACAGCAAAACGTCCAAACCTCTTCGACCAGCGAACAGCTTTTCTAATCCACCACCCGTCCCGCCGCAGGCTGGACTAGAGGCACGGAGTACACAGAGGAAAAGCTAATGGAGAGAAGTTAGGGCCGTGGCCGGAACCTTCGAGATTCGGTTCCGGCCACACTCCGGCGCTCCGCGCAGGAATGTCTGCACTTGAGACCTGCCCGCACCTATGGTGCGGCGGCAGGTGTCCTGAGCTTGAATCTATACAGATGAAGAAGAACTCATATTGGAATCGAGGAGAATGGTTACGGGGCCGTCGTTTGTGAGAGCGACGTACATCATAGCCTGGAATACACCTGTCTGCACGTTGGCCACTTTCTCCTTCGCCCTCTGCACGAAAAGCTCGAAGAAAGATTTGGCCGCGTTTGCATCCATGGCGTCAGAAAAGGAGGGTCGCCTCCCTTTACGGCAATCCCCGTATAGGGTGAACTGCGAAACTAGTAAAAGGTCTCCCCCGATGTCGAGGAGTGACTCATCCATTTTGCCTTCCTGCGTTTCGAAAATCCGCAGGTTCACGATTTTGTCTACCATCCAGTCGATATCGCGGGCCGTGTCCTGCTTGCCAATGCCCAGGAAGACGAGGAGGCCCCGGCCGATGCTGCCCACGCTCTCATTCTGAATCCGAACATCAGCCTTACTCACTCTTTGAACAACCGCGCGCACGGCAACAACCTCAGTGATCAGTGACCAGTCATCAGTGGTCAGTGTCAACTGGTGATCTTGCAGCTCGCTGATCACTGGCTACTGATCACTGATCACTTTTCTTTTTCCGCTCTTTCCTTATTCGCCTGCTCTATGACCTTTTGCGCAATGTGGGCCGGAACCTCTTCGTAATGCGCGAACTCTACGGTGAATGTACCCCTCCCGCCGGTCATGGACCGCAAGTCAGGGGCGTAGCGCAGGATCTCAGCCATGGGCGCAGTCGCTTTCACTACCTGATTGTGTCCCTTCGCCTCAACACCAACAATCCGTCCCCGACGCGAGTTCAGGTCACCCATGATATCACCCACGTTCTCTTCGGGAACGATGATCTCCATCTTCATGATAGGCTCGAGCAGGACGGGGTTCACCATTTCCATCCCTTTCTTGAAGCCCATGGAAGCTGCGATCTTGAAGGCCATGTCGGATGAGTCAACTTCGTGATAGGACCCGTCGTAGAGCTTTACCCTGAAGTCCGTGACAGGGTAACCGGCCAGCACACCCTGCTCCATCGCCTCTACAATGCCTTTCTCCACAGATGGTATGTAGTTCTTGGGAATAACGCCTCCGACAATTTTGTCAACGAACTCAAACCCTGCTCCTCTTGGCAGCGGCTCCAGCTCAAGCCACGTATCGCCGTACTGACCCCTGCCACCCGACTGACGCTTGTACCTGCCTTGCACCTTGGTACTGCCCTTAATCGTTTCCTTGTAAGGCACTTTCGGCTCCCTCAGCTCGACATCAACGCTGAACTTGCGCTTCATCTTTGCGGCAACTACTTCCAGATGGATCTGCCCCATACCGGATAGTATGAACTCTCTCGTTTGGTCATCCCTCGAATAACGGATGGTTAAGTCTTCCTCCATCAATCTGGCCAGGGATGTGTTCAGCTTGTCCTCATCACCCTTGGTCTTGGGATGGAGAGAGAAGGAGATCACCGGCAACGGGAGGCTCACCTGCGGGTAAATAATGAGGGCTTTCTCATCGCAGAGCGTATCGCCGGTACCTGCCTCTTTTAACTTTGCCACTGCCGCTATGTCACCGACCGATACAAATCCCGCAGGCTTTTGCTTCTTGCCGACAAGATAGAATATCTGACCAATCCGCTCCTTTTCATCCTTCGTTGAGTTAAGTACAGTGCTGTCAGGGTGAAGCTCTCCGGAGTAAACTTTAAAGAGCGTCAGCTTGCCGGCAAAGGGGTCCGTGATCGTCTTGAAGATGAAAGCGCTGAACGGATCCGTTGCGGTCATCTTCCGCTTCACTGGCTGCCCCTTCGCATCCACACCCTGTGCCTCGCCTTTGATGAGCGGATGCGGGAAGTACTTGGCAATGTTGTCGAGCAGGGGCTGAATACCCATATTCCTAGCGGCTGATCCGCACATCACGGGAACCAGCTTTCTCTTCCAGATCCCCTCCTTCAGGCATCGCTCTATCTCTTCATCCTTGACCTCTTCACCATTGAGGTAACGCTCCATCACCGCATCGTCCATTTCAACCGCAGTTTCAATCAACTTTTCTCTGTACTTTGCCGCCTCCGCTGCCAGTTCTCCCGGGATCTCGACCCGATCGAACGCACCCGACTGGTCGTCCTTATACACATGAGCTTTCATGGAGATCAGGTCAACCACCCCCTTGAAGCCTTCTTCCTTGCCAATGGGCAGCCCGACAACCACGAGGTTCTTGTCGGTGAACGTCTTGCGCAGGTCCTCGAGAGTCCTCTCGAAATCGGCTCTTTCCCGATCCATCTTGTTGACAAAAATAGAGACAGAGACGCCAAAATCGTCGGCATACTCCCACACTTTTTCCGTTTGCACGCGAACCCCGGAAACCGCGCTCACCACGATAACGGCCCCATCGAGCACCCGCATGCACAGCTTCGCATCGGAAATAAAATTGTCGTCCCCGGGAGTGTCAACCAGATTGATCTTGTATTTGTTCCATTCAAAGCAGGCAAGGGATGAAGAGATGGTTGCCTTCTTTTCCATCTCCTCGGGCTCGTAATCCATCAGTGATGTACCATCGTCAACCTTACCCAATCTATTATTTTCTCCGGCCAAGAAGAGCATGGCCTCGACGATTGACGTTTTGCCTTCTCCTACGTGCGAAAACATGCCGACGTTTCGAATAACGTCAGGTTCATACTTTTTCATCTGGGCTCCTTTCGAGCATATTGAAATAGATTTCTACGGGCAAGCCCGCAATCCGCAATCCTTCATTGTGTACCACGCGCCGCTGAAGAATGCACGATCCCGGCTGCTCTGATTGCCCGTAGAAATCTTTCCAGCGAGCACGGCGAGCCGGGTACCCGCGCTTGCGCGGGTGAGGGAGGCTCCGTCAGCTTTGCCGCCGGGTACTCGCGCAGCGGGTGGTGGACGACGCAAGTCCCATTTGCTGAAGTGTGAAGTTTACCTGTCTCATAGCAAAAAATCAAGAATTAAACGCGGTTTAGAGTGTGAATTTGTTGACTTCAGCCGACCTTCTGTGGTTTATTACTGGGTCTTAAAAAATTCTAAGGTGAACACATGAAACGTACATTCCAGCCTCATAACAAGAGGAGAAGAAGGACTCACGGTTTTCTCGTCAGGATGAGAACAGAATCGGGGAGAGACGTCATCAGAAGAAGGCGCGCCAAGGGAAGACACAGACTTGCCGTTTGATGGAATTTACCCTCAGCAAAAGCGAAAGATTGGGCAGAAAAGAGTTTCGGCGCGCACAATGGAAGAAACGCGGGAGCACGCCCCATTTTCTTCTCTTCAAGAGCAGGAATGAAGACTCCGGTAAAAGGTTTGGTGTAGTTATCCAGAGAACAATCAAAGGGGCAGTGGTGAGAAACAGGATACGGAGGTCGGTCAAGGAATTCTTCAGGCTGAACAAAGACCTCTTTCAGGACTGCCATGACTATTCCGTGCGCGTAGTCAGGAAGCCTGAAAGGATTTGCTGGGATCTCATCAGCGCCGAGCTGCGGGCTCTGGTAGCCGGCACCGTCAAGCAATGAGATTTATCGTTGTAAGCCTTGTGAAACTCTATAGGCTACTTGTGTCGCCTTACGTGCCGACCACGTGCCGGTTTTACCCATCCTGTTCCGCATACATGCTGGAGGCGGTGGAAAAGAAGGGCATCGTCAAGGGCATGGTGGCTGGCGTACTCCGGATCCTCAAATGCAACCCTTTCCATCCTGGCGGTTTCGACCCGGTAAAATAGCGGAGGTACTACATGGAAAAAAGGACGCTACTAGCGCTCCTCCTTGCCTTAATCATACTCTTCGGATTCCAATACTTCTTTTCACCGAAGGAACCACCAGCGCCGCCCAAGGAAACGGCACCTGCAAAGGAAGCTGCACCTTCAAGGGTTGAGCAGGCGCCTGCAAAGCCTTCTGCTCCAGGGGCACCAAAGGCAGAAGCTCCTGTCCCCTTAGCCGCTGCAAAGGCGACCAAAACGTACGTCGTCGAAACGCCTCTCCTGAAGGTGACGCTCAGTGACCTTGGCGGAGCCATCACGAGCGTCAGGCTGGTCAAATACAAAGAAAAGCTCGGGTCCCCCGAAGGGAAGGAACTCTTTGAAGACATCAAGCCATACCAGCAGATGCCCATGCTCACGGAGCTCCAGAACGGCGCCACGGCAACTGATGCTAGTATATTCGCGCCCGACAAAACGGGCTTAACCATCAAAGATGCGCCTGAGACCATCACCTTTGCCGGTGCCCTGACTAATGGAAAGAAGGTGAAGAAGACTTATACCTTCTACCCTGACCGCTACACGATTGGCCTCCAGGTGACCGTCGAGAATCTGGACCCGAACAGAACCTATCTTGATCTCGCCATGATTTCAATGAAGGAAAAACCGAGCTATTCCTTTAAGGGTCCTTTTGTTTATAACGGCAAGTCGCTCGACCAGATTTCAAAATTGGAAAAGCCGGTCGATGCGAACAAGACGTACGCGTATGCAGGCTTCGACGAAGGTTATTTTGCTTTTATCTGGATCCCTGAGGAGGCGAGCAAACCCTCCCTTACAATAGAAGAAGTCAATCAGTTGATCCCCATCGAGAGACTGAGGCTCGACAAGCCTGATGTTTCCGGACAGCTCTATTTCGGTCCCCGGGATATAGGCATCCTCAAATCGCTCAATATCAGGGCAGAAAAAATAGTTGATTTCGGTTGGTTTGACATCGTGGCAAAACCGATGCTCTGGGGCATGATCTGGGCCAACAACTATACCCACAACTACGGCATAGACATTATTCTCCTCACCATTCTCATCAAGATTATTTTTTATCCCCTCAGCCTGAAAAGCTACAAGTCGATGAAAGAGATGCAGAAGCTCCAGCCGCAGATCGCAAAGCTGAGAGAGAAATATAAAGACGATAAAGAGAAGCTGAACAGGGAAATGATGAGCATTTACAAGACAAAAGGCATCAACCCTCTTGGGGGATGCCTCCCTATGATCATTCAGATTCCCGTCTTCTTCGCGCTCTACAGGGTACTCATAGGCGCCATCGAATTCCGGCACGCGCCATTCATGCTCTGGATCAATGATTTGGCATCACCCGAGGACCTTTTTTCCTTTTCGGTGGCCGGCTATACAGTGCCGCTGCGAGTTCTACCGCTGGTCATGGGTATCACACAAGTCCTTCAACAGAAGATGACCCCTACAAGCGCAGATCCCATGCAGGAAAAAATGATGCTTTTCATGCCTATAGTATTCACCTTTTTGTTCTGGGGTTTCCCTTCCGGTCTCGTACTTTACTGGCTTGTCAATAACGTGATATCCATTGCCCAGCAGATGTACATCAACAAGAAGGCCAAGTAAGGAGGAAACATGGACATCATGGAATTTGAGGGCAAGACATACGAGGAAGCAGTTAAGAAAGCAGTAACGGAATTTAACGTAGACGTCAAAGACCTCGACATCGAGGTGAAGGAAGTTGATACAAAGGGTATCCTTGGCCTTCTCGGGAGCAAGAAAGTTCGAATTGTCGCACGAGTGCATAGCAAGTCTGAGGAGACGCACAGTGAAGTCTCTGAAGAGACACCTGAGGAGTATGGCAAGAGATTCCTGATGGATATTGCAAACCTCCTTGGCATCTCCCTGGAAGTGAAGATCACAACGGCTAATGAGAGGATACTGTTTCTCCTCGATTCTACCGATGAGGAAACCCTTGCCGGCAGGGAAGGCGAGGCCCTGGAAGCCCTTCAGCATCTTGTAAGGCTGGCCATAGCAAAGAAGTACAAACAAAATCTGAAGCTCCTCCTTGATGTGAACGACTTCAGAGAAAAAAGAAAGAAAATCATCATTGTCATGGCCAAAAAACTTGCAGACAAAGTAAGAAGGACCAGAAAACCGATCAAGACCAAGCCGTTAAACCCTTACGAGAGGCGGATCATACATACGCTTTTCAAGAGCAATCGCGGGATCAGCACTTCCAGTGAAGGAGATGGCCATACCAAGAGGGTCATCATTTCTCCTTCCGGATCAGGGAATGCAAGATCCTGATACCATCTGCGTTGTATCCTCTGCACTAGGCGAAGCCGGAATAGGCGTGATACGAATGAGTGGGCCAGAAGCCCACTCTATCTTAACAACCATCTTTCAGCCAAAGAGACCGGTCGATTCGTTCGCCTCCCATCGCCTTTACCTGGGCTTCATCGTGAACCCGGAGACTCGCGATATCGTGGATGAGGTCTTCGCCGTTTTCATGAATGAACCCTCCACGTACACGCGGGAAGCCATGGCTGAGGTTTACTCTCACGGCGGGATTGCACCCCAGAGGCAGATACTTTTGTTGATGACTCAACACGGGGCGCGGATAGCGGAGCCAGGCGAGTTCACGAAGCGGGCGTTCTTGAATGGCAGGATCGATCTTGCCCAGGCGGAATCCGTCCTCGACATCATCCAGAGCGAATCCGATCAGGAGACGGGAAGCGCTTTGCGCCATCTTACAGGCATGCTTTCTGAAAGAATTGGCGTAGTCAAAGACCAGGTGAAACAAGCTCTGGCTGACACAGAGGCGATGATAGACTTTCCGGAAGAGGAGCTTGACACAGATACTCAGGAAACTGTCGCCCTGCTCGACAAAGCACGAGAGAGGCTGCGGGATCTCATTTTCTCTTACGCGGAAGGCAGGGCAATCAGGAATGGGCTTGAAGTCCTGATTGTGGGAAGATCCAACGTGGGGAAATCAAGTTTGCTCAATGCTCTTCTGATGGAGGAAAAAGCCATTGTCACGCCGCTGCCCGGAACAACGAGGGATCTCATCGAAGATGTCCTCCACATCAAAGGGGTCAAACTGAGGATCATAGACACGGCTGGCTTGAGAAAGCCCCTTGACGCGGCCGAGGAGCAGGGTATAGAACGTGTCAAGAAGAAAATACCAGGGGCAGATGTTATCCTCTGGGTCCTTGACAATGCGGCGGACTACTTAGAGGAGGATGAGCAGATTTATCAGAAGATAGAGGGGAAAAGAATAGTAAGCACTATCAACAAGTCCGATCTGCCGCAAAAGCTGGAGAAAGAACGGATAATCGCAAAAAAGTTGACGCCTATAGACGTTTCTGCGCTCACCGGCTCGGGTTTAGAGCAATTGAGAGAGGCGCTGTACGAGGCAATCATAGGCAGCGGGCACAAGAGCCCTGCAATCCTCATTACCAATATCCGTCATCGAGACGCCTTGGTCAAGGCCGATGAGGCCCTGCAGCAGGCCACTTCGTGTATCAAACAGGAAGCACCTCTGGAGTTTACAGCTTTCGAGCTGCGCGAGGCTCTTGCCCGCCTGGGAGAAATAACAGGCGAGACATGCACTGACGACATATTGAACGAGATATTCAGCAGATTCTGCATCGGTAAATGATACCAGTTCGCCTTCATCGATATAGTTTCCGGGTACCCACGTGAGTGGGTGTGCTGCGTCGCTCTCCTCAACGTACCTTTAGTACGCCCGGGTACCCGGAAGGTATGCGCTTGAAGGCGAATTGGTATAAGACCAGCCAACCAGACAACAGGAAGTTTATTTACTTGCTCTGGTTTCTCTAGTTTATCTGGTTCAGTACCGGAAACGGAATTGGAACGAACCGAAAAACGGGATGCTCTGTTACGGAATATACTTCCGGAAGATGTCCCGGGCTATGATGACCCTCTGTACCTGATTTGTACCTTCGTATATCTGGGTTGCCTTGGCATCCCTCATCATCCTTTCGACCGGATACTCTTTCGTATACCCGACTCCACCGAGGATCTGCACCGCATCGGTCGTGACCTTCATAGCGGTATCCGCCGAAAAGACTTTGGCCATGGCAGAAAGTTTGTCCACACCGATAGCACTCATTTTGTCCCTTTCGTAGACCTTCATGTCAAGCAGGAGTGCAGCATCATAGACGAGCGCCCGAGCCGCTTCCACGTGGGTCGCCATGTCTGCCACCATGAATTGGATCCCTTCGAAATCGGCAATCTTCTGACCAAACTGAACCCTTTTCCACGCGTATTCGACGGCAAAATCGAGCGCACCCTGGGCTAGCCCCACGGCCTGAGCGCCCACCGCGGGCCTCGACAGGTTGAGGGTCGCCATTGCGAGGTCCCAGCCTTTATCCTCTTTACCGATCAGGTTATCTTTTGTAAGCCGCACGTTGTCAAAGATCAGCTCCGTCAGGTCAGAACCGATCATGCCCAGCTTCTCTTCGCTCTTGCCTATAACGACGCCTGGGTAATCTTTCTCAAAGCAGAAACAGGAGATGCCCGCAGTCCTCGCCGACGGATTGGTGGTCGCGAACACGGTAAAGAACTGCGAGTTGGCTCCGTTCGTGATCATCGATTTCTTGCCGTTGAGGTAATAGTGGTCGCCCTCTTTAGTCGCGGTCGTTCTCATGTGTGAGGCGTCAGAGCCCGCTTCCGGCTCAGTCAAGCAGAAGGCAACGAGATTTGATTTGTCAGGCTCCGCGAGCTTACCATAAATATATTTTTTCTGTTCTTCGTTGCCCGCAACCATGATAGGCATCACGCCCACGTGGTGCGCAAGCGGTATCAGGGAAGAGGTACCCGAAACTTTGGCAAGCTCCTCTGTGACCAGGCAGAGCGACGTAATGTCGCCGTCGAGACCGCCATACTCTTCCGGCAGCATCAGATAGAGAAAACCGTGCTTCTTGTACAAGTCTACCAGGTCCCATGGAAAGGCTCCGGTTGCGTCTATCTCTTTTGCCCTTGGCGCCACCCTCTCCTTGGCCAGCTTTTCAGCTATCTTCTGGATCATGGTGTGCTTTTCCGAAAGACTTAACATCGATCTCCTCCCCCAGCCGCTCCTCTGGTACGGCTGGTTCCTCTCGTTTCTTTAGTTTCTTTAGTTTCTCCGGTTAACCAAAGAAACAAAAAGAACCAAACAAACTAGAGAAACCAGAAACGTGGAACCGCTTGCTTATTGACAAAAATGAAGGAATACTTCTAACATAATTTGCGTGCGAATTAAAGGGGAACAGGAGGAAGGAGCATGTCAAAGGTTTTCTTCACCGACACAAGGGCGCGCCCGGATAGGAACCTGCTCAATAAAATCGAAGGCCTCTTGGAAAGGATGAAACTTGTCACAACGGTTAAGAAGGCCGAACTCGTTGCGATTAAACTCCACTTCGGAGAACTGGGTAACTGCGCCTTTCTGAGACCGGTTTTTCTCAGACCCATCGTAGAGAAGCTGAAGGCTCTAGGAGCCCAACCTTTTCTCACCGACACAAACACGCTCTACAAAGGCTCGCGGAGCAATGCCGTCAATCACCTCGATACTGCCATGCACAATGGCTTCGATTACGCGTCGGTTGGATGCCCGATCATCATCGCTGACGGGCTCCGCGGCGCAAACGGTCTCAAGGTCAAAGTCCCGGGCGGCGTGCTCAAAGAGGTTTCCATCGCCAGGGAGATCGCCGAAGCAGACAGCATGATCGTAGTGACGCATTTCAAATTACATGAACTCTCCGGTTTCGGAGGCGCTCTCAAAAATATCGGCATGGGGGGTGCGTCGAGGGAGGGCAAACTCGTTCAGCACAGCACGCTGGCGCCCCAGGTCAACATTGAAAAATGCAAAGGCTGCAAAATCTGTTTTGACTACTGCCCCTCCGGCGCAATTTCATTAAAAGAGAAGAAGGCGGCAATAAATTCCGGCGGGCTGGCCCGTAGGAATTTATCTAGCGAGCACGGCGAGCCGGGTACCCGCGTGCGGGTGCGGGAGGCTCACACGGCTTCGCCGGGTGAGGGGGCGACCGGGTACCCGCGTGCGGGTGTCCCAATGATTGAAGGAAGGACCTGCATCGGCTGTGGCGAATGCATCGCTATTTGCCCTGAGGGCGCCATCGAGATCCAGTGGACCGACGACGCGGACCTCTTCCAGAAGAAGATGGTAGAGCACGCTTACGGCGCGCTCCAAGGAAAGAAGAAGACGATATTTCTCAATTTCGTTATCGATGTGAGCCCTGCGTGCGATTGTTATCCTTGCAATGATGCCCCGATTGTCAGAGATGTGGGTATGCTCGCCTCCTTTGATCCTGTTTCGATAGATGCTGCAAGCGCAGACCTGGTGAACAACGAGGAGTCTTTGCCCGGAACAGTGATAAAACAGACCCTGAAGAGAGGCTTGGACAAGTTCAGGGGAGTCTACCCATCTGTGGACTGGAATGTGCAGCTCGATCACGCAGAGAAACTCGGGATGGGGGAACGGAAGTATATGCTGGTGAAGGTGTGACAGAACTACTGTACAGACAAACACGTTACGAGTTGCGAGTTGAAAAAAGCCTGTTACGAGTCCTTACGACTCGCAACGATTGAAGGTGACCTGATGAATACCATGTATGAGAAATACGCCAAGCTGCTCGTCCATTACTCTCTGGGGTTGAAGAAAGGTGATAAGCTTCTTATCAACTCAACATATCTGGCCGAGCCGCTGGTCAAAGAGGTATACCGGGAGGCACTAAATGTCGGCGCCCACCCGGAGATCCAGATAGCCATCAACGAACTGACCAGACTCTTCTACGACCATGCCAGGGATGCCCAGTTGCGCTACGTATCCCCTATGTATCTTCATGCAGTCAAGTCGTACGACGCCTTCCTGACCATACGGGCTCCGTTCAACCTCAAAGAGCTTCAATCCATCGACCCGGAAAAGAAAAAAGAGGCGGCTGTGGCTCAGACGCGGGTCAAAAAGCTCTTCATGAAACGGGCATCAATCGGGGCACTCAAGTGGACACTGTGCGAATTCCCCACCGACTCCCAAGCTCAAGAGTGCTCTCTTTCACGCAGCGAATATGAGGATCTGGTCTTCTCGGCATGCTTTCTTTACTCAGAGAACCCGCAAGGAGAGTGGCAGAAGATGCGTGCATCTCAGCAGCACATCGTCGATTTTCTAAACGCACGACGTAATGTACGCATTGTCGGCAGGGACACCGACCTCTCCTTTACGACCGGCGGGCGGAAATGGATCAACTCCGATGGACGGCACAACATGCCTTCAGGTGAGGTTTTCACGTCGCCGGAAGAGGATTCCGTTCAGGGTAGAGTGACGTTCTCGTTCCCCGGCATTTACATGGGACAGGAAATAGAGGGGATTGTGCTCCACATGGAGCGAGGAGAAGTTAAGAAGTGGGCAGCAAAAAAGGGCAAGCCTCTGCTCGACAAAATCCTCGAGATACCCGGAGCGAAAAGATTTGGCGAGGCAGCAATCGGCACGAATGCGGGAATACGTCGCTTTACCAAGAATATGCTTTTTGACGAAAAGATGGGAGGAACGATTCACCTCGCTCTCGGCGCTTCATATCCTGAAACAGGCGGAAAGAACGAATCGCCGATCCACTGGGACTTGCTGGCCGACATGAAGGAAGGCGGACAGATATTTGCGGACGGAGAACTCATCTACAAGAACGGAAAGTTTCTCATCTAGCCCCAGCAACCCCCGTTGGAGGGCTTTTCACTGGTTACTGCTTACTGCTCACTGGTCACTGCTTTTCAGTCGATCAGTTCGAGGCGAGCTTCTACTATCCCACTCTCCAAATCGTCCAGAAATTCACACGATTCGTCAGTGTGGCGCACACTGGGACAGGCGAGCTCGACCAACATGGAAAGGCTTTGCTGGAACCACTGAGTGTCATCTTCAGTGGGGGAATTTCCGTCTATGAGCTCAAGGAATCGAACGGCTCGCACAAGAAGATTTGGGTCCCGGTTCCTGGTGCCTATCAGCTCCATGTGGTTGATAGCGATTTCATAGAATGAATCAGCCAAAAATTCAACTTCTTCAGCATCAATCAGCCTCATTTGCCAGAGCCTGTTGCGGGCAAGCTTGAAACAGGCAATGCGGAGTAAGCTCTCCCTGAGTTCCATTTCTATGCCCACTTGTTCTCGGCTATGATTACTTGTTGGATCATTATCTGACTTAATTTTTATCGGCCATATTGGAAAATCCTTTATAAATTAGTACCTTATTTAATACTTTCGTACTAGGCAGTTTGCAAACCAGAGCGTGAATGTCTATAATTTTTGTTACAGATCACGGACCGGGGGGTTCCTATGAAGCGCATCTTCGTCTTGTTGGCAATCAGCCTCGTATGCCTTCTGCCAGGTATAGTATGGGCACAGGAGGAGGGCTACCGGCCCACCAATGAGATGAGTGCCTTGGAGATCTCCTTCAAGCAGCAGTACGACCAACTTACTTCGCAGATCACAGACGCTCAGAACCAGATTGATGACCTGAAAAGCATCAAGGCACAAGTGAATAGCATCATTGATCAGGTTCAAGCCAAGCGTTCCACCAGTTTCGCCCAGGAAACAGACAAGTATAGGCAGCTTGAGGTTCTCGTGCCCGTGGCCGTGCGATTCTCACAAGACCTGGAAACCAAGCAGAATCAGATGAACCAGCTCATATCCAGAAGGGACGCAGTCAAGGCAAAGGTATTACAATGGCGCGGTACCCTCCCACCATGGTGGTTGGAGTAGAAAGGGGTGGCTCATGGGGATTCTGTTTAACTGGCTTCTCACAACCCTCGCCGTGCTCATCGCGGCTTACCTTTTGCCAGGCATAACCGTCAGAAACTTCTTCGCAGGGCTTCTGACAGCATTGGTGCTCGGCCTAGTCAATGCTATCCTGAGACCGATTCTGGTAATCCTCACCTTGCCACTGACCGTGGTGACGCTTGGCCTCTTCATTTTTGTCATCAATGCCTTGCTGGTGCTGCTCACATCGGCCATCGTACCCGGCTTCGAGGTGCGCAGCTTCTGGTGGGCGCTTCTCTTCAGCCTTCTATTTTCGATAGTCAGCTTTGTTCTCCACCGAATCATCCCGCGATAAATCGGAGAACCCGTGATCAGTAATCGGTGAACAGTGATCAGTCAACAGCTTCCGGTGTATAGCGCCTTATGTCTTTTGGCGTCTTACCGATCACCGACCACTGATCACTGATCACTAAACTTGTACTATATCCAGGGGGATATTGGTCACCCTCTCCAGGCGGTCTTTCCTCACGATAAAATCGACCTCCATTCCCATCGCACCCTTGCCGGGCAGCACGAACTTGGGCTCGAAAGCGAAGACCATACCCTCTCTTAAAATGGTATGGTGTCTTGGGGTTATGACCGGTAACTCGTTGATCTCGAGACCGAGGCCGTGTCCGACAAAAGAGACCTGACCTTCCCCGAACCCCATGAAATGGTCCTCTAAATGAGCCTCCTTTGCCTTCCTGGCAGCCCTATTAAATAGCTGCGCAGCGTCTACCCCTTCTTTGCCGTAGATTGCAGCATCCTCTATGATCTCCCTTGAGGTTTCGTAAGGCTTCCTGAAGATCTTGTTGAGAGTACCGATCACGAATACGTACGTTTCGTCAGTAACATATCCGTTGTATCCTCCACCGTAGTCAATACAGATCGGGGTGCCCTTCTCAACGATCTTAAACGATGAACCGAGGGGCACGGCGGGGGTGATACCCATGCCCCCCACAGCCACATCGGAGGGCGATGGCAGCGCCCCGGTATATCCGGCGGCGACCGTGATAGTCGTCATTTCAAGGTTGAATCCCCTCATCCGTAAGAATCCCTGATGCCCCCTCCTTCTCCCTTCAGCTATTAGTTCTGCGTCAATCTCTAATTCCCTCATCCCTTCTCTGACGACGCGTTTTGCCTTAGCAAAGACATGGCGCATGATCTCGCCCGACTTCCTGACCTGCTCTATTTCAAAGGGACTCTTTATTGCCCGCAGCGCTTTGATCAAGGGCGCCACATCTACAAACTTCTCAAAACCGATGATTCTCTTGAACCTCTCAAAGACAGACACAGGAACCACGTCAAGCTCCATGCCCCCTGTGCCCTTGATAATCTTCTTGCGGCGCAAGACCTCCTTTATCTCCTTGTCGCTCTCTATGGGTGTGACAACGAGCGGTGTTTCCGAAGTGGCTCGCTCAACGCTCTTCTCAACAAAGAAAACCGGGTCATGATCAACCGGGACCACAAGGATGCCCTTCTGTACGGTACCGGTGAAATAAAACATGTCCACGTTTTGCAGAATTACACAAAAATCGATACCGGCTTCAGCCATGCTCCGCTTGAGGCCGTTAATGCGGCGCAACAGTTCCTTCTTCGGTGTCAGTTCAGCGTTCATAATCGATTTCCGCATGATTCACGCTTTCTGCCGTCGTCAGTAGAGAAGGTTTATGGCTCCGATGAAGTTCTCGTTGCGAGTTACGAGTTCCGTGTTACGAGTTACTAAAACTTGTTACGAGGTCCGAGTTTCGGGTTACGTGTTCAAAAGCACCAGTCGCGCTGCCCTTAGTTCTGGCCTTTCATTCATGACGCGCAACTCGTAACCCGTAATTCACAACGCGTTTTGGTTACCCGCAACTCGCAACTCGTAACGATGTCCTGCTCAGTGTCCATAGCCGCGGACCTCGGCCGGTTCATACGTACACCACCTCTATCGGCGTCTCGACCACCCGCTCCAGCCCCCCCGTGCGCACGATAAAGTCCACCTCGATCCCTACCGACCCTTCGCCGGGAAAGATAAACTTAGGCTCGAAGGCAAATACCATCCCTTCTTCGAGGATCCGTTCGTGACGGGAAGTAATGACAGGTAGTTCATTAATCTCAAGACCAAGGCCGTGACCGATGAACGGGACCTGGCCTTCTCCGAATCCCATGAAATGGTCCTGCAGCTGGGCTTTTGTCACCAGTTGATGGGCCCGGTGGAATATCTCGGTGCAATCGATGCCTTCCCTGCCAAAGGCCGTCACATCTTCGATGATCTCTCTCGTGACCTCATACGGCTTCTTGAAACGCTCCCTCATGCCTCCGGCAACGTACATCCGTGTTTCGTCTGTCACGTATCCGTTGTAACCGCCCCCGTAGTCGACCAGCACCGGGACGCCTCGCTCCACGAGCTTAAGGGAAGAACCCTGTGCAACTGCAGCTGTCAGCCCGAGGCCCGGTATGGGCACGTCCGCATTGGAAGGAACTCCGCTGGTTGCACCTGCGGTTACGTAGAGATTCATCATCTCCTGGTTGAACCCTCGCATTCGCAGGAACCCTTGATGGCCAAACCTTCTCCCCTCGGCCACAAGTTCGGCATCAATGTCAATCTCCCTTACGCCCTCGCGGACCACATGCTTTGCCTTTTCAAAGATGCGCCCAATGATCTGACCGGATCGTTTTACCTGCTCGATCTCAAACGCACTCTTCTTGATTCTGAGCTCGCGAATGAGGGGTGCGACGTCAACAAATTCCGCAAAGCCGACCACCCTCTTGAATCGCTCAAAAACAGAAACCGGCACGACATCCAGTTCCATACCCCCCTTACCTTTTAGCATTCCCTTTTGTCGGAGGATGGCTTCTATCTCTTTGTCGCTCTTTATCGGCGTGACGTCGAGAGCTGTCTCCGCACTCACCCGCTCCAGGCTCCTCTCCACAAAAAGCAAAGGGTCATCATTGAGCGGTATCACCATAACACCCTTCTGTGTCGTACCGCTGAAATAAAAAAGATCTGCATTCTGCATAATGACGGAAAAGTCGATGCCTGCTTCCGCCATTTTCTCCTTGAGGCCATTGATGCGCCGCAGCAGCTCTTCTTTTGGTGTGTAATCAGACGCCACGAGACTGTGCCACATACTCCAGTATCCTCCCTACCGCCCCATCCTTGCCTACCCGGACCGGCTCTTTTTCGGTTCGTAGCTTAATGTCGACCATCCCTTCTTTGAGACCCCGCTCTCCGACTGCAACGCGCAGGGGTATCCCGATCAGATCACAATCTTTGAATTTTACGCCTGGTCTCTCGTTGCGGTCATCGAGCACCACATCGATGCCCGCGGCCAACAGATGCTTGTAAATAGCATTGGCGACCTCCATGCTCTCAGTGTGCGACGTGTTAACGGGCAACACCTCCACCTCAAAAGGCGCAATGCTGAGGGGCAGGATCATGCCGAACTGGTCGTTGTTTTGTTCTATGGCCGCGGCAACCGTTCGGCCTATTCCTATGCCATAGCAGCCCATCACCATATGCTTTTCCTTCCCCTCAGAGTCGAGAAAGGTAGCATTCATCGACTTACTGTATTTCGTGCCAAGCTTGAAAATATGGCCTACCTCTATGCCGCGGGTTGCTTGATGGAAACCATCGCATCGCGGGCATCCATCCCCCACGCACGCAATCTTGAGATCGTAGAAATCACGCACGCTGAAGTCTCCAAGGTTCACATCGACCAGATGCACATCCCGCTGATTTCCGCCCACGACAAAGTCTTCCATGCAGAGCACGTCACGGTCCGCATAGAGTGGTACATTGAGGCCGATAGGACCTGAAAAACCAAGAGGACCGCCCGTTACCTGCTCAATCGTCTCCTCATCCGCCAACGCGAGCGATTCAAAAGAGAGGAGATTCTTCAGCTTCGTTTCGTTCACCTCTCGATCACCCGCTACAAGCACACCAATGGTGCCCTTATCGGTAGTATAGAGCAACGTCTTTATCAGTTTGGCAGGCTCAACACCCAGAAAGGAAGCTACCTCTTCAACCTTCTTCTTGCCCGGGGTCTCCACCTTCCTGAAGCTGCCACCCTTTCTAGTGATAGACCTCTCGACGCCTCGCACCTCTGCCCTTTCGAGGTTTGCAGCGTAATTACACTTGCTGCAGGAAATGATCGTGTCTTCGCCTGTCTCGGCGAGCACCATGAATTCGTGGGAAAAGCTGCCTCCTATCTGCCCGGTATCAGCCTCGACTGCGCGGAATCGCAGCCCGCAACGCCGGAAAATCTGCTCGTAAGCATCGTGCATGGCCATATAGCTTTTCTCCGCCCCTGCTTCGTCAGCATCGAAGCTGTAGGCATCTTTCATGATGAACTCCCTGGACCTCATCACGCCGAAACGGGGCCTGATCTCGTCCCGGAACTTTGTCTGTATCTGATACAGGATAAGCGGCAGTTCCCGGTACGACCGCACCTCTCTCCTGACGAGATCTGTCACAACCTCTTCGTGTGTCGGAGCCAGACAGTGTTCGCGATCACTCCTGTCTTTAAACCTCAGAAGCTCCTTCCCATAAAAATCCCAGCGTCCGCTCTCGACCCAGAGCTCTTTCGGCTGCACAGCGGGCATGAGGATTTCCTGGGCTCTCTTCTTATCCATCTCTTCACGCACTATCTGTTCCACTTTCTTCAAGGATCGCAACCCGAGCGGCAGCCACGTGTAGATGCCTGAGGCGAGCCGCCGTATGAAGCCTGCCCGCAGCATGAGGCGATGGCTCAGCACCTCCGCTTCCTTCGGGTCCTCCTTCATGGTGGGCATGAACATCTGCGAAAACAACATCGGACACCCCTCGCTTTCTTATGACCGGGATACAACAGGAATTGGTTGCACTAACTTACTGTAAAACCAGCCTGGATGCAAGGATTAGTGCGGAGAAACACGTTGCGAGTTACGAGTTTCGTGTTACGAGTTACAGGTAACAGGATACTACCTGTTACAGGTTAGCGCGCCCTCGGCGCCGTTTAACAAAATCGTTGTCTGTAACCAGTAACCGGTCTTGTTCGTAACCTATAACTTAATTCTCCTTAGGCTTCACCGGGATCCGTGACTCGCAGGGCACGCCCACCTGGCAGAATCCGCAGGCATAGGCTTCAAACCCGAAGTGAGACACAACATACTCCTTTGTCGCGTTGGAAACAAAAGCCCTGCATTTTTCTTTGTCGTGCCCTTTCTCTCTACTGATCGCGCCGACAGGGCACCGATCCGCGCACTTGCCGCAAATGCCCTTGGAGAAGTACAGGCAGTAGTCCTGGTGATTCTTGTAGGGCCTTTCCGATGGCGGGATCTGGATGCGTGCCACCACGGACCCGCAGCGCATGGCCTTACCGACCGGAGTTATGAGACCGTCGCACAGCCCAAACGTTCCCAGACCCGATGCGAAGGCAGCATGGCGCTCTGACCAGGTCGAGGAAAGGCCGTAACGCTCCGAAATCTTCTGCGTCCAGAAAGGAGAGTCGGCGGGCGCGACGGCTTCGTAACCCGCTTTCGTAAGCATTTCCACGAGCTGTCTGCGCAGCTTCACGTTAAACTCCTCCCCATATTTTCTTGCCCGCGCCCATCTCTCCGAAGGGTTAATAGTCTCTTTCCGGTGGTCCCGCTTCGTCGGCTCTGCCTGGGGCAGTATCCAGCTTATCACGGTCAATTCTCCAGGCCCTGCGTCGATCGACGGGAATGCCTTTGCAAATATTTCGTGCGGCGTTAAGAAGAACGAGCCAATGTCTTCTTTCATTTGCGCGTATATCGGATCATCTCCGCGCGAGAACCCGACAAGAGGCTTGTCCCACGCGGGATCATTGGTTTCATTCTTAAGACTATTCTCTTCGGACGCAACATAACTTTCAATAAACTCCCTTACCCACTTTGCCGTCTCATTCACCTTCTTTGCCATCGTCATCTCCTCCTTATCAGGAGTTATGTCAAAAACCTTGAGTCACCACCCGCTTCGCTAGAGGCACAGAGGTGCCACCCGTGCAGGATGGAGGCGAGCAATGTGGCTAGATGGTTGCTCACGGGTACCCGGCAGAGCAAGGATATTGTGTCCGGAACAGTGGAGATTCTGTTCCGGACACACGCCGACGCTCCGCGTGGGTATGGTAAGCACTTGTATCCCGAAGGGATGCCCGTGCCCGAAGGGATGCAAGTGACCGGATATGGCCGTCTCCCCATATCCGGTCAGGGCCTGGGTAAGGCCTTCCTCTGTGACCTCCGTGTCTCCGTGGTAGAATCGTCTTTTTCACAACACTGTTGTCCGAACAGCATGACATTATATCATGGAAGGTTATGCGTTCGTCAGCCATACCCTGCTCGAATAGCGGCGGTAAACCAGAAAGGCCTGTACAGCCTGGGACACGTTCATGGCCCACCAGACTGAGATCGGCCCGAATCCGAACAGCACTACAAAAACATAGCAGAGTGGTATTCTTACGAGCCATACGCTCACGGCAATGCGGGCGAGCACGCTTCGCGTATCCCCGGCACCGCTCAAACCGCCACTAAGAATCACTCCGGAGGCCATTATCGGCTCGCCGAGCATGTTGATGTAAATGTACCACATCGTTTCTTTGATAACGATCTCGTTGTGAGAGAGCAGGGGCACGATCCAACGCGCATTCAGGATTACAGCCAACGACAGGGCTGAGACTATCCCCACCCCTATCATCATGGTCACAAGACCGTTCTTGTACGCATCGTCCGGTTTCCGCTCTCCCAGACAGTTCCCGATGACCACCGCATTTGCCATGTTGAATGCGAAAGCAGGAAGAAAGATTGCGGACTCTAACCGAAGTCCCGTAGTGAGCGCGGCAAGCACTTCTACCCTGTGCTCAGGCAACATGCTCAGGATAAGAAATAAAGCCATGGAACCGAGTTGCCAGAGTATCTGAAGCGCACCCATGGGCCATCCTATGTTGAACATCCTCTTGATGAGAGCCTGTGAGAATCTCCTGGTGCCAATAAACCGTGACCTGACGTAGTGGAGGTTCATGAGGCTGCCCACGCAGACGGCCGTCGCAGTGGCAATCGCGATGCCTCTGTAGCCAAGGGGCGTCTCAAAAACAAGAAAGAGATTGAGTGCGATATTGACCAGGCAGACCGTGGTCATAGTCTTTAGAGAAGTTTTGATCATACCGCAGGATCTCAGCACGCCATTACTGTTGATAAGCACGTAATGGAAGAGCAGACCCGCAGCATACACCCTTATGAACGGGGCGCTCATCTCCTTGATTTCCGAGGGAATATTTAGCAGTGATGTGACCCACGGGGCCAGTGAATAGCCGAGTCCTGCGAGGATTAGACCGGCAGCAGCAGATGAGAGAAGTGACGAAAATATCGCTTCACTCAGTTCTTCCTTGTTGCCCGATGTGAACAGCCGCGAAACGACGGATACGGTCCCGACGGTAAGGGCATTTGCGATGACGATAAGGATGAAATACTGCTGAACCACGAAACCATACGTAGCCTGGATATCTTTCCCTACCCGACCGGCTACGTATACATCTGTCAACCCCACGAGGAACTCGTAGAACATGATGAGTGTCATGGGCCAGGCCACTTCCCAACTATGCCCTATGTAAGCTCGAACGTCTGTTCTCTTCAGTAACGGCCCAATACGCAGCATGTTACTAAACTATACACACTTAGGTTGGTTTTTTCACGCGGTTAAAGACTGTAAAGCTCAGAAAGCAGCCAAACGCAACGAAACCCATCAAGGACCAGCATTAATACCAATTTGCATTCAAGATGGACGACCCAGCCTTCGGCCAGGTACCCCGGGCGGCAGCGAGGATTGATTTAGCCGGGTACCCGTGAGCAACGCTCCTTCCAGCGGGCATAAACAAGTCCACACGGGGGCAGGAGGAGGGCGACGCAGCACACCCGCTAGCGGGTACCCGGAAGGTATACACGTGAAGGCGAATTGGTATAAGAGGCCGCGCGAAGGGAAGCGAGATGAAGAGGTCAAAGCCTCCAGCCTTAAGGAGCTTGAGAGGGCTGCCAAGAAGGCGGCTTCGATCACCCTTTCATTGTAACGGGAGGGATAATAGCAAGAACGATAGCTTCCACCTACAAAGCGAGCGTTTAGGAATGACGAACGAGGATGCGCATTACCACGATAATGGTTGAACAAAGAATTGAGCCAGAGGTGGGGGGCTCTACCTTCAAAGCTTTTAGCGAGAAGTGGTTGGATTAGTCTATTGTTTTTCAGTCCTACATTCCGTACTCCACCTTCTGATAGTTGCATTCTTACTTAGATCATGCGGCTGTTTACGAGCATTGTCATGATCTAGGTTGATCAGCGCGAGCAAGCGGCGGCTATGCGAATTTCTAAGATGTGCGCATGGCATCAAAGATCGGCTTTCTTATTTTGTCGAGATAGGCGATAACTAAATTTTCTAGCCCTACATAATAAAAAATCCCTGGATCATCGTGATTCGACCTGAAAGCAATAACTCTCGGCCCCAAAACGTTTAGATTTTCAATAACGAACGCGTGTCCTTCATCCACACGCGTCGATTCTTCTATTATACTTGATAAGTCATCAATTGTCTTTGCCTGCTGAGAATGAACGATTCTGTTGATTATCCACCAAAATGATTGATTGGTAAAGTTCACCCTCTTCCCGTCGCGAAAAACCGCCCCTTCATCCAACTTGTGCGGCTTCACTTTTTTAAGACTAATCAATAAATCCGGGGAGACTTTTCCAGCCCGTTCGATTACCTTTCTGGTTTGATAAGCAAAATCATGTGTCATATCCAGCTGCTTTTCTTTCAATATCATTTCCAAATCAATTGTTGCGGCGATTTCGAAGCCTTTGAGGTCTGCTCTACAGCATGCAAGAATTAACGCCCCAGTATTTATCGCAGATTGATCGACTCTAATTATTCCCTGAAGGATGTCTGCGTCAATCATTATTCAACCGTCTCACTTGAATTCAACCGCCGACTTAAACGTGACAAATATAGATCATGAGACTGCTCAGGATTTGCAGGATCAGATTACGTTTTGTCATCTGCCCCCTCGCGGCAGGCAGTTTTGTCATCGCTTGGGGGGTTCCCTGAATCAATGAAGCTTGGCAGTGTCAGCAGTTCATCCTTGATTTTCTCGATGAGAGAAATGTCGTCCTTTATAGGAAGCAGTAAGTAATGCGGGGCCAGTGCGGTTGTTTTAGCTTCAAAATAGTCAGCCTCTGGATCTACTTCTTGAAAACAGATAGCCTCATCTGATTGTATTATAGGAATGATAGACCCTATGTATTTTTCAAGAAGTTTCTCGATATCGGCTGGCACCTGTGCTTTCGTGAGCAGGGCAAGGAATATTCTCCTCATCCATGTTTCTCTTTCTATCACCCACAAAGCAGTGCCGAGAGCGAATTTCGTTTGTTGAATTTTCATATCACTTTCGCTCTTGAGCGTTTGCAATTCAGTGTCTTTTTCAGTCATAATGGCAAGCGCGGTCTCTATCGTCTCATTTATTAATTCTTGTTTCTTTTCAGCTTCCATCTTAATTTCATAATTCTGCATTTGGAGTTGGGTATTTTGGGCGTAATAGTCATTTATCACCGTTTCCTTGAAATCCAGGTGTTCCCTGAGTTCCGTGATATAGTTTTTTCTCGCTTGATGGAAAAGGGAATAAAATTGCTTCGATATCAAAACCAAGCCCCAAAGAAACAACAGACCCAAGATAGGCCACAATAGCCATGGTATCGCTTTTATGACCGCCTGAATCAACTCCGCCAACTTATCCACTTTATTACCTCCCCAGCAGAACCAACAGTATCCTGGCGGTGCACACTTTCTAACACAATTCTATACTCGTAAGACTGGTGCGTCAAACATTTCTTTGACCTTCGGCCGTTCACCCTTGCCGCCTCAAATCTGGTATGCCGATGAAAGGTATTGACGGTCACGCTTCCAGTCAACTATATTTAATTCCCCCTTCAACAAAACATGTTTTGTGGCTCAACATTGCGAAGATCACACGAAT
>DATFYE010000027.1:0-91270 GCA_035315185.1 Syntrophorhabdales bacterium | reverse complement strand
CATCGATCTGCTGGAGACCTTTAACAAGATAATTTTCCAGACGGCTGACGAAGAAAAAAAGGTTCTCCTGTTCGTAGACGAAGCGAATGCCCTTCCTCCCGGAAATCTCGAGAGCCTCAGGCTTCTCACAAACATGCAGGAAGATAACAGGAACCTCTTTACCATCGTTCTGGCCGGGCAGATAGAATTGGCGCGGAGACTAGAACATCCCCGTCGAGCAAACCTCTTCCAGCGCATTGGCACCTATTGCAGGATCGACAAGATTCAATCGCCCGACCTGATCAAAGACTACGTCGAGACTCGCTTGAGGCTTGCGGGCGGCTCGAAAAAGATCTTCACGGACGAGGCCGTCGACATACTCTGGGAATACTCAGAACACGGTGTCCCCCGCCTCATCAACAAGATCTGCAAACTCTGTCTGAAAGCAGGAGAAACAAACGGATTCGAGCTTGTAGACGGCGTGACTGCGAAACAGATAGCGGAACGCTTCCAGAAGCTCACCGGTCCGGCACTGCAAAAGAGGAGACCTCGCAAGCGGCTGCTGGGCGGCGCTCTCCAAACAAACGCAGAAGAAGAGAAGACCGAAGAGGAACCTTCAGAGTCTTTTACCCTCCAGGATAAGTCTTTGAACGTGCCTGAAGTTTCTTCGGACGATGAAGCTACTGATGGTAAGACTGCTTTTGGGGAGTCCCACGAAACTTTCGAGGGTACTCCTGAAACAGTTCAGGAGGAGACACGCCGGTCAGTTCCCGACGAGACACGGACGGAGCTTTACGAGGAGGCCATAGTTGGAAAGTTCAAGATCAAGGTCGGCATCCCGCTCCAACTTCTGAAGATGGCTACTTCGTCAACGCGGGAGAATCGTGCCAAACTGGCAGGGAGCCTAGCCGCTCAGACCCTCGACAAATATCCACAGCTGACCAGCGAGACCGCCGTTGATCCTGTGGCCCTCTGGAGCGAGATAAAAGCTCTTGTCCTTAACGCTTTTGAAAGGGAAATAGCACAGACGGAAACGGGTGAAAAAGCAGCCGCCGGGCAATGAGTCATGTATTGTCCGAGAGATCCTGTGCAGGGGTAACTTCGGTCCTGTTCGAGTTTTCTATTCTTTGAAGAATTTGCTGGGCGTTCGCGTTTCTCGGGTTTACCGACAGAACAAACTGGAGCCTGCTAACTATCGCCTCTAGCTTTGCGTCAGCTGGGTGCTCAGCACTCATCCGGTATTCCAGGCTGGCTAGATTGCAATGGGCCTCTTCCTGAACTGATTTGAAGGTAATCGATTTCCTGTACATTTCGATGGCATCATCGTACCGTCCAAGCCCCTCATAGACCGACCCCAGGTTGTTGCATGCCTCAGCGTTGGTACTGTTGAGGTTGAGTACCCATTTAAAGCAGGAGATGGCCTGGTCATACTCTCCATGCTGCACGTGCAAATTTCCCAGGTTGAAGAGAGCCTTGATATGGCGGGGGTCCAGGTTAAGAACCTCCTGGTACTGAGCCATCGCTTCCTCAAATAGATCATGCCGGTCATACAGGAGCCCCAGGCAGAAATGCGCGGAAACGGACTCGGGGTTTGCCCGGATGGCCTTCTGATATTGCTTCATGGCCCCTTCGTAATCTCCTTGCAGATCAGCGATGTGAGCGATGTTTATATACGCCTCCTCATCATTTGGATCAGCTTCCAGGGCCCGCTCGTACATCTGCCTTGCGCTGCCCAGTCGTTCCATCCTCTCGTACGCGAATCCAAGGTTGTTGAATGCTTCCGGGTTATCCGGCTCCAATTCGGTGACCCGCGTAAAGCATTTCAAAGCCTGTTCATACTCGTCCCTTTCCAGATAGATGAAACCAAGGTTCACATAGGCATCAGCGTACTCATCGTCAACGCGGAGACACTCCTTGTATGCCTGTATAGCTCTTTCAGGCAAGCCCTCGATTTGGTCAAGCTGACAGGCCTCCACAAACCAGTCCCTGGCAGTCTTTTCTTCAACCAACGGTGCCGCTCCCCCTAATCATTTTTATATACTCCCTAATCTAAATGATCGGCTAATTACTAAAAAAGATGAGGGGGATCGGAAAGAACAGGTAAGAGACAAGACAGGTTGAGGCAAGGACTAAAGCGAAGGTTAAGCAGACAACCCTCCTTGTTTTGTGTATTATGGAATATTGCCGCGCCTTATGCGTGCTGCAATTGCCATCAGGCAAGCTGCGCTTCACTCGGTGCTCTTTCGATCCTGGTGAGAGCCTTGATGTGATTAAAGCGCTTATTAACGATTCTCTGCAGCTCATCCAACTCCTGCTGATCCAGGTGGGCAAACTTCTTCAAGAGCTTGGTATACTCAGTAATCGGTTTCGGCTTCTCCACTACATGGGTCAACCGGTATTCTCCGCGCTCGTACTCCCAGAGAGGGAAATAATTTGTATCCACAGCTGCCCGCACCACGTCCAGAGATTCTGATATACCGTACCCCCAACCGAGAATGCAGGGGCTCAGTATATGGATGTACGACATCCCATCCTTTACGGCCATGGCCTTTTTCAATTTCATGAGAAAGTCTTCAGGATAGCCGATGACCGCGGTTGCGACATAGGGAATATCATGCGCTGCCATGATAAGGGGCACGTTTTTGGAAGTCATCTGTTTCCCTTTCCGCTTTCCCATTGCGGGCGTGGTCGTGGTCCATCCCCCGTAAGGCGTGGTGCTGCTTCTCTGGATACCCGTATTCATGTAGCCTTCGTTGTCGTACGTTATGAATATGATGTTCTCGTTCCTCTCTGCCGCACCTGAGAGGGGCTGAAATCCCACATCTGTGGCACACCCATCACCGACAAACGCCACGCACCTCACATCCCGGCCCATCTTTCTGTGATATCTCTTGACGCCCGTCATTGTGGAGGGCACCGTTGTCATGTTCGACATGTGGCTGGGAATGCGCACCATCGTCCGGATCCCCATTCCGTTGATCACGTTGGTAGCACATCCCGGGGCTCCGAACAGGTACGTATCTTTACCCATCACCCTGAGCACGAACCGGAGCGTTGTCTCAGCGGGGCAGCCTACACACAACGAGGACCCCATGAGTAAGGGATCCTCATGGAAGTGCTCAACCACGGAGCGTGCTTTCATCAAGGAAACGGCGTGAATCGGACAGACTTCTATACACTGAGGGTCGCCATCGCACAGGTCACATTTTGAAGCCTTCTTCGCGGCTGCGTCGAATTCGATCCCCCCGTAAGGACACGCAAGATCGCACAATCCGCAACCGAGGCACTTCGTTTGCGTGATCCGCACGATTCCGTCGGTTTCACTTTTTGTAATCGCCCCTGTAGGACAGGCATCGACACAAGCCGGTTCCGAGCATTGGTTGCACGTATTGGCCGTGTGAACACCAATCTCGGGAACATGGATCTCCCGAATGCCGTTCCCTGCCGAACCTTTGTCCTGTTTCACTTCAACGCATCGCGTGCGGCATGCCGTGCAATCAGGAGGGCACACATCCTCTTCAATGCGCAACGTATCATAAAAGCTTTTCATATCACTGACCTCTCTTCAGAACAAATAGGAAAAAGATAAGGCATCTTTCCTCAACCTTAGCTCTTGTTTTTACCTGTGTTCTGCCCCTACTCCTCGATAGAGACTGTTGCCTTCTTCTCAGATTCTCGCATCAACCACAGACTTACTTCGCGCGGTTGCCTGATGAGCGTCTTTTTGTGCGGGCCTATCTCCACCCTCCCCCTGATCAAGTATTGAAAAACACCGGCATCCACATCGGTGTCGAGGAAGGTCGCGCCCAGAAGCCTGTCCTGCCTGCAAACGATCTTTCTGTACGTTCCGTTTTTATCATCTTTTTCCAGGAGCACCTCATCGTCTTTGGCCGGTAGTATTTTTCCGACGGAGACAGCGCGGTGGCCAAAAAAATTGAACGTGTTCATCGGCAACCAGCCTGAGTACTCTTTTTTCTCGCCCACCATATTGCTGCCGGCAACTTTCCCCTGTTCGGCGGCGTTCGGAAGAATGGGATTCAGGCCATGCTCGCCGGTAAGAAAACTCTTAGCCTCAGCTACGTCTCCCGCGGCAAATACGTTCTCAACACTTGTTTTCATCGTGCTGTCGACCAGTATACCGTCTTTGATCTTCACGTCGCTTCCATTTAAGAAAGCAACGCGAGGCCTCACCCCCGTCGCCACCATCAGCAGGTCGGTTTGTAAGGGCTCTCCCTCTTCCAGCGATACTTCAGCCGAGCGTTTTTTCCAGGCTACCTCCTTCGCCCGTCGACCGACAAAAAAGCTCACTCCATGCTTCTCCAATACACGTTGGATCATGCCGGACGCATCCTCGTCAAAATAGGCAGGGAGGATACGGGGGAGCATCTCTACTACCTTCACCTGAACGCCGTGTTCGGCCAGGCACTCAGCCACGTGCATGCCAATCAGACCGGCACCGAGAATGATAGCGGCTTGAGTTCCCTTCATTCTTTTCATCAGATCCCTGGCATGATCGAGGACCCTCATCTGTAGGACCTGTTCATTCTCCAGGCCGGGAATCGGAGGAAGAACGGGCTCGCTGCCTGTCGCGATCAGGAGAGTATCATAAGATTCCCGTTCACGAGAATCATAAAGAACCTCTCCTTTTTCCGTATCCACATGATCAACCCGCTTGCCTCTGACCCATACTGCTTTCATCTGATCAAAAAAATCGTCCGACACCATGGGAATTTCAGATTCCTTTATCTTGCCGGAGATGAGGTAGGGCAGCGATGTGGGAGAATAGGGAAGGTGAGGCTCCATCGTAACGAGCTTAATCTCATCCTCGGAGTTATTTTTTCTCATTTGCTTCAAGGCTGCGAGAGCAGCCGTGCCGCATCCTATAATGATATGTTTTTTCTTTTCCAAATCCCGTCTCCCTCTATTATTCTAATGACAGCCAGGTCACAGGCGGCTGCTCTTCTCCTCTGGCCGCCGCGAAAGTCCTGTCAATAACGCGTTCCACCTGAAGAGCCGTGATATCCGCGCCTCCTAAACCTCCGATAAAATCGATCAACCAGGGTGCCGGCTTATCCAGATCACTCAGGAGTGTTTTTAGCTCGACAAAATTGTGACCACAGTTCCAGGCATAGCAGACGCTGCGGTCGATCACTCCTATCGCTTTCTTCCCGTTAAGGGCTTTGACCAACCTTTCCCTCGGGCTCGGACGGAACATCCGTACCTTGATCAACCCGACCTTGAGCCCTGCTTCGCGTTTCTTGTCAACCACTACCTTTGCCGTCCCTGTGGAGCACCCCATGGAGACAATGACAACCTCCGCATCCTCTGTTCTGTATTCTTCGATCTGACCGCCATAGCTCCGTCCAAACTGCTTTCCAAATTCCCTGTCGATCTCGTCGAACTTTGCTTTTGCCCTCTGGTGCGCTGCACACATCTTATACCGGTATTCGGTAAACAGCTCCGCAGGGACAGTGTAGCTGGAAAAGACCATCGGATCATCGAGCGTCCATTTGGGCCTTTCCATAGCCTTAAGCGGAGCAAGAAATGTATCAACCTCTTCCTGCCGCGGAATCTCTACTCTCTGGGAATGATGTGATAGAAAAAATCCTTCGTAGCATACATTGACCGGCAGCAGAACGTCTGAATCTTCCGCCAGTCGATAGGCCATGATTATCGAGTCAAGAATCTCCTGGCAGGATTCCATGTAGAGTTGAATCCAGCCATGATCCTTCACCAGGACGGCGTCTTGCTGCCCTGCCACGACGCCGTGCGGGCTCACCTGCTCTCTCATGCCGATTGCCATCACGATGGGAAACCTGTTTCCCGCGGCAAGAAGATAGGCGTCATTCATAAACGATAATCCCTGGGAGGAGCTCGCCGTGAACGTGCGCCCACCGGCTGCGCATGCCCCTATGAGCACGCCCATGGCCGAGTTCTCTCCTTCGGGCTCGACCATTTCTGCATTGAGTAAACCTTCGGCTTCAAATTTGTAAATCGTCTCCAGTAAGGGCGTCTGCGGAGTGATCGGATAGGAGGCAATGACGTCCGGCTTCGACAATAGTACCCCATAAGCCCCTGCCCGGTTTCCATCTAGCACTCTCGTTTGACCCCTTAAGTCCATCGTTGCCATCAGATCTCCTCTCTTACCAGCGTGATTGCTCTGGCGGGACAGACTCTGGCACAGACCCCGCAGCCTTTGCAATAGTCGAGATCGGCGGAAAAATAATTTCCCGTTTCCTTCCTGCATCCGCAAGGGCAGAAGATAAAGCACCAACCGCACTGGCGGCATTTTTCGCTTTTAGTAATCGGCCTCTGCGACCGCCACTCACCCGTCTTAACATCGAGCGGCTCAGCGGGCGTTGACCAGGGTCCTTCAAATTTGCTTATAAATTTCATCTCTATCCTTCCTTTACCGATACGGCCACGGTCTCGTAGCCACGCTTCACCAGGTCTATGTTTTTCTGCAGCAGTTTTCCTTCAAAATTCATGTCCAAGCTCGACAGCACGGAGTCGAGTTTTACCCAGCCCGTGACCCGTGCTATCACCCCAAGCATGCAGGTATTCACAATCGCCCTTCCAATCTCATGAAGGGCGAGGGCTGTCGCATCGATCAAACCGAGAACCTTAAGACTGTCTGGCCAGTTTTCCAGGCTCTGCTTCGGGGTGTTTATGATTGCTATGCCGTCACCTTTCAGACCCTTGAAGATCTCCTGTGATCTTCCTATGAAAGGATCCAGACACATAATACAGTCCGGATCATAGATCTGATGTGTTTCCCTGATCGGCTTTTCGTCACATCGGAGAAACGCAGCCACCGGTGCTCCTCTCCTTTCAGCCCCGAACGTCGGGAATGAAGAGGCATACTTACCCTCAAGAACAAATGCGTAGGCGAGCATCTCAGCACCCATCACTACCCCTTGCCCTCCCCTGCCATGCAACCGTATCTCTTTCATCTTCTTTTGCATCCTCCTGGCCGGCACGTTCTTGCTGTTGGATTCTTGAACTCGTAACACGGAACCCGCAACAATCATTCCTATGCCGTTCCGTTCGACTTCGTGAGGTGCGGCATGTGAAGTATACAACAGGTGCACAACCAAAAGAAAGAAGGTACCATCGGAGAAATGTTGGTTTCATGAAGAGCACCATGTGTGCAAAAAAAACAAGACCCCTGACGCGCGATCGGTAAGAAGACGGAGATGATGGTCAATGGTGTCTGTTGTTTACCATTTACAGGCCAGCTCACTTGTGATAAGAGTTTCCATACCTCGAAAGGCGAGGCACGGCCTTCCTGCTCGCGAGCGCAGGATCCGAGGTATTGTCCAGGGGCATGCGGGACGTTTCCCGGCCGGTAAAGGCAATAACACTTAGGTTCCTCACAGCTGAGGAACGGCTCTTTGTATTTTCAGTCTTTGTCTTGATTTTCTGGCTGAGGCTATGTTTGATGGATAACGAGGCAGCAAGGGTGAGCGCTTTGCAGACCATGACGCGTTGGACCAAACCCGGCGTCAAATCCTTTATCTCTCAACTATGCCTTATGACTCGTGGGAGCCACTCGATCGAAAAAGGAGGACTGAGTGATGGGAACGATGAAAGACAGCAAAAGAACATCCGGCCGGACGCCTTTCATCAGCCTGACCGTCAACGACCAACGGTATGAGCTGGAGGTCGGACAGGGTGATGATAAGCTGCAAGTCTCAGACACACTGACCCATACCCTCAGGGAGACACTCGGTCTGACGGGTACCAAGCTCTCATGCGACAATGGCGCGTGCGGGTGCTGCACCGTGCTCATAAATGGAAAGGCCAGGCTCTCCTGCATGACGCTCACGGTTGAGTGCGACGGAAAGGAGATAAGAACCATCGAAGGACTCAGGGACCCGAAAACGCGCAGTCTCGATCCCCTTCAGCAAGCATTTGTTGACCATACCGCGTTTCAGTGCGGGTATTGCACGCCGGGCATGATTATGAGCGCAAAGGCCCTCCTCAACGAAACCCCCCACCCCACGGAGGACGAGGTGAAAGAAGCGCTGTCCGGCAATTTCTGCCGGTGCATCAGCCACTACCACGTGGTCAGGGCTGTCCTCGCAGCGTCAGAGAAGATGAGGTGAAAAAATGGCCGACACATACCGATACATAGGCAAGGCTTTACCCAGAAGAGATGCCGTTGACATCGTCACCGGAGCAACCAGGTTCCTTGACGATAACAAGCAGATCAAATTTCCCGATCTCCTCCACGCAAAAGTACTCCGCAGCCCTCACCCCCACGCGGTCATAAAAAGGATCGACTGCGGCAAGGCGCGAAGATTGAAGGGCGTTAAGGCGGTACTTACCTGGGAAGACGTCCCCGATTGGAAGGGAGGTACGCCCAGGGTAGTTCGCATTCTCGATCGTAAAGTCCGCTATGTGGGCGATGCAGTCGCACTTGTGGCAGCCACCAGTGAAGAGACAGCCAAAAAGGCGCTTCGTCTTATCGACGTGGAATACGAGATCCTTCCAGCGGTCTTTGACGTGGATGATGCCCTTAAGCCCGGCGCTCCCCAATTGCATGACGACCTTCCGGGCAATATCGCCACACCGGGCTCGGGCATTCTCGGTCCGAAGGGGCTAACGCAAGTGGTCATGGGGGATGTGAAGAAAGGTTTTGAAGAGGCCGACGTCATAACCGAAGGGACCTTTGGGTACGAGAAAACGCCGAACCCTATTCCGCCCGAACCTCCGGGCGTAGTTGCTCTGTGGGAAGACCCGAACAAGGCCACCTTTTGGGTTGCAAATCAATCGCCCTACCTTGACAAGATCGCACTCTATCACAACTTTGGCAGAAAGATAGACGTGAGAATTCACGGCGGTCCCTGTGGCGGGAGCTACGGATCACGGACCATGTCCTGGCAGATGCAGACATACGCGCTCCTCCTCAGCAAGGCCACGGGCAGGCCCGTGAAGCTCATCCTGACCAAAGGGGAGCATTTGGCTACGTTTACGCTCCGACTCGGCTCCCGCATGCGCGCAAAGGTAGGTATGAAAAAAGATGGAACCGTAACGGCAGTATCAGGCACATGGCTTGTCGGGACGGGACACTATTCCTTCAGCACCCAGTTCATGGTCGGGGTCGGGGCCGGTGAAGCTCAGTTGATGGTCCGATGCCCGAATTGGGATTTGAGGCCCATCATCGTTTGCACCAACCGCAATGCCTCGGGGCCGGTCCGCGGCTTCGGCGGCCAAGAGCTTAAATGCGCCCTCATTCCCCTTCTCTGTCTCGCTATGGAGAAGGCGGGCGTCGATCCTCTGGAATTCTTCAAGAAGAACTTTGCCAGACCCGGGGACGGGTACTTCTGGAGGGACGGCATCTGGTATACGTACAGGGGAGCAGAGTACTGGAGGGCCATGGAGAAAGGCGCCGAGCGTTTTGACTGGAGGGAGAAATGGAAAGGGTGGCTCAAGCCCAGTTCGGTGAGCGGCACAAAGCGCAGAGGCGTAGGCGTAGGCATACACGGAAATGCAGACGTGGGCGAGGATTCCTCGGAAGCCTATGTTCAACTTCGGCCGGATGGAACGGTACTTGTTAATTCCAACCTCACGGAGCACGGAACAGGCCAGTGGAGCAATCTCCACAAGGTGGTAGCTGAAGTGCTTCAATTGCCCCTTGACCGCGTAACCGTCACGCCGTCGGACACTCTCTTTAACCCGTACGAGTTTGGACCATCGGGGTCCAGGGGTACGTATGCAATCGCAAGCGCCCTGATCGCTGCCGCCGAAGATGCGAAAAAGAAGCTTTTTGAGATAGTCGCTCCCGCGCTCCAGGCAGGGCCGGACGAGCTGGACACCGTGGACGGAATGATCTTTGCCCGCTCCAACCCTGAGAGGAAGGTGCCCTGGAGGGCGATGGGCTTCGACCGGACCGTGACCGGGATAGGGCGTTTTGAGCATGATTACAGCATGTCCAACTGTATGACGACTTTTGTCGAGGTGGAAGTCGATACCGAAACCGGAAAGGTGGATCTGGTGCGTGTCGTGAATGCAACCGATGTGGGCCAGATCATGGACCCACAGGCCCTTGAAGGCCAGCTCAACGGGTGCCTGGGGTCGGCGGGTCTCGATAGCGCCCTCTTTGAGGAAACGATCCTCGACCCCTCAACCGGACGTACGCTTAACGCCAACATGATCGACTACAAGTGGCGCACCTTCTCGGAACTACCCCCGATAGACAATGTGGTTCTTGAAACACCTTTTCCCACCCATCGTTTTGGGGCGATAGGGGTCGGAGAAGTTGCGACGGCTCCGGGACCTATCGCGGTCCTCATTGCCGTTTCAAACGCCATCGGCACATGGGTGCACGAGTACCCGCTTACACCGGACAAGATTCTCAGGGCCCTCGGGAAGATACCGCCCGTTCGTCAAGGAGGTGTCTCATGAGGCCTTTTTCCCACATCAACGCCCGTTCGATAAATTCGGCGCTTGCCGCGTTGAAACGCTATGGGGGCAAGGCCCGGCTTTTCGCGGGTGGCACAGATCTTTTAGGCGCACTGAAAAACGAATTTCTTCCCGACTACCCAGAGGCGATCATCAACATAAAAAGCATCGAGGGGCTCGATTCCATCCGTGAGGACGGAGAGGGGCTAAAGATCGGAGCCCTTGCCACGCTTGCCGACATAGCCGCCTCACCACTGATCAATGAGAAGTATAAGGTCCTCGCCGAAGCGGCCCGCTCCGTTGCAACGCCCCAAGTCAGAAATGCGGCCACAGTGGGTGGAAACCTCGCCCAGGACGTCCGCTGTTGGTACTACAGATATCCCGACCACCTGGGAGGGCATATCGTCTGCCTGCGAAAAGGGGGCAAGGTATGTAATGCCCTTTTCGGCGACAACAGGTATCACTCCATATTCGGCTCGGCCCCAATGGAGCAATATCCGTGCTCTTCACACTGTCCGGCCTCGACTGATATCCCCCTCTCTTTGAGCAAAGTCAAGAGCGGCGATCTTTCGGATGCAGCCGAGATCCTTCTCGCAGCCAATCCGATGCCGGCCGTCACCGGCAGGGTCTGCCCGATGTTCTGTGAGCCCGCGTGCAACCGTCGTGAGTACGATGACCCCGTGGCCATACGCTGTGTTGAGCGATTCCTGGGTGATCGCATCCTTGAGAACCCGGGCCGATTCTTCAGGTCTCCCTCCACTGAATCAGGAAGGAAGGTGGCCGTTATCGGCTCGGGGCCTGCCGGGCTCGCGGCAGCCTATTATCTGAGGAGGGATGGACACGGAGTGACGGTCTTCGAAAGGGCGCCCGAGCCGGGAGGTATGCTCGTCTCCGCGATACCGCCCTATCGCCTGCCGAAAGGCGTTGTAGAGAAAGAAATTCGGGCCCTGGAGGCCATGGGGATCACGTTCAAGTGTGGCGTTACCGTCGGAAAGGACCTTGCCACGGAAGGCATCATGGAGACTTTCGACGCGGTTTTTGCAGCGGCAGGCGCGTGGAAAGAGCGATTCCTGGGGATCAAGGGTGAAGAGATCGCACTGTCAGGACTCTCTATCCTCAACAGGGTGAATATGGGCTCCCGGGAAATGCCGTGGAAGAGGGTCGCCGTGATCGGCGGCGGGAATGTGGCCATCGATGTAGCAAGGACGCTTCTCAGGCTCGGCGCCAGACCCGTGGTGCTCTATCGGCGAACCCGGAACGAGATGCCGGCCCTGAAGGATATGATCGTCAAAGCGGAAGAAGACGGTATCCCTTTCAAGTTCCTTACTTTGCCGGTCGAAGCGGCCCGGATAAAGGAAAGCGTCCTTCTGACCTGCAGGCGCATGAAACTCGGTCCTCCGGACGCATCGGGCAGGCGAGCCCCGGCGCCCAAGAAAGGCTCAGACTTTACCATGACCGTCGATGCGGTTATCAAGGCCATTGGCGAGGAGCCGGATAGATCATTTCTTTCTGCCGACCTGCGACGGAGGGTAAAAGGCGGAGGCAGCTCTCCGCTTTTCCTCGACAAGAATCTCTTTGCAGGCGGCGACTTCGTGACCGGCCCTTCAACGGTTATCGAGGCCGTGACCTCCGGGCGAAATGCGGCCCGCGCCATTCATTCGTGGCTCCAGGGCGACGAGCCGTCGCTCCAGGCTCATGAAGCCGAGCCTCGTTTCACCGTGCCTTCCTATAATTCAGCCTCCCGTATAATAGTTCCTGTTATGGCAAAAGCTGAACGGATCAAGGGCCTGGACGAAGAAGACGGGGGCGCCGGGGCCGAGGCTGTAATCGCAGAGGCCGGGAGGTGCTTCAATTGCGGCTGCGTGGCTGTAAGCCCTTCGGACATAGGCATGGCGCTCGTAGCGCTGGACGCGCATGTCGTGACAACCAAGCGGGCGTTAAGCGCACAAAAGTTTTTTTCCGCCACTGCAACACGTTCGACTGTTCTGGCCGATGATGAGTTAATAACTGAGATTCAAGTTCCGAAGCCGGCTGCGGGATCGCGACAGGTGTACTCAAAGTTCACCTTGCGAAAACCTATCGATTTTGCTGTTGCCAGTGTCACATGTGTTATGACCATGCAAGATGGCGTCTGTTCCGAAGCCCGTATCGCCTTGGGCGGGGTGGCTGCAGAGCCCTTGCGGGCGCGGGAGGCCGAGAAATTCCTCGCGGAACGTCAGGTTGACATCCCAACGGCTGAGGCGGCGGCGCAATTGGCGGTAGAGGGGGCAAAGCCTTTGAGTGATAACGCCTACAAGGTCGAGATTATCAAAACCCTCGTGAAAAGGGCGATTGTCTCCGCAAGTTGTTCCGGGTCGGCAACCAGTGAATAATAAGCGCCGATTTTCGGCTGCGTTGCCCCCATCAAACCGGCCAGCCTTCTATCTTACACCTCCTGGTCTTGTAGCGTAATACGCAAGTCTTTCGGTGTGGCCTTGCTTTCATTGCACGGTGTAGAGCATCGCAAATATAAGGCTCGACAAACAGGCGTTAGGATGTGTAATATCTAAACAGGCCATGAAACCCGAGAAAGACACGCCCTCTGTAAAGAAGCTATGCAGCTATCTCTCCATCTTGGAGCGGGCAAATCCGCTGAGGTACGGGAAAATATCCTCCCCTTCTCCCTGTGGCGGAAGGTCGTCTCCCGAAGAACTGAAAGAACAAAAGAGGCAGTATCGACGCTTCCTTCTCTTGCAGACCTTGCGAAGCTAGTCCCCCTTCATTTTATCCGATAGAACAAATACATTACGTCTGTACGCCCGGGCCTGGGCTATCCCCATGCTTTCCTTCCCGCGGGCATGAGAAAGAGGAGAGGAATTGAAAGCAGAAACGTGAGGCCGAAGGAAATGAAGGCAATCGTGAAGCCGCTGGCTGGATCAGAGCTCACATGAAGGATGAAGGTAATGACGGAGACACCAAGCGCTGCGCCAATATTCCTGAACATATTTCTCAGCCCGACGATCGTGCCCACCTTCTCGGGCATCAACTCTATGCAGGCGTTGTTAGCGGCGGGCCATACCAGTCCTCCAGCGATCCCGTTCAGGAGAAGCAGAAGCGAGAGGGTTTCTACGGTTCCCCATCGAATGCTCGTGATGCCCCATAGGGATAGTCCCGGCACAAGAAGAATGGTCGTAAGCGAGGTGAGACCAAAACCGAGTACCATAGGCCACCGGTAACCCCATTTTTTCAAAGAGAAGCTCGTTACTCCCGCGACGATAGCCATCGCCAGGGAGCGGGGAGTGAGAATCACCCCGCTCATCAGCGTGGAAAGCTTATGGACCGAGGTCGCATAGAGCGGTATGAACGAAAAAACACCGATCATGGTCATACCCACAATCAGATTCGACGCGTTTGCGGCCACAAACGGTGTTGACCGGAGCAGGACAATATCGAGGATCGGAGAAGCTGCCCGCTTTTCCTGCCGGAGAAAGAGAACCGCGAGAAAAAGGCTGGCGAGGACAAAGAGCACCGCAAGGAGGACGGAGGGGATCGAGAAGCTTTCACCAACAAGATTCAGGCCGAACATGAGGAAGAGCAGCGACCCGCTCATAAGCGTGACCCCGGCAAGGTCGACGTGAGGGCGCGAAAATATCCTGGAGTCCTTAAGCAGCAGCATGCTTGAACCCATCAAGAGCATACCGATCGGTACATTGATATAGAAGATGTACCGCCAGGAGTATTGGCTCACGATCCAGCCCCCCAGGTTTGGCCCGATAACGGTTCCTACGCTATAAATACTGGAAAACAGGCCAATGGCAGCTTCCCGGTTCTCGGGGAAGTGATCGCTTACGATCCCCGATGCGGTAGGAATAAAACAGGCGCCTCCAATGCCCTGAAGGAACCTGAAGGCGATTAAGGCAAGGATACTGGGCGCAAGGCCGCAGGCGAGGGAACTGCCGGTGAAAAGCATGAGGGAAACGAGAAAGACCTTTTTGCGTCCGAAACTGTCACCGAGGTTTCCAGCCAACGGCACGGCCATGGTGCCGGCAATAAAGAAGATGGAGATAGTCCACGCGGACCAGAGAACATCCGTATGTAAGTCCCTCGTGAAGTTGGGGAAGGCGACCGCTACCACCGTGCTGTCGATGGCGTACATCAGGAGGCTCAAGCCGGAGGTGAGGAAGATGAGGTAACGGCGCATCTTTCGCCTGGCTAGAGAAACAGGAACCTCGTTGGATTCACGTTGCAGAATAAAACTTTTTGTTTATCTCCAATGTGGCTCGTCTTGATGAACAGATCCAGATATTCGTTATACGAATTCGACCACATGAGATTGATCATATAATCGCGGCCAACGAACGCCCGCAGGTTAGGGTGGCTGAGGTCCATGGCATGCATGTGTACATCGAAAAAGGTGCGATCCATTTTCCTCCTTCGCGAGTCTTGCTCGCTTCCAGTCTCTACGAACATTTGACAGGGTAATGGGGGCACCCAGGCTCTCGTATACCAGTTATGAGCCACCCTTTATGCGCTTATATGCTTTATAGACCCCATAGCCGAGCAGGGTAGCGGTTCCGGTTACCAAGGGAACACCGAAAACAACGATAGCCGTTATAGCTCTGATCGCTTTGGTAGCGGTGGCGATCTTCCCCGACGCTTTTTCCTGTCCGCTGCCAGGTTCACCAGCCCTGCGGTTATCGGCTGAGTACTTGTAATCGTCCCCGTGGTCCATTTCTATGTCCTCTACATTATCCATTAACGGGGCCTCTGTTTAATGGATCGAGCTCGGTGGTACGCGGATCTGTGGTTTACCTATTCTCCAGAATCTTCTGCTCTGAACCCCGAAAGGCGTTCTTTGGAGCAATATACGAAACCTTAGGGTGGGTTCCCTGTTCGGCCAGAAGCTGCTTGGATTGCCAGAGTCTCTGTCGTATCGGGCTCTTCGGGTCGTCAAGGTCGCCGAAGATGAGAGCCTTCGAAGGACACCCTTCAACGCAGGCCGGCTCTTTGCCCTTGTCCACGCGATGCGCGCAAAGAGTGCACTTTGATGCCTTGCCGGCCAACTGGATGCGATAGGGCGCCGCATTCTGCTCGTAGGGGATGGCATTTCCAGGAAAGTAATCTTCCTTGGGATTCAATCGCGGCACACCGTAAGGGCAGGCATCTATGCAGGTCTTGGAGCCTGTGCACTTTTTCTGATCGATCAACACGATGCCGTCAGCACGTTTTGAAATGGCCTTGGAAGGACAGGCTTCCACACAGGGCGGATGGTCACAGTGCATGCAAGCCTGCCTCACGTACGTGATCTGATCGAGCGTGGGGCTCTCCAGCTCCAGAACCTTGTTCCACTGGATGCCCGGTTTGGTAAGGTTTTCCTGCTTGCAGGCGAGCACGCAGGTCATGCAACCAGTACATACATTCAGGTCAACAATCAATCCATATCGTGCCATGATGGAATTTCCTCCTCTCTTGATTGTGTCTCTTTCACGCCTTTATCACCTGGACAGGAACTTCCTTAAAAGGCGGGTAACCTGTGATCGGGTCGAACTGCCTTGGCACGAGCTGATTCACATTTGCCTTGGACCACCCGTGCATGATGCCCACGATCCCGTGCCTCACCAAGATGGTAGGTTTTGCCTTGACCCGAATCTCGCCCCACTGGGATTTCAGAACCACCTCATCTCCCTTCTTGATTCCCCTCTTTGCCGCGTCGTCAGGGTGGATGTCCAGGAGGGGCTGGGGCTGGAGTTCCAGCAGCCATGGTGCGTCGTCGCGCCATTTGCTGTGGGTTATATAGGGCACCCTGCCCCCGGAAAGGAGGATCAACGGATATTCTTGAGAGGTTTTGAGCCCCTCCTTGTACTCCGGAAGGGCCGTCAGTCCGTGTTTCTTCAGGATCAGGGAGACCGCCTCCACTTTTCCCGAAGGCGTCGGAAACCCGGGCTTCCCATCCTGTCTCATCATACCGACCTCGTACTTTCGGTACGTGTTAGGTTTTTTTGGAGGAATTACTACTCCCTTCTCGATGTCCTTGCGCAGGGCCGCGTAGTTCACACCCCACATTTTGAGGATATCGTCGCAGGCCGCCTCCACGTTCCCATTGAAAAAGATTTCCGGATGGCCGAGGCGCACGCCGATCTCAAGAGCGATCTGCCAGTCCTCTTTGCACTCTCCGACCGGTTTTACAGGCATCCGGCCGAAAAGTTTGCGGCCATGAACAGCAAACGGGGCAAGCCTCTCGTAATTGACGGCCCCGGGCAGCACCATATCAACGTAGTTGTGGGTCCACGGTCTGTAGAAGAAATCAACGGCCATGGAAAATTCGAGGGACTCGAAGGCTTTCTGGTATTCCTGCGTCTGGGGCCAGATCATCATGTTCAAGCCCCAGGCGAGAAATGCCTTGACCCTTCCCTCTTTAATGTATTCCACCATGCGGTTAGTCTGCACATCGAAATTGAGCTCCGCGAAAGCGGGAAAATCCTTGTTGTCCACGCGGTGCTCTCTCATATCGTTCATCTTCTTCCTCATGCAGAATACGGGCGGGCCATTGCTCCAGTTTCCCCCCAAGCCTTCCAAGGGATTGGTGGGGTCTTCCACCCCGCCCGCGACATCGATGTACCCGCAGATGGCGGGGATCATGAGGATGGCGCGGTGATTGTTGCCCGCGTTCAGATCGTGCGTAGTGCCCTGCGGGCTGGTCTTCATGCCGCCGGGTCCGTTGCCTGCGTAGAGACGGGCGGCATCGACAATCTTCTTTGCCGGGACCCACGTGATCTCTTCAGTCTTTTCAGGAGTAAAGGCCTTGACGTATTCCTTCAACTCATCAATCCCGTGTATCCATTTCGCGCAGAAGGCTTCGTCGTAGAGACCCTCTTTGAAGATCACATGCATGACGCCGGCGGCCAGAGCTGCCGTGGTGTTAAGCCGCGGCTGGAGGTGGATGTCTGCGAGGATTGTTGCGGTGGGAGTGTTTCTTGGATCTACCACGACGAACTTTACTCCCCGCTCTTTGGCCTTGAGCAACTCCTGCCAGTCATTGGCCGGGCCGGAATAGGGCGGGTTCGTTCCCCAGATCAGCATGGACCTGGTATCCTTGCCCGGAGGACTGCCGGTGGTGCCGTACCCGTAGGTCAATACCTCGGCGGTGTTAGCTCCCTTTCGACAAGCCGTGGAACTCTCATCGCCATAGTTGACGGAACCGAACGTGGCTGCGAGGCGCTGGACAGCGGTTCTGGGCTCCTTGGGATCCCCCACGTAAAAGAAGACCGTATGAGGACCGTACTTCTCTCTGATTCGCATCAGGTGGCCTACGATCATGTCGTAAGCTTCATCCCATGATATCCGCACATATCCCGGGTCAGGAGATCCTTTGGGCTTGGTCCGCTTCATGGGGTACTTGATCCTCTGGGGATGATAGATCCGCTGCAGCGTGCCATAGGCTTTCGAGCAGAGGGTTGCCGTGGGGAACCCGGGCCAGGGTTCTATCCGGGTCACAATGTCGCCTCTGCGGTAGAACTTGATCCCGCAGAAAGGAACCCCGTTGCAGCCATCGCAGATGGTGTACCCTGCTTCTTCCTTGTCTTGCGCCCCTGCCTGCGCACCGGCCCGGGACACGAGCAGGCGATCGCTCAGGGCAAGGGCTGCCGCGCCCACCCCCGCTACTTTCATGAAGGCTCTTCTCGTCACTTTGGGCATAAGACCTCCTTACGTCTTGTAGTGTGTCGTTGGCCTTTTACTGCTTACTTTCTTTCTGCCTTTTCCAGTTCTGGGTTTATGGTTCAGGTTCAGTTCCTGAGTCATGGAGTCGACCAGCCTGTTGTCGATCCCGATATAGCCTTTCAAGAGATGGGCCATGGCCCGGTAAAAACCGGGGGGCGACGCGGCAATGAGCTGCTGCGAAAAAAGAGGGATCCATCGCACAAGGTGGTCTTCAAGAAATAACCGCTGGAGCCTGAGGTAGTTGAGGGCCTGTTCTCTGCCTGCCTTGACAGCCTCCTGTGTCAGTTCGCAGAGCCTCGCCATGTAGCTCAGCTCGACGGCGATGTGATCCTCCGGTTCATGATACTGGTCGCTTTTTGTCATGCCGGTTTCGCTGTATGACTGCTGCACCTCGAAAAGGGAGGATTGATAGAGCAGCCCTGACGCGCTCCGATAGACCGATTCGCAGAGAGAGACGGTTTTGGGGCCGACACCGAGGAACAGGGACGCATAGTCTCTGGCCAACTGCTCTATCACTCCGTCGAGATCCCTCTGTCGGAGCTCCGAAAAGAACGTCTTCAAAAGGGCTTTGCTCGCCTCCACATCGGGGTCAGAGGGCAGTCCCATCAATTCCCATGCGTCCATGAGCCCGGCCGATACGTGCTCTACGCCGTTGAGCATTTTTTGATTCGGCTCCCGGCTGAACGCCCTGGAAAGGAGGAGATAGAATGACGTGCGGAATGGGCCCAGAACATCACACAGAATGTCGGAAGGGGTAGCGGTTCCTTTCCTTGTCACGAGGCAGTTCTCCTTTCCTCTCCGTAAATCATCATCGAAAGCGCATCCATGAGGTTTTCCGTCTTCGAACAATCACCACAGCGGGCCTTCGGACCGGAAGAAAGAAATCTATTCCCGCATTCCTGACAGAGGTGCCGTTGAAACGCTTTGAGTGTTGATGTGCTCTCGTTGGCAATCCTCCCCGCGTCCAGGCACGGCAACCAATGAAGCGCCTTCCGGGCACAGACGTCGAAACAGAGATTACAGTTGGAGCAGTAAGCCGGCGTCCATTGCAGCCGCACTGTCGAAGGGCCTTCGTCAAGCCTGAGAGCACCGGTGGGACAGAGGCTGGCGCAGGCGCCGCATCCGCTGCAGTTTTCATCTGCCTCGACCTCAATGAACGCTGGAACGGCCCCATTTTCCCCGGCTACTCGTCCGGCATATCTCCGGAAAAGCGCCACGAGAGTCCTCTTCTCCTTGGTGGGGCCTCGTTGTTCGGACTCGATATCTCCAGAGCGTGCAGCGTTTCCCGCAGGCCGCGAGCGGCGGGTGGCGGCGCTGCCGCGCAAGTGTTTGAAAAAATCCCTGCGGGAGAGGGCCTTTGATTCTTCCTGACTGGCCCGGAAGATTTCGTATTGTTTTGAGGCCTCTTCTCTCTCGGCCGCGGATGCTGTTGAGACTATTACGGGAGAAAAACCGATGCCCAGATAATCAAAGAGAGACTGAATCTCCCGTTCCCGTTGGCGATAGCTATTCTTCCCTACTTTCATCAGGCACGTTTCACAAGACCCCGTCACAACCTGGAGAGGCTTCGAATCCTGAAGGACGCGCGCCAGGATGAAGGCTGTAGAGATCGATCCGAGACAGGGAATGACTGAAGGTGGCAGAATCCTGGCAGGCGCACGACCCGTAGCAAAAAGCCCCGAGCAGTAAAGAGGGCCTGGTTTCTCTTCATCATTCGCAAACCTTATCGGACTCTCTCCCGGGAAGCTGAAAACCTCGTTCGGGCAGAGAGCGACGCAGAAGCCGCACCCTGAGCACGTATCATCGATCGCAAGATCGGGGTAAATGATTCGAATTGAATCGGTCGGGCATCCGGCAACGCACCTATCGCACTGTGCGCTCGAGAAGCGAACCTTGGAGCAGCGTTCCTGGCGGACAGTCGGTTTCGATGATGGGGCATCAGGAGATTTCATGCCGTCGTGGAACCTTTTCGGTCAAACCCATTATCCTCCAAGACCTATAGAGATGCAAGAGTTTCTTAATGGCCTATCCCCATGCTTTTCTTCCTGCGGGCATGAGAAAGAGGAAGGGTATGGAGGCCAGCAACGTGAGGCCCGAAGCGATAAAGACGATGGTGAAACCGTTGGCGGGATCAGAGTTCACATGAAGGATAAAGGTAATGAGGGAAACACCGAGCGCCGCGCCAACATTTCGGAACATGTTTCTCAGCCCGACGATCGTGCCTACCTTTTCCGGCATCAACTCTATGCAGGCGTTGTTGGCAGCGGGAAATGTTACCCCCCCACCGATGCCGTTCAGGAGGAGCAGGAATGCAAGCGTTTCTGCGGTTCCCCATCCGGCGCCCGTAACGCCCCACAGGGACAATGCCGGCGCAAGAGCCATGGTAGTGACCGAGGTGAGACCAAAGCCGAGTACCATAGGCCACCGGTAACCCCATCTTTTCAAAAAGAAGCTCGTTACTGCCGCGGCGATGGCCATGCCCAGGGAACGGGGAGTGAGAATCACCCCGCTCATCAGCGTGGAGAGCTTATGAACTGAGGTCGCATAGAGCGGAATGAACGAAAAGACGCCGATCGACACCATACCGATCATCAGGTTCGATATGTTTGCCGCCACAAATGGTGTTGACTGGAGCAGCGCAGTATCGAGGATCGGAGACGCTGCCCGCTTCTCTTGCCGAAGAAAGCAAACCGCGAGAAAAAGGCTGACGAGCACAAAGAGCGCGGCAAGAAGGATCGAGGGCGTGGAGAAGCTCTCACCAACGAAATTCAGGCCGAACATGAGGAAGAGCAGCGACCCGCTCATGAGCGCGACCCCGACAAGGTCAACCCGAGGGCGGGTGAAAATCCTGGGTTCCTTGAGCAGGAGCATGGTCGAACCCATCAAGAGCATCCCGATGGGTACATTGATATAGAAGATGTAGCGCCAGGAGTACTGGCTGACGATCCAGCCCCCTAGGTTCGGCCCGATAACAGCTCCTACGCTAAAAATACTGGAAAAAAGGCCAATGGCAGTTTCCCGGTTCTCAGGAAACTGATCACTTACGATCCCCGACGCCGTCGGAAGAAAACAGGCGCCTCCGATACCCTGAAGGAACCTGAAAGCGATTAAGGCATAGATACTGGGTGCAAGGCCGCAGGCGAGGGAACTGCCGGTGAAGAGCATGAGGGAAACGAGAAATACCTTTTTGCGCCCTAAACTGTCGCCCAGCTTTCCTGCCAACGGCATCGCCATAGTCACGGCAATAAAGAAGATGGAGATGGTCCACGCAGACCAGAGGACGTTCGTGTGCAGCTCCCTCGTGAAGTTGGGGAAGGCGACCGCCACCGCCGTGCTGTCGATGGCGGACATCAGGAGGCTCAGCCCCGCAGTGATAAAAATCAAGTAACGGCGCATGTTGGGAATCCATGAAGAGTGGAGATGTGGGCAGTCTACTAGATTGTGCCGATAACAGTCAATAAGGCCAAACCAGACTGCTGGGGGCCAGGGCACCCGGCCGAAAGCTGGGTCGGCCGCTTGAATGCAAGTCAGTCTGAACTGCGATCCTCATCTCTGGATTTGCCTTGACGGCCCTTCGATTATTGGGGTACAGTATCCCAAGTTAGATTCCTCTACTCCTCAAAAGCGAGGCACGATATCCAGATGATTGAAATCAAATTTTACGGCAGGGGAGGACAGGGTGCGGTCATCGCGTCCCAGATCCTCGCAAAGGTTTTTTTCATAATGGGGAAGTACCCGCAATGCTTCTCTGTCTTTGGAGGGGAAAGGCGGGGGGCGCCCGTCGCGAGCTTCCTCAGGGTGGATGACAAAAAAATCCTCCTCAAGTGCGAGATCACAGCCCCGGATGAAATGATCTATATGGCCCCGGACCTCGTCGACGAGAAAGAAATTGAATCAGTGCTGAAGCCCGGAGGCCTCATCCTGATAAATAATGCCCTCACCGATAACGATTTCCGGTCGTTAAGAAAGTTCCGTCTTGCCCTTGTTGATGCGCTCTCCATCGCGGAGGAGTTGGGCATGGGGGCTACAATCAATACGGCGATACTGGGGGCTTACGCAAAGGCAAGCAAAGCAGTGCCCATGGACCTGCTGGAACAGGTGATCAAGGAGACCGTTCCCGCAAAGGTTTCAGCCAACGTGGCCTCAGCAAAACGGGCATATGAAATGACGAAACTCTTCTATTGATCTGACTAGCATAAAGGAGTGCTATAGATGAGCCATCGCACCATACGCATCGAAGATATAGAACCGATAATCCCCTTCTCCAGGGGCACCACGGAAATTTTTTTCACCGGCCACTGGAGCAGCAAAAAACCTGTCTACGCAGAGAAGACATCGCCGTGCCGCGGAGGGTGTCCCATAGGAAACGATATTGCGCGGGCCTTCAGTGCGGCTTCGCTTGGCAATTACGATGAAGCCTTGCGCATTTACAGGCAGGACAATCCTTTACCCGGCGTGTGCGGGAGGGTTTGCTATCACCCATGCGAATCGGAGTGCAATCGGAAAGAGTTTGACGAAGCAATAAACATCCGCGGGTTCGAGCGCTACTTGGCCGATCACGGCAAGGTCGATGTAAAGCATGAAACTCCGGCCAGGACGAGAAAAGAAAAAGTCGCGGTGATCGGCTCAGGCCCTGCCGGCCTGAGCGCTGCCTATCATCTGGCCCGGCTCGGCTACCCGGTTACGATTCTCGAGGCCTTGCCCGAAGCAGGAGGCATGCTGCGGTACGGCATTCCCGAATACCGACTTCCAAAAGAAATCCTCCGAAGAGAGATAGGTTACATAGAGCAGTTGGGCGCACAGATAATGACGGGAGTGCGGGTGGGCAAAGACATCGCTTTCGCCGAGCTCAGAAATAGCTACCAGGCTGTATTCATCGCTGTGGGCGCCCATCAGGGGATGCGCCTTGGTGTCGAGGGGGAAGATCTCCCCGGGGTAATGGAAGGGATACAGTTCCTGCGGAGCGTCAACCTTGGCGAAAAAGTGAAAGTCGGCAAAAAGGTAGCGGTGGTAGGGGGTGGAAATACGGCTATCGATTGCGCACGGACCGCGAGACGAATCGGCGCCAAAGAAGTGACCATTATATACCGCCGCTCTCGGAGAGAGATGCCTGCTCTTCCAGAAGACGTGGCTGCGGTTGAGCGGGAGGGGATAAAGATCGACCTTCTGGCTTCACCGAAACGGTTGCTTTCGGAAAGCGGCCGTCTTTCAGGGATTGAATGCCTCCGCATGGCGCTCGGCGACGCGGACGAAAGCGGTAGACCCCAGCCGACCCCCGTCGCGCGATCTGAGTTCGTCGTGCCGCTCGACACGGTCATCGCAGCGATAGGACAGGCTCCTGATGTGAAGTTCCTAAATGACTTAGGGCTCCGGCTGAGCAGGAGAGGCGTGATAGAGATTTCGCCCGAGAGCACGGCCACGAACATCGAGGGGATCTTCGCCGGAGGAGACAGCGCAGGGGTAAGAGCATTTGTGGCAGACGCCATCGCCAGTGGCAAGATGGGCGCTCTGGCAATTCACTGTTACCTGGAACGAAAAAACGTAGGGGAAGAATTCCAGAGCCATCAAATCGGCGATAGACGTTCGTTCTCCTTTCAGAGCTTCATGGATCCCGACGGGTACGCGGTTGATTTGAAGAGAATCGTTCCCTATGAGAAGATCAACACTCTCTGTTTCTCTCATGGAACACGGACGAACGATTCTGATGCGCTAACGCCGAAACAAAGTATAAAAGGCTTTAAGGAGGTCGCGCAAGGCATTGACCCGTCCCAGATGACAGCCGAAATCAATCGTTGCTTCAAGTGCGGGACCTGCACCGACTGCGATCTCTGCTTCCTGCTCTGTCCTGACATCTCTCTCGTGAAGACAGGCAAGAAAGGTTATACCGTGAAAATGGATTACTGCAAGGGCTGCAGCATCTGCGCCACGAGCTGCCCGAGAAATGTAATTGAAATAGGAAGCACAGGAGCGAGCAAATGAAACAACTTCTTCAAGGCAATTACGCAGTCGCTGAAGCGGTCCGGCTCGCCCGGGTACAACTTGTGGCCGCTTACCCTATCACGCCGCAGACGCCCATCTACGAAAAGCTCTCCGATATGGAGCTCGAAGGAAAGTTGACCGGAGTCATGATGCGGACGGAATCGGAACATTCCGCCATGGCAGCCTGCATCGCTGCTTCCCTTACGGGTGTGCGCACCTTCACCGCTACGGCGTCTCAAGGCCTGGCACTCATGCACGAGATGCTTCACTTTGCTTCCGGAAACAGGGTACCGATCGTCATGTGCAACGTTAATCGTGTAGTTGCTGTGCCCTGGGCCTTCGGCAGCGACCAGTCGGACAGCCTCTCCCAGCGGGACACGGGCTGGTTGCAGTTTTACTGTGAGGATGCCCAGGAGGCGCTCGACACGGTCATCCAGGCGTATAAGATCGCGGAGCAATCCCTCTTTCCCGTGATCGTCGCAATAGACGGTTTTTTCACATCCCATTTCATGGAGCCGATCGAGATTCCTGACCAGGCAACGGTCGATGCTTTTCTGCCGCCTTTCAGCATCCCGACACGGTTCAATGTGGAGGATCCTGCGTTCATCTCGAACGTGGTAAGCCCTGAGCAGTACATGGTCTATCGGGAGAGAAGCTTTGCTGACATGGAGAAGACGCGGCCGATCATCAGAGAGGCCAACAGGGAATACCAGGATATCGTCGGCAGGGGCTATGAGGTCGTAGAAGCAGTTAATACGGATGGCGCGGAAATCGTCCTCGTCACGAGCGGAGCCATGACAAGTACGGCACGGGTGGCAATAGAGTCGCTGCGGGCCAAGGGCTATAAGGCGGGGCTCCTCAAAATAAAGGCTTTCAGACCCTTCCCGGCTGAGGAAGTGCAGGAGGCATTGAAGAGCGTTCCGAAAGTCGCGGTGCTCGACCGGAATATATCGCTCGGCAAAGAGGGCATATTCTGCCACGAGCTGAAGTCAGCCCTCTATCCTCTTGAGCGCCGGCCCACGGTAACCGGGTACATTGCCGGCATCTGCGGGGCCGACGTGTCACCGGAGATGATCGAAGATATGGTAGTCGAGGCCCTGAAACGGGACAAGCCCACAGATTTACCTGTATGGGTAAGGAGAGAAACATGGCTACAAAAGAAATAGAAACAGAGAAGGAGTACATGCGGTCGGGTCACATGGGTTGCCCGGGCTGCGGTCTGGCAAGCACCATACGGCTCGTCATGAAGGTCCTGGGGAAGAATACGATCGTTGTCATGATCCCCTCATGTGTCGGTCCTATCAGCGCAAACTACCCGAACAGCGTATTCGAAGTACCCTGCTTCCATTCTGCCTTCGAGATCGCCGCACCCACCGCAGCCGGTATAGCCAACGCGCTAAAAGTTCAGGGCCGCGATGACATCATCCCCGTGGCATTCGCCGGTGACGGCGGCACGTTCGATATAGGCCTCCAGTCCCTATCAGGTGCTGCGGACCGTGACGACAACTTCATCTATATCTGCCTCGACAACGAAGCTTACATGAATACCGGCATCCAGTCGAGCTCTTCGACGCCGCAGAATGTCTGGACCATGACCACACCGGGCGGGAGGCAGGGTAAGAAGAAAAAGTTCATGCAGATTATCGCAGCCCACAGGATGCCCTACGCAGCGACCGCTTCCTTCGGCCATCCGCACGATCTCATGGCCAAGGTAAAAAGGGCGAAAGAGATCAAGGGCACCCGCTTCATCCACACCTTAACGCCCTGCCCTACAGGCTGGAGAATGTCCGAGGATCTCTCCGCGAAATCAGCCATGCTCGCCGTTGAGACAAAGATCTTTCCCCTTTATGAGATCATAGACGGGACAGAATACCGGATCACGCATGAGCCTCAAGGCCTACCGGTGAGCGAATATACGAAGATGCAGGGCAGGTACCGCCATTTCACGGACGAAGACGTGGCAAGGCTTCAGAGACAGGTGGACGAAGACTGGGAACACTTGGTGGCACAGACAAAGGGCATCTGTTGAGCCAAAGAACCCGGCCAACGGATAAAGGCCAAGGGCTAAGGGCTTCAAGCCTTTGTCCCTGGACCTTTAGCCTTTAACCTTTGGCCTTTGGCCTGGTTTCTATGAAAAAGCTCGTCATCACCGATAGCACCACTATCCGCAGAAAGGTCCATGCCTACCTGAGGGAACAGATCCTGGGCGGCGAGATTGGGCCCCACGAAAGACTCATCGAAGCCAGGATTGCGAAAGAGATAGGCACGTCGAGGACACCCGTGAGAGAGGCTCTTCATACTCTTGAAATGGAAGGCCTTCTTGAATCGATCCCAAGGGTCGGTTACAAGGTAAATACCATAAGCGACAAGGAAGTGGAGGAAATATGCGAGATCAGAACAGCGATTGAGACCCTTGCTGTTCGCTGGGCTATTGAGAAGGCCCATAAGAAGCTCGTCAACAACCTCAGGAAAAACATTGCCGCAACCGAGCAACGAGTAGTGCAAGGCGAAGTGCGGGCATACGTAGACCTTGATGCACAGTTTCATGAAATCATCGCCGGCCTCAGCGGGAGCAAGAGGCTACTGGAATTGGCCCAAGCCCTCAGGCGTCACATGGTGCGTTACAGGGTGCAGAGCATCTATGCGCCCGACAATGTTCTCCGGGGAATAAACGGCCATAAGGCGATATTGGCAGCAATAGAAACAGGAGATATGAAGATGGCTTCGAAGGCCGTCCGGAGTCATCTGGAACAATCGAAGAAAGATATACTCCTCTATGCTTTCCACGAGCATGCGGAGGAAAAAAGATAGGAGGCTGACTCACGCAAGGGGTGACGGGATAAACAGGTCACGGACATACTACGACGAGATGGGAGGTAGGGGTCATGGAGGTCTTCTGGAAGGTTTTCGACAAACTGTTAGACGTAATGGCAGCGATAGCCTGGATAATACTCTTATTCATATGCGCTGCTGTCTGTTACACCATCGGCATGCGATTCCTCTTTACGCAGACGACCATATGGATCATGCAGACAACTGAATATGCCCTGTTGTGGATCGTATTTCTTTCAACAACCTGGCTCCTGAGAGAAAAAGGGCACATCACCACCGACCTCATATACGAGCACCTGGGTCCCAAAACCCAGCGGGTGCTCGATGGGATCACCTTCACCCTGAGCGGGCTTGCCTGCGCAGTACTTTTCTACTACAGTGCGGCGTACACCTACGACTCCATTATCGCAGGAGTCACGGATGTGCGGGCAGTGACGGTTCCGAAATGGACCGTTTATATCATCATCCCCATTGGGAGCATCTTTCTTATCATCCAGTTCTTCAGGATGGCCTGGAATAGGTTCAGCGAACTTAAGGCGGGGAGGTGACCCATGGAATGGTGGCTGGTTATCTCACTACTCTTTGGTGGTACGATCTTCCTCTTGCTCACGGGGATTCCCATCGCCTTTGCCTTCCTCATTGTCAACATGGTTGCCGCCTGGTTCTTCCTCGGGGGAACGGCAGGTCTCACCGGAGTTGCAACAGGTGTCTTCACGTCCATTACCACCTTCACCCTGCTCCCCGTGCCCTTCTTTATCCTTATGGGTGAACTGATATTTCACTCAGGGCTGGGGCTCAATGCGGTGAATGTCCTTGACAAGTGGCTCGGCCAGCTCCGGGGGCGGCTCTCCGTTCTGGCCATCATCATGGGGGTCATTATAGGCGCTTTGAGCGGCTCCACCATTGCCACCTGTGCGCTTCTCGGCACCATCCTGCTTCCTGAGATGCTCAGGCGGGGCTACAGCAAAAACATGAGCCTCGGGCCGCTCATGGGGGTAGGTACCGTCGATGCCCTCATTCCTCCCAATGCCCTCACCGTAGTGTTCGCGAGCCTTGCCGGCATCGATGTGGGCCAGCTCCTCATGGCCGGGATCGTACCAGGCATCATCATGTCCATCTTCTACTTCGTGTATGTAGTGATATGGGTTCGTATCTTCCCTAAAGAAGCGCCCCTCTACGACGTTCCCAAGGTCCCTCTGAAGGAAAAAATTTGGGTCACCGTGGTCTACCTCTTACCCCTCGGCCTCATCATCTTCATGGTCCTGGGCTTCATATTCCTCGGGGTAGCAACGCCCACCGAGGCGGCCGCCACAGGGACGCTCGGTTCGTTCATCCTGGCCCTTTGCTACCGACGCCTGAACTGGGAGATCATCAAGAAGTCAGCCCTGGGTACGGTGAAAGTGACGGCCATGATATTCATGATTATCATCGTCTCAAGCACGTACGGCGAGATATTGGCCTTTACCGGCGCCGCCGCAGGCCTAACCAGCTTTATCAGCAACATCAACTTGCCGCCTCTCCTCATCGTCATCGGCATGATCTTAACCGTAGTCGTTTTGGACATCTGCATGGAGACCGTGGCCATCATGATGATCACCATACCGATCTTTATGCCCGTTATTAATGCCCTGCACATTAATACCATCTGGTTCGGCGTGGTCATGCTCATGTCGTTGGAGACCGGCCTGATCACCCCACCTTTCGGCGTGACCCTCTTCGTTATGAAGGGCGTTGCCCCTCCTGAGATCTCCATGACGGACATCTGGAGAGCCGCAACCCCTTATTGGATTATTGATACGTTGGTCATTATCCTCGTGCTGGCAGTTCCTTTCTTAGCAACCATTGTACCGATCCTTATGGGGATGAAGTGAAAGAGAGTGACTAGTGACTGGTGACTAGTGTAGAATTAGGAAAGGTGGTAGCACTGAACACGAAACACTAAACACATACCTTAAGGAGGTTACCGTGAAAAAACGATTTGGCTTGTTACTGTCCGCCGCGTTTTTAGCCTTTCTATTGCTGCCGTTTTTGACCCAGATGGCCGAGGCTCAGACAATCACGCTTAAGGTTGTCACAGCATGGCCAAAGAATACCACTGACAACAAATCACTACTCTATTTCATGGAGAGCGTTGAACAGCAGGTGGCAAAGAAGTATCCAGGAGAACTGAAGCTGAACCTCGTTGGGGGCCCTGAGGCCGTCAAGATCCAGGACCAGGCGCACGCCGCACAGACTGGTATGGTTGATATTGTCCATACCACCAACGCCTACTATGTTTCGGAGGTCCCGGAAGTTGATGCTATGAAGCTTTCAGATTTCAAGCCCTGGGAGGAAAGGGCAAACGGGGCCATGGCTTACTTTAATGACCTGCACGAAAAGAAAGGTCTCTATCTTCTGGGCAGACTCGGCATTGATGCGCCCTTTTACCTTTATTTAACGCGGCCAATAAAAACGGCCGATCTTAAAGGATTCAACATCCGCGTCTCTCCCATGTACCTCCAAGTTATCAAGGGTCTCGGAGGCAATCCCGTAGTAATCCCGCCCACGGACGTTTACCAAGCCCTGGAAAGAAAGGTCGTCGATGGTTATTGCTTTGTGCTCGTCAGCATCCGGGAGTGGGGATGGGAAAAGCAGACCAAGTATATCGTTGAGCCTGGATTTTACTCAGGGCCACACCCTCTCATCATGAATCTAAAAGCATGGAACGCGCTACCGAAAAAGTTCCAGGATGTTTTGACGGAGGCTGCCATGGAATCCGAGAGAAAAACGGTCGCCTTTTACGAGGAGGAAGGCAAGAAGGAGATTCCCCTTCTGAAAAAGGCTGGTCTTCAGGTGATTGACCTCCCCCCGGCGGAGAAGGAAAAATTCCTGAAGATCGCCTACGATGAGGGATGGAAAGATGTCATAGAGAAATGTCCGAAAACAGGTCCCGAGCTCAAAAAGCTACTGACAAAGAAAATGGGGAAGTAAGATAAATCATCTGTAGTCTGTGAGAACGACAGGCCGGCGCAGCTTGCCCGGCCTGCATAAAAACATCGAGGGGGTTCATCCATGAAAAGAAGATCGGGCGTTCTTCTCTTTGTAGTGCTGGTCGCGGTCTCGATACTCTTTACGCAGACTATTCCTGCCAAAGCGGCTGAGGTCTTCACGCTCAAGGCTGTGACGGCCTGGCCGAAAACAGCCACAGACAACCAGGCGTTCTTTATCTTCACGGATCTTGTTGAGCAGCTTGTAGCAAAGAAGGCGCCGGGCGAGCTGAAGATCAACTATATCGGCGGACCCGAAGCAGTAAAAACCATGGATCAAGTAGCGGCTGCGCAGCGTGGTATGGTGGACATGGTCTTCACCACAAACGCGTACTATCTTTCGGTGTTGCCCGAGGCTGACGCGATGAAGCTTTCCACCATGACACCCATGGAGGAGAGGGCAAGCGGCGCCTGGGCCTATTTTAACACGCTGCACGAACAGAGGCTCGGGCTCCGTTACCAGGCACGGCTCGGTCTCGATCTCAGGTTTCATCTTTACCTATTGAAGCCAATCAAGAGCGCTGATTTGAAGGGACTTAATATCAGGGTATCAGCCAACCAGCTCCAGGCGATAAAGACGCTGGGCGGAAACCCGGTTGTGATACCGCCGACCGAGGTATACGCCGCGCTCGAACGTCACGTGGTCGATGGCTACTGCTGGCCCTCGGTCGGGATACGCGATTGGGGCTGGGACAAGGTGACCAAGTATGTGGTCGAACCCGGTTTTTATAACGTGCCCAATCCCGTGCTCCTCAACATGAAAACTTACAACGGATTGCCGAAGAAGCTCCAGGATATCCTGAACGAGGCGGCAATAGAAGGGGAGAAGAAGGCGGTCGCCCTGTTTGACGATCTGAAGAAAAAGGAGCGTCCGATATTACAGAAGGAAGGGATCGAGGTCATACAACTGTCGCCTGCTGAGAGCGAAAAATTCCTGAAAACGGCGTACGACGCAGGCTGGGCAGAGCTGGCAGAAAAGGCGCCCAAGACCACACCGGAGCTGAAAAAAGTACTTACCAAGACGAGGTGATAGATGGCTGAAACGCGTGAACGGTATGTCATCTGTGAAGGCAAGCAGATCTGTTTCTCCCTCCCCAGTGGATGGAAAGTGCTCTCTGATCAAGATAAGCCGACAGTTCCCGGTGTTGCCGATCCTGTCGCAGAAATCAGGAGGGCGCTCGACAACCCTATAGGAAGTCCGAAGCTGGAAGAACTCGCGAAACCGGGGATGGACGTCGTACTCTTGTTTGACGACCTGCAGCGGCCAACACCTGCGCACCTGGCCCTTCCGGAATTGATGAACCGGCTCAACCGCGCGGGGATTCCCGATTCTCGAATGACTGCTGTTTGCGCCCTGGGAACACACCCGGTTCTTTCCTACGAACAGCTCAAGAAAAAGGCTGGTGAAGAAGTTGCGAAACGTCTCGGTGAGCGGCTCATCTCGCATGATCCGTACTCGACGCAGAATGTGGTCATCGGCCGTACGCACAGGGGTACCATCGTTGAGATCAATCCGCATGTGGCCTTTGCCGACTTGATTATAGGCGTTGGTGAATGCATGCCTCACCCGACTGCAGGTTTCGGCGGCGGATATAAGATCGTCATGCCCGGTGTCTCCTCTTACCGGGCAGTCGCCGATCATCATTTCGCCTGGATCCGCCACCGTTACGCCAAGGTGAACGTGATGGAGGGCAACCCTTTTTATGAAGAGGTTGTCGACGCCGGACGACTGGCCCGTCTGGCCTTCAAACTTGACCTCGTGATCAATGATAAGAAGGAGATCATCCGGGCCTTCGCCGGTGAAACCATGGCTGAACAGAAAGAGGCCGCGAAGTTTGCGACGTCGCTTTATTTCGTACCGCTCGCTAAGGTGGCTGACGTGACGATCACTTCGGCATATCCTCTGGAGATCGCCGTGCAGGCTACCAAGGCCTTGACCATGGCCGGATATTGTACTCGCTCGGGAGGCATCATTATCTGGGTCGCACCGCAAAAAGAGGCTGGCCCGATTCTGCCTCTCGTTCAGGAGATGGCAAGCTCTGAGACAGCAACCGACTTTCACCGGAGACTCATCTCAGGGAACATTCCTGACCAACTCACCTCCTTCGGCATCTCTTATATTATGCAGGTGGTCTTTTTCAAGGAACTTGCGGAGAAGTTCGACGTGATTCACGTCACCGAAGGGTTGCCGACAGAGACGGTGCGCATGATGAAGTTCACCCACGCGCGGAGCCTCTTAGAAGCAGTCGATATGGCCGCGAATAAGATGCCGAAGGCTGATGTTGCAATCTTTCCCTCTGGAGGTAATATCATACCGGGCGTGGCATAAAGAGAGTGATCAGTGATCGGTGATCAGTGGCCTGTCGCAAGCGATAAGAAACCAGCGACAACAGCAATACTGAAGGTGACGAAGCGGTAATGCGCAGGTATTGTCAAAAGTTTTACGAGAAATGCGGAGCGCGGCTCAACCTTTCCTGAGCGAAGCATTGCGGCAGTCTCGCGGGACCCGTCTTATGTTCGGAGGGAGCGGTGCGCAGTGTGAGGCGCATGCCGAGGACTGTCTGAGCGGTAAGCCTGCTGTCGACAGCAGGCGTGCGCGAGTTCCACAGGCAAGCGGAAGGAGAACTTAGAACGGGTGAGAGACGGAGCACCAGCGAGCGAAGGAAATGGTTGAAGCCAGCACGGATTTTGACAATACTAATGCGCAGAAGAGGGGGTGCGGATGAAATATGTTAGACTCATTGCATCTGTTCTCGGCTTCGCGGCTCTGATACTCTTGTGCAGTCATCCGTCAATACAAGCTGCGGAGTTGGCGCCCCTGTACACACCGCCTTCGGGTGGCACTGTCTACATTCTCGGTGCAGGCGTGGCCGCTGTGACGAACAAGTACATGCCGGATGCCAACTTTGTTCATGAAGCTGCGACAGGCACCATGGAGATGGTCCGGCGCATGATGCAGAGGGAGGCCGGTAAGAAGCCTGCCTTCGCCCTTTTCGGCACTCCTGACGGCTTCCGGGCATATAAAGGTCTTGGCGAATACGCGGGCAAACCATTCTCCACGCTTCGGGCAATCTGCTTCATCAATGGTTCGGACCAATATTTTGCCGTGCCGGCTAAAGGTCCTATCAAATCTTTTGCGGATGCTAAAGGCAAGCGCATCGGGATCGGAGGCCCGGGCAGCACGGTTTCCACGAGCGCCCTTCTCTTCTTTGAAGCGCACGGTGTGACAAAGAACGATTTCAAACCTTACTACTACGTGTTCAAAGAGGTGGTTGAAGGGATACAGAACGGGAGCCTCGACGGCGGCTTTCTCGGAGGAGCCTATCCGATGCCGTCGTACATGGAACTCTCACAGCTCACGCCCGCCCGCGTGGTGCCCGTCGACGAACAGGCTTTCAACAAGGTGCTGCCGGAACATCCGTATTACTACAAAAGGGTCATCAAAGCAAAATCGTACAGAGGCATGGATCAGGATACGCCCGTTTACGGATTTGCAACCAGCATCTTCACCCATGCTGACGTGAGTGAGGATTTTGTCTACCGGTTCCTGAAAAATCTCTGGGAACACCGGCAGGACTACTATGCGATCCATGCTTCGACACCAGGCGACTTTACGCTGGAGAACATGACAAAGGCTACCCCCGTTCCCTTTCATCCGGGAGCGGAAAAGTATCTGAAAGAGATTGGCGCGTGGAAGAAGTAATCGCAGGATGCGAGCGAGGCTTGTACAAAAAAAGGAGGGCTTGATGCCGAAAGATTTGAGAACGTTCATGGCGGAGTGCGAAAAGAAGCTGCCGCAGGAGTATGTCCGGGTCACGCGAGAGGTTGATCCCAAATATGAGATCTCCGCAATAATCAAGAAACTGGACCTGATGGGAAAATATCCCATGGTGCTCTTTGAGAATGTGAAAGGGTACAGCACGCCTGTCGTCTGTAATACTGAGACGAGCGCGACCAAATACGGCCTGGCCCTTGGTATCCCTCCTGAAAAAGTGGAGGACTATTATGCGGAAAAGGAAGAGGAGGCAATCAGGCTGAACAAATACCCTGCAAAAGAGATCAATAAAAAAGATGCTCCTTGCAGGGATGTTGTCCTGACCGGAAAAAAGGCTGACATGACCCGCTTTCCTTTCATCACACATCACAAGGGCGAAGCGCCCTATTTGACGCGGGCCGTGGGCATCGTAATGGACAGAAAAATAAATGCGCCTCACTGTTCCCATTACCGTTTTATGGTAAAGAAACCGCATCTCGGTGTCACGCACATCACGCCCGGCCGCCATTTCTGGTACATCTATAATGAATACATGGAGCGGAACGAGCCTCTCCCGATCGCGTTTGCCGTAGGGCTTCACCCCGCGTGGGCGACCGCCTTCCAGAGTCGTGTCGGCCATCCGCCTTCAGAGTTTGATATTGCGGGCAGCTTGATGGGCGAGCCGCTGGAGGTGGTGACGTGTGAGACCAGTGATGTGCTCGTCCCTGCGCGCGCTGAGATCATCATAGAGGGCGTAATCCCTCCCGGCGTCCGCGAGCAGGAGGGCCCATGGGGAGATTTCACCAAGTATCACCAGGTCGCCATGCGCCATCCTGTAAAAATCACCGCCATAACGCACAGGAAAAACCCTATCGTGCACGACATGGGTGCCTGGCCGAGCAAAGGCATGCTCATGGGGCGCCTCCCGCAGCATGCGTTCATGAACCGCAAACTAAAAGAGGCTGTGCCCGACGTCAAGAAGTTCAAGTTTATAGCGGCAGCGGGATGGTGGTACGGCTTTATTCAACTCGACAAAAAACATGCGGGCCAGCCCAAGCAGGCCATCCTGGCCGCCTTTGCAAACGATATGTACCTCAAGTATGTGATCTGTTTCGACTCTGACATCGATCTCGATAACGGAGCTCAAATAACGTGGGCGCTCGCCACCAGGGTCCAGGCTGACAGGGATGTGATGATTCTGCCGGGTGTGCTCGGGACTGACCTCGATCTGTCTGCGGCGCAAGAGGCGGTGGTGACAAAAGTGGGTATCGACGCAACAGCAAAGCCTTTCCGAAAGGATTTTCCTCCTGTCGCGGTTGTGCCTGAGGATGTGATGAAGCGGATTGATTTGAAAAAATATATTCCGAAGCCGGAGGACCTGGTCTAGCAGGAACAACAGGTTAGGGAGAAAGCAGGAAAAAGAAAAAGCAGGTTGAGGTTGAGAAATCTTGAATGCAAGCAAAACAATCGTACAGAGCGCGGCTCAACCTTTCCTGAGCGAAGCATTGCGGGAGTCTCTCGGGACCCGTCTTATGTTCGGAGGGAGCGGTGCGCAGTGTGGGGCGCATGACGAGGACTGTCTGAGCGGTAAGCCTGCTATCGATAGCAGGCGTGCGCGAGTTCCACAGGCAAGCGGAAGGAGAACTTAGAACGGGTGAGAGACGGAGCAGCAGCGAGCGAAGGAAATGGTTGAAGCCAGCGCGGATTCGGACAATACTACTCAAGACTAAGGAGGCGGTTATGAAAAAGTTTTCCGTTATTGGTACCGGTTTTCTTGTCTTCGCTTTTTTTGTCTGTCTTATCCCTTGTCAGAGTGGCGCAGCGGAGGAAAAAACGATCACTCTCCGCTATTCGACAATGTTCCCCGCTCCGCACCGGCAGAGTCAGGTGGTCAATGACTGGTGTAAAGAAGTTGAAAAAAGGACCAATGGACGAATCAAAGTTACGGTCTTTCCGAATAACACTCTCACCCCCGCCGTGCAGACATATGATAGCGTGGTGAAGGGTATCGCCGATATAGGGCTTGCCGACGCGGCGTACACGAGAGGAAAGTTCCCGCTTACCGAGGTGGTCGGTCTGCCGCTCGGATACAAAAGCGCTACCCAAGCAACACACATGACCAATGCATTTTACAACGAGTTCAAGCCGAAGGAATGGGACGAGACACGAGTCCTTTACTTTTACTCCCATGGCCCCGGCTTACTCCACAGTAAGAGGCCCGTCGCTAAGCTCGAAGACGTTAAGGGTCTCAAGATCCGGTCTCAGGGTGTCGCAGCAAACATCGTCCAGGCTCTTGGCGGCGCACCCGTCGGCATGCCGATGGGCGAGGCTTACGATGCACTCTCGAAGGGTGTCGCCGATGCAATCCTTTGCCCATTCGAGGCGATGAAAGGCTGGAAGCTGGCTGAAGTGGTCAGCAGCCACACTCTGGATTACGGTGCGGCTTATACCTCTGCGCACTTTGTGGTCATGAACAAGGCAAAGTGGAACTCCATCTCACCCGCCGATCAGAAGGTGATCGAAAAGGTCAACGACGAGTGGATCGAGAAAGAGGGTAAGGCCTGGGATGAGATCGACAAAGAGGCTATCGAGGTGGTGCAGGTAAGGGGCAGCAAAATCATAGCCCTCTCAAAGGAGGAAGACGCACGCTGGGCCGCTCAGGTAAGGCCCCTCCTCGACGAGTACGCGAAGGGCGTGAAGGCGAAGGGATTCCCCGGGGACGAGGTTCTCAAGTTCTGTCTTGACTACCTTAAATCACATTAAGCGATAGATGAAGCGATGATCCCTTCTTCGCTTCATCGCATTACGTCTCTCGCAGTTTTTGGAGGAGCTGTTCGACTTTTGTATTTCTTGGATTCATAGAAAGTACAAACTGAAGGCGTCGAGCGATCGGTTCTTTCTTGTAGGCCGCGGGGTTTGCAGCGTACTGATAATATGCCAGCCTCGCAAGATTAAAATGGGCGTCCTCGTGAAATGAATTTATCGAAATCGACTTCTCGTAGGCTGCCACGGCGTCGTTAAAGCGTCCCAATTCTTCGTAGATCGCGCCTAAATTGTTGTACGCGTCAGCATTGTCTCCTGCCACTTCCAGAACACGCTGGAAACATTCAATCGCTTTTCGGTACTGACCTTGTTTCGTGTGAAGGTTCCCGAGATTGAGGAGTGACTTCACGTGGGTGGGGTCCAATTTGACCACCTTCTGGTACACCTCCGCGGCCTCGTCAAACATGTCGTGCCGATCGTAGAGCAAGGCAAGGCAGAAGTGGGGTGAAACAGCATTGGGATCGGCTTCGGTGGCTTTCCGATAACCCTCCAGGGCTCCCTGGTAGTCTCCCTGCAAATCCGCAATTTGTGCCAGGTTAATAAGACCTTCGACATCGCCCGGCTTTACCTCCAGCGCCTTTTCATACATCTGCTTTGCAGCACCGAGGCGTTCCATTTTTTCGTATACGTAGCCGAGGTTATTGTAGGCCTCGGGATTCTCGCTTTCCAGTTCTACCACCTTGCTGAGGCATTTCAAGGCCTCTTCGTACTGCTCTCTCTCGAGGTAGATGAACCCGAGGTTCACGTAAGCGTCGGTGAGGTTCTCGTCAAGCTGTATGCTCTGGTTGTAAGCTTCAATAGCTTTGTCCGACGCTTCCTTGGTGCCGTCATATGTGCGACCCTCCTCGAACCATTGCCGGGCTGTCTTCTTTTGCTGCACGGGCTGTTTTGCAGAAGGCTTCTCGACGGAAGCAGACTCGACAGTCTGTTTCCTCCTTTTTACCAGGGAAATTTTTTCCATGACTCCTGCCCTATCATAAGGACTTGTCGCCAGCCAGCCCAGTTCGGGTCGATGCGGCGTTGGGCTATAACAATTATCGGTTGAAGCGGGTTTTTAGCTAAGGATACGTAATCAATCCGTCTTTCACTTTCGCCCCGGCCGTAAGAACGTGAGCAATGCTCTCTCCCGGACCAAGTATATGGGTCACTCTAGCGGCACGCACGACAAGCGCATCTGAGATCAGAGAACGATGGCACCGCCATGGAACGGCCTCCGCGCACATCAGGGCCACCCTTCTCTCTTTTGTCAGGCTGAGGAGAGCTTCAAGACTCTGCTGAAACTGAGCGGTCTGCATGTAGTCAGCGTAGCCGCGAAAACCTGCGTTTCTCCATCCTGTATTCGGAGAATCGGCTCTCGGCTTCCGGAATCCCCCGAGCCCCGCCATATGCGAGTAACCTATGTCTGCTCCAGACAGGCTCTCGGGTAACGTATCCCGGTTGAATTGCGGGTTATGTCGAGAGCGAGGGATGCTCCGTACATCGACTATCCACTCAGCACCATTTTCTTTCAGGAGGCTGATGAATACCTCCAAGGCGCGTGTCGAATGACCTACGGTCAGTATCTCCGGATACATTAGAGAAGTCGGCCAGTTAGGAGAGTTTTCCACAATTTCTGTGGAAAACTTGTACAAAATTTGTCGAAAGATACCGATAACATGTTAATATCAGGAGACTTTCTTCGGTTTGCCCTGTGATGTGGCAATCTTAAAAACCTAGTGGTTTCAACGAGTATCCGGGAAACCAGATATTCCGATATGGTCGATTGTCAAAAAAAGAGCAACTAACGATTCCCTTTATTTTCAAGTTGTTACGAATACGCATTTTTGACCTGCCCAGTTGCGCGGAAAATGGGCTTTCAGAGGGCGCCTCTCGCAGTTCCCCTAAAAGGCTTAGTAAGAGTAGGTCATGTAAGCCTTTGAAGAAAACGGTGGGCCTGAAGGGCCGCCTTTGCTCCCTCGCCGGCGGCCACAACAATCTGTTTCTCGGGAACATTCGTGACGTCGCCGGCTGCGAACAGGCCCGGAACTGCGGTCTCACCGGCACAACTAACCTCTATCTCGCCAGGCCCGTTCAGCTTGACCAGTTCCTTTACAAAATCTGAATTCGGGACCAGCCCGATCTCAACAAAGACCCCCCTGACTTCCAAAATCCTCTCTTCGCCAGACTTGAGGTCTTTGATGCGGATACCTGACACCGAGGGGTCTCCCAGTACCTCTTGTGTTACATGTTCCGCGTAAACAGTGAGCGTCGGGTTTTCCTTGAACCTCTCGACGAGCAGCTGATCGCAGGTCAACGGTGTTAAGGAGACCATGTACACATGCGCCGCAATCTTCAGCATATCCAAGACCGCTTCCGCGGCTGAATTACCACCCCCGATCACTGCCACCTTTAGTCCCTCGTACAAGGGGCCGTCGCAGGTAGCACAATACGTCACACCGCGCCCCCGCAAGCGTTCTTCCCCAGGGACGCCGAGCGACCGGGGCCGTTTGCCACTGGCTATAATCGCCGCCTTTGCCCGGTAAGTCCAGCCACTCGCGGTAAGCACTTCGAAACCACCATCCACCTTGGTCAGGCCGACCACGTCCTCTTCTATCTTCACGTCGATGGGAAATTGGCGTACCTGTTGCTCGAACTTTTCAACGAGTTCCGGCCCTTCGATGAACTGGTACCCCATGTAATTTTCTATGTCGTTTGTCCAGAGCGTTTGGCCGCCAACGTCCTTGCTGACGAGGAGCGTGCTGAGCTTCTTCCGCGCGCAGTAGACCGCTGCTGTCATGCCGGCAGGACCGGCGCCAATGATGACCACATCATGCATGTGAGACTCCGCAAGCCTAAGGGACTAGAGCCCTAGAGCTTCCTTCAACTGGCTCTCAACGTAGCCCACTATGATTGTTCCATCGATGTCAAAAACGGGAACCACTATCTGGCCTGCTTTTCGTGCCATCTCTTCCCGGGCTGCTTTGTCTGCCGCAACGTCTATATCTTGAAAGGAGATACCATTCTCCTCGAGGAACTTTTTCGCCCTCTTGCAGTGCGGTCAGGTAGGCGTTGAGTAAACCAGAACCTTTTTGTCGCTATCCATTTGTCACCCCCTATAGTCTTCTACTTCGCATCTTTTTTAGTATTGGGCCTTGTTCTGTCATTGTCAACAGTTCAAGAGCCTGAGGCGCATGCCTGGCCGGTGATTTCTGTTACGTGATCTGCCGCACCACGGCAAGGGCTGTCCTGAGCCCTCCCTCAATGAATCCTTGAAAATCGGAATAGGCCTCGCCGCAGATATGAAGGCCGTTATGCGTGTGACCGGCCCGGGAAAGCGGAAACGCCGACAGCCTTTTCATTGCCTCGTAAATCTGCACCCTGGGTTTCCAAAGATGAACACCCGCTTCAAAGGGCTCACGGCTGAAGTCGCGGATACCAAAACAGGTGAGCGTGTCGGCACGGGCTTCACGTTCGCATCGGTCGGCAACATGGGGAGCCAGGCTCAGATATTTCACATAATACTCGCGCAATCGCTTATCCTTGTTCAGCTCCACCTGCGCGTGCGGATCCTCTGCGACAAAGGATTGCCAGTAGTGCTTGGACGGACTATCTCCATAAACCATGACCATGCCTCGTTTCTCGGCTCCTTCTTCTCGATAGTAATAATGAAGTTCCCGGGCAGGCACGCATGAGGCCCCGGTTTGAGGCAATGTATGTTGGTTCCACCACGGTTCTTTCGTGACAAAGAAACATTTAAAAAGCGGAATGGGAATGACCGAATCGACCAGACGGACGATAGTCTCGGGGAAGAACGACTCGAGTTTTCTCAACGGGCTCCGAGGAAGGGCAAGCACGACATGCCGTGCAAACACCGTGACGCTGCGTCCCCCTGGCGCAGACAAGGCAAGGCGCAGGTGGTCTCCCTCGTGCTCTTCAATCGCCACCAGTTTATGGTTCCTGTAGAGAGGAATCGGTTCAGGCTGAAGAGACAAGAGCCTCTCTGCCAGCTTTGTGATCAAAGCCTCGGCGCCCTCTTTGATTCCCGCCATAGTCTCATGGGGATGGAGACCTCGTAACCAAAAGATGATACACTCGGCCGCGCTCGGATTCTGATGGATCGAATGGTAGAAGGTCCCGTAATTGATAATCTTGGTCAGCGCCCGATGGCTTAAGACAGCACTCAGGACATTCCAGAAGCCGGCGTTGTGCAACGGTTCACCACGAAAGGCTGCCGCAGTTCTGAGTTCATGATAGAAGCTTTCGCCCAGTCCCGCCCACCATTCCCAGTGGCGAGGATCCCTGGGGTTGTTGAGGTCGCCACCACTGGCCTGCAGCACCCGCAGGATCCCGAGGGAAAGCAGCTCCAGGGCGTTGAGCTGAATTCCGGAATCACCTCCCCGAGACCATAGATCATCCTCCCCAAGACTGTACAGCGACTCCGGATCGGTTGCTGCCATGTAGGGAGAAAAATGGCTTGTTTCGAGGCCTAACTCATGAATCAGATCCATGAGAAGCGGCTGCGCTCTTTTCTCAAATCGCATGGGCCCGTATTCTGCTAAAAAGCCGTCCATCTCGACCGTTTCAATCCGGCCCCCGAGGCGGTTTGAGGCCTCGAACAGCGCCATTCTGTGGCCAGGGCCCTTCTGTTTCCGCAGCTGTAAGCACGTGTAGAGACCCGTAATGCCGCCTCCGATAACTGCTGTATCAACCTTAAGCGGGATTTCTTTCATGCCGGCTCCTCTAACACCCATATCTCGTATCCATCGAGGAGGCGAACTCGTTACAGCCACCTCTTCCTCAAACATAGGTTGAACTCAAGCTGTCTGTCAAGCCTTGCTGATCACACTGTCGCCTACGACTGAAAAGTGAACTCTTGCTTGACCCTAAGCAGCACCGGTGCACCTTTCCTGAGCGAAGCATTGCGGATGCCTCTCGGGTACCCGCCTTGGTCGGAGGGAGCGGTGCGCCGTGTGAGGCGCATGCCGAGGATTGTTTGAGCGGTAAGCCTGCTGTCGACAGCAGGCGTGCGCGAGTTCCGCAGGCAAGCGGAAGGAGACCATAGAGCGGGTGTGAGGCGGAGCACCAGCGAGCGAAGGAAACGGTGAAGCGCGTGCTGTCACAGGTTCTTGGTAGGAGTTCACTTTTGAATCGTACGACAGTTCACTTTTGAAAAATTGCTAACAGCCTTGCTGATCACCCGCTGGAAAAACCACCTATGAACTCTTTGCTATGGATTCTATGGAGCCATATTGCTATAATCCAGAAGCCTTTAGATATCAAGGAGTGACGCTATGATCGTCGTGAATGTAGAAAGCCCGGAAGCTGAAAGAACAACCTATGTGGCGCATCGCGGAGGCATCGCCCGCATGCTCCTTACGTCTCACTTTATGAAGGCGATGGAATTTTTCGCCTGGGCGGTTGTGCCACCGGGCAACACCATGGAAGAGCATGTCGACGAAGTTGAGGAGATCTACTTCATGCTCGCAGGCGAAGGTCTCATGAAAGTGGGTGATGAAGAAAGAGCCGTGAAAATGTGGGACGCCATATGGCTTCCTGCGGGCGTGTCCCATGCCTTTACCAATACGGGTAAGGAAAGCGCCTTTATAGCCGTCGTTGCCGCCTATCCGCGATAAGCCGCCAAATCAACATGCCGGCCGTAACCGGGCAAGGAGTTGAGCCGCTTCCAGGGACCCAGTTGCGCATTCAGGAGATTTCCATTACATTATTGCGTGTCTCTCCAGCTTATACTTTTGGATCTTGACGGCACGCTCGTCGACTCTGCTGCGGACATCGCCAATGCCTTCAACTATGCAATAGGCCTGCATGGGGTTCCGCCTGTCTCCCGCCCCGAGATCGAGGCTATGCTGGGCGAAGGCATGGTACTCATCATGAAAAAGTTTGACGAGTGGAAAGAGCTAGGTGTCGACCCCGCCACCATTCGCAAACATTTCAGGGAGTACTACCTGGAGCATATAGCCGTCTATTCCGCGCCATATCCCGGGGTGGAAGACACCCTTCAAAGACTGAAAGACTTTAAGAAAGCGGTCGTGTCGAACAAGCTTGAAGTCTTCACTATGAAGACACTCAAACAGCTCAGGCTGCTGCACTACTTTGATCTTGTGGTCGGTGGAGATTCAGGCCCTGAAAAAAAACCGAGTCCGCAGGCGATACTGTCCGTGATTTCCAAACTTGGTGTTCCAGCTGATGAGACCTTAATGGTGGGCGACACCGCTTACGATATCGAGGCAGGACGGGGTGCGGGCGTGAAGACCGTGGCGGCCACGTACGGCTACGGTTCGCCAGGCTTCGCAGATAAAGCTGACTTCACGATGGACACCTTCCCGGAACTAATCGATATAGTGACGAGCCTCTGGTGAAAACCGGAAAGGCCGGGTCACGGGGCAAGGGTCACGGGTCATGAAAACAGCTCAACTCTTCAACCGAGGGCAGAAGGTCGCGGCCCGACGCACGGCAGGCAGGTAACCAGCAGAACTCTGTTTCGGTCAACCGCGAATGCCAAGGTAACGCCGCGGATTAGTCGTGGATGCGTTGGCGATGATCGTCTCGTCGAAGCCTATGGCCGCGAGGCGCTGACAACCGTCAGGTAAGGCCAAGCTACCGCCCTGCAATGTTCCGCAGGCACTGGCGATGCCCTTATCGCTTGCTGCGGTTTTTGTTTCCTTTACTGAATCGGAAATAAGAATGATCCTTTCAGGCTCCTTTGTCTTAAAAATAAGCTCGATTGTTTTCGGGTGAAGGTGGAAAGGATCGGCTATTACCTCCACATAAACCTCTTTGTTCAACAGTCCGAAACCTGCAAGCCCCGGTTCTCTGTGGTGAAAACCGCGCATGGCGTTAAATAGGTGTGTGATGGCGCGCGCACCTGCTCGGAACCCCGCTTCTGCTTCAGCGTACGTCGCATCCGAATGGCCCATGCTGACCACGATACTTTTCTCGACCGCTTTCTTGATGACGCTCACAACCCCTTCCCTCTCCGGGGCAACCGTGATCACCTTAACGATTGGCCCAAACCCTTCCAAGAGCTCATCAAGGATGCTCTCTCGTGGGCTGACGAACGATGCAGGATCGAGCGCACCACATTGCAAAGGATTGAGAAATGGTCCCTCAAGGTGAATGCCGAGAATGCGGGCTGCCCTCGGCTCGTGACGGGTGACCGGTGACGGGTGACCGGCTGAGCCAGTGGATTCTGAATTCGGTCGTCGGTCCTCGGTCCCCGGTCGTACAATAAGTCGACTTTGACCCTGCCTCTCTATCGCTCTGCTCACCACTTCCATGTGTTGTCGCATAACATCAATAGGTCCGGAATATATGGAAAGCACTATCCCTGCAACACCGCATGAGCCGTGGATTTCAGCGATACGGAGGATATCATCGACAGAGTTGCTCCTTGTATCGAACCCCCCAATACCGTGAGTGTGGATATCAATGGTTCGGTGCATTATCTCTTTTTCTCACAATTATCCTGCCGGTGCAACAAAATACATTCAGCATCGAGAAGCGCACCAGGCATGTTATACTATAAGCTCATTCCGGGCACGCAATGCGTTCGCGTACAGAGAGAGAAAATATCCTGCTTGGCCGATGGACCGAGCAAAACTTGGACGAGGTGCTCAGGAGTGCCAGCGCGATCAAACAGACAGGCCGGCGCATCGAGTTTCTTTCGAGGCAATTCCTCGGGACCCCATATGAAGAATCAACCTTGATCGGCGGTCCGGATACACCCGAGGCATTCACCATAAATCTGGAGGGCGTAGACTGTTTCACCCTTCTCGACCACGTTGAGGCAATGCGTCTTTCCAGGTCATTTTCCGAGTTCAAGAAAACATTGAAAAGGGTCAGGTACCGCTCAGGCAAGGTGGCCTACACGTACAGACGTCATTTCTTCACAGACTGGATAGACAAAGACTCCTTGATCAAAGATGTCACTGCAGAGGTCGGAGGCAAAAACTTTAGAACGGTGCACAAGAGAATCAACGACCGGGGAGATGGATCATGCCTTCTTACCGGGATAAGTCCAGCGGAACGGGACGTCAGTTACATTCCGAGCAAAGCGATCGACGGTAACGTCATTCGGCGCCTCAAAACGGGCGACTACATCGGCATATACTCGGGGACGAGAGGACTTGACGTGTCGCACGTCGGGATTGTGGTCAAAGGAATGGGAACAACGCACTTCCGCCATGCGTCTTCTCTTCAATCCCAGAGAAGAGTAGTCGATCAGGATTTCAGAGCGTATGTAGCCGGTAAACCAGGCATTGTTGTGCTCAGACCAGTGAGACCGGTGACCTAGGTCTGCGCCGAACATTTTAGCCTGTTCGGTTTGTCGTGCTCACTCTGTCCTCTTCTATTTGTGACCCTTTCAGGTTCTGTCCTTGCGGGTGGTGCCGACTATATGCCAAGTTTGTTGAGCAACGCACGTCTTAGAGACTCCCGCTTGCCTTGAAGCGAGGCTCACGAGTGATTAACTTAGAGCAGTAAGGAGAAACAGCAAGTGCGCTACAAAGGAGGATGTCTTATGGGTGCGAAACGATTGCATGTGGGTTTATTCGGGGCTTTTTTTCTGCTGGTCATGGGAATGTTTGCCGAAAGCGATGCGCAGGTCAGTGTAGATATCCGCATAGGTCCGCCGCCCGTGTATCGGATCGCGGCTCCTCCTCCGGTCGTTGTCATACCAGGAACCTACGTCTACGTGGTTCCGGGTATTGCCGTGGATATTTTCTTCTATCAGGGCTCCTGGTACCGTCTCCATGAAGGTCATTGGTTCAGGGCTCAATCGTATAATGGTCCATGGGGATATCTTCCTCCCGAAAGGCTCCCTCGGCCGCTTTTGCAGCTGCCACCCGACTATCGCAACGTCCCCCCGGGATACCGGAGGGTACCCTATGGGGAGCTGAAGAAAAACTGGGCAGGATGGGACCGCAATCGATACTGGGATAGAGACAAAGCGTGGCACGAAGGCTGGCATGCGAGACCCGAAGAACGGGGCAGGGAAGAAAGAGGTGTGACACACGAGCAAGAGAGACGGGAAGGTCCTGAAGGAAGAGGCGGCGAGGAACGGGGCAGAGGACACGAAGAATACGAGAGGCATTGACGCGGCAGGGACCGGTGCCCATATGCTCTAACCCATGAACAGTCCCGGGACAAACGCAGCGCGCCAAACGGCACGAGGCTGACTGCCTTGCGGTGGCGGGCAAAATAAGGAGGATTGAGATGGAACGTGAAGGATCGAGTGGAGTGGGTTCGGTGGTATCTTCGTTCTTTCTGGGCGGATTGATTGGTGCTGGCATCGCGCTGCTGGTTGCTCCAATGACCGGCAGTGAAACCCGGGAGCAGATCAGGGGCCTTGCAGGGGATGCAAGGAAGAAGGCCGACGATTATTACGAGCAGATCAAAGAGGCGGTCACCTCAACGCTGGAAAACGGGAAAGGTCTCGTAGAGGAGAAAAAACGGCTTATCACAAACGCGGTCCAGGCCGGTATAGAAGCGTACGAAAAGAAGAAACAGGAGATGGCAGGGAGCTGAACCTAATCGGGTCGCATCTTTGTTGCCGTCGCGTAGCGGAGGGATGGTAGCCAGACTCTCCACGCTGGTATTGGAATGTACGCACGATACCGATCTTTTCCTGGTGAGGATCGGCTACCATTTCTGAAGTGATGCAATAAGGGTACGAGCACGCCCACAATTAATTCGAAATATCCTTCCTGAGCCAGTAGAGGAGCGCGAGGCCAGGCAGCGCCGTCAATGCGGTGAGTAAGAAAAAGTTTGCCCACCCCAGCGATTCAACCATGTAGCCCGAGGTCGGCGAAATGAGGACTCGTCCAAGCACCGCGAGCGATGAGAGTAAAGCAAATTGCGTTGCGCTATATCGATGATTGCAGAGACCCATGAGAAAGGCCACAAAGGCCGAGGTCCCCATGCCTCCGGCAAAATTTTCAAAAGCCACGGCAAAAATCATCACCGGGTAGCTCTTTCCCACCCAGGCCAGCACCATGAACGAAAGGTTGGAAACCGCCTGAAGAATACCGAAGTAGAGAAGTGATCTGAAGAGCCCAAGCCGCACCATGAGCGATCCACCGATAGTTGCACCGACAATCACGGATATGAGCCCCAAGCCTTTGTTTACCGTGCCGACATCAGTGGGTGAAAACCCGGCACCCCTGATCAGAAACGCCGTTGTCAGGGAACCGGCGTAGGCATCTCCTAATTTGTAAAGCACGATGAAAAAAAGGATGGAGAGCGCGCCGTGACGTGAGAAAAAGTCTTTGAGCGGCCCCCACACGGCCTCTCGCAAAGTTTTCGGTGGCTTTGCCTGGATGTCAGGCTCCGGGCCGAAAAGCGCGCCGATTATACCGATGACCATTACAAAGGCCATCAACAGGTAGGTGTTTCGCCAACCGATGCGATCAGACAGGATGAGAGCCCCTGCCCCGGAGACAAGCATGGCGATCCGGTAGCCCGTGACATAGACCGCTGTTCCCGCGCCCCGCTCTGCTTCCTGGAGCAGATCCGTGCGATACGCATCAATCACAATGTCCTGAGACGCGGATGCGAACGCTACAAAAAACGCCAGGAGTGCTACAACCCCCAATGCATGCCGGGGAGAACCGAATGCCATGGCAAAAATAGCTAAGAAAAGAACAACCTGCGTAGAGATCATCCACCCTCGGCGTCTACCGAGCCACGGAGGCACATAGCGATCCATCAATGGGGACCAGAGGAACTTAAGCGTGTACGGAAGAGCTACGAGAGAGAAGACGCCGATAGTGCGGAGGTCTACGCCAACCATCGTCATCCATGCTTGCAGCGTGCCGCCTGTAAGGGCCAGGGGCAAGCCCGAGGAAAATCCGAGAATCAGCATCATACCGATGCGTCGGCTTCGGTAGACTTCAAGATAAGGACGGAGATTAATAGTCATTACCCATTTCTCGCTTGCCTTGAGCCTGGCTTTCAAAGGACATGACGCAGTTTAGCAGATTATAATTTAGTGACTCAACTGTTTCTCCAAAAGCTACACCGCTATAACTATACATCATAAGTTTTTCTTATATCATATAAAAATAATTTAGTTGACATATTTACCACGCAGGATACAATTGCAAGTAATGTTCCTATCTTTGCATAGGTTCCAGCCCGACCAAGTCCAACAATGCGGAAAACTGCTTTCGGGCAGAGTGGAAAAGAGCTCCCGGCGAAGCAAAACAAGATGGGATAGTGTCAAGAGTTTTATGATGAGGGAAGGAGGTTTGTATGCCTGTTCTGTTTACCATGGCTTGGGATATCATCCAGGGGAAAGAAGATGAATACGCTGATTTTATCGGCGGGACGTTTCTGCCGGAGACGACTGCCTTGGGGCTTACCCACGTCGGCGGCTATTACGTTGAGGTCGGTTTTGGCCCAAGAGTGATCGGAGTCAGCTTGGCAAACGATCTGGAGCTGCTCTCTCGCGTTATCGCCACTGACCGGTTCAAACAGCTCTCCCTCAGGCTTAAATCGACCATTTACAATTACAGGACTGCTGTCCTCGAGCCGACCGGCAGGGTGAAGCGGGGTACATACACAATTCAGAAGGGTGTATGGAAATTGAATCAGTACTACGACTTGAAGCCGGGCGTGAAAAAAGAGTATGCGGACTTTATTGTCAAAGAATACCTTCCTACCATAGAAACAATTGACTATATGGAAGTGACAGGGGGTTGGAACGTCGTCCTGGGGGGCATAAGTGAAATCATCAGCGAGTTCACTTTCAAGGATCCAGTTGACATTGGTCGCCTCCTGAATAACGAGGAGTTCAGAAAACTCAACCTGAAGCTGAAGGGCACCTATGTCATGAACTATGCGAGCCGCATACTGCGCTGTACCGAACGATTCGATGAACCGAAATGGTTCAGGCTCTAAATAGCTTCACAAAAAAAGGGGAGGAGGAATTTATGGCAAAAACGTTTATGGATCCACACGATGTTCCCAAAATTCCCGGTACTGAAGGTTGGGAAAAACTCTACCCGTATCAGTATATCTTTTCCAAGGAGGACCCGGAAAGGGCGAAATTTGAGAGCAGCCAGATATGGTTCTATGATGGCCTGCACTATCCTGAGCCTCACTATCCTTTCGATCTCATATGGGATGAAGCTTGGTCTTTGGCGCTGTCGCAGTACAACACCCGTCACTACATTATTCCGCCTGCCCTCGGTATCGATCACAGGATCGTGAACGGGTATGTTTACATCAGCCCGGTGGGCGTTCCGGACCCGGAGGAAGTGGGGCGGCGGGTACCGCTCTTCATGGAGCGTGCCGGGTACTATTTCCAGAACTGGGACCGGCTCTACGAAAACTGGAAGAAGAAGATGACCGCCACCATCAACAAACTCGAAGCGATGACTTTCACCGATTTGCCCGAGATGGAGGATATAAGCGTCATCAAAGAAGGAATCGGAAAGGGGAGCGGCTATGAGCTCTTGAGAAAGTATGATGAACTCATCGATCTGGGTCTCTTGTGCTGGCAGTACCATTTTGAATTCCTCAACCTGTGCTACGCTGCCCAGGTGACCTTCTTCGGCACGGCCAATCAGATTTTCCCGGATGTGCCGATATCTACCCTCGTCAAGATGTCGGCGGGCTTTGACCCGATCCTTTTCAAACCTGACGCGGAGCTGATCAGGCTTGCGAAACTCGCCATCGAGGTCGGTGTTGAGGATATCGTTTTAAAACCCTTGAAGGCCGATGAATTGATGAGGGAACTGGCAAAGCATCCGGTGGGAAAAGAGTGGCTCAAGGAACTGGAGAAGGCGCGATACCCCTGGTTCCATATCTCCACGGGAACCGGCTGGTACCACACTCATATCAGTTGGAACGACAATCTTGACGTGCCTTTCGACAACATCAGGACGAACATCAAGGCCCTCAAAGCTGGCAAGGAGTTGGGGAGACCTACCGCGAAGCTCCTGAAGGAGCGGGACAGGATTGCCGACGAGTACAGGAAACTGATCAAGACCGACGCAGACAGGGAGGCCTTCGATCAGGGTCTGGCGGTGGCACGGCTGGTGCTTCCTCACGCTGAGGACCACAACTTCTACGTTGAACACTGGTTCCACAGCTTGTTCTGGGCAAAGGTCCGCCAGGTGGGCCAGATCCTGCAGAACGCGGGATTCATTGAAAATGCCGATGAGGACATATGGTTTCTGAAGCGTGACGAGATCAAGCAGGCGCTCTGGGACCATGTCACCGCCTGGGCAACAGGCGTCAGGGCCAGAGGACCTTCTTACTGGCCGAAAGAGATTGCCTGGAGAAAAGGTGTTTATGAGAAGTTCAAACAGTGGACGCCACCTCCTGCCCTCGGTGTACCGCCTGATGTCGTCACAGAGCCCTTCACGATCGTACTCTGGGGCGTCACCAACGAATCGCTGCAGAAATGGCTGGCCGGTCCCGCAGAAGGAGAGGTACAGAATGAAATTAGAGGCTCGGCGGGCTCTTCCGGTGTCGTTGAAGGCAGGGCGAGGGTTCTGAAGACCGTAGACCAGCTTGCAGACCTCAAGGAAGGTGAGATACTGGTGGCAACTACCACTTCGCCAAGCTGGGCGCCTGCCTTCGTGAAGATTGCGGGGGCCGTCACTGACGTGGGCGGTCCGATGTGTCATGCAGCCATCGTCTGCAGGGAATACGGATTGCCGACGGTTGTGGGAACAGGCAAAGGCACCCAGCTCATCAAGACCGGTGACCTGCTCCGGATCAATGGCGACACCGGATTGGTGCAGATACTCGAAAGAAAGAAGTGAGCCGGCTGAGGAACAGGTTCACGTTGAGGTTGAGAGACCAGGTCGAGGAAGAGACCACAGCGAAGGTTAAGGTTGAGGTTGAGAGAAAAGCCGGTTCCGCCTGGTGGAGGCTAAACGCATGACAGAGAAAGAGAAAATATTCACTCTGTGGTACGACGAGATGGACGGCAGCGACTTCCCTTTAGTCGGAAAAAAGAATGCCAACCTCGGGGAAATGATCAAAGCGGGGATACCGGTTTCTCCAGGATTCTCCATCACCATTTACGCGAATGAGAAATTCCTGGTCGATACCGGGATAAAGGCAGAGCTGGAGAAGCAATTGACCGAGCTGGGGCAGGTAACGTACGAAAGCGCAAAGCAGGCAAGTGAGATGGCCATTCGCCTTATCGAGAACGCGAAGGTACCTGCCGACATCGAAGCGGATATCCTGGCCAATTACAGGAAGCTCTGCGAAAGGACCAAGACCGGAGTCTGCCCGGTAGCGGTTCGCTCCAGTGGCGCTGTGTCCATGCCCGGTCAGATGGAGACCTACCTCAACATCCGCGGTGAAAAGGACTTGATTGATTATGTCAAGAGATGCTGGGCCAGTGCGTACAACACTGAGGCAATCATGTACCGTATGAACAAGGGAATACCGTTCCTCTTTAACATAGGGGTCGGCATTCCTAAGATGGTCAATTCCAGGGTGTCGGGGATTATCTTCACCATCAATCCTGTCAACGGTGATCCTTCAAAGATCTCCATAGATGCGAGTTGCGGGCTTGGAGAGGCCGTAGTCAGTGGTATGGTCACGCCCGACACCTATCTTGTCGACAAAGTAACCCTCGATATTATCAAGACAACCATCGGGAGCAAGGAGACCCAGTGCGTTTACAGGGAGAACGGGAGCGACATCCTCCAGACAGAAGTGCCCGCCGAGATGAGATGCGTTCCATGCCTTACGCAGCAGGAGCTGAAAGAGCTTGCCCGCGTGGGAAAATTGATCGAGAGCTATTACGGAAAACCTTACGATATCGAATTCGGGATCGATGCTGATTTTAATTTTCCCGATAATGTCATCATCCTCCAGGTGAGACCCGAATCAGTCTGGAGTAAAAAGGAGGCTGCGCCGAAAACCGACCAGAAAAAGGACGCCTTGGATCGCATCGTGAGCCAATTGCTGGCTGGAGTGAGAATAAAATAGGGTTCAGGGGTCCGAGGCTTCAAGGGCCCAAAGCACGCAACAGATTCGAGGGTGGGTGACGGGGTGCGGAGATATTGTAAAGGACCGGGGACATGCGACAAAGTGGGGAGCGCTAACCCGTCGGGTATTGCATGAGACATCGAAAGTAGTAAAAAAAGGGGGGAGTTATGGGAAACGAAAAGCAGGCAAAGATTGGCATCGGTCCGGAGGGGAGGGCAGGCGGTCTCATTCAATTCCTTGCCATGGCGATCCTCGGAGTTCTCTGTTTTGTATATGCGGTACCGCCGGCATTGCTTGTATTGAAGCTACTACCTGCGATTCTTATCATGCTCATTGCAGAGGGGCACCTGGTGCTCATAGGGGATTGCTTTCCGTGTGCACCTCCTGCGGGTAACTGGACGCCTGCGAAGTCACGGGTCGCGGTAGGAATTAAGATGACCATACTGTGGGCCGTATTCACTTTTCTAATCCTGCTCTTCATGCGATTCGTCTATCCGCAATGGCCAATCGGACCTCTTTATCTCTGGTTTGGCGCAATAGGGTTCTGGTGTACGCTCCTCTACGGCAAGAACTGGAATACCTGGCCCTTCAAGGGGCGGCTCCACCCTTGGGGCACTATGGCGGCAGGGTTCGTCGTTGTTATGGTTGTTACCATCCTCGTCTGGAATCTCCTGACGAACCTTGATGGAACGCCGGTCGCCAATACGCCGATGGACCATAAAGGTCCTCTCAACGTGAACTGGCTCACAGGATACATCGTATGGGCAATCGCCTGGTTCTTCGTATTCTGCCCCGTCTTCGTAACCCAGGGCTGGCCCTTTACCAAATGGGGTCATCCCGGAGCAGCCATAGGTCAGACCATCCTCTCGCACATTCTAGCTCTCATATGCTGGAGCGGGAGTCTGGCAATCGGTGTCGGTCCCACATTCTCTTTCGGGGCTGTAGCTTCTTCCATTGTCACCTGGTCACTCCTTTACTCCTGGCATTTCCAGTTCTGGGGGATCACAAAACTTACAGGTGCGACAAGGGCCATCGCGGCCATTATAGTTGTGTTTGTGATCAGCGCTGTCTGGATCGCCATCTGCAACGTAATATTGGGTCCCGCTGCCGATGCCGTCGCAGCCGCTAAGCTTCCTGCTGACATAAACATCCTTATCATCTATCTCAATCTCTGCATTCTGGCGCCCGCTTTTATCGCCCACAATGCCTTTTGGCTGAGGTGGCCATTGACGTTACCCAATCCGCCGGGAACCCCGCCACCGGACCAAAGCGTGTAGAGAGGCAAAAAGACGGATCTGCGCGGGAAAACTGAAGGAGACCAGCTGCCATGAGTTCGAGAAAACGGCTCCTCGTCATCGCTACGCTGGATACAAAAGCGCGAGAGGCCGCCTATATCAGGGAGTGCGCCGAAGAGCGAGGCGCTAAGACCCTGCTCATGGACGTCGGCACCCTTAGTCCGCCCCAGGCCCCTCCTGATCTTACCCGGGACGATCTGACCTATGCAGCCGGGTCTGAGCTCGATACAAACCTGGCAGAGCAGGACAGGTCCACGGCAGTCCGGACGGTGCAGACAGGCGGGGCCATCATGGCGACGCGGCTTCAACAAAGGGGCCAGATCGATGGTGTCATCGGTCTCGGGGGCGGGACAGGCACGGCTATTGTAACCTTCATCATGCGCTCGCTGCCTTTTGGTTTCCCGAAGGTGGTTGTGTCAACGGTTGCATCGCGGGACGTGAGAGAATATGTCGGGACAAAAGATATCGTAATGTTTCACTCCGTAGCAGACCTTCTGGGATTCAATGATTTTATGCGCCACATCCTGGCCCAGGCTGCCTATGCTGTCTGCGGCATGATGGAGAGGGAGAGCATAATTAGAACGGAACGCCCCATGGTTGGGGTGACCGCTTATGGCATCAACTCCAAGTGTGCCATGTTGGCAGAGCCGCTTCTGGACGCCAGAGGTTATGACATGATAGGGTTCCATGCGAACGGTTGCGGCGGGATGGCGATGGAAGAGTTGATCACCGAAGGGCTCATCGCGGGGGTGCTCGACTTCAACCCCCACGAGATAGCCGATGAAATGTTCGGAGGGTACTGCAAAGGCATCGGCCCTGAGCGGCTTGAGACGGCTGGCAAAATGGGCATTCCGCTTGTGTTTGCACCGGGCGGTCTTGACAATGCGGTATTCAGCCCTTACTATCCTATGCCCGATGAGCTCAGGGGAAGAAGAACCCACGGCCATGACACCCGATTCTGCGTGCGCATGGAAGCTGCTGAAATGGAGAAGTTCGCGAAGATCGTGGCGGACAAACTCAACAAAGGCAGGGGGCCCGTACGTGTCCTCATTCCCATGAAAGGATGGTCGGACGCTGACAAAGAAGGCATGGCGCTCTTCGATCCGACTGTCGACCGCGTCTTCACAGAGAAGCTTAAGACCCTCCTTGACCCTCGCGTGCTCGTCGAAGAGCTCGATGTGCACATAAGTGAGCCCGCCTTCGCTGAGAGGGCGGTGGAGATTCTGGATGGCATGATAAAGGCTTCGCACCCGGGGGGCTTGTGACATGGCTGCTGCGCCCGGTACCGGTTTATCATCATCTGTGAGATCTTGCGCGGTATCCGTAAAGCAAGGAAAGTTCAAGATCAATGCCGCCATCCGCGAGATGGGGCCCGACATTCTGGTGGCCATCTGGGGTGGCACTTTCCCTCATATCGGGGCAGTGGGCATGGCCCAGGTACGCCAGAGCCTGAGGGACGCAGAAGAAACGTCAGCGACCAGTTCGGTATTCACCTTTCTCGGCCACAAGGAAGACTTGCTGGCCAAACCGTTCGCTGAGGAACTCACCCGCAAGCTTGCGCGGAATTCGGTGGTCGTCGCAGGTATCCATTGGGACAACTTGACAGACGATGAGATAGAGATGGTTGAGAAGCTCTGCCGCAAGCTTACCGCGAAAATCATCAAAAAATTCACACAGTAGACCTTAGGATTCGGACACCAGACTGAATACAATATCGTGGGGTACTACACTACTGCATTTATAACCGTAATTCCTTAACATGACCAACAAACTTCTGAATCGATGGATCGTAGCGCCGAGCTTTCAGGAAAAGCACTGAAACCTCTAAGAAGAGTGGCTCACGCAACGGGACAAGGGTGATGGACTTATCCTCTTCGCCACCTACTGCGCGCCTGATGAGGACGGAAACACCCTTCCCCTGAGCCACCCACTCCTTGATGAATTCAGTGCTCTTTGCTTCGATGAGCACCGAAGGCGTAATGTCCATCTTCGAAAAGGCCGAAAGCACCACGTCGCGCGTTGCAGAACCCTCTTCCCTGATGATGAACGGGTAAGCTTTAACGTCGGACAAAGAAACCGCCTTCTTTCGCGTCAGAGGATGGTTTTTAGCCGCAATCAGCACAAGCTCTTCCCGCACGGCAGGGAAAGCCTGCATCTTTTTTGAGACGTGCAGGCTGGCCACTATTATGATATCGTTCTGGCCCGAGAGCAGGCTCTTTTCCATTTCGCTGGAAGAACCCACATCCAGTTTTATCTTGATGCCGGGGTATTCCTTTTGAAAACCTCCGAGCACATGAGGCATCATGATTCTCGAATAGGTTGGCACAGTCCCTACTCGAAGCAAAGGACGTATCTCATTGTGGAGTGCATGCAGTGTATCTTCAAGCTCCCGCGCCACCTTCTCGATTTTCTGAGCGTACCTGTAAACCACCTTCCCTTCTTTCGTCAGTTCAAATTTTCCCCTATCCCTCCTAAGCAGGCTCAAGCCGGCCTGGGCCTCCAGCTGCGCAACGTGATTCGAGACACCGGGCTGGGTCATGAAAAGCGCGTCCGCTGCCCTGGAGAAGCTCTTATATTTGACCACCTTGGAAAAAACAATGAGCGAACCTAAAGAATAAGAGAGCATAAGTTTTACTTATAGAGTATAAAAACAAATGAATTGACATGTCAAGCAGACAGCATACAATTGGTGCATACTGAGACTAAAGTGATCAGTAAGTAGTGATCAGTGACAAGTCGCCAATAAGCAGTAAATGACGTGAGTAAGAGGTAAGAGATACTGAAGCGTTACTTTACTGATCAGTGATCACTGATCACTGATTTTAAAGGGGGTGCGTATGGATCTTAGAGACTTCATATCTTTGTGCGAAAAAGAGGGGCAGCTAAAAAGGGTAAGAGCGGAAGTAGACTGGGATCTGGAAATCTCTCATGTCGCAAAGGTCGTTGAAGAGAAGAGCGGCCCGGCACTGTTGTTCGAAAACGTGAAGGGATATAAGAGCCCCGTTCTGACCGGTGCATTCGGCACCACGCAGAGGCTGGCAATGATCCTTGGAAAGAGTCCGAAGCTCTCCATGGTGGAGCTTACCAAGGAGTGGGTCAGTGTCGCGGTCAAGGAAGTGATCCGGGCAAAGGAAGTGAAAGACGGTCCCATTTTCGAGAACGTCGTTGAGGGTGACAAGGTGGACACGTTTGCCTTTCCTTCGCCCAAGTTTTATGAGCTGGATGGAGGGCGCTATTTCGGCACCGCAGTATTCATGGTATTGCAGGACCCTGAGACCGGCAACATAAACCTCGGTACCTACCGCATGGGCATCCTCGACAACAAGACCATAGGCGTCCAGATACTAAAAGGGAAGACAGGCGACAGGATCATGAAGAAATACGCTAAGGCGGGCAAGAAGATGCCTGCCTGCGCGATCATAGGCGGCGATCCGCTGCATATCTTTGCCAGCGCTGCAACGGTCAAAGCAAAGAGCGGATACGATGTGGTAAGCTCTCTGCGCGGCGAACCTGTTGATGTCGTAAAAGGCCAGCTCACAGGGCTTCCTATCCCGGCTGCCGCAGAGATCGTCCTCGAAGGGGAGGTCGATCCTCAACAACTGAGGAACGAGGGGCCCTTCGGCGAGTACACAGGTTACTACACGGAAGAACTCATAAAACCTATCCCCAAGCCCGCCCTTGACGTCAAGCGCGTCTACTTTAGAAACAACCCCATTCTCTGGGAGACAAGCGTTGGCAGGCCTGTGGGCGACCAGCATATGCTCTACGCCTTTACGCGTAACGCCTCCTTATGGACTGACCTGGTCAAGATGGAAATCCCCGGCATCAAGTCGGTCTATACGCTGCCGGAAGGCTCAGGACGTTTCATAGTAGTCGTTTCCGTGCAGCAGATGTATCCCGGCCATGCGGACCAGGTGGGTGCCGCGGTCATCGCAAGCAACACCGGCACGTACGGAATCAAATGCGTCATCATCGTGGATGATGATATCGATGCAGATGATCTTCCGAGAGTATGGTGGGCACTCGGTACGCGCTACAATCCTCTTAGAGGCACTCAGATCATTAACAGGGGCAGGTCAACTCCGCTCGATCCAGCCATTGGAGCTGACGAGAACAAGTTTATCACCTCACGCATCATCCTGGATGCAACCATACCTTTCGAATGGAAAGTTAAGCCCACGGAGATCAAGCTTTCAGAAGGCATGCTTGCCAAGGTCAAAGCCAGATGGTCTGAATATGGAATCGATTGAACGCCGCGAGCCCCATTAACAGATTGAAGGGAGGAATGAGCGATGGCATTGGAAAAAAATATCAATGATGCGAAAGAGCGGGCAAAGAAGATAAAGCTATTTGCCCATGACATCCATGGGGTACTCACGACGAATACCGTCTTCTGCGATGTCGAAGGGAACAGGCGGTACGCTTTCTGGCACATGGACGGGTTTGGAGACCTGTCGATGATGGCGAACGACATAAAGCCCGTCTTTCTCGATAGTACCTCCATCGACGGTGAAGGATTGTATCGGGCAAAGGAATTGAAGCTCGACAAGATGTACTTTGCCGTGACAGACAAAACGGCCAAGCTGGAAGAACTGAAAAAGGAACTGAACCTGACCGATGATCAGATCGGTTACATCGGGTGCGAGCTATCCGACATACCGGTGATGAAGAAGGTTGGGTTTGCGGTGGCTGTGGCCGATGCCATTCCCGAAGTGAAAGAACTGGCTCACCACGTAACGTCTGCGCCTGGTGGCAGGGGTCCCATAAGGGAAATCTGTGAATTCATCCTGCGGTCAATGGGCAAGTGGGATGAGTGGGTGGAGAAAGTAACAAAGATGGGTTACAAATAGGGGGTGAGGACGATGGGTCAGGCAGAAGCAATTGAAAAGGCAAAGAAAGTGAAGTTTGTCATCTTTGATATTCACGGTATCCTTACGGACAACACCCTCTTCTATACACAGGACGGGGTGAAATCGGAAGCATTCTCTCTCCAGGACCGCATCGGTATCAAGGCTCTCATGGATTCAGGCGTGGGGGTCTCTTTCCTGACGAGTAAAGTGTCGAGGGACGTGGAGCAGATGGCCAAGATCTACGGCGTTCCGCCCGATATGCTCTGGGGAAGCTCTGCAAAGATGGCCAGGCTCGATGAATTTGAACAGCAGTCGGGGCTCAAGGACGATGTCATCTGTTATGTGGGTGATGAGATGATCGACCTGGGTATCATGAAGCGCGTCTTCTTTTCGGTGGCGCCGGCGGACGGCTCGCCCGAGGCTCGGGCAATTGCGGATCTCGTGACCAAGGCCGGCGGAGGAAAAGGGGTAGCACGGGAACTCGCTGAATTCATCTTGAAAGTTCAAGGGAAGTGGGACCAGCTTGTGGCGCATTATCAATAGCGATTAATGATGACGTAGGCTCATGCCTCAGAATGCTTACGACCAATCGTGCTATTGCTTACACGTAAGTAGCGGCTCGTATTCAGGATGGAGAGCGAGGCGGCAGCGAGGATTGTTTTCGCCGGGTACCCGTGAGCACCGTCTTTCCAACGGGCACAGACAAGTCCACACGGGTGGCAGGAGGAGAGTGACGCAGCGACAACGAAGCTATGCACCTGAAGACGAACCGATACTAGGAGGTAACGGATGGCTTATAAATACTACAAGGACAACAGGACTTACATTGAAGCGCTCCTGAAAACGGGAGATGCTGTCGTCGTAAACGAGGAGGTGGACTGGGACCTTGAGATGGGCGCCATCGTGCGCAGGATGTGTGAACGCAAATCACCTGCCGCTTACTTCAAAAAAATAAAAGACTATCCTGACTTTGAAGCCTTCGGTGCCCCGATAGCCACGTACCGACGGCTCGCCATCTGTTTCGGCCTGCCTCCCGAGGCGTCGATTCCCGAGATACAAGGAGAATACTTGAAGAGAACGCGTGGAGCGCCGATCGCGCCTCGCATCATCGACAGGAAGGATGCGCCCTGCAAAGAGATTATCCTCACGGGCGATGACGCGAACCTTCTCAATCTTCCGGCGCCCATGGTCCACGACGGTGACGGGGGGCGCTATATCTGTACCTGGCACTTTGTCGTGGCCAAAGATTATGACACGGACTTCGTCAACTGGGGTATGTACCGGCAGATGCTTTTTGATGAGAAAACCATGGTCGGCCCCGTACTCCCCTTCTCCGACATGGGTAAGATGCTTTACGGCAAGTACGCTCCGCGCAACCTTCCCATGCCTTTTGCCACGGTGATAAGTCCTGATCCTCTTTCAGCCATAGCGAGCTCTGCTCCAAGCCCTATCGCGGAGTCCGAGTTTACGGGGCAATTGATGGGTGAGCCGGTTGAGGTCGTGAAATGTGAAACCTGTGACCTGTATGTGCCGGCCCATGCAGAGATTATTATCGAGGGTATAATTGTGCCCAACCTCACCATAGAGGAAGCGCCCTTCGGCGAGTACACGGGTTACAGGACAAGCCCGCGCGATAAACGGACGGTCTACCGTGTCAGGGCCGTAACTATGCGCAAGAAACCGATCATGGCTGTTTCCAACATGGGTGTGCCAACGGACGAAGGACAGTTGCTCCGCTCTTTCTCGATGGCGCTTGAAATGGACCGGATGCTGAGAGACCAGGGACTGCCCATCTCAGGGGTCTATATGCTGCCGGAGTCAACGCATCATCTCGTGGTTGTAGGCGTAAAGCCGATCTACGCGAACATCGCCACCCAGATCAGCCAGCTCGTGTTCGGCAGCAAATTTGGCGCATGGTTTCATATGGTGCTCGTAGTGGATGACAAGACCGATATCTACAATAAGGATGCGATTATTCACGCGCTCTGCACACGCTGCCACCCGGTGAGAGGCATCCGGGTCACAGAGCACGGTTTCGGCACGCCACTCAATCCCTTCTGTAGCCCGGAGGAGCGAAAATTCAGCAGGACCCCCAAGGTTGTTTTCGACTGTCTCTTCCCGCCGGAATGGCCTGCGTCGGACCTGCCCATCCCGGTCTCCTTCAACAGCACTTATCCCAAAGATATACAAGAGCGCGTGCTCAGTAAGTGGCGCACGTACGGCTTCAAAGATTAGGAGGTCTTCATGCCGGTCTGGGACACGTTTATACAGAAAAACTTTGGTGACTTACGAGAGGGTGAGGAGTGGGTGGCTGTAATACGGGACCTCTCTCCGGGCAGAAAGAAGTATCGGTCAACGCACGCGAAGATCAAGATATCTCTTGATCCGGAGAAGTATCCTGAAAGGCTCTGGTTGAGGCTCGGGAGGGGGCAGCTCATAGAGACCCCTTGTTCGATGCAGATACTGGAAATCGTCGATGTTATACCGAAAGGGATGTGAACTATGGACTCTCTGCGCGATTACATTACTTTTGTGAAGAAGCGTGGCCTGCTCCTTGAAATCCAGGATCAGGTCACCCGGGAAGACATTCCCGAATTGATCGAGAGACTCTCCGACACAAAGAAAGTACTGCTCTTCAAGAACCTCAAGGGATACACCTGCTCCCTTGTTGCGAACCTCGTCCCGTCGCACGAGATCTTTCGCCTTCTCTTCGACACGGATAACCCGTATCAGTTCTTTCTTGAAAGCCTCAAAAAAAGGGCCAAAAAGGTGCGGGTCGAAAAAAAACTGGAAACCGTGAGTGTTAAAGGACGAGACCTCCTGGAGCTTCTACCGATACTGAAACACTATGAGAAGGATTCGGCTCCCTTCATAACCACAAGTATTGTCGCGGCCCGTGATCCGGATACGGGCGTTGTGGGCAGAGGCGTCCACAGGATGGAGTACCGGGGCAAGGATCGCATAGGTATAGCGATCATCAATCCGCCGTTGGTCGATATTTACAAGAAGCACAAGGCCAAAGGGGAGCGGATGCCTGTTACCGTGGCGGTGGGCGTCGATCCTATTCTCTTTCTATCGATGGCGCTAAAGGCGCAGCCAGGTACAGATAAGCTTGAAGTGGCCGGCGGCCTAAAAGGAAAAGGTATCAGGGTGATCGAATCTTTCGATTCTCCAATCGACGCGCCGGCAGGTGCGGAGATTTACCTTGAAGGCTATGTCGACCCCACGGATGTGAGACAGGACGGGCCTCTTGGTGAAATCAGCGGCTACTACATGACAAACAAGGAAAGCCCTACCATGGTGGTGAATCGGCTCTCCTACCAGCCGTCGCCGATGTATCATGCTCTCTTGCCGACAAGCCTCGAAGGGGATACGTATCTCACCTTCGTCAGCCGGGCTCACATAGAGGAAACGGTGAAAAAGCTCTTCCCATTCATCGTCGATATTGCATTCGTGCAAAAAACCTTCGGATCCTCAGTCGTGCTTTCCGTAAAGCCGGTTCACAGATCGAGAATACGTAATCTGGTGCTCTCACTACTCGCCTTTCAGACGATAAAGAAAGCAGTTATTGTGGATGAAGACGTTGACCTTCACAATCTCAGGGATGTAGAATGGGCTCTGGTTACCAGGTGCCTCGCCGACAGGGACATTCTGATCGTACCTGACCTGCACGCGCAAGCTATCGACCCTCAGGCCGAGCACGGTCTTGGGGTAGCCAAGATGGGAATTGATGCGACGACGCAGGGGAAGACGTTCGAGGAGAAGGCCTGTGTTGCCGCCGGAAGCCGTAAGAACGTTGAACGAATTCTTAAATCCGTCGGAGGTGTCTGTTGACAAGAATCATAGTGGGCATATCGGGCGCAACGGGGGTCATCTACGGCGTCCGGATGTTGAAGGCTTTGGCCGCATGCAGTGTGGAAACGCACCTCGTTGTGACTCAGTCCGCGATCAAGAATCTACTCATCGAAACAGAGTATGCTCCGGCTGATCTTGAAGCATTGGCGCACACGGTTTATGACGTGGAAGACATCGGAGCGGCCATCGCCAGTGGTTCATACAAAACCGACGGCATGGTCGTCATACCCTGCTCAATTAAAACACTCTCTGCGGTCGCCAATTCGTTTAACTACAATCTTCTGATCAGGGCAGCGGACGTAACCCTGAAGGAGCGGAGAAGGCTCGTGCTCGTGGTGCGCGAGACACCGCTCCACGAAGGTCATCTGGAACTCATGACAAAGGTCACGCGTATAGGGGGAGTCATCATGCCGCCAGCCCCCGCCTTTTACCACATGCCTAAGACGATCGACAACTTGATCGACCAGACCATTGGCAAGGTCCTCGACCTTTTTTCTATCGACGGGAAGCTCTTCAAGCGGTGGGGGGCAAAGAGTGACGTGAAGTTCGTGCGGGAGAAGGGGAAAAAGCAGTAGATATAGAAAACGTTACAAACAAGAACTGTTACAGGAAAGGATCGTTACGGGTTTACAAGCTTTTGCCCTTAGCTCGTAACAGGCTTCTGCCCGTAACTCGTAACTACTAACAGGTAGTTTGCTATGAAAATCAAGGGTAAGGTTGTCACGGGTCTTGGCGAGTCAGGAAAATTTCTCGCGATCGATTGGGTGAACCGCGAGATATGCGAGAAGTTCAAATTCACGCCCTTCTGTGGCACTCTCAATATTGACGTGCAGGACCCGGCCATTCAGCGGCAACTGGTACGAGAGGGGACCGACCGGCTTTCTTCCTGCGAGGAAGGTTTCTGCGACGCCCTGACGTATCGCGGCCGAATAAACGGGCGCTACGATTGCGGCGTCATCATACCGCTCGTTCCGAATTATCCCGAGCAAATACTGGAGATCGTCGCGCCCGTGCATCTCAAGGACGCACTGGACATTAAGGACGGTGATGAGGTAGAACTGGACCTGGACGTATAATACCGATTTGCCTTCAAGCGTGTACCTTCCGGGTACCCACCGGGTACCCGCTGGTCCCACGATTGGTCCCCAGACACAGAACGATCCTTATACCACAGTTGGCAGCGGCTTCTCTCCCCAGATGATCGAGCGCTTCACGGAGGTTGAGGGCGACAAGCTGATCATCTATTACACCATGTCAACATGGAATCCCCACACGGCTGTCCTCATGCGCTCGGAGTTCACGATCGCACGCCGGGCACTCGGAGAATCCTGGCCGAGATGATTCTACGTTCACGAGGCTGCCGAAGTCCTGAGGATCGATCCCACGTTTTCTCCTGAATCCTTCACCGGGAGTCTTAAGTATAAGGATCAGAAAATAATCAATGTCTATGTGCCCGCCTTGCAAGGAGCGACTCAGGTGACAACAGGCTGATCATCTACATTTCGGCTGGCAATCGCTCGGCTCAGGAGTTATCCCAAGGCGTTGACTTGTGGGTGTTTTCAATACCTGTCCGGTTCAAATTTTCTTCCTGTTGAATGTCTGGGTCCAGCGATGTGTTGCACATTGCACGCGGTACTGGCGCAGCTTGATAAAGGGCATGATGCTGTGGATAGATGGGAATCGCTCTCATACCGTCGCGGCTACGACTTCCTTGTCAGTTGAAGCGATGTCACCACAGGTAGGGGCTACGTATCTCTGAACAACGCAGTCACAAGTGCGCGGAGGAAAGGCGGCCCGGATTACCAGGCCGCCATACGCGGGACGTTGCTAAGCCTCTCACGGGTGACGGGGTCTATCCTCATGGGCCCGGTACGCGAGAGCGAGTTTCAGCTGTTTGATCGCCCTCTCGCTCGCCTCAATGGCTTTAGCCTTGTGTCCTCCAAAATCATGAGGTGCCCGCTGCATGTCGCCTATAGCTACTTCGAGGGCCTCGATCGCCTTAGCTATATTGGGATGCTCGCCGGCCTCCCGCGCAATGGGCCCCTGGGCCCCTACCGTCCTGACCACGAGAGCGGTCACGCCCATAAGAAACACTCCTAACAGCACCATACAGATACCTTTTTTCATTGCGCCTCCTTTCTTGTTTTTGGTTCCCCGGCATGCGCTTCCGGGACCTATGCTCTGTGAACGTCACCAAGCAATAGCCGTGCCAGTATGTAAGGCGCTGTAAGTACCGACGGTCGTGACGGTCAGGGGAAAACAGCCGGTTCAAGAATGTCGAGGAAAGGACAGTTCATTCGACGAAACCGTCGCGGCCTGGGCAACGGCATGAACTCAATCAATAACACGTTGCCTCAATCACCAGGCCAGACCGTCGTGATGGGTGTCAGAATAGAGCCTCGTAGAGGCACTGCACGTGACGCCCATGGAGGCTTAGGGATGCCCCCACGGCGGCCTTGTCCGGGGTTTGAGCGGCATCCATACCGGCACCACGTTTTACCGTTATCGTACCGGTTTCATCAACGGAGGCGGCGGCGCGCTGTGTGGGCGCATGAACAAGGAGGTACGCTGCCCTTAGTGCCATAACGTCCACGTCCCTTTTGGTGTAATAGACGGTACTGCATCGGGCGCAGGTGTGTTCCACAGACTAGGAGAATTCGGGTGTGCGGTTTTGGCAGCGTATCTCTGCCACCGACGGTAGTCGTAATCGGGTTGTATGGATGATGAATTCTTTGCCCTTGATCCAGTTTTCCACGTTCAACCAGGTATAGGTATGCTGATTGTGTCATGCGCCATCGAAAGAACGAGTGGGCCCTTCACAGAGACAGCATTGTCGAAGTGTGCACATCAGGCTCGACCATAGTGTCGATCTCCGAACGATGGCAGGGTGAACGCGCCACGCAATTATTGTCATTCCGCGCACGCTGCCCGTTGGCATGTGTTTTGCTTCGGGTGAGCGGGTAAGGATGGGCTGGTACCCACGGGTACCCGTCCAACGAAACAGAAAAAGGAGGATGTATCCATGAAAGGTCTAATGAAAATGGCAGGACTCGTGGTTACGGCTGGGTTCATCATGAGCACGGGGGTATCGTATGTGCATGCGGACGAAACAGCATGGCAGAAGAACCACCCACGCCGGGCGGAGGTCAATAAACGGCTCGGCAACCAAAATAGCCGGATTAACCAGGGCGTCAAAAATGGCACCTTGACCAAGTCTCAGGCCGGCCAGTTGCACAAAGAGGACCGGCAGATACGGCAGGAAGAACGGGATATGGCATCTCAAAACGGCGGGCATATCACCAAGCAGGAACAGCGAACGCTCAATCAGCAGGAGAATAAGGTCAGCAGACAGATCTACGACGAGAAGCACGGTCAGTGAGACTGGGAGCGGCGGTGTCCGCTCTCTGCTTCGTTCTTGGACCGGAACCGATCCCGGGACCGAGAACCTCACGGTGGACATTTGCCTTGATGGGCCGGGAGAGGAACAGGTAGCAACGGTCGTCTTCACCTTCGGGCACGCGATGACCAAGGCTGCCCTCGGTCAAGACCGCCAGAACATTCGTACTGACGAGGGCAATCTCAACCGTGACCGGCAGAACCTTCGGGCTGACCGGACGGACCTGCACAGGAACGTGAGGCACGCCGGGGCGAAGAAGACCCAATAGCAGGCTCAGCGGATGCGCTCCTAGAGAGCAGTCCCGTGTATAGCAAACGACAAGCAGCAAAAGGGGAGGCACTCAGGCCTCCCCTCTGCTTCCCGAGCCGTCCTCTCTTGCGCCTCTTTATTCTTCAATAGTACATCTGACAACCGTCATCCTCCCTGCTCACAGCAACCGCTTTCTTTGTGTGAACGAGAGACGCCCTATCTTTCTCTAGGGAAGTCTTTCCGTGCCTGACTCTCCTAGCCATCAAAGCACACCACAAGTACGACACAGCGAATGGCCTAGACTAAACGCTCTTACGTTTTTGTCAAGAAGGACGAAAATTCCTTTGGGGGTTTCCACTTCCGTAATGTACTAAATCTGGATAAAGACGGAGTGCCCTCATTGTAACCAAGAGAACAAGGACGGAGCCAAAGCAAGGGGGATAAGAAAAATGGTAAAAACTTACTGGCTTGTCATTGCCGTAACTATCACCGCTCTAAGCGTAAGCTGCATGGCTTTCGCGTTGGATTGTCCTGGCGTGCCCGTTCAGGCGACGCAAGATGGTCAACACAAAGTCAGTGTGGCAGTGGGCCGAATAGGCCCGGTCAAAGGTGTCGCATTAGAAGTGAGGGCACGCTCGATTGCCAATGACCTATTAAGAGAGCTGCCCGACGCGGATAGGGTGTATCTTGAGCAGATGATGCTTTCCGCTTATTGCACAGCCCTTAGAGACGACACGAGTTTGGCGGAGTCTGAAAAAGCAGGGCGGATAAGCACGTACCGTGAAGGCGCGCATAAGGCCATTGTCAATAAGGGCAGGAGCAAAACAAAGGTGGCAAAAGAGGATGAAACACGTAATTATCGGATTCGGAGAGAAATCGAAGGGCTTCAAAGGGAGCAGGCCACGAAAAAAGCCTCCATCGACAAGAACCTGGAAAGGATGAGGGACCTCAATAAGGACCGCGCGACCTACGAAGCGAGATGCGGGACAGTTGATACAATTATCGACCCTCCGACGCGATATCTTGGCGAAGAACCAAAGAGCGCGGTCATTCAAGAAGAGGATATATACAGCTGTCAGAAAAACCTCGAATTGCAAAGCGAGGTACAGTTCATTAAGGAAAAGAATGCGCTGCTGCAACAGGACGTTGAGACCATAGACAACCAGATAGCAGACCTGAGACTCAAGATGTACAAAGTGAGGGGTTCTTTATAGGATGGCGTCACGCACTATGCATGACGGTGACTCGGTCGAAACGTCCTGGTAAAATCAAAAACCCATCCTTTGTGAGAAATCTGCTATGCCTCTGTCTGCGCTCCACGGGTGAGTACAAGACGCCTTGCCACTTCCGACACTGTATGTCCGCACAAGGGAGCCGTACACGCTAATTTCCTATGAGCGTGCATCCGTTTGCTGTCAACCGAATAACGCCTTTTAAGCGGTAATCGTGAACTTCCGTGTATAAGAGCAATTAATACAAACGCATTAACTCATTTAACCCCCCACCTCCCCTCCCCCTCAAGGGGGGAGGGTTAGGGAGGAGGGTGATATCAGGTTATTTATTACGTTTGTATTAGTAGTAGTGCAAGCGAGTTTTTTGCGATGCAAAAGATTTTAAGAATTTCTTGACGACAAATTTCGTTTGCTTCTTCCTGGCCAAGAAAGTAGCCTTTTCCCTCTTTCCCCTCCCTTTTTTCTTTGTCCTGTCGAGTTAAAGTTCGGCCTTCATACAGCGATAACCATCTGAGAGCACCTTCGCGCAGCGTGTCAAGAAGGGGGACCGTGTAATGCGAAAGAGACTTGGAATTACCGTAACGACTTTCTGTCTGATACTGTTTTTTACGCTGCCTGCCTCACCAGCCGTTTATACGTGGAAAGACAAAGATGGAAACACCGTAGTTTCATCGTCACTGCCGCCGGCAGAAGTTGATTCACAGAAAGGCGAAAAAGAGTCGGCCCAAGCTGGGGAAGATAGCCCAACGGGCAAACAACAGGAACCAACCCTGAGAAGCAAAGGGAGGACCCCACCAAGAAACGGAGAAGGCGCACAGCCAGGCCAAAAAAAGAGGTCAGCAGACAGCAGGGGAGCGGTCCCGCCGCTGGCAACGAGATTCTCGACGCGGCCAAGAATGGTGACTTGAAAAAGGTCAAGGCCTTGCTCAGAGCCAATCCTCGCCTGATTTCCAGCAAGAACAACTACGGGGCAACGCCTTTGTTCCTTGCGGCGGGCGGGGGCCACAAGGATGTGGTGGCATTGCTGCTGGCCAATCACGCGGATGTCAATACTAAGGGCGTCCTCGGCCTATCGCCTTTATACGTGGCGACACAGAAAGACTACAGAGAGGTTGCCAAATTGCTGCTGGCGAATAAGGCCGACGTTAATGTCGCGAATGACTACGGCATAACGCCTTTGCACGCTGCGGCTATGGAAGGGCACAAGGACATGGCAGCGTTGCTACTGGCCAACAACGCCAACGTCAACGCCAAGGCCAATACCGGCACGACGCCCCTGCACATCGCCGCAATATACGGCCAAAAAGACGTAGCAGCTTTGCTGCTCGCGCATAAAGCTGATGTTAATGCGAAGGACAACTGCGGCGCCACGCCGTTGCGCTATGCTCTCGAGGGCCGCGAGGGGGCATCTAAATTGATGGGCAAGGATGCATTTAACTTGGTGTTCCCTGACAAACCCGGGATGAAGAAAGACCTCAAGGAGACGGCAGAATTGCTGCTCCAGCATGGCGGTCTCAAATGAACCGAATGGAAACCAAAGAATCTCCATTCAGCAACTAGCCGATTAGAGGAACCATGAAGTTCGACGCGGGTCATGAGGTATTCGCCTGTGGGCTGCACGAAGCATCGAATGGATCAGGTCGTGCTCCGGCATCGGACGAAGCGCTGCCTTAAGTCTTTTGCTGAGGAAGCGAAGAACCTTGAAAAACGGCGGTAGGTGAGGTCTGCTCCCCAGAGAGGCAGGGGGACAAACATGAGTAGATGTACACATCTGGTATCGATAGGTGTAGTTTCGATACTTCTCTTGGTTATGTCCGGATGCAACCAGCTAGAAAGCAAGGATCGCTATGTCAACAAGGAACACGGGATAAGCTTTAAAGTGCCCGAGGGTTGGTCGCGCGATGCTCCCGGGAAGGGCCACACCTGGCTTGCCGCTTACATTAAGAATAGATCGGGTATAGGTGTTCAATTTGTAGAGGTTTCCGGAAAAATCAACCTCCCGAAATTTGGCCAGCTGCAGGCGGCCAAGCTTGAAGCATCGGGATTTCAAATTGTCTCCCCGCCAACAGAGATGGAGATAAACGGCAGGAAAGCCATTCAAATCGCGGTAACGGCCATTACAAGTACGTCGGGCAACGGCGAAGCCCTGTTCGGAAAGAAGCTGGACGTACCCAATGATGTGCCTTTTGTTTTTCTCAGCTATTACATCGATGATACAAGCAGGAACAAATTGTTTGTGCTTTCCCTCGCTGTACCACAAGCTGAGTACGCTGTGACGGCAAAGGAGTTCATGGTGACGGTGGACAGCTTCCAGATCCGATGACGTCCGCACAGCAGGTCTCGTCCTGTAATGAGCAGGGTTGGCCCTTTTTGAACACAATCGGAAAACACGAGGCGGCGCTGTTAGACCCGCACCGCTGGGCGGCAATCACGGGCGCAATATCCGGCGCGATTCCGGCCTGCGAGGTGCGTTTAATATTCCTTCAACTAACGTAAGTGCTACTTACCCTCGCTGAGCCGGGAAATCTTTGCCCCGGCGTGCTGCATGTGAGAAAGATACTCATCCAGAAGCACTTTCTTCACAGAGCCGCCCCTCTTCTTCGTACCCGAAGCGTGGATAAGATAGACAGTGCGACCAAGCCCGCCATTTTTTTGCTCAACCTTGATGATACCCATATGCGCAATAAGACCTCCCACGGCCCTCTTCGATGGGTCTCCGACGAAATAGACAATATCACCTGTATTGAGAAAATTTAGATTTAAGCCCCGCTCCACTTCGGCGGCGGGGAGAAATTGAATCGTGTCCCCGCTGTCCGGCTCTGTGATCTGACGGGTCTTGCCAAGCCGGGCCGTGATCTCCGCACCGTATTTCCCGCTTCTGATCATATCTATCCCGTCCTGATATCGATCATCATAGTTGACCACCTTCCCGTCCTTCAAGATACCTCGCGTGTGGAAGCGCATCGTAAGTGCTTTATCGATAGCCTCTTCAGGGTTATGCGCCAGGGCCAGTTCCACGGCCCTGAAGGTGAGATACATGCAGTCAACGCGCTCGTCGGCCACTATCAGGGCCCGCCTCACATAGTCACCCAACGGGTCCTTGTCATAAGGGGTCCCGACGAATTGCTCTGCCCAGAAGGCTATCCTGTCGCCAACAGGGCTTTCTTTTACGCGCGGCAGTAGAACGTTGATCTCATCGGCGGTGAAAGGTACTGCGGGTTGAGGAAGAAGACAGAGCAGGAAGAGAAGCGCCCCTACTACGAACCTCATCACGAGACCTTTTTCTTCTCCACCCCATTACGTAATATTCCGATCTTTTCCACTTCAATCTCCACCACGTCTCCCGGGTATATCGGTGCTATCCCCTCAGGAGTGCCTGTAGAAATGATGTCTCCGGGTTCCAGAACCATGAGTGCCGATATCGTCGAAATGAGGGAGGATATCTTGAAGACAAGGTACTTTGTGGACGAGTTTTGTCTTACCTCCCCGTTCACGCTGAGGCTGAGTTTTAAGGGCTCGTCCGGAAGAATTTCATTGGCAGTAACAATCCACGGCCCTATGGGGCAGAAAGTATCAAGGCTTTTGCTGCGAAACCATGGGTGTTTATTCTGAATGTCCTTGGCTTGCAGGTCTCGGGCAGTCACGTCATTGAGAATCGTGTATCCACCGATGTAGGCCGCGGCCTCTTCTTCGGTAACTTCCTTTGCCCGCCTGCCTATAATCACCGCCAGCTCCGCTTCAGGGTCAATTCTTCCCAACCCATCAGGATACATGATGGGCTGCTCGTGCGCAATAACTGCGGAATTGGCTTTGACAAAGTAAATGGGCTCTTTGGGCAGGTCGATAGCCGTCTCACGCGCATGCTCTGAGTAATTAAGACCCAGGCAGATGATCTTATCCGGCCTGTAAAGCGGAACAAAAGAAAGGAAACCCAAGGGGAGCCAGAACTCCTGCCGATACTGTCCGAGCATAAACAGATGGTGAAAAAGCTTGGAGTCAAAGCGTTCCTGCCGGAAGATTGTGCCCAGGTCAGGAAGGGCCTCTTTCTCCAACTGCAGGGACGCTGCCGAGAAATCAAAGACCTGCTCGTTGAAGACGCCGCCAATAAAGATCCTGTCTCTGTCTGAGAAAACGCCTATCTTCATGCTGATTCTATTTTACCAGATTTTCCTGCAAAGAAACAGGCCAAGACTGGGACGAAGGTTAAGGTAAGGACTGTTCTTGTATTTACCTAGCTTTTTGTGCGCAGCGTGACTATGTTATAATTATCGTTAGCCCATGGTAAAGGCTCTCGTGCTTGACTTCGGAGGGGTTCTGGCTGACGAGGGATTCCGAGAAGGGCTTAAGGCAATAGCAAAAAATAATGGCCTCAACCCCGAAGAATTCTTTGTCGTGGCACGAAATTTGATATACACTAGTGGGTATGTAACAGGTGAGACCAGTGAACATGGGTACTGGGAGGCAATCAGGGTTAAGACTAACGTAAGAAATGGCGATAATGAATTACGGAGAGAAATACTCAATTGTTTTGTGCTGAGACGCCCTATGCTCGAAGAAATTAAGAGAGTCAGGGCTGCTGGAGTGACCGTGGCCCTATTGACCGATCAGACGAACTGGCTCGATGAGTTGAACCAGCAAGAGCCTTTTTATCAGCACTTCGATCGTATTTTCAACTCTTTCAACTTGAAAAGAAGTAAAAGGGATGCAACTCTTTTTGACGACGTAGCCGGGCAGCTCGGGGTAAAACCCCAGGAGATACTCTTCGTGGATGACACGCCTGAGAATTTGGAAAGAGCGCAGGCTCGGGGATGGAAAACGCTTCGTTTTACGAATGTGGAGAATTTCAGAAAAGCGATAAAGGAGGAAAATATATGAAGAAACGGATCGTAATCGGGTTACTCGTGCTCCTGGCAGTCAGTCTTGTCCAAATACCGGCACATGCGGGCACCACAACCAGGTATGCCGTGCAGGAGAGGGGAGACATCCCCGTGGACAACGTGCTCTTCGATCTGCTTATACTTCGCCCCATGGGCATTGCGGCGTGCGCTGTTGGTGTCGCGGCCAGTATTGTGGCTTTTCCCTTTGCGGCTACCACCGGAGCAGGTGCTGAGGTGGGCGACCATCTGATCACTGAGCCCTTCGAGTATACGTTCCGGCGCCCGATAGGCTACGTCGAATAGGCACGGGTAGCGTTCTTGTTTTTACCTGATCCTGCTGTGGTCTGGGTACAGCCGCGCCAGGCGCCGAGGTGAGACTCCGAGCAGATAAAGAAGGATCAACATCCAGTTTCTGAAGGTACAGTAAACCACGCCCTCCTTTTCCCATCGCCGTGCAGACGTCTTAATCTTCCGGGCTATAATGTGGATCTTTTTTCCTGACTGTTTCACGCGACGCATGAGGTCTACGTCCTCCATCAGCGGTAACTCCCGGAATCCGCCCAGATCGAAGAAAGATTCTCTTCTCAAAAAGATACCCTGGTCGCCGTAAGGCATCTTTGTTATCCGCGAGCGCAGCGACGCGGCCCGCTCAATCAATCTGAAACAGAACCTATCTGAGCCTATTCCCAAATCGAAGCTTCCGCCCACATAGTTTCTGTCACGCATTACCGTGCATATCTGCGTGAGCCCGTCCGGCGGTAGTTCCGTGTCCACATGGAGAAAGAGCAAAACCTCACCGCTCGCGAGCATCGCCCCCGCGTTCATCTGTTTGCCCCGGCCCTTCTCTGAGCGCGCTTTAATCACACGAGAGTCGCTTATCGCTACCAGTGTTTGTTCTCCCGGGTCTCCGTCCACCACAATAATCTCTAATCGGCCCTCAAAAGGCAGCCTGCGCAAAGCATCCACAGCTTTATTGATCACCTTTTCTTCGTGGAAAACGGGAATCACAATTGAGATATTACACGGGCTACTCATTCCGCATCCCGCCAGCCGATCTCAAGTAGTCCAAGGTGAGCAGTTGTCCGGCCGGCGTCAGCTCATGGTTGCGCCGGAACGCTATTAGATCATCGTAAGTGTCGATATCACGCCACTGAGGAAGCACGTGCACATCATAACCATGCCTGCTCAGCACACCCATGGTCTGTTGGAATACAGTAGACGTTCCCCAGTCGATACTTCTAAAAAAAACCTCTGTCAGGAATCGATCGGAGTTAAAACCAATGAGATAGTAACCGCCGTCTATTGCGGGACCTATTACAGCATCTTTTGATGCAAGCGCGTTGATGGCTTCTTCAAATAGTTCACCCGGCAGATCCGGACTGTCGCTGCCGATGATGAGTACCTTTCGGAAGCCTTCGGCGAAGGCAGCGTGAAACGCATTCTCCATCCGCTCACCAAGGTCTTTCCCCTGTTGAGCAATGCAGACATACTCCTCGCCGAGCCAATCCGCCAGTTTGCTCCCGGCCTCAGCCGGGTAAAAACAGATGCGCAGACCAAAGTTGCCGTGGCTTAATATCCGAAGAAGGTCAAGCACAAAACAGCGGTAGAGCTCGACAACCGTGTCCTCGTCGAGAACTGATGTCAACCGCGTTTTTACTCTCCCCTTGTCAGGAGACCTCACGAATATGACGATACATACGTACTGATCCACTTGCGGTGCGCCAACACGGACTGGATATCTTTACGGACCTTTGACCGCTTCTTTATCTTTAACCGGCGATCCATTCCTGGTTGCTATGGTGGCATCCGAAGGCTTGATCCCCTTCTTCATGCTTTTCTTGAAGCTCGCGCCCATCCATAAGAGACCCATGATCACCATGCCTGCCAGCACGGCCAGAAATACGACGATCGCCAGCGATGCACTGAAGCGCCACGTGATGAATGAGAGGGTAACGGCGGCGCTGTTCTGGGTTGAAAATATGACTGCGGCCGCGATAATAAGTACTGCAAAAAAGAGGATAGCCATGTGATCTCCTTTCGCCTCGATGAGGCCTTACCGGGACCTTCTTGACCAGCCTTGCGCCATTCCTGTCGCGATAAAAGCAGGGCCACAAGTTTATCCATTATAGCACGGAAAAGGAAGGCCGCTCTATTTGCCCTTCCCCTTCTCCAGTTTGATGAGGTCAGTCATTTCCGCAAGGTTATTTGTTAAATCCCACCAGCCGTGTTCGAAAGTAGTGTAGCCAGGCCCCATCATAGCCGAGCCAAACCGGACAGAGTTTGCATAAAAGAGCCACTGTTTGACCCATTTCTGTTCGATTGCTTCATCAAACGGGTTCGATTTGTCGGCCAGCCCGGCGTCCCAGGCGCTTTGCAGGAGAAGAGTCGCCGCCTTTACCATCTGGTCAGCCTCTTCTATGGAAGCGGCGAACTTCGTGAAGTGGCCGTCGGTGAAGCCGCTCGCGTGACAGGACTGGCATATCCTCTTCATCCGGCCCAGTCGCTTGATCTGCTCCTCCTTGTCGATCAGATAATCGGAGGCCAGCTCTCCGGCGAAGGTGGTCGGCAGTGGCAGTCCGTCCTTGTTCTTGATGAGATACGTCTTACCGCTTTTTGGCTGTGGATGAGCATAGATGAGGCCAAAGATGCGGGCCCATGGCCTTGATCCGAAATTGTGATTTCTCTCGGCGATGGTTGTCCCATCGGCGGTGGAGAGGAGACTATTGTGACAGGTGGCACAGGTGGGCGCAGTAAAGTCTCTGCCCGGGACCCAGGGCACGTTCTCGAAAGCCCACTCCCGTTCGACGGAGAAGAAGATGTTACCATGTTTACTTTCGCGATAGACGTTCCAAGCCGGGACATCGGGTTCGACATGGCACTGAGAACATGTGTATGGCTTTCGTGCAACGCTGATTGCGAACCTGTGCCTCGGGTGACAGGACGTGCACGCCCCGAAGCTTCCATCCGGATTTATCCTTCCCACACCTTGATTCGGCCAGTTGAGAAGTTCCGGGAATTGCATGTCGCCAACGTCCGTCGAGACCGTTTTGAAACCCTTCACGACGACCTCAGTACCGTGGCACGCGTAGCACGTATCGTTTTTGGTGGTGTCCGATGGTTTTGAAGTGACTAACTTCTTGTTCTTAAGCCCCTTGCTTCCATCAATAGTCTCGACAAGGGTCTTGAAAACGGGATTATTGTCAAGATTGGCCAACGCGTAGGCCTTTGTACTCTCGCTGTACTGCTCCGCCTCAATGGAATGGCACGTTCTGCAGTCGTTGGGAGAGACGACAACGTTGATCTTGTAACCAGCATGCTCGAAATTGTCCTTATGTGCTGCAGGATTCAAAGTATGGCACTCGTAGCATCCGACAGCCACACTTTGTAGCGCCTCAGGAATCGACTTCGCTGATATCCTCCTTTCCATCTCAGCCTTTTTTATGGCCACACCGGGAACGACCTGCGCATGTCTGCTTGCAAGCCAGTCCCGCACAAGGCCTGGGTGAAGGTCCTTGTGGCAGTCGAGACAGGCTTTTGTCCCTTCGCTCAGAGGCGCGGAAGAAGAGGCCTTGTCTTTTTCCTCTGCATAAACTCCAGGGATGCAAAGAAGAAACAGTACGACAGCTGAAAGCGTCAGTGCTATACGATTCATAGGTACCCCCTTCGTCTGATCTGCAGACCTCGTGGAGCCTTCGTATTGATTACAGGGCCCAAAACAAGGAGTTGCAATCCGAGGCATCAACAGGGCCCCGCCTGTTAACGCGTCATCCAGGCGCGAGACCGAACAGTTGCGGCTGCATAAGGAAATATCCAGAACAGGGTAAAGAAAGAGAAGAACGCGTAAAAGATCCCGTACAGAAAATCCCATGATCGCTCGCTGTGCAGGTAGTAAAGCATATTCAAAGATGACACCAGGCCGATTGCAAAGAATAGCCGGATGATGCTGGCCGGGTCCTGTATGGAATGCATCACCAGCAGAAGAAGGCTCGCGTAAGCGACGGGGAAGCGAAGGTTCGTTATCAGTTTGTCGAAAAAGGCAATCAGGCAGGCCTTGAAAGGCCTCTTCCAAACGATCCGCGCGAAGCGTATCTCCTCACGCACGTAGCTTCTATCCCAGCGTAGATACATCCTGCACAGCTTCTGGTAGGTCCAGGGAACGATGGTGTGGACAACAGCAGAGCGCTGGTAGACGGCATCAAATCCTTGTTCCAGAATAAAGTTTGTCAGGGCCCGGTCTTCACCGTAAGTGCATGGGGTGTGCATGAATGTCTGATCGACCCAGGCATCCAGCACCTGTCGAACAACTGAGACGCGATATCCGGAGAGCGCTCCCGGACAACAGTAAACCGTGCGGTAACCCGACTGTATGGCACGCAGAAAATCAAAGGACAATATGAAGCGCACCTGCAGCATCTTCGGAATCAGACCCTGAGAGCGGTTGTAGACAACCACCTTGCCGGCAACTGCACCTATCCTGGAGTCCCGAAAAGGACCCGCCATGGCAAGCAGAGTCCCTGGTTCAATGACGCTGTCCGAGTCGATCGTCACGACGATCTTTCCCCGTGCCCTCCGAAAGCCGGCTTCGAGGGCCGCTCGCTTACCACGGTTTTGTCGAAATCGAACCGCGGTGACTAAGCCGGGGTGCTGGCTGGTGGCTCCCCGGATATAATCCCACGTGTCGTCTGTGCTTCCATCATCGACCGCAAGAATCTCCAACCGATCATGCGGGTAACGTGCCGACACAACCGAGTCGATTGATTTCCTTACCATTGCACCTTCGTTGTATGCGGGAATGATGACGGTCATCGACGGCGCATCTTCTAAACGAGCCGATGCGAAGGGTCGATACAGGAACCAGAGCACTGTCCGAAACACCAGAAGCAAGGAGCCCATCATGGCCCAGAGCAGGCTGGGGCGTATTATGACCCTAGCCCAGGATTCGGTCCCGGCGGCGCGCAGCAGGGGATGAAACAGGCGCCCGACAACGGTTGCATAAACGATGAATGCAAGGCCGAGCAGAATCCCGCCCCGCAGCATCCAGTCCAGCAAGCCAGCTCGAGGAGCGCTTTCAATCGGTTGAAGGGCGTCTTCGTCCGCGCCACTATCAGTTAGGGGCATCAGCTGTGCCATACTCTTGATCTCCGGTTCGATTTGCCTGTACGGGCAGTTATTGCAACAGCTATAGTAACGTAAGTCCAGGGCGAGATTAATTCAATACCTTGCATTCACCTTGCCTTGCATGAAGCGAAGGCAAGGTGCTATATAATGAGATCACATGCCAGATATTGGTAGGAGAGGAGTTGCGAGTGTGGAAAAGGTAAGGCTCGGCAGGACTGATTTGATCGTAACAAAGATAGGGTGGGGTGGGATTCCCATACAACGGGTCAGTGAGCAGGAGGCAGTCCCCGTTATAAGGGCGGTGCTTGAGATGGGAGTGGATCTCCTGGATACGGCACGATCCTATACGGACAGCGAGCATAAGATCGGGCTGGCGCTGCGTGAGGTAGATAGACCCGTCATCCTTTCCTCAAAATCACAGATAAAGACAGCGAAGATCTATGATGATGTGCGTGAAAGCCTTAAACAGTTACAGGCGGCCAAAGTCCACATCTATCACCTTCACAACATTTCCAAACATGAAGAGTATGAGCAGGTCATGGCTCCGGGAGGCGGTTACGAAGGGCTTCAGCGTGCACGAGATGAAGGTTTGATCGATCACATCGCCATCTCCAGCCACAGCCTCGATCTCCTGGAGCGGGTCATCGAAGAAGGCCATTTTGACGTCATTATGGCCTGCTACAGTTTCCTGGAACCGGGTGCGGCAAAGAAAGTCTTCCCTGCGGCCCGGAAAAAGGATATCGGTATACTGACCATGAAGGCCTTCTCGGGCGGGGTCATCGAAGAAGCGGGGCCTGCGCTCAGATACGTGTTGGGGGAAGAAGACATCGTGCCGATTCCGGGCACCGAGACTTTGGAACGGGCCCGTGAAAACTGGAAAATATTCCAGGAAGGCGGCGCCCTCACCGAGCACGATAAGGAGCGTATTGAAGACATACGAAAGCAATTCGACCGTGTCTTCTGCAGGCGATGCGATTACTGCCAGCCTTGTTCGGAAAAGATTCGCATTCAGTTTCTGATAGGGCTGAAAACTACCATCAAGCGGTTCGGCAACCAGGTACAGGAGCTGAAGTGGATGAAGGATATGATAGAAAGGGCGAGGAACTGCTCAGCATGCGGGGAATGTATGTCCCGCTGCCCTTATCAACTGCCGATCCCTGAGCTAATCAAGAAGAACCTTGAGTGGTACGACAATCTCGCGAAATGAAGGCCGAAGGGCCCGCAAAGGGGCCCTTCGGCATGTCTCACCTTGACCGTTAGCCTTTGTCCCTTGACCCTGTTCTATTTTCCTTTCTTCATCTCTGCTTCAATCGCCTGCTGGAATCCGGGAAGGCTTCGCTGAAGGAGCGGTCTCCCATTTACGAAAACTGTGGGTGTTCCTTGAACGCTTGCCTGGGCAGCGCTGGCAGTATCCCGGTCGATGACCGCCGCTATCGCCGGGTCCTTGAGATCCTGGTTAAACTTTTCCATTTTCAGGCCGAGACGCTTCGCGATTTCCTCCACCTTCGCATCGCTGAGATCCTTCTGGTTTGCGAATAGCTCGTGGTGCATTTCCCAGAACTTTCCCTGTTTCCAGGCGGCGAGGGCTGCTATTGCCGCTTTCCTGGCATAAGAGTGCATCGGAAGGGGATACTGTTTGATGACCAGTTTGACCTCTTTCGGGAATTTCTCCAGCACCTGCTGGAGGAGGGGCTCAAGCCCCGCACAGTAAGGTCACTGGTAATCATCATAAACGGCAATGGTGACAGGAGCGTCCTTAGGCCCCTTAAACGGCAGGCCGCTCACATCGATCTTGTAGATGCTTTCGAGCATGATGACCTGCAACATTTTTTTCTTGCTGCTTGAGACGGAAAGCGTGTCTCCTCTCGGCACGGCGACGATGCGGTCGAACTCCTTGTCTACGGGAATGTGGTCAGTTATTTTACCTTCGGGAATCGAATAGACGAGGATCTCTCCTGCTGTCAGAACAAACAACCGCTGTCCGTCCATTGAAGGAGCTACGTCGAGCGGGGCTGCCTTCAGGTCGAGGCTCTTGAGAACCTTCCACTCGACATCGGCCCGGACCACATTGGGAAATAAGGCCCAGGCTACCATCGCAACGATGGGCAATACAAACGTGACCATCTTTTTCACCATACACACCTCTCCTTTCTATTTCTACAAGTTATCGACTCAGGCGGCCGATTCTAAAGACTTATTATAGTACCATTATACTGCTTTTGAAGCATCCCACCCCCTTCTTGCGCTGATATCTCTGCTGCACCAGCAATTCTCATGCCAGTCGCCCCGTGCATGCTGCTCGCAGACAGAATTGCATCGTGCGATCTATGCCCTGGTTTCCCCGCGCATTTGCCATCTAAAATTCGTATATCCTTGACACATCCCCATAGTCTGATTATTGATACTTATTATACTATACCGTCATGCGGTGTCTACTGAGAGGAGGTAATAATCATGCCGGAATGCCGTGAAATGAAAAAGGGCGATGTCTACTACTGCAAAGATTGTGGTATAGAAATCACCATCACGAAAGAGTGTGTTGACTGCGGCAAGCCCTCGAGCGCTTGCGAATGTGGGCCTTGCAGCTTTGTATGCTGCAACCAGGAACTGGAGCTCAAGAAGAGCAAAAAGCGCTGAGCCTTCTGAGCCAGTTGCGCGAGTTGCCTGCCCGAGAGGTCCCGGCTCTATCATTCCTTCGCACCCGCAATTCCCGCGGAGCCGTTCTCGTCCTCTCGCTTTGGTATGGCTTGACAAAGTTGCCCATAAGGTAAAGAATAGATAGATGGAAAGGAGCAGCCTTCCGCGTCCCTTTCTTCATCCTTAGAAGATTTGTGGCCACAGTTACATAGCAGAGGACGTTGTGCGGACATTGTTTTTGAATCCTCCGTCATTTGACGGATTTGATGGTAGTGCAGGCGCCCGCTATCAGGCGCGCCGCGAAATCCGGTCATTCTGGTATCCCACATGGTTGGCCTATCCAGCGGGAATGCTGGCGCGCAGTCGTTTGCTCGATGCGTCGGCCCAGGGAATTGGCCTCGACGAAGTCGTCCGACTGGCGGGAGACTACGACCTCATCATCCTTCACACCAGTACCCCTACCCTGGCAAATGATGCCAAAGTCGCCGAGAGCTTAAAGAATCATTTTCCGCAGCTCCTTGTAGGGTTCGTCGGGTCACATCCCACGGTCCTGCCCGAAGAGACCCTGCGGCAGTCCAGAGCTGTTGATTTCGTCGCTATCGGCGAATTCGATTACACCGTGGCCGAAATTGCGCACGGCACTCCTCTCGAAAGGGTAAATGGGATAGCGTACCGCACCAACGGAAACATACTTCGTACTCCACCGAGGCCTTTCATTGAGAACCTAGATGCACTTCCTTTCGTCACAGAAATTTACGCGAGGGACCTCAGGCCTGAAGATTACTTCATAGGTTATCTGCAGCATCCTTACGTGTCTCTTTACGCGGGCAGAGGCTGCCGGTCACGCTGCACCTTTTGCTTGTGGCCGCAAACCATCTCAGGGCACGTTTACAGGGTCCGAACTCCTCAAAACCTTTACGAGGAGATGCAGGGGGCGAAGCGTCTGTTTCCGCAGGCGAAGGAGTATTTCTTTGACGATGACACTTTTACAGACAATCCTCACATCCTCGAGATAGCGCGACTTATGGGCCGTCTCGGCATCGTGTGGTCGTGCAATGCAAGGGTCTCGGTTCCGAAGGAGACCCTCAAAGTACTTAAGGAGAACGGGCTGCGTCTTCTCGTGGTGGGATTTGAGTCAGGTAATCAGAAGATCCTCAACAACGTCAGAAAAGGTGTGCGCCTCGACCAGGCGCGTGCCTTCGTCAAAGCTGCCAAGGAGTTGGGCATCCTGGTACACGGGACCTTTGTGCTCGGATTACCCGGTGAGAGTGCACAAACAATCGAAGAAACCATCCGATTTGCTCGTGAGATTGACCCTTATAGCGTGCAGGTTTCTCTCGCCGCACCGTATCCGGGTACAGAGCTTTACGAGCAGGCAAAAAAAGAAGGATGGCTGGTCAAAGAAGGAGATCGGCTCGTACGAGAGGGGATTCAGGATTCCGTTCTTTCGTACGGGAATCTATCATCTGAAGAAATGTTCTGCGCTGTGGATCGTTTTTACCGGGCCTTCTACCTGCGCACCCGACCTGTGTTGAGGATACTTGGTGAGATGCTTCGGGACAGGGATCTCTTCCGTCGAAGGGTGCGAGAAGGGAAAGAGTTTTTTTCATTCCTTGCGAAACGAAAAGAGATGACAGCCAGATGATGAACCGGACAGCTCTAAAACGAAGGGACAGATATCTCGTTGTCGTCGCGGATGATCTTGGCCGTTCAAGCCTCGTGAACCGTGCTGTTGCCAGGGCATTTGACCGGGGATTCTTGACGGCCGCGAGCCTCATGGCCGGCGGTGACGCGTTCGAAGAGGCAGCCACGTTGGCTCGCGTCCGTCCCGCACTTTCCGTAGGTCTGCACGTTACGTTATGCGATGGCCGGGCGGTCTTAGCGCCTTCTGACATACCGGGTTTGATCGACCGGGAGGGCTGGTTCGTAAAAAGCCCCTTGCGTGCGGGGTTGCGTTACTGGAGATTGAGGCGACAGCTCACGTGCGAGATCGAGGCAGAGATCGAAGCGCAGTTCAATCGCCTCCAGGAGGCAGGAATCTCACCGACCCACGTGGATGGTCATCATCACCTGCACATGCACCCCGCTATCTTCGAACTCGTCTGCAGGGCTGCCGCAAGAAGGCAGGTAGCCTGGGTAAGAATTCCGAGAGAATCTCTAGCAGTACTCGCCTGCGCCGGCCTGTCGATTGGCGCTCGCAGGTTGGCCGAGTGGGCTGCGTTCCGCATGCTGGCGGTCCGTAATCTGAAGATAGCGTCTGAATACGGGCTCAAAACCGCCTCCTACGTCGTGGGACTTTCGAGGAAAGGCGGAGCATCGAAGCTCGATGAGAAATATTTTCGTGACCTTCTTCCTTTGCTCAGGGGCGTTACCAATGAGATTTATGCCCACCCGGATCTTGCGACGGAAGCCGGTCGGCGGGAAACCGAAGCGTTGATTTCTGTGAATATACGCGAGGCCGCAGCATCACTTGGTTTAGCATGCACAGGCTATAGCGAGCTTCTCGGGGCTATCGACACGCAAGGCCTCCAGGAGATGAGAAAATGAAGATAGTGCCCATCCGGCCTTCGACGGCTCGCGAACGCGTATCTCCTTCCCACAGTAGCGATCTGTTCGACCTGATCGCGCAGGCCTGCAGGAAGACCCAGGCTTATTATGTGGCTGAGCAGCAGCCGGATGGCTATTGGTGGTATGAACTGGAGTCGAACGTAACCATAACTGCAGAATACCTGATGCTCTTTCACTTCGTCGGCATCAAAGACGAGGAGCGGGACAGAAGGATCGCACGGTATATTTTGCGCCATCAGAGAGACGACGGCACGTGGGCAATACATTATGGTGGAAAGGGCGACTTGAGCACCACGGTCGAGGCGTATTTCGCGCTAAAACTGGCGGGGTTCTCAGCCGAAGACCCTGCTCTGAAAAAAGCGCGGCAATTTATTCTTGCACAAGGTGGTGTCGAGCGCTCAAGGGTTTTCACAAAAGTTTTTCTCGCCCTCTTTGGCCAGATGGGCTGGCAGGCCGTGCCCTCGGTGCCTGTGGAGATAATGCTTCTTCCCCACTGGGCGCCCCTTAACATTTACAATATGTCTGCCTGGGCGAGGGGTACAGTCGTGCCTCTTTCAATACTCCTCCATCTGAGGCCGGTGAAACCTCTTCCTGAACATGTGGCCATTCGGGAACTGTACAAGAACCCCTTTGACCGTCGGCCATCGCTCACGACCGGGCCGACTCCGTTCCTCTCCTGGAAAAGATTTTTTGTCATCCTGGACAAGTTGATCAAGGCAGTCGAAGCAACCGGCTTGAGACCCTTCAGGAAGCGAGCCCTGCAGATGGCCAAAACATGGGTGCTGGAGCATCAGGAGGAGCGCGGTGACTGGCTGGGCATACAGCCTGCAATCGTGAATTCGATGTTGGCGCTCGTCAGCCTGGGCTATGGCGCTGTTGACGGGCCCGCTCATGGACCCGTGCAGAAGGGCTTTGAGGCCCTCAAGAGGTTCACGATCGAAACTGAGGATGAGCTTCTGCTTCAATCATGCGTATCCCCGGTCTGGGACACGGCCTTGACCGCACTTGCGCTGCTTCACTCAGGGGTAGACGAAGATCGCAGCTCACTGACAAAAGCCTGCAGATGGCTTTCCTCCAAGCAGATTCTCAGAAAGGGTGACTGGAGCGTGAAGAGACCAAACCTGGAGCCGGGCGGATGGTCGTTTGAGTTTGAAAATGACTGGCAACCCGATGTGGACGACACTGCAGTGGTCATGATGTTCCTGAACCGTTACAGAAAAAGCGGTCTTGTCAGCACGGAGAAGCTCGAGTGGGGATTACGCTGGGTGCTCGGCATGCAGGGAAAAGATGGCGGCTGGAGTGCCTTCGACGCGGACAATAATAAAGAGATCGCCAACCAGATACCTTTTGCAGACCTCCAGGCGATGCTCGACCCCAGTACCCCTGACGTGACAGGAAGGGCTCTGGAATTGCTGGGCATGTTCGGCTACGGGCCAAACGATGCCGAGGTACAACAGGCACTTGCATTCCTGAAAAAGACACAGGAGGAAGACGGTCTCTGGTGGGGGAGATGGGGCGTGAACTACGGTTACGGGACCTGGTCCGTGCTCGAAGGTCTTCGCTCAATAGGGGAAGAGATGGACGCGCCTTACGTGAGGAAGGCGGTTGCCACACTAAAGCGTCACCAAAACGAAGACGGCGGCTGGGGAGAATGCTGTGAATCCTACGAAGACCCGCGCTTGAGATTGCAGGGAAAGAGCACACCATCGCAAACAGCATGGGTCATCATGGCCTTGCTCGCTGCCGGAGAAGAAGCGTGCGAAGAGGTGACACGAGGCATATCCTTTCTGCTCGAACGGCAAAAGCCGGATGGTACGTGGGATGAACCTGAGTTCACCGCAACGGGCTTTCCCAGATACTTCATGATAAACTACCACAATTACAGAAACTGCTTCCCGCTCATGGCGCTCGGGAAGTTCATATCACGCTTCACCGTTGAGGAAGACGGACCATGAAAGCTCTCGTGACGGGCGCCACCGGGTTCGTGGGATTTCACGTGGCAAAGACCTTGCAGGAAAAGGGGGTTGAAGTCCGCGCACTGGTGAGAGCAGGAAGTGATACTTCTGACCTTTCACGGCTTGCTGTGGAACTGGTCACGGGGGACGTCAGGGATTATGAGTCAGTGCGCAGGGCGCTCAAAGGCTGCGCGCAGCTTTACCATGTGGCCGCCGATTACAGGCTCTGGGTACCGGACCCCAGGACTATGTATGAGACAAACGTTCGGGGCACCGTGAACGTGATGGAGGCGGCGCTGGAAGCAGGCACGGAGAAGATTGTCTACACCAGTTCAGCAGGGACCCTGGTTCCGAAAAAGAGCCGAAACGCTGTGTGTTGCGAGGATACACCGGTGGATCTCTCTGACATGGTTGGTCACTACAAGAAGTCCAAGTTCCTTGCCGAGCAGCAAGTGCAGGCATTCGTCAGCAAAGGCCTTCCCGTTGTCATTGTCAATCCCACTACACCGGTCGGGTCCATGGACAGAAAACCAACGCCGACGGGAAAAATCATTGTAGACTTTCTCAACGGCAGAATGCCGGCATTCATAGATACAGGTCTCAACTTCGTTGACGTCGGTGAGGTAGGCCTTGGCCACTGGCTCGCGTCACAGCACGGTAAACCCGGCGAACGCTACATTCTGGGTAACCGCAATATGAGCCTAGGTGAGTTTTTAGGCATCCTCGGCCGCATGAGCAACCGTAAGCCTCCGCGTGTGAAGCTCCCTTACGTGCCGGTACTCTTGGCTGCTTATGTCGATGAGGCTGTCTCCACATGGATCAGACATGCTGCTCCGACGATTCCTCTAACGGGTGTTAAGATGGCGAAGAATCACATGTACTTCGACTGCTCGAAGGCGGTACAGAGTCTGGGGATACCACAGGCTTCGGTTGAAAGGGCGATGGGACAGGCGATCAACTGGTATTGTGAACGAGGCTACGTGAGGAATCGATTTTCGGGAGGTGCAGATGCCTGATACCCGAGAGGGCAACCTGGCCAAGCCTGCAGACAGGAAGCTGGGAGACGAGTGGACAGATTGGAGAGGCGATGCCGGACCGGCCGAAACCGAGGCAAACGAGTCAACGGCCACATTTCTCATACTGGCCGGAGTCATATTCTTCTTCCTTATTGTGTTACTCAATGTGGGCTGGTATCTGGTGAAGCCAAGGATCGAGCAGGTTATCCCCGCAGTTTCCGTCGCGCTGGAATGGTGCGTCGAGGGATTCTCAATTCTTATCCTGATGATGGTCGCGGCCGAGGCCATTTCCGTGGCCAAATTCAGAAAGTCATTGCTGCCCTATGTCTTGACGGAGAGGACCCTGCTTGCACTGCTTCCGAAGAGCGTCTGGCTGGGAAGGAAGTTCGGCATAAGCAGGGACAGGGTCTCCAATTCCTTTATCAAGGTGCACAATAGCGTGCTGAAAGCTTCTCCCGATCGTCTCAGTGCCGAGAGGCTCCTGGTTCTCCTGCCGAGATGCCTGGAAAGGGCCACGAGGAGCCAGATTCTCGACAGGCTCGGCGGGACCGAGGCAAAGACCGTGACAGCGTCAGGCGGAGAAGAGGCCAGAAAGGCGATACAGGAGCACCGGCCAACCGTGATACTGGCGATTGCATGCGAGAGAGACTTGATCAGCGGGCTCAAAGACGTGGCCGAAAGAATACCGGTCCTTGCGATACCGAACAGGCGACCCCAGGGTCCATGCAAGAACACCCAGTTGCCGATTGAGGAGCTGGATGCGGCTTTGCGCTTTCTTGCCGAGAAAAGAGAGGCAAGATCGATGATTGATCGAGTGCCATAGCCCGTTCTGCTATGCGTTTTCCAGCCGGTCTGTACAAGTCGCTTGCACTTTCCTTTATAAAAAACAGCCTCAGGGGAGGAAAAAGATTCCCTCTGGTACTGATGCTCGAACCCACGCACCGGTGCAACCTTGCCTGCGCAGGCTGCGACAGGATAAGGCTCAACGCTGAAACACACATGCGCGACCTTTCCCTGGACGAGTGCGTCGACGCTGCAGGGGAATCAGGCGCCCCGGTGGTTACGGTGACCGGGGGCGAGCCGCTCTTGTATGAGCAGGTTGGTTCACTTGTTGAAAAACTGCTTCGCATGCAGCGATATGTCTATCTTTGCACCAATGGCCTTCTGGCACGGTCGCTCGTCGAGGATTTTCGCCCGCACCCACGTCTAAGCCTCAACTTCCATCTCGACGGCATGGAGCAGACGCACGACCGTATAGCCGGTCGGAGCGGGACATTCCAAACAGCTATTGAGGCTATCAGGAAAGCAAAGGAGAAGGGTTTCAGGGTCTGTACCAACACATCCGTCTACAAATACGCGGACACCGAAGAGTTGGAGCAGCTCTTTGCGCTGCTCACGAGTATCAATATAGACGGCATCCTGATTTCTCCGGCGTTCACCTATCAGAGCGTAGCGGAGAACATATTCTTGACCAGGGAAGAGGCTGCTGAAAAGTTCATGCGCATGAAGCATCTATTCGACAGGTACCCCTTCATGAGCACGCCCATGTACATCGACTTCCTGCAGGGCACAAGGCATATGCGTTGCACGCCGTGGGGCAACCCGACACGAAACCCTTTGGGGTGGAAATCGCCGTGCTACCTGATAACGGACGCGTACTGCGAGTCGTTCAAGGAGTTGATGAAAAAGACAGATTGGCAGAAATATGAGTCAGGCGAGGATCCGAGGTGCCGGAACTGCATGGTACACAGCGGATTTGAAGCCACGGCCATGAGAAATGCTTTTTCGAATCCGCGCGACCTCCTCAGGCTTGCCCTCTGGAACTTCAGGTGTCCGCGTTGATGTTCTGGATGCCCTGGATGTCCGGGACAGAATCGATCCCTTGGCAGATCATCAATACCATTCTAATGAGGCCCTATTTCGTCCTCTTTTTTCTCACCTACCTCTTCGGCTGCTCCATGCACATGGGAGTTAAGAGAGCCCTACTCTTTGCCATCGCCGGTTATCTCGTTGCATGGCTTTCAGAATTCTCTTCCATCCATAACGGCATCCCGTTCGGATCGTATTACTACATCGACACGACCAAGGGCAAAGAGCTGTGGTTCATGGGTGTTCCCTTCATGGACTCGATGAGCTTCGTGTTCCTTGCGTGGGCGAGCTACTCGATGGCGCTCGCGGCTGCCTCGCCTGTTCTGCGTACGGGCCCGACGCTCTATCTTCTGGAGACGAAAAAGATCAGATATTCCCGGGAAGCAAGACTTCTCGGAGCGCTTTTCTTTGTATTGCTCGACGTAATCATCGACCCTGTGGCGTTGAGGGGTGATAGATGGTTCCTCGGTCAGATTTACGGGTACCCGGAACCCGGCCTCTATTTCGGCGTTCCCATAGCCAATTTTGTCGGATGGTTTCTCGTCGGATTCGTCCTGATCTGGGTGCTTCAGACCATGGACAGGTTCATGGAAAAGAAGCGAGCAGTGGACTGGTACGGACGAAGATTCATATGGTGTTACGTGATCGGTCCTTCCCTTTACTTCGGCGTGCTCCTCTTTAATTTGTCCGTTACCTTTTCGATCAGACAGTACGGACTCGCATGGGTAGGCGTTTTTGTTGTCCTCGCGCAGGTCCTGTTTCTCTGTTTCTTGCTGAAAGCGAATCTCAACCGTGGCGCTGCGGCATGCGCCGTAGAAGCCCACCTCGCCGATTTCCCCGGCACGACTTTGTCTCACACAGAGCCCACAGAGTTCGCAGAGAAGAACCCTTAGGGACTATATTCCGTGCCCTGATGTGAGAGAAGGCTGCACATCAGGGCACCTCGCGTCGCTCCGCGAAGGAATGCCTAGAACCTCCCCTTCCGGCGAAGCCGGACGGGGGTTGCCCGGAATGGTCCTCATCCAAGCTCTGCCGGGTACCCGCGAGCAAGCAAACTGTTACTACGCGGGTGGCCCTCTGCGGGCTCTGTGTGATACGGATTGTCCTGTTTGGTATCAGAGCGCGTGCGCGAGGGCGTCGAACGCTAGCCAGAGGTGTTTCGCGGCTTTGCCAGAGCGCAAAGCAACCTTTACCGCCATCGGGATGAGTCGCGGCTTGCGAAGCAGCAGACCTGCTGCCCGTACAAACTGATGGCGGCCGGAGCGATCGGCTAATTCAACGAACTCAGGCGGAATCTCTTCGTCTGCAAGGTCTGTAATCGACCGGACGGCGAGAAATGGTATCTGTTTCTCCAGGGCAATTACAGCCAGTGGAAACGTTTCCATTTCGCACACAGGATGGGCGGCGTCGCCTGGCACAAAGTGCCTGACCGCTTTTTTCTCCATCAATTTTTCCAGAGTGAAGAAACTCGCGGCACGCGCGCCCACGTTCCCACCGAGCACGTCGCGCAGTCGGCGCTCATCAGGAATCTGGACGATCTTCTTTATCGAATTTGCGGAAACGAGAGACACGCTTGTAGCCGCAACAAGATCGCCAATACGCACCCCCTCAGAGAGCGCGCCGGCAAACCCGATGGACAGGAGGAAGTCAGCGTTGAACGCGTCCAGAACCGATCTGACCGCCTCTTCGGCATTCTGGATCCCGATGCCGGTTACAGCCAGCATGATTTCGTGAGAAAGATAGGTTGTCTGAGTGACCCGGAACGCACCCGCTCGCAGTTGTCTCTGCGGTTTCAGATGCTTCAGAAACGGCCTCAATTCATGAGGGAGAGCGCCTGTCACCAGGATCTTCATTGATCAGTCTTGACAACACCCTGGAGTCACGAGGTAATGTCTTCTGCTGTGTCCGGCTTTTCCTGCAATACCTTGTTTACTTTTTCCCAGTTCACTTTTCCGGACAACCCGCGCTTATCCAGAAGCTTCCTCACCTCAGAGTCGAGTGATGAAAACTTTTTGTAAATATCCCGGTGCACCTCGAGAAGGATTCTTCCGTTGTCCGTCAGTGCAACCTTCACAGGTTCATAGATGAGCTCCCCTCCGGTGCCGACCTTTACGCTTTGAAAGAACTTTTCCATGTTGTCCGCCATAATCCTTATGCAGGCGTGGCTTCTGAACCGGTAGACGCTGGTAGGCCAGATGGTTTCGTGCAGCAGCACTCCCGGAATCGATGTCTGGAGGGCGTACCGACCCAGAGGGTTGTCAGGACCGGGCGGAACCGTTGTTACTAGAGCCTCTCCCTTTGTTTCCATCTCTTCCCGGATTGACGCGGGCACGTGCCAGGTTGGATTCCGTTCTCTGCCTCTTATGGTGAAGGCGCCGGTCGGCGTTTCCCAGTCTGGTCTGCCAAGACCAACTGGGAAAGCAGAAGCCAGCTTCCCCTCCTTGAAGTAGTAGAGCATCCTGTCCGGTATATTCACGATGATGCCCGATTCCGTAACTCTTGGAACGATCTTTCTCGTGTTCACCTTCAGCGTGCGGCCTATCTTGAGGGGTTTGTCGAGTTCTACCTGGTTTTCCCTGACAATGGTCTGCCAGTTGACTCCAAGCTTCGAGCCGATGAGAATCAGGGAGTCTCCCTCCTGAATGGTGTAAGTTGTTTCGCCGCCGATCAACAGATCGGCATGACCGCCGCAAGGAAGGAGCACGCAGCAAAGTATGAATAAGCCTAAAAGAATAGGGTTCGTCATCACGGTGACCAATACGCATTAACACGTCCTCTGCATCTTTACAACTGAAAAGTTGACACCCACCTCTTGCAGTATTAAGGTAGCTTAAAGTGTGATGCTATGACCGGCTGGGGAGAGTATCTGTTTAACGCGATAGGGAAGTCAGATGTTACTGCGGTCTCTAAACTCAGGCAGGAGGGGCCAAGAGGAGAGGATGCGTGGAATGCACACCTCAGTCTTTTCCCTGCAGTGCAGAGGGTCTTGAACCCGCCTTTCATCAATCCGCATCTGCCCAAAATGTACGCTATCTGCCGGGAGCTGCGTCCTTACATGGAGTTAGAAGATATTCCCGGACTGCTTTACATGGAATCGATGGAATATGCACGCAGGCAAAAGCTCGAACTACACCTACGCCCGGTTCCTGAGACTGAAGGCGACGGTGCGTCGATGCCCTTCAGCAAGATCGAAGAAGCCATCAGGTCTCGGGATGCACAGACAGCCGCCTCCTGTTTCGCTGCATACCTGCGTCAGCACGGAGCACGAGAGCTCGCGCGCAGACTGCTTCTCATCGGAAGCGGCTATCTTGTCGAGTCGCTCGGCCACTCTCTCTCCTGCACTGTTTTTATCCTTCAGGAGGTGCTGGTGCGGCAGGACCAGGACCCGTGGCCTGCGCTCGTCCTTCTCGCAGACTATTTCATCAAAGGACGATTTGATACGACTCCTTCTTTTCGCAAATCGCCGCAGGCCCTTGAGAAAGCCATGTCCGATTTCATTCTGCGTTCGACGACCGGCTCGTCCTTCATCGACATTCACCACACAATCACACTGTACGCAATCGAGCGTGCACGCGGGCTCTTCAGCAGAGAGGAGTACGAGCACCTCGTTGCATCATGGCTCGACTGGATGGGAGACAAGGAATCACGGGAGGTATCTATTGAGGCTCCGAGTCGACGCATTGAGCCCGGCTACGGTTCCTTCTATGAAGCCTTCTCAGCGCTCGACACACAGGCCGTTCTCAAGATAATCGTTCCCCTAACTGTTTCGCATGAAGGTCGCAAGCTGGCTGGCCGCTTCCTCATAAAGGGTCTCTGCGACCTGTACCAAGGCGACTACAACCCGCATTACGTCACCGGGCTCGGCGCCGCGCTGTGGGCCGTCGGGCACTATGCGGATCGGCGCTCACTGGCGTCGAATGCCCTCCACCAGTATATCGCCTTTTTATTTCAGGGTCTGAAAGGGAACGGGTGAGACGCTTTTCACCCAAAGATCTCCTGAAAGAAGTTCTTCATCGCATCCCACGAGCGCTTGTCCGCCTTCTCGTTGTACGCAGCCCCTCGGGACGGGTCATCCCCGGCAGCAGGGTTGGTAAAACTGTGTACGGCGTCACCGTAAATGACCATGTACCAGTCGACTCGCGCTTTCCGCATCTCTTCCTCAAAGGCGAGCACCTCATCCGTCGGGACGAGGGGATCATCTGCCCCGTGCAGAACCAGCACCTTTCCCCTTATGTTACGGGCATCGTCAGGAGTCGGGGTCTGCAGACCACCGTGAAAGCTCACAAAGCCCGCCATGTCAGCGCCGCTTCGGGCAAGTTCCAGGACCCCTGTACCGCCGAAGCAGTAACCGATGGCGGCCAAACGTTTTGTATCGACACCGGTAAAATCCTGTAAGGCTTTGAGACCCGAGCGGGCGCGCGACCGCATGAGGGCTCTGTCCGCTTTGTATCTCGTGGCAAGATTAGCGGCATCTTCCATGTTCGCCGGCCGGACCCCTTTACCGTAGATATCAGCAGCGAGGGCAACATAACCCAGGTCCGCAAGCTGTCTCACGCGCTTCTCCACGTAAGGCCCGACTCCCATCCAGTCATGGATAACAAGCACACCAGGCTTCTTAACCTTCACCGCGTCGTCAAAGCCAAGATAGCCTTCGAGTGCTGTGCCATCATCTTTATACTCCAGTGTCCTGAGGGAAATCATTGCCACACCTCCTGTCTAGTCTCTAGGTATCGTCAAAATCCGCGCTTGGCTTCAACCATTTCCTTCGCTTGCTAGTGCTCCGTCTCTCACCCGTTCTAAGTTCTCCTTCCGCTTGCCTGTGGAACTCGCGCACGCCTGCTGTCGACAGCAGGCTTACCGCTCAGACAGTCCTCGGCATGCGCCCCACACTGCGCACCGCTC